>CALROO020000026.1:0-45926 GCA_943369795.1 Rhizobium sp. Q54 | reverse complement strand
CGAGGCTGTGTGAAAATGCCTTCGGATCGGGCGAATTAGGTTAGCTTCCTGTGGGTCAGCAGGAGGTGGGTATGAGCCGCTTCGTTCAGGGTGCCGATCGCCAGCAGCAGACGTTGCTTCCCGAGTGTCTCGACGACTATGTGGCCGAGGATAATCCGGTGCGTGTGGTTGATGTCTTCGTCGACGAACTGGATCTGAAGGGTCTGGGGTTCGAGGGCATGACGCCCGCGGCGACGGGCCGACCGGCCTATCATCCGGCCATGCTGCTGAAACTCTATGTCTACGGCTATCTGAACAAGGTGCAGTCGAGCCGACGGCTGGAGCGCGAAGCGCAGCGCAATGTCGAGCTGATGTGGCTGACGGGACGGCTGGCGCCCGACCACAAAACCATCGCCGACTTCCGCCGCGAGAATGGTCCGGCGATCCAGGCGGCCTGTGCGCAGTTCGTGGTCCTGTGCCGCCAGCTTGGCCTGTTCGGCTCGGCCTTGGTGGCCATCGACGGCTCCAAGTTCAAGGCGGTGAACACCCGCGACAGGAACTTCACGGCCTACAAGGTGAAGCGGCGGATCGAGCAGGTCGCCGAGCACATCGCCAGTTATCTGCAGGACCTCGATACGGCCGATCGGCACGAGGGGGATGGCGTGGAAGCACGGTCGGTGAGGCTGGTCCAAAAGGTCGAGCGGCTACGCGCCCAGATGGCGATGTTGAAGGTCATGGAGGCAGAGGTCGAAGCGTCACCTGACGGCCAGGTGTCCCTGACCGATCCCGACGCCCGCGCCATGGCGACATCCGGTCGGGGGAGCGGCATCGTCAGCTACAACGTCCAGTCCGCCGTCGAGGGCGAGCATCACCTGATCGTCGCCCATGAGGTGGTGATGACCGGGTCGGACAAGCAACAGCTGGCGAACATGGCGGGTCAGGCCAAGGAGGCTATGGGCGTGGAGAGGCTCGATGCGCTGGCGGACCGGGGCTACTTCTCCAGCGAGGAGATCCTGGCCTGTGAGGCCCTGGGCGCGACGCCCTTCGTGCCAAAGACGCTGACGTCAGGCGCAAAGGCCAATGGGCGCTTCGGCAAGCAGGACTTCGTCTATCTGCCTGATCAAGACGTCTACCGTTGCCCGTCCGGGGCGCTGCTGCCGCATCACATGACGACCGTTGAGAAGGGTATGACGCTGCATCGGTACTGGGATCGCGCCAGTTGCACCGGCTGCTCCCTGAAGGCCCAGTGCACGCCGAGCATCGAGCGGCGCGTCACCCGCTGGGAGCATGAGGCGGTGATCGATGCCCTTCAAACCCGAATGGACCTGAGGCCCCGCGCCATGCGCGAACGGCGAAGCCTGGTCGAACACCCGTTCGGCACCATCAAGGCCTGGATGGGCCACACCCACTTCCTGATGAAGCGACTACCCAACGTGAAGACCGAGATCAGCCTCCACATCCTGGCCTACAACATGAAGCGGGTGATGGCGGTGCTGGGTACCAAGCCGTTGATGGAAGCGATCAGAGCCTGAGAAGGAGGCGCTTCGCGCCTCGTCGCCACTTCCGCCCCGCCCTAGCCCGGCACGTTTTTACACGGCCTCAGTCAGGATCAGACTCTGCTCGCGCTCCACCGACCCCTCTGAGGCGACCCTGGCGCGCAATCGCGGAATATCGCGCAGCGGGTCAGCCGTGGACGCTAGATTCACCCTCAACGCGCGAACAATCGTGAGAACGAAAGGAAAGGGATGGTGAACAAACACGTGCAAAATTTGCACACCCTACCCGCTAAGTTACTGAATTAGTGGAACTAGCACACCAGTCCATCATCGGCGCGACCGACAGCCGGTGCGGCAGGGGCCGCCGAAGGGGTGGGTCTGTGGGCATGGTCTCCCTTAGCGCCAGCCGGACGATTTTTGAAGGCGCGCTCCCGATGCGACAGGCATCCTCATCGCACCCGTTGGATCGCGAGCACGCTGATGCCCCCCAGCAGCGCGAGCGCGGCACCCACGACATAAACAGACTGAAGATCGTCGCCGAACCGCCTCAACGCCATGAGGCCGAGCAGCGGCGACAGCATCTGGGCAGCCGTCACCGCGACGTTCAACAGGCCGAGGTCGCGGCCGGCGTCCTCTCGGCTGGGCAGGACCTCGGCTACCAGCACCGCGTCCGTGATCCCGTACAGGCCGACGCCCAGCCCGAGCACCGCCTGGGCGACCCAGGGGCCGGGCCAGGACGGCATGAGGGTCATCGACAGCGCTCCCGTCGCCACGAGCGCGGCTCC
This sequence comes from Rhizobium sp. Q54, assembly GCA_943369795.1. Classification (GTDB taxonomy): domain Bacteria; phylum Pseudomonadota; class Alphaproteobacteria; order Caulobacterales; family Caulobacteraceae; genus Brevundimonas. Next base: position 43,666 of record CALROO020000026.1, on the reverse strand, counting down.
CGCCAGGACCAGCGTGCGGCGATGCCCGGTCCGGTCCGCGACATGGCCGCCGATCAGTCCGGCGATGACCGCCAGCACCGTCGATGTCGCCAGCAGGCCGCCGACGACGACCTCGATCCGGACATCCGGCAGGGCGCGATCGAGGCCTGCCTCCTGGTCCATGAAGAACAGCAGATAGAGGACGTTCAGCGCCACCGCCGTCTGCACCAGCAGGCGCGATCCGAAGGCGATCAGGAAGTCCCGATCGCCCAGGGCCGAGAGCGAGGGGCGCGACGACCGGCTGGGCCTCGCGGCGCGCTCGGTCCGGAACGTCATCACGATGAAGGGCACGACCATCATCACCGTGACCCCGACCACCGTGATCAGCCGCTCGGCCTCGCCGGTCAGCCAGACCCCGATGACCAGGGCCCCGAACAGGTTCGACAGCGGAAAGGCCAGGGCCGTGAAACCCGCCACCCTGCCCTTCTGCGGGCCGGGAACCCGCTCGGGCAGGACGGCGGCCAAGGGGTTGAGCATGAAGTTGAGGCTGATCTGCAAGGCCACGATCGCCATCATCAGACTGGTCTGCATCGTCGCCCCATGGATCAGGACATAGCTGGCGATCGTGCCGACCAGGCCGGCGATCATCCAGATCGACCGACCGCCCGGCCAATGACGGGTCCGGTCTCCGATCATGCCCGCGACCACGCTGGCCACCCCTGCGGTCAAGGCCCCCCAGAAGGCGACCTGGCTCAGGATCTGCGTCCGCCCGACCGGATCGATGGCCTCGGCCTTGAGCGGGAGCAGCAGGGTCAGCAGGGGGATGAAGGCGACATAGGCCCCGACCTGGGCCGCCATGTACAGGGCCACGAAGCCGGGGCTGACCGGCGTCAGGGAACGGGCGTCCGGGTCGGCGGGCGGGGTCTGCATCGTCGCCGACCTTGGCCGTTCGTCCCGGCCCTGTCACCGCACAAAAAGAAGCGGCGGCCTCCCCAAGGGAAACCGCCGCGAAGTGGCCGCTCAGGAAGTCAGCGGATCAGTACTGCACGCGCACGCGGGCCCCGAAGGTGCGCGGGCGGGTGAAGAAGCGGGTGTTGTCGAACTGGGTGATGATGATCGCCGCCTCGTGGATCTCGTCGGTCAGATTGTTGACATAGGCCTCGAACCGCAGTCGTCCATCGCCCGGCGGGGTCCAGCCGAAGCCGGCGTCGAAGGTCCAGTAGCCCTCGACCGTGTCGTCCAGGCGACGACGCGGGTTGTTCGGCTGCTGGAAGTCCTCGCCGTTGAAGATGGTGGTGAAGAAGTCCGAACGGTAACCGGCCGACACCACGTAATCGAACTGGCCCATCGTTTCGGTCGGGAAGGCCTGGGTGAGGTTCAGATTGAACTGCCATTCCGGCGTTCGGGGCAGGGTCTTGCCCTCGATCGACTGGAACACGGCCTCGTCGGGGGCGACGTCCGCCTGGAAGCGAAAGTCCTGGATGTCCTCGGCCTCGGTGACTTCGGCCTTGAGGTAGAGCAGGTTGAAGTCCAGTCCGATGTTCCAGGGCAGGTCGATCCCGCCCTCGAACTGGGCCCCATAGATCCGCGACGAGGCGGCGTTGTACGAGTACGACACCACCAGGGCGAGGGACGAGTCCTCGGGGATCGGCACCGTCTGCGGCCCGCCCAGGAAGTCCACGATCTGGGCCACCGACAGGAGCGACGTCAGGACCTGATCCTCATAGTCGTTGTAGAACAGCGAACCGTTCAGCCGCGCCTTCAGATCGCCGATGTAGAACTCGTTCTTGGATCCGACCTCGTACAGGGTGACCTTTTCCGGCCCGTATGTCGGGGCCAGACCGGCGTTGCCGATGTTGTCGTTGAAACCGCCCGACTTGTTGCCGGTCGAGATCAGCCCGTACAGCAGGTTGTCCGGCGTGACGTCGAACTCGGCACGCAGACGCCAGTCGACAAAGTCGATCTTGCTCTCGCCGACCTGCTGGAAAATCTGGCCGGTGAAGGGGACCGCGAAACTGACGTTGCCGTCGGCCGGGCAGACGAAGAAGTCGCCGGTGACCGTATCCAGACAGGGCGGCCGGTTCGGTGCACCGCCAGGGACAGGACCGTTCCTGAAGATGTCGTCGATATTGTCGCGCCGCCCGAACTGATTCACGGCGTCAAAGTAGAAGTTGAGGATCTCCTGCTCGGAGATGCTCCCGCTGCCGTCGGTGTCCGGGTTGAATATGGTGCGGTCCCGTCCGGCGAACTCGAAGCCCTCGGTCCCGACGCGCACGCCGCCGCAGCAGGAGAAGTCCTGGCCGCCGATCGCGAAACCGTAGCGGGCCGCCACGCCGCGACGGCTCTTCTCGTCCTCGGTGTAGCGCAGGCCGCCCGTCACCCGGAACCGGTCGGTGATGCTGTAGGTCGTATCGGCGAACACCGCATAGGACGAGGTATCCACGTCGGGCATGTTGAACTCGACGCCCTGAAAGAACAGGCCCCGGTCGCCGGTCGAGCCCAGGAAGGAATACTGGTCCTCCTCGAAATAGAAGGCCCCGACGCTCCAGATCCACGGACCCTCGTTGTCATAGAAGCGCAGTTCGTGGGACTTGGACTGGCTGTCGGTGATCGACTGGAACTGCGAGAAATTGTCCAGCGTCTCGCCGATGCCGCCCGGTCCTGTCAGGTTCTCGATCACCCCCGGATAGAAGGGCGAGAGCGGCGTCACGGCCTTGTAGTCATAGACGAGGTCGCGATAGCCGGCGGTGTATTCGATGTCGAACAGGTCGCCGTCATAGTTGATCTGGGCGCGCGCGCCCCAGTGACGGGTGTTCAGCTCCGGCGTCTTGGCCCGGGCGATGACCCGGCGCGGATCCTCGATGTCGTCGGGATCGATGCCTTCGCCCAGGGGGTTGGCATAGTTGGTCCCGGTATAGCCGGTGCCGGTCTCGCGGATGTAGTCGGCGCCCAGCAGGATCGACAGACGGCTGGTCGGCTCCCACAGGAACTGGATGCGACCGGCATCATTGTTCTCCGCCTCGGCGGTGCCGACACCCGCCGGGCCGACGTCCTCATAATAGCTGTCGTGCTCCAGGTGATATCCGGCGATGCGGACCGCCGCCTTGTCGCCGATCGGGATGTTCAGCATCCCCTGGAACACCCGCTGCTGATAGTTGCCCAGCTCGAACTCGGCGCTGGAATCCCAGATGTTCAGACCCGGCTTCCAGGTCACGATGTTGACCGTGCCGGCGGTGGCATTCCGGCCCCGCAGCGTCCCTTGCGGCCCGATGTTCACCTCGACGCGCTGGATGTCGAAGAAGGCCGAGCCGATCCCGGCTGGACGCGGCAGATAGACCCCGTCATAGTGGGTCGCCGCCGCCGGATCGCCCAGTTCGGTGTTGTTCGACGATCCGACGCCCCGGATATATATCTCGATATTGCCGCCATTGTTGGCGACCGACAGGCCGGGCACGCGGCCCTCCAGATCGCTGATATCCTGGACGCCGACAGCCTTCAGGTCCTCGCCGGTCAGGGCGACGGCGGTACCCGCGTAGCTCTGCAGGCTCTGCTCGCGGCGTTCGACCGTGACGACGATTTCGCCCAGGTCGGCGGCCTCGGCCTCCTCGTCCTGTTGCGGCGCGGGCGCGGGCAGATTGGCTGTCTGGGCCGCCGTCTGGGCCATGGCCAGACCCGGCAGCACGAAGGCCAGGGTCGCGCCGCATAGCAGTGCCGTCTTACGGTTACGCATTTGGATCATCCTCCCGATGCGGATCGTTGGTCATTCCGCTTGCCTTCAATGCGCCATTGTTTGACAACGTTGTCAACGGTCGTTTTTCGACTGGCGTCTCGGGGTGGGATTGGTGCAACACACGGTGAGCGGTTCGGTCGCAGGAGGCTCGATGTCGAAGGTCACCATCCGCCACGTCGCCGAGGCTGCGGGCGTCGCGGTCAAGACGGTGTCGCGGGTGATGAACGGCGAGCCCAACGTCACCCAGGACTTGCAGAACCGGGTGATGAAGGCCGTGGACACGCTGGGTTACGTCCCCAGTATGGCGGCGCGGCGGATGGGCGGCAGTCGTTCCTATCTTCTGGTGGCGCTGAACGACCGCCAGAACACGATCAACAATTGGCAGAGCGGTCGCGGCAACGACTGGATCGACCAGATGCTGCACGGGGCCATGCTGATGTGCGAAGCGCATGGCTACCGGATGCTGTTCGAACTGGTCGATGCGGGGGCGGACGATCTGGATCGCAAGGTGGTCGCCATCCTGTCGGCGCTGCAGCCGGACGGCATCATCCTGACCCCGCCCCATTCCCAGAACCTCGCTCTGGTCGAGATGCTGACCCGCCGAAACGTCCCCGTCGTTCGCATGGGGGTGCCGGGCAGCGGCGTCGGTTTCGGCGTCTTCATGGACGACCGGGCGGCGGCGGCGGAGGCGACGCGGCACCTGATCGATCTCGGCCATCGCCGCATCGGCTTCATCGCTGGCAGTCCGCGCTTCGAGGCCAGTCGACAGCGCCTGGACGGGTACCACGACGCCTTGAAGCAGGCTGACATCGCGATCGAGGATGCCCTGATCGCACCGGGTGACTTCACCTTCGAGAGCGGCGTCATCGCCGCCGAGGCCCTGCTGTCACGGCCTGACCGGCCCACCGCCATCCTGGCCAGCAACGACGAGATGGCGCTGGCCACCCTGCACGTCGCGTCACGCCTGGGCATCCGGGTGCCCGACCTGTCGCTGGTCAGTTTCGATGATACCCCGGGCGTCCGGCTGAGCGTTCCAGGGCTGACCAGCGTGCGCCAGCCGATCTCCGACATGGCCGCCAAGGCCGCCGAACTGCTGATTGGCGTCAGCAAGACCGGCGAGACCACCCCATCGGATCACCTGCTCCCGTTCGGGCTGGAAGTCCGGGGTTCGACCGCCCCCCGGACCTGACGTCAATCGGCGGCGACCAGGCAGGCCATCGAGGTCGCGGCGTCCAGGCGGATGTCCTCGACCGCCACAGTCGCCGGTGCCGTCGCGCTGAGGATCCAGGCGCGGTCCACGCCCGCCAACCCGCCCTCCCCCGACCGGAAACAGGTCAGAGGCACCGACGCATTCTGCCAGCCCTCGCCGCCCGCCAGCGGCACCACGCCATTGCCCAGGCCGATGCTCAGCGCCGACGCCTGGCCCGCGTCGATCCGGTATCGGAACGTCAGCGCCACATCGGCATAGTCCGGCCCGGACAGATCGATCGCAGGACCGGTCACGATCGCCTGACCCGGTCCCTTGAAGGTCACCAGACGCGCCGACTCCTGGCCTTGACCGTCCACGGGAGCTATGGTCACCACCGCGCGGGGACTGACGCCGCGCGCGCCGTCGGCGATCCGCGCCTCGCCTCCGTCGTCGCGCACGACCAACGACCAGGGCGTCACGAACCGCCCGTCGGCGAGGAAGCGCATCGACGACGCCTCCGAGCCCTCCTCCGCCTCGACCAGGGTCGGGGTATCGGCCGTCGCCGCATAGGTCAGGCCGAAATCATAGGCGAACTGCGGATCGTAGTCCGGCCCTCCCCGGTTCTGCGGGGCCTGATCCGGGCTGCGCGGCCAGCTGAACGACAGCCGCCCCCGGAAATCATGCTGCGGAGCGCCATCGTTCCCGGCGATCAAGACATCGGCGATCCCGCCCCCCTCCGATCCCGGCAGCCAGGCCGCGACGAAAGCGTCCGAAGCATTGATCTCCGGGTTCACATACAGCGGTCGTCCCGACAGCAAGACGGCGACGGTCGGAATGCCCTCAGCCTGCAACCGGCGCAGCAGGGCCAGGGGCTCACGCGGGCGGAAATCGAGGTCGGACAGGTCGCCCTGGAACTCCGCATAGGGTTCCTCGCCGAAGACCACGACGGCCACGTCGGGCCGCGTTTCGAAAGCGCCCGCCGCGTTCAGCTCGGCGGTGCCGCCCGACGCTTCGACGGCCTCCTTCAGCCCCTCCCAGATCGACTGGCCGTTGGGGAAGTCGGCACGGGTGTTGCCGGTCCCCTGCCAGTTGATGGTCCAGCCACCGGCGGCCTGGCCGATGTCGTCGGCGCTGCCCGCGACCAGCACGCGCGCGCCCGGCTTGATCGGCAGGACCGACCCGTTGTTCTTCAGCAGCACCAGCGACTGACGCACCGCTTCACGGGCCAAGGCGCGGTGCTCAGGCGACCCCAGCACCTCGATCCGCCCCTCGACCGGACGATCGGCCTCGAACACCCCGGTCTTGACCTTGACGGTCAGGATGCGGCGCACCGCCTGGTCCAGCCGGGTCATGGCGATCTCGCCCGACTTCACCTGGGCCAGGGTATTCTCATACAGCGGCTTCCAGCTGTCGGGGGCCATGAACATGTCCAGCCCGGCGTTGAAGGCGGCGGCGCAGCTTTCGTTGGTGCAGCCCTCGATCTGGCCATGGGCGTTCCAGTCGCCGACCACGAAGCCGTCAAAGCCCAGCGGCCCGCGCAGCACGTCGGTCAGCAGATCGGCATTGGCGGTGTGCTTGACCCCGTTCCAGCTGGAGAAGCTGGCCATGATGGTCAGGATGCCGGCGTCGATCGACGGCGGATAGCCCGCCGCATGGACATCGATCAGCTCGCGCTCGGAGATGACGGCATCCCCCTGATCCTTGCCGTTCAGCGTGCCGCCGTCGGCCAGATAGTGTTTGGCCGATCCCGCGATATGGCCGGGTGCCAGATGGCCCTGACCCAGCGCGCCCTGAAGCCCTTGGGTCATGCGCCCGGCATAGGCAGCGACGATCTCGGGGTCCTCGCCATAACCCTCGTAGGTCCGACCCCAGCGATCGTCGCGCGGCACTGCCACCGTCGGCCCGAACGTCCAGTCCGCCCCGGTCGCCGCGACCTCCAGCGCCGTCGCCACCCCGATCCGCTCGATCAGGTCGGGATTGCGCGTGGCCCCCAGGCCGATGTTGTGCGGAAACAGGGTGGCACCGACGACGTTATTGTGTCCGTGGACCGCATCGATCCCGAACATCAGCGGCACCTTCGCGCCCGGCCGCTGCGCAGCCGCCGCCCGGAACGCCTGCGCCAGATCGACCCAGGCCTGGGCCGGGGCCCGCTCGTCGGCACCGGGAGCCGAATTGCCCCCCGCCAGGATCGACCCCAGCGGATAAGTGGTCAGATCGGCGGGGGTGATCGAGCCGATGTCGGCCTGGATCACCTGGCCGACCTTTTCCTCGACCGTCATCCGGGCCAGCAGGTCCTCAACGAAGGCCAGGGTCGTCGCATCGGTCATGGCGTCGGGACTGCTGGCGTTCGGCCAGGCCGAAACATCGACGACTGGCAACGGCGCAGTCTGCGCCAGACCCGGTCCGGCAGCCATCAGCAGGGCGGTCAGCGACACCGCAACGGTGGCCAGGCCACGTTTATGGGCAATCCTTGGCATCGGTCTCATCCCTGTGATCTTGTTTTTCGCAAGGTGTCGGCAGTTGACAACGTTGTCAAACCGAGATTGCTTGGAGAGCAGGTCGTCGCAGAACGATCATGGGAGAAGGCGATGCGGTTTGTCACCACGACGATCATCGGTCTGGCCGGTCTGGCCTGCGTCGGCGCGGCCTCCCTGCCACAGGATGACGGCCTCGACGGTTATCGCCTGGTCTGGAACGACGAGTTCAACACCGACGGCCTGCCCGACCCGACCCGATGGGCCTACGACACCCACCGCAACAGGGACGGCTGGTACAACAACGAGCTCCAGTACTACGCCGCCGACCGTCCCGAGAACGCTCGCGTCGAGAACGGCCATCTGATCATCGAGGCCCGGCGCGAAACCCTGACCCCCACACAGGTCGCCGATGCGGGGGGCCAGGCCTATACCTCCGCCCGGCTGATCACGCGCGGCAATGCCGAATGGACCTATGGTTTCTATGAGGTGAAGGCCAGGATCCCCTGCGGTCGCGGCACCTGGCCCGCCATCTGGATGCTGCCGGTCGCCGACGCCGAATGGCCTGCGGGCGGCGAAATCGACATCATGGAACATGTCGGTCATGCACGCGGCGAGGTTCACGGCACCGTCCACACCACCCGCTACAACCACACCCAAGGCACCGAGCGGGGCGGCAAAAAGCGCGTTCGCGACGCCTGCGACGCCTTTCACCGCTATCAGGTGCTGTGGACGCCGGAAGGCATCAATTTCGGCATCGACGACGTCGGCTACTACCGGTTCCGCAACGACGGTCGTGACGATCCCGCGACCTGGCCGTTCGACGCCCCCTTCTACATGATCCTGAACATCGCGGTCGGCGGCGACTGGGGCGGAGCCGAGGGCGTGGACGACCGGGCCTTTCCACAGCGCATGGAGGTCGATTACGTGCGCGTCTTCGCCCCATCCTGACGTCTCAGCCCGGCGACCGATCCAGGGTCCGCCACAGCCAGGGGAAGGTGGCGAAGACCCCAAGGCCGAACAGGGTCAACCCGATCAGCACCCAGTTGAATCCGTATTCGAACGTCGGAAAGCACAGCCAGTTGACCGTCAGGCTGACCGCCATGGTCGCCACCGCCGCCACCAGTCCGGCGCGCGGCCGGTAGAAGAGCAGCAGGCAGACCGCGAAATCCACCGCGCAGAGCCCGTACCAGAACCAGACTGCCCAGGCCGGGGCTGGCCCGTGATAGAGCAGCCCATGTTTGCCCATCCACCAGAAATGACCGAGCGCGCCCAGCGGAAAGCAGACCGCCATCATCCGCCGGGCGACGACCGGGTCGATCACGGCTCAGCCTTGGCCCTGAGCGCCGCATAGTCGATCTTGGAATTATGGCGACGGTCGAGGGGGATCGAACCCACCACCCGGCAACGAATGTCGCCCAAGGCCGCCGCCCGTCGCGAAAAAGCGACCGGATCCAGCCCCTCCCCTGCGACGAACAGGACGGCCGGTTCGCGATCGGCCAGAAGCGCGGCCTGACGCACGCCGGGCCAACTCAGCGCCGCCGTCTCTACCGCGAACGGAAACAGGCCCCGCGCGGCCGCCTCGCGCCGTCCCAGCAACCACAGCCGACCGCGATCGTCCAACCGACCCGCGTCGCCCGTCCGGTGCCACAGCGTTCCGTCGATCGTCGCCTTGGTCGAGGCGTCGTCGGCGGGATCGAGATAGCCCCGGTTCACATGTGGCCCAGCCACGGTGATCTCCTCGTCGCGGATCACGACATCGGCCTCGGCGATCGGCGCGCCCGCCAGCAGGCCCGCACCCGCCGCCATCGCCGTCCAGTCGGCATCCGCGATCTGGTCGAAGCGGATATGGGCGATCGGCTCGGCCTCGGTGGAGCCATAGACGGCGTAGATCGCCGCCTCCGGCGCGGCGGCATGCAGACCCCTCAACAGGTTCGGAAACACCGGGCCGCCGCCCGTGAAGATGGCTTCGACAGTCGCCAAATTGTTCGCTCCCTCGATCAGCCGGGCGCAGACGGCGGGTGGTGCGACGACGCGATTGGCCCGGTGGTTGGCCATCTGGACCCGAAGCCGTGCGGGGTCCAGCTGCGCGGGCCGGGTCAGCTTGCCCGGTGGCAGGACGCTGGTCGCGCCAGCCGCCAGGTTGGACAGGATGAAGACCGGCAGGGAGATCAGGTCCACATCGTCGGGCGTCGTGCACCGGATGCGCTCCAGCAAATCATGCTGGAGCCGCAGAAAGCCGTTCGAACGAACAATGCCCTTGGGCCGACCTGTCGATCCGCTGGTGAAGGTGATCAGGGCCGGGGCGTCGGGGCCGACCGTCTCCAGCGGACCATCGCCGGACACGCCACCCGCACGCTCGGACAGGTTGGGCAGCCGTCGCAGGGCCGGCGAGATCCACCGCACGGCGTGGCCAAGCCCCCCCGCGACCATGGCCTTGGGTGCCGCAGCGTCCACGGCCACCGACAGCCCCGCCAGACCCGCCGCCGGTTCCGGAAACATGGCCACGGCCCCGAGGCGGAACAGGGCGAGCAGGGTGGCGTACAGCTCCGGCGACACGCCGCGCGCCACCAGCACGACATCGCCCGCGCCGATCCCGGCCCTCCGAAACGCCTTCGCCCGCTCCGCCGACATCCGGGCCAGAACCGCATAGGTCGTGACCCGACCCCGCCCGTCGATCAGGGCCGCATGGTCGGGCCGTCGCTCGGCGTGGTCCAGGAAGGCGGCGACCAGATTGGTCACAGCGCCAGCCCCCACAGGGCATAGCGGCGGAACACCGTCGCCCCCAGACGGGCGCTGTGCCGGGCGGACAGGTTGTCATCATGCATCAGGGCGTGGATCACCCGGCGATACCCCCTGGCGCTGGCCTGGGCATAGAAACGCCGCGCCAGGCTGGACCCCAGGCCTGGTCGCAGCGAGGCATAGGTCTTCAGGATCACCGCCCGCTCCGGCGATGGGTCGGCCAGGTCGGGAATGGCGAACAGAAAGCCTTGCAAAGCCCCACCGTCGTCGCGCGCCATGACCACCAGGTCGGGGTCGAGACGGGCCAGCACGGGCCTGTACATTGCCGTGAAGGCTTCCAGCGACAGCGGACGATACAGGAAGCCACGCGTGAACGACGCCAGTGAAACCCGATGCAGATCGGCCAGTTCGGCCTCGGCCCGGTCCAGATCGAACGGCAACAGCCGAATGCCCGGTGGGGGCTGGGCCGGAGTCGCCGTCTCCGGCAAGGGCCCCTCGGCCGAGGCGTAGCGGGCGATCTCCGACCACGCGGCCCACTCGAAGGCCGCAGGGTGATGAGCAGGGTTAGTCGGCTCCATCAGGAACGGCAAGCGGCCGTCGCTCTCGACCACCAGCCGGTGCGTGGCCCAGGTGTCGCCGTTCATCGGTCCGACCAGACCCTGAAACCCCTCGACCGACAGGCGGGCGGCGGCCTCGGCCAGAAGCCGTGCGCCGGCCTCGGCATCGTCACAGACGAACTCGCCCAACGCCGCCGTGCGGCGACCGTCCCATGACACGGCGTCGCGCCAGATGCGCAGCGACGCGCCAGTGGTCTCGATCCGGTCCTCGCTCATCCCGACAATCCCAACGGAGCCCAGGCATGGGGCGAAAGGGGCAGACCTGCCAAGCCGATGACGAAGCTGATCGTGCCCAGCTTGACCCAGGGCCGATCGGGCCAGCGGTAGCGCGCCAGCCGGAAGAGCCCTGCCGACGCCAGCACCAGCAGCACGGCGATACCGGCGAAGATGAAGGTCCCCGGCTCCCACACCGGCACCACCAGCGTCCGCACCAAGGCCACGACGCAGATCCAGGCGATGCCGCTGGCCAGCCACACCGGCTTCAGGCGCGAGAACCAGACCAGGATGCCGGTGGCCAGACAGGCGAAGGCCAGGTTGAAGGCGAAGATAGTATCCACCTTCAGCAGGGCGCTCAGCACGAACACCGCCAGCGCCACCGACAGCACGGTGATGATCATGTTCAGCGCGTCATGCGGCACCTCGCGCCGCCCCCCCTCGCGCCAGATCACGAAATAGGCAGCGAAGGCCGCGCAGGGGGTCAGCACCGCCACCGGCCCGGCGAAGACGGCGATGCAGAACAGCAGGCTCATGCCACTGGCCACCACATGCCGCGTCAGGCCCAGTTTGACCCCCAGACCCACCAGTAGGATCGACCCGACCGCGAAGGCCGCCGAGGCGATCAGCAACTCTGCGGTGCCGCGCGGCAACAGATTGGCAAGGATGAAATACAGCCCCATCGGAATGAACAGATTGTCCAGTCCGCGCCAGCTCGCCGCTTCGAACAGCGCTCCGAACAGGGCCGCGATCAGGGCCAGCACGATCACGTCGCCGCGCCCCAGATCGGTGAACAGCAACAAAGCGATCAGGGCCGCGATCCATGCGGTCAGGATGAAGGTGACCACGCCCTCGACGCTCTTGACCCCCTCCTCGACCGGAAACCGCATCCGCCCATAGTTGACCCCGACCAGGGCGCTCGCCGCGTCGCACAGCGTCAGGATCAGGAGCGGCAGGACGTAGAGGATCAGCTGCGGCTGGGTCTGCAGCCCGTTCAGATCGAGCACATAGTGCCCGTCCTTGAGCCAGAACAGGAGCGCCACCGACACCGCAAACAGCAGCTCACCGTAGGAGAACCGCTTCACCCCATGCAGCCCCTCGCCCAGCGACGGCCGCGCCCGCGCGACGACGAACACGCCTCCGGCCAGCAGGCAGACCGCCGCCACCTCCCACGCCTGGCTGAACACCCAGGGGAAGGTCAGGCAGTACAGGCCCAGCGACACATGGATGATCTTGCGTGCCACCTCGGCCTGTAGCTTCAGCCGTCGCGCTAGCAGCCCGACGCCGACCAGCACGGCCGCCAGCAGCATGACCGAGCCGACGATCTTGACCAGACTGATGGCCAGGTCGGCGGTCACCGACCCCGCTCTCCCAGCACCGTCTCGAGCACCAAATCGCGATAGAAGAAGGCCTTGTCGATCGGCTTCAGCGCCGCTTCCAGCGCCCGATCCGTCGTGACCCGGTCTTCCAATGACACGGGCACGCGGCGCGGGGCCATCATGTTCCAGTAGGCGATCCTCGCGCCGGGCCGGGCGCAGTCCAGCACCGTCCGATAGGCCGCCTCATGCGCCGGCGGCGACATGTATTCGAAGATGTCCGACAGGTTGAACGCATCGGCCCGAACGCCCTGTTCGGCCAGGGCCTCGATCGTCGAAAGCCGCACCTCCAGCCGGTCGATCCGGTCGCGGATGGTGTCGAAATGCTCGGGCCGCAGCGCCAGCGGCAAGGCCTCGCCATGCGTGCCGGTCAGAATCCAGTGCAGATAGGGGTTTTGCGACGGGTTCTGCTCGACCAGCGCCTGGCGGGTGTTTCGGGCCACCTGATCGCCCGCGCTACCCTCGACATGGTCGAAGAAGGCCGGGTCGCGACCCAGCCGCCCCATCACCGGCTTGGAAAAGAAGGTCTTCAACAGCATCCGCCAACGCAGGTTGTTCCAGCGCCGCTCGAAATAGTCGGCGCGTCCGGCGGCGTCGCGGGGTTGCAGCAACCCCTCGACCGTCGCCCGTCCATGCACCAGCGGCAGCAACCGGGTCCGGAACAGGCGGAAATAGTCCTCGAACTTGCCGACGCCGCCGACGCCGTGAGCCTCGACCCCGTCGCGGCGCGCGGCCCAGAAGGCCTGGTCCTCGGCGTCGAGTATGCGGCCCGCCCGGTCCAGCAGCTCGCCGCGCCGTGCCGAGGGCCGCGACCCCATCAGCTCCAGCAGTTCGCCATGCGACAAAGTCCGGTAGGCCGCGATCCGCAGCCGCACGCAGGCCAGCTGGGTCGGGTTGAGGTCGGCCGCGATGACCCGCTCGGCCCCTTGGGCCAGCAGGGCGATGGCATTGTCCCCCGCCGAGGCGATCGACACGACCGTGTCGCCGGGCTGGACCTTCAGCGCGGCCACCAGCACATCGGCGTCCTCCCACACCTGGGCATAGCGGATGCGGTCGAAGCGGGCCCGGCCCTCGATCTCGGAGGCGGTCATGCGGTGGGCTCCAGCTTCTCGACCCGGCCCGTCCCGCCGTCCAGCCGTACCAGGTCGCCGGTCTTCAGCCAGCCGGTCACGCCTTTCAGCGCCACGACGCACGGCACCCCCATCTCGCGCGCCACGATGGCTGAGTGCGACAGCAGACTGCCCCGCTCGGCGATGACGCCGGAGGCATTCGCGAACACCGCGATCCAGCCCGGATCAGTGTGCCGGGCCACCAGTATCTCCCCGGCCTCCAGCGCCTCCACACGCGGATCGGCGACGACGCGCACGCGGGCCGTGACAACCCCGGCACAGCAGGGCTGGCCCGTGCGGACGGTGTCCGACGCCTCGCCTTCATCGACCCCGGCAGCCGCCTCCGCGCTCGGCAGGCCGATCAGGAAACCGCCCCGAATCGTCAGCCGCTCGGGCGGATCGGCGCGAGCACGATCCTGGTCCATTTCCGCCTGTCGAAGATAAACCAGGGCCTTCAGGCTCCGATCCGGCACACCGCCCTCGACCGCGCCCAGCCATTCCTCGACTGTCAGCAGAAAGATGTCGGCCTCGGCGTCCAGTAGTCGGGCCTCGGTCAGGCGACGGCCCGACGCGCGCACGATGCGACGCACCCGCCCGAACAATCGGGTCCGCTCGAACCGCAGGTTCTCCCGGTCCCGCACTCGCGCCTTGGCCCAGGCGGTCAGGGCCGAGGCGACCGCGCGCCGGACCGGTCGCCCGGCGAACAACGCGCGCATCCGCTCGTCATTGACCCGAGCCCCGTCTTCCAGACGCGCCGCGCGCGGTTCGGCCCGCGCCGCCGCCGCGACCGCCGACAACAGCTGGCGCGGGTCCTCGTGCAGGGTGACGCTCTCCAGCTTCAACTCCTCGGTGCAGCGGTCCCCGAACCGGGCGATATAGCTGTCGAACAGCGGCCCCAGCCGCTCGTTCTCGCGCACCGCCGTCACGTCCCCCGCCGCCAACCGGTCGATCAGCTCAGGCCGCCCCCGCGCCTGATCGCCCATCTCGCGGATGCGCCGCGCGGGCTCGGCCGAGACGATGTCGCCCTGGCCGATCATGATGTCGGAATGCAGCGCCAGACCCTCCGCGCCCGCCCATGTCTCCATCGCCTTCCGCGACGCCCCGAAGGCGATCATGCACAGGAAGTCGTTGATCAGAGGCGCGTCCCACCGCTCCAGCAGCCGGGTCTCCAGCATCCGGTAGCGCGCCGCCAGCTGCGTCGCCGACAGGGCCTCGATTTCCGCGTCGCTTTCGGCCAGGGCCGCGTTCAGTCGGTCGTAGAACCGCGCGATCACCCCCGGCAGCAGGAAATTATAGACCACCAGCCGCGCCAGAACCCCGCCCAGCCTGACCCGGTCCACGACCCGGTCCCACGCCGAATGCCCGCCGGGCGCGATCCGCTCGGCCAGGGCGGCGGGCAGGGGCTCGCCCACCCCCATCATCTGTTCCATGAAGGCCCGGTTGGCCTTGAACCCCGGAAACAGCGACAACGCCCGGTACCAGGCCAGAAGGTTGTAGTAGACCCGCCCATGCACCCGCCCCAGCATGGTGTCGAAGGTCGCGCGCTGGTCGGTGATGGCGTCGGCCGGAACCCCCATCATGGTGCTGAACGCCCGATAGACATGGCCATAGATGCGCCGGGCGAAGGTGAAGGTGAATGGGCTGACGACGCCGGGATAGCTCTCGACGATGTTGGAGTTGTCCCAGATGCCGATGGCGTCCGGCTCATAGCTGGGCAGGGTCGTGATCGGCCGAGACTGCAGCAGGAACAGCCGCGCCCCCTCGAACGCCCATTCCACATCCTGGGGCCGACCGTAATGAGCCTCGGCGCGACGAGCCAGGTCGGCGACGGCGCGGGCCTGGCCGGGGCTCAGTACAGGATCATCCGGGGCCGTCACCCGGTCGGCGCGGACGTGCCAGGTCTCGCCGTCCTCCTCGCCCGAGACCAGCCGCTCGCCCAGCCCCGCGACCGCGCTGATCACCACCACGTCCGGATCGCCGCTGACCGGATCGGCAGTGAAGGCTACCCCGGCATGGGTCGCCGGCACCATCCGCTGGATCACCACGGCGGGCGGCTGCGGGTCTCCCGACAGTCCCCGCGCCTGGCGATAGGCCGACAGGCTGTCCGAAAAACCCGAGCGCCACACCGCCGCGATGGCGTCCCGCACATCGCCCGCAGCAACGTTCAGCCGAGTCTCGAACTGGCCCGAATGGGCCGCATCGGCCCCGTCCTCGTCCACGCCGGAGGACCGAACCGCGAACGGCCCCGGCCCCAGATCGGCCAGCGCCGCGTCGAGCGCCGTATCGGCTTCGGGCGTCAGGCCCTGCGGCCCGAATGCCTCCACCGAGACGACGAAGAATGCAGGCACGTCGAACGTCCCGGCCAGTTCGGCCAGCACCGCCCCCTTGCCGCCCGCCTTGGCACGGTCGCGCGCGGCCTCGCCCTTAAGGATCGTCATGCTCACGCCACCCACAGACGCCACGCCGCCGGAAGCCAGGCGACCCCCAGATAGATCAACAATATGAATAGCCCCGACGCCGTCTCCAGTCGCCCGGATGCTTTGGTCGTGGCCCGGCGACCATAGGCCAGACCCGCTGCCGCCAGCAGGCCCAGCCCCGCCAGCACGACCAGCGAGAATCCCCACGACAGCCCCAGCAGCGCCTGCACCGCCAGCGCCAGCCCGGCGGACCCCAGCCCCGCTATCACCACGACCGTCGCAGACCGCCGTGGTCCCCACAGCCGCGAATAGGTCTCGACCCCCTCCCGCTCGTCACAGAGAGCCCAGCTCTTGCGCGCGATCTCCAGCACGACCCCGTTCAGAAACGCCAGGGCCAGGAAGGCCGCGACCGCCGGGCTGCCCGTCACCGCCGACCGCGCCCCGCAAGCGACGGCATAGAGCGCGATCAGCGGCATCACCGCCATATGGCTGACCATGTACAGGATCGGCCGCGCCTTCAGCCAGGCGGGCACGAAGAACTCCACGCTCATCAGCGCCATCCAGCCCCAAACCAGCAGCAGGACCGGTACCAGCCGCCAGTCCAGCAACGTCGTCGCAGCGACCTGAATCACCGCCGCCGCCAAACCGAGCCACCGCAGCTCTGCCAGTGAAACCAGCCCGCGCGGCACCGCCCGTTCGGGCCGCCACCGACAGTCGTCCTCGTGATCCTTGTGCTCGTCGGCGATCCGCAGTTGCAGGAACAGCAGCAGGCACACCACGGCCGCCACCGCGACGGCCCTCCAGTCCGGCGGCGCGCCCCGCGCCAAGGCCCCGAACACCGCCTCCCCGCCCGAGAAGACCAGGATCAGCACGCCGTGCTTCACCAACGGAAACCGCTCGGCCTGATAGGTCCATAGCCGGGCCGACAGCGACGCGGTCGTCATGCGACCCCGTCTCCGGCTTCGGGCGCGCGTCGGGCCAGCGATGCGTGCGCCCGGGCGAAATGCCCCGCCGCCAGCGCCCCGATGATCGACAGTTCCCCGGCCAGGCACAGCGCCGCGCAGACCTCGGCCAAGGCCCTCGCCTTGCCCTCCCCCTTAAGCCCCAGGATCGACAGGCCAGCACTCTGCGTCGGCAGGCCGGTCCCGCCCCCGACCGTGCCGACGATGATGTTGGGCAGGGTCACCGAAGCGTACAGCGCGTCGTCCTCGCGCAGCTCGAACCGGGTCACGCCGACGGCAGATTCCGCCACGCAGGCCACGTCCTGACCCGTCGCCAGATACAGGGCCGCCAGTCCGTTCGCATAATGCCCCTGGATCCCGATCGACCCGGACATGACGCCCCCCAGCGCCGACATGCGCCAGTAGTCGTGCATCCGCCGCGTCGTCGTGTGCAGCGCGCTCTCGACCAGGGCGGCGGGCAGCACGATCTCGGCCACCGCCTTTCGTCCCCGCACACTGGTAAAGGAGATCGACGACGCCTTCTTGTCGCCCGACAGATTGGTCTCGACGAACCAGTACAACGGCTTGATCGGACATTCCGCCTCGATCGCCTCGCACAGGGCCTGGGTGGCGATGGTGACCATGTTCTGGCCCGCCGCGTCCCCCGTCGTATAGGTGCAGACCAGATAGACGTGGTCGCCCTCGATATGGGCGGCGATGTCGACCAGCTTGCCGTGGCGGGTCGTCGCCTCGGCGGCGGCGCGCAGCCGGTCCTCGGCGTTCATGACCCACAGCACGAACCGCCCCGCGTCGGCAAGGTCGGCGAAGGCGAAACCGGGTGCCCGGTGCACACCCTCGGCCAGCACCGCCGCCGCGCATCCACCCGCCGCCGAGATCAGCCGCGCGCCCCGGCCATAGGACGCGACCAACGCCGCCTCGGTCGTCGCCAGCGGCACATAGTGATCGCCCTGCGCGAACAGGCCATTGATCCGCAGCGGCCCGATCGCCCCGACCGGCAGCCGCAAATTGCCGATGAAATTCTCGATGCTGCGCCCGTACAGCGCCATGTCGGCCTGCGCCGTCGCGTTATACAGGACCGCCTGATCCTGTTCCGACGCCGTTCCATGCCCGATCATCGCCCGCCAGTATGATCCCGTGAACGTCGGGCTCAGGGTCTTGGTCTGCCGCAGCCAGGGTCTGGAGGGTGCCGCTTCGCTCCGCTTCTGGCGATCGGCGACGCTGTCGACGGTGCCGGTGTCCAGCAGGGCCTTCAGCATTCGGCGCGCGGTTTCGGACGCACTCGGCATCGGACTCTCCCTGAACCCTGTCTCGCGACTAGGCCACGGTTGTTCGAAAGAGGTAAATGACCTTCACACCCCGAAGGCGAAATTCCGGCGCCGTCAGCCGACCACGGACAGCGGGCCTCGCGCCACCTGGGCCATCTCCATCCAGGGCGGATCGGGCATGGCGCGGTGGGCGTCGGCCAAGGCCTGGGACCAGCGTTGGCCCAGTTCCTTGAAATAGGGATCGTCGGTGGCGATGCGGCGCTGTTCGCCCGTCAGGCTGTTCCTGGGGATCACCACCATATCGAACGGCGGGCCCACGGCGATATTCGAGCGGATGGTCGAATCGAACGAGATCAGCCCCAGCTTGACCGCTTCCGACATGGGCGTGTCGGGACGCAGCGCCCGGTCCAGGATCGGCTTGCCGTATTTCAGCTCGCCGATCTGAAGATAGGGCGTGTCCGACCCGCATTCGATGAAATTACCCTGGGCATAGATCAAGTAAAGGCGCAGCTCCCCTCCCCTCACCTGTCCGCCGATCAGCATCGATGCGCTGAGTTTGAGCGTGTCTGCCTGAAGCGAATCCGTCAGGTCGTGCCGCACCTGGTTCAGGGCGTGACCAACCAGCTGTGCCGCACGGAACATCGACGGCGCTGTCTCCAGCGTCTCCAGTTCCTCGTGCCCCGGCATCTGGATGCCCTTGGACACCATCGACAGGGCCATCTGGGTGACCGACAGGTTGCCGGCGGTGGCCACGGCGATGATCCGCTCGCCTGGGACCTGGGTGATGTGCAGCTTCTTGTAGGACGAGATATTGTCCACGCCCGCATTGGTGCGCGTGTCGGCGATCATCGCCAGACCTTCATTCACCAGCATTCCGACGCAGTAGGTCATCAGCGCAGTCCGGGCCCCGCCCTCAGAGAACGGTGAACGCTAACAGATTCGCGCGGCGATACAGTCACGACCAGCCCTGACGCTGCTGTTGTTGCTGGGTCTGTTGCATCTGGCGCACACGCAGGGCCACGGTCATCGTCTCGCGCCCGCCGCCATAGCTGGTCCCCCGGATTGGCGAGGCCCCGAGCGCATCTAGCCCCGTGGCCACCCGCACATAGTGTTCGGTCGGACAGATGCCGTTGGCCGCGTCGAACCCGACCCAGCCCAGATCCTCGACCCAGCCCTCTGCCCAGGCATGGGCGGCGTCCTGGTCGATGATGCCGTCGGAGCGGTGTAGATGGCCGGAGACATAGCGGGCCGGAATGCCCATCCGACGGGCGCAGGCGATGAAGATCTGAGCGTGATCCTGGCAGACGCCCTGTTTCTGGGCAAAGGCGTCGGCGGCGGTATGATCCGCCGTGGTCGACCCCACCATGAAGGCGACGCTGTCGTTGATCGCGCCCATCAAGCGGTGCAGTCGGTCCAGCGCCGAGCCTTCCTCCCCGATGTCCGCCGCAAATGCCCGCAAGGCCGGATCGGCATGGGTCAGGGCTGTATCGCGCAAGAACACCAAGGGTGACAACCGCTCGGGCGTGCCCTTCAGGACACCCCCGGTATTGACCGTGGCCACCTCGCCGGTGACCCGCACCATCAGGGCATCGGTCGGGCGCTCGGTATACAGGGTGTGGACGATGTTGCCGAAGGCGTCCTCAGAGCGGCGCAGCCGGGTGTCGACATCGGTCTCGATCCGCCAGTCCCGAACCTGCTGCCCCTCGGTCGAGCGCGGTGTCAGACGCAGCGACTGGACGATGAATCGCGCGGCGCGGGCATAGCCATATCGGGTTTCGTGATCGATCCGGATGCGCATCAGTTAAAAGCCTGCCCCGTCATCCTCGGGCTTGACCCGAGGATCGGATCGTCCCTCCGCAGAACGGCGGAGTGACGCACATGCGTCCGTTCTTCTGACAGTCGTGCACGACGTCCGATCCTCGGATCAAGTCCGAGGATGACGGCGGTGAGGGGGGATGGGTGCATGCTCACGGCCTAGACCAGGTACTGATCGTGGACGGCGCTGGCCAAGCCGTTGTTCTCGCTCAGGAACGAGAGGATGTATTCGTGCAGACCTGACTGGAAGATGTCCTCGATATTGGTCTCGTTGAAACGGGTCAGGCGGGCCGATGCGATGCGCTGGGCCGGACCGCGCCGCCCGTAATCGGTGGCCAACCGGTCCAGATAGCTGACGATCATCCCCTGACAGCTGGCCAGGGAGCGCGGCATCTGGCGGTTCAGCACCAGCAGGTCCGCCACCAGCCAGGGCCGCACGCTTTCGCGATAGACCCAGCGATAGGCGGTCAGGGCCGAGACTTCGCGCAGCAGCGTCGTCCACTGGAAATAGTCGAGCTGACCCCCGACCCGTTCACCGGCCGGCAGCAGCAGGTGGTATTTGACGTCCAGCAGGCGCGCCGTGTTGTCCGCCCGCTCGATCGCCCCGCCGAGGCGCAGGAACCAGTAGGCGTCGTTCCTAAGCATCGTCCGCGACGACGCCCCCTCGAACGCCAGCGACACCCCCTTCACGAACTCCAGATATCGAACGAAGTCGTCGCGCTTGGTCGGCTCACCCAGTTCGCCCAGACCGTTGTAAGCCCCGTTGATGGCCTCCCACAACTCGATGGTCAGGGCGGTCCGCACCGAGCGCGCATTGGTCCGGGCGGCGGTGATACAGGCGCGGATCGACGACGAATTGTCCGGCGCGAAGGCCAGATATTCCCGCACCGACTTCTCGTTCGGCGTCCGTGCGGAGGCGGCGAAGGCCCCCGACACGCCCGCCGATGCGATGGCGCTGGCCCAGGCGGTCGCGGCGGCCCCGTCCTTGGCCGGGAGCGCCGCCAGACGCACGGCGGCCTCCAGAATTCGGGCGAGGAAATCCGCCCGCTCCATATAGCGACCGGTCCAGTACAGGCTCTCTGCGGTACGGCTCAGCATCAGTCGTCCAGCACCCAGGTATCCTTGGTTCCGCCGCCCTGGCTGGAGTTGACCACCAGCGATCCCGGCTTCAGCGCCACCCGCGTCAGACCGCCCGGCGCGACCTGAACACCGCGCGGGCTGGACAGGACGAAGGGCCGCAAGTCCACATGACGCGGCGACAGGGCCCCACTCCCGTCCAGCGTAGGAGCCGTCGAAAGCGCCAGCGTCGGCTGGGCGATGAAGTCGTCGGGATCGGCGATCAGCTTCTTGCGAAAATCCTCGATCTCGGCCTTGGTGGAGGCTGGCCCCACCAGCATGCCGTAGCCGCCGGACCCGCCGACCTCCTTGACCACCAGCGTTTCCAGCTTGGACAGCACTTCCTTCAACGCCTCGGGCTCGCGGCATCGCCAGGTCGGCACATTGCCCAGGATCGGATCGCCGCCACTGAAGAACCGGATGATGTCCGGCATGTATGTATAGACCGCCTTGTCGTCGGCCACGCCTGTGCCCACCGCGTTCGACAGCGTCACATTGCCCGCCATGTATGCCGACATCAGGCCGGGCACACCGACAGTCGAATCCGGGCGGAAGGTCAGGGGATCGATCCAGTCGTCATCGACCCGGCGATAGATGACGTCGACCCGCTGCGGCCCCTCGGTCGTGCGCATGAAGACGATGTCGTCGTTGACGAACAGATCGCCCCCCTCGACCAGTTCGACACCCAGCTTGTCGGCCAGGAAACTGTGCTCGTAATAGGCCGAGTTGAAGGGGCCGGGCGTCAGGACCACGATGTTCGGATCGCTACCCGCATGGGCCGGAGCCGAGGCCCGAAGGCTGGCCAGCAGCATGTCGGTATAGGTCTCGACCGGGCGGATGCGGTGCTCGGCAAACAGATCCGGGAACAGCCGCATCATCATCTCGCGGTTCTCCAGCATGTAGGAGACTCCCGACGGCGTGCGGCAATTGTCCTCCAGCACCAGGAAGCCGTCCTCGCCGGTGCGAACCAGATCGACGCCGCTGATGTGGGTCCAGATGTCGCCCGGCGGCCTGCGCCCCTGCATCTCGGGCCGATAGTGGGGGTTGGTGAAGATCAGGTCGGCCGGGACGATCCCCGCCTTGATGCATTCCTGGGCCCCGTAGATGTCCTTCAGGAAGGCGTTGACGGCCGACACGCGCTGTTTCAGCCCGCGCTCCAGCTCGTTCCACTCAGACGCCCCGATGATCCGGGGCACGACGTCGAAGGGGATCAGCCGCTCGTTGGATTCGGTATCGCCATAGACGGCGAAGGTCACCCCCATGCGGCGGAAGAACAGCTCGGCCTGACGCGAGCGGGCCTGCAACAGATCGGACGGCGCGGATTCCAGCCACCGGGACAGGGTCCGGTAGCTCTTTCGGACCGTTCCCGATCCGGTCGTGCCTGACATCTCGTCGAACGTGGCCCTGCTCCCTTTTGCTGGATCACAGCGTGGACCGGGCCGAACGTCCCGCGCAACAGAAATGTTGCAGCGCGGTAACGAAAGAGGGCTTGGTGAGTAGGGCTTAGGGCTCAAGGGAATGGCCCTTCGCCTCGACCCAACTCAACCCCCTTCACCAAACCCTAAGCCCTACTCACCAGGCCCTCCTAGCGCGTGACGGTGTCCGGCCGCATCGGAGCCAGCTTGGACAGGAAGCGATTCTGGACGCGGAACGGCACGCCCTCCCTGGTCATGGCCTCCTGCAGATGTTCGACCAGGGTACCGAAGTCGGCGGGCTGCAGGCCGATCTCGTCATGGGCGTCGGCCATGCTGCGACCGGTGTAGGTGCATCCGCCGTTCAGGATGTAGCAGAACTGTTCTCGCAGGGTCCGCTTCAGCCGCACCATGTCGGTGGCGGCGAAGATGCCCGCCGTCCTGGGGTCGGTGACGCTGAGCTCCAGCATGTGATCGACGATCCGACCCACGCCCTCGGCTTCGTGGAACGCGGTCCACATCGCCTGTCCCTCGAACGGCGCGGCTCCGGCATTGGCATCGGTGACCTCGTAAGGGTCGACCGGCTCCTCGCCAGGCACCGCATGAGCCTGCTGGGCCAGGGCCGGACCGGCGATCAGGGTCGTCAGGGCAAGGAGAGCGGCGATGCGCATGGTTCAGAATCCGACCTGAAGCGAAAGATACAGACCCCGCTGGTCCTCGAAGGTCGCGATCGACCCCAGGTCCACATAGGCGGCGGTCAGGGAAACGTGTTTGTTGAACGCATAGGCGGCATAGAGGTCGAACGCGTCGTCCTCCTTGGCGAAACCCAGGTTGTCGGGTTTGGTCCGGTATTCGGCCCCCACCACCAGATTGCGGCTGACCAGATAGCCGACCGAACCCTCGAACTGTGGCTCGACATCATTATTCTGGTCCCCGCCGAACCCCAGCAGGCCGGTCTGGTTCGCCTTGGTCCAGCGCACGGTGCCATTGATCAAAAGGCTCTCGGCCAGGAACAGCTTGGTCGCGGCGACATAGACGTCGGTGCCTTCGTCGTCCCGTCCACCGACGGCCGCGATGATCGCGCCCTGATCGTTGGACTTGTGCTGCACCCCCACCGCGATCTGCGGCAGCCAGGTCTCCTGGCCATAGACGGCATCGCCGATCAGCTTGACCTTCACCCCGACCACGTCCTGAGTGAAGGTGAAGCCGTCACCCAGACCCAGCAAGGCCCCGGTCTCGCCCGTATCGAACTCCTGACGCGCGATCGACAGTTCGACCCGGTCCCACAGCCCGACCGCCGCCCCGACCGAACGCAGTTCGTAGTCCGGCAGGTTCACATAGGTGGCGTGGACGTTGCCGCCGATGCCGTCCTCGGCCCCATAGCCGGTCGTGACCGCCCAGGTCGCCAGACCGCCGCCGCCCGCGCCTTCCAGGCTCGACACGCCGCCGGTCAGCAGCAGCTTGCCGCCGGTCCGGGACTCAGGAACCCAATCAAACGCCTGCGCGGACACTGGCCCCACGGTCAGGCCCGCCAATACGACGGCTAGCGACAAGGTACGAAACACAACGGCACTCGCTTTGGATGTAACTGGTCCGCAACTAGGCCAGATACGGTTAAATTCTACTGAACACCAATGCCCGCGGCGCAACGATTATGTCGTGTTGTGTAACACATTACAACAATCTTGGATTGTATCGTGGTTTACGGCAAGTTCATGGGTGTTGTTTAGACGGGAGCCATGAAGTTTGTTCTTGCCCTATTCTCCACTCTACTTTTCGCGACCGCCGCGACCGCAGGTGACCTGACGGTCAGCGTGCGTGACGCCGCCGGTCGGCCTGTTCGCGATGCCGTCGTGACGGTGCATCCGGCGGCGGGCGTCCCGCGCGGTCCGATCCGCTTCGCCTGGCCTCTGCGGATGACGCAGGAAGACATCCAGTTCGATCCCTATGTCCTGGTCGTGCCCGTGGGCGGCACCGTCGCCTTCCCAAACCTGGATCGCGTCCGGCACCAGGTCTATTCCTTCTCACGCGGCAATCGGTTCGAAATCGAACTGTTCGGCAAGGACCAGACCCGCACCCATACCTTCGCCGCCGCCGGCATCGCGGCCCTGGGCTGCAATATCCACGATCAGATGCTGGCCTATATCAAGGTGGTCGATACCCCCTGGGCGGCCAAGACCAGCGCCAACGGCGACGTCACCCTGGGCGGCGTGCCGGCGGGCGGGGCTACCCTGCGGGTCTGGCATCCGCGACTGGCGGGACGCGGCAACGAGGGCTCGCGCGCCATCACGGTGACTGCAGCCGCCGGTCGTCAGACCTTTTCGGGCGACTTCTCCGCCCGCGCCTCGGTGCGCTAGACCATGACCTTCAAACGGCTCCAGACCAAGCTGACCGTCCTCTACATGGGGCTGTTCGGCGTCGCCCTGCTGGTGGTGGCCTTCGCCGTCATCACCGCCGTGACCGGCAGCGCGCGGGGCGTGGTGCGTGACGAACTGGCCGCGTCGGGTGCGGTGTACGAACAGATCTGGGACTCGCGTTCGGACCAGCTGCGTCAGGGGGCCTCGGTCCTGGCCCAGGACTATGGCTTCCGCCAAGCCCTGGCCACCGGCGACGAAGCGACCGTGCGCTCGGCCCTGGACAATCTGCGCAATCGCCAGGGCGTGGACGGTGCCATGATCCTGGCCACCGACGGATACCTGACCGCGACCGGCGTCAGCCCCGTCGATGCCGACGTCGATACCTTGTTCAACGGCCTGGACCAGGGTGGCATCGAGGCCGGTGTCCTGACCCTGGAAGGCCAGCCCTATCAGGCGGTATCCGCCCCCATCATGGCCCCGGTCCTGATCGGCTGGGTCGTGTTCGTGGAGCGGCTGGACGACGCCCAGATGCGCAATCTCGAAAGCCTGTCGGCCATCCCCCTGTCCGCTTCGGTGATGAGCCGTACGCCCTCCGGCTGGCGCGATGCCATGGGCGTCAAGCCGATGCTCAAGACCGCGATCGAATCCGGCCTGGCCAGCGAAACGCCCGTTCCGACGACCACGAACACCGAGGCCGGATCGGCCATGGTCCTGGCCAAGGGCCTGCCCAGCTACGATCCCAAACAACCCGCCGTCCTGGTCCTGACCTATCCGATCAAGGCGGCGATGAAACCCTATGAGCCGCTGTTCATCGCCCTGGGCATCATCGCCCTGATCGGGGCGGCGATCCTGGCAGCGGGGACATTCTTCCTGACGCGCGGCATCACCCGCCCGATCAGCGTGCTGGACGACGCCGTCCACCGCATCCAGCAGGGAGAGCATGTCGAGGTTCCGGTTACCTCCGAAGACGAGATCGGTCGTCTGGCCAAGAGCTTCAACGTCATGGTCGGCGACATCCGCGACCGCGAGAACCGCCTGACCCACATGGCCCTGCACGACCAGGAATCGGGCCTGCCGAACCGTCTGTGGTTGGAACGCGAGGCCGCCGCCGACGCCGGTCGCTGGGTCGTTTTGCTGGGCATCGACCGGTTCGAGGTGGTCCGCAACGCCATCGGCTACGACTCGATGGCCCAGATGATGACCGCCTTGGGGGCGCGCCTCGTCGGACTGTCCGACGGGGCATCGATCGCCCGTATCGGTGCCGGCGCCCTGGGTCTGGTGATCGAGGCCGGCGACGAAGCCGAAGCACTGATCATCGCCGAGCGCCTGTGCGCCACCGCCGAGGCCCCGATCAAGCTCAGCGGGACCACTGTCGATGTCAGTCTGACGGCCGGCGTCGCCACCTGTGGCCGCCAGCCGGGCGGCGTCGATTCGCCCGTCGACCGCGCCGCCATCGCCCTGGACCAGGCCCGCGCGGCCAAGAAACGCGCCACCCTGTTCGACGCCGTCGCCTACGGCGATCCGGGCGGCAACCTGTCGCTGATCAGCGACCTGATGGCGGGCCTGAAGACTCAGGACGTCTGGGTCGCCTATCAGCCCAAGTACGATCTTCGCGCGGGCGTCATCAACGGGGCCGAGGCCCTGATGCGCTGGCGTCACCCCAAGCGCGGCTTCGTTTCGCCCGACCTGTTCATCGGCATGGCCGAGGAGACCGGCCAGATCCGTCCCCTGACCGAATGGGTCATCCGCCAGGCCATCAAGGACCAGAGGGCCCTGGCCAAGGCCGGTCACGACGTCGTCCTGTCGGTCAATGTCTCGGGCCGTCTGTTGTCGGACGAGAGCTTCGCCGAGTTCGCCCTGAACAAGGTCGCGGCCGCCGACGCCAAACTGTGTTTCGAGATCACGGAGACGGCCGTCATCGACAATCCCGAGGTGGCCCTGGCCATCATCGACCGCTTCGCCGCCGCCGGGATCGGCGTATCGATCGACGATTACGGCTCGGGCCTGTCATCCTTGGCCTATCTGAAACAGATCCGCGCCGATGAGCTGAAGATCGACAAGAGTTTCGTCCTGCCGCTGGACACCTCGGCCCGCGACGCCCTGCTGGTGAAGTCCACCATCGACCTGGCCCACAGCCTGGGCCTGAAGGTCACCGCCGAGGGCGTTGAAACCGCGACGGCCCTGGCCCTGCTGCAAGGCATGGGCTGCGACATCGCCCAGGGCTATTTCATCGCCCGCCCGATGCCGATCGCCGACCTGATCGTGCGGCTGGGCGAGCCAGCGGTGCCGGTCGTCATGGCTGCCGACAAGCCGAAGAAGCCTCGGGCGACCAAGGCGGCTTGAGGCCGATCGGCTCGCATCTCACACCGTCCGGACCGAACTGGTGTTTGTGCAGCGATTGTCGTGAGTGGCGTTCGCGATCTGTCGTAACTGCAACTCAAATCTACAGCGATTGCAGTTCGGCTGGATGTGCCTGCGACAGGCAGAAAACAGTCGTCACGTCGAACCGAAACGCAGACCGCCGGCGCGGATAGCCGTGGGGCGGTCTACAGCTGGCCCATGCCGATGAAGGCCCGCCCGGCGGCGAAATCGCCCGCCTGGAACGTGGCCCGCGCCACGCTGTCGTCGCGGAACAGGAACTCGATCACGAACGGTTCGCGCGGGTCGAGCCGGGCCAGGGCGTCGGCGGTGGCGTCGGGAAAGGCCCAGGCCTGCCCCTGTTTGAGATCGGTCGCCAGCATCGTCGGCCGGGCCTCGGCATTGGCAAGCGCCCAGAACGCCCGGCGCGACGTTTCCGGCGGCAGGGCCGACGGCAGAGCCCGCGGCAGACGGCTGGAATCCCTCAGCACGATACGGGCGGCATAGGGCCGGGGCTTGCCGACGAAGGACACCACCGCCTGAACCTGTTCGGTGCCGTCAGGCGCACCCGCCATGCCAAATGCGACCGGCGAGGCCCCGGTCACCGAGGCCTGCATCAGCCGCCACGTCGGACTGGAGAAGGTCGAACGATCGGCCAGCCAGTCGCTGCGGCCGCCCGGGAAGGTCATCTTCGACAGGCTCGACCAGCCCTGGAAGGCATCGGTCACCCGTGCCCGGACGGTGGCCAGCTGCGGGTCGTCGCAGGCCGTGCGCGACGCCCGCGCCCGGGCCCGCCCGGCGGCCGCCTCCAGCGTCACGTCGCTGACGCCCGTCCGCACCGCCGCACCTCGAGCCTGGAGCGTAGAGGCCGTCAGGGCCGAGACCACCGCCGGCGCGAACAGGGCACACCGCCGATGCGCCGCCAGGACGAAACTGCGGTCGTAGAAGGCCCCCGTCCCCTCGGCCCAGGCCGACAAGGGCGACGCCACGGCGGTCGCCGCGATCAGGGCGATGGTGGCGGGTCGATGGAAAAGGCCTATCCTCATCCCCCCACCCTAGGCCAACAGGCTTGTGGTCCCGTTTCCGAGCAGGGTTACTCAATTGCTTCTGTCCAGTGACCTGTGGGTCGGTGCCCTGATACGCCGCGCCGAGATCGGCGGGGCCAACGCCGTCGTCGTACGCAAGGGCGACGCCCGCGCCGGCACGGTGATCGTCAAGGCCTATGACACCTCCAACCGCTCCGCCCGACTGTATACCGAGGCTTTCGGGACCGACGGCGAGCGGCTCTGGATCCAGCCGCTCGCCAGCGACCTGGAGTCCGAGCTCGACGCCTATATCCAGCGCCAGATCGGCTATGATTCCGACCTCTGGGTGGTCGAGATCGAGGATCGCCAGGGACGGCATTTCCTGACGGAGACGGTGGAAGGCGAGGGACCGGGGAAGAGGGGTTAGGGAAGCAAGGAAGAAGGTTTGGACAAGACCGATCCTATTCGCCTCCCCGGTTCCAAGTCCCTATTCCCCAATCCCGAGTCCCTCCCTCCCGGTCGCAAATCCTTAACCGCGTTCGTGAACGGGACCGCAAGCGAGCCGGGGTTACGGTGACGGTGTCGACGAGAAGCGTCGGCGTCAGTGAGTTGGCCCCATGCTGTTTCTTCTGAACGATGTCGTGTTCGATCTGGACGAGACCTGCCCGGTCACGCCCGGCGACGCGCGCCGTTTCGAGAAACTGGGTCTGGACTATGTGCTGGAGCTCGGCTGCGAGCTGTTCGCCGAGGAGCCGCTGATGCACCGAACCGATCCGGTCCGCGCGCGCCGTCTGGCCTGGCTGATCGCCGACCGATCGCCCGAGGTCAATGCCGCCCTGTTCGCCGCGCCCGCCAAGGATTGCGCGCCCGAACTGGTCGAGCCCCGCTTCTGCGCCCTGCCCGATGCGGTGATGCGTCAGCTCCACGCCCGAGACGGCAAGGGCCGCCTGAACGCCGTTGAGGCGGACAAGGTGGTCTGGGGTCGAATGGCGGCCTGAGGGTCACGCGACAGCTTGCACCCTGAACGGGCGTATGGCCTAACTCGATACTCGTAATCCGAGGCGAGTTGCATGTCTGTCCTGCGTCTTTTTCTGCTGGTGAGTCTGCTCGCCCTTTCGACCTTCGTGGGCTCTGCGCGCGCGGAATGGCTGAAGGGCGAAAGCGAGCATTTCGTCGTCTACGGCGACACCAGCGAGCGCCAAATGCGGGCCTATGTGCAGAAGATCGAGCGGTTCGATCAGGTTCTCCGGGCCTACTACCCCAAACCGAACGACTTCGTCTCTCCCAAGCTCCCGATCTACATCGCGAAGTCAAAGGCTGACATGCGCGCCGTCTGGCCGACCCTGCCATCGACCGTCGGCGGCTTTTACTCGCGCCAGGATGAGCGAATCTTCGCCATGGCGACCGATGATGGTGAAGGCGATTCCGTCCTTTTTCACGAATATGCCCACCACTTCATGTTCCAGAACCTGACGGCGGCCTATCCGGCGTGGTTCGTTGAAGGTTTCGCTGAATATTACGCGACGATCGAGCTACGCTCGGATCGCGTGAAGATTGGGCTATTCAGTCCTGGACGCATGAACTCGTTGTCGGGCGGGCTCAATCAATGGGCTCCCATGGAGGCCATTCTTACTCAGGGAAGACCGGGCAGCCGACCTATCATCGGACACAAATTCTACGCTCAGTCATGGGCGCTGACTCACTATCTGCTCAGCACACCCGAACGGCAGGCGATGATGGCCGCCTATTTCCGTGCGATCTGGCAGGGTGCGGAACCGGCCGACGCTGTCCAAAGCGCGATGGGACGAACACCCCAACAGCTTCAAACCGACCTTTACCGGTACATCTCCGGTCCCATCACGAATTTCACGCCGCAACGCGACTTTCCACCCGCCGAGGTGGTTATCAGCCGCCTTTCGCCGGCCGAGCGCGACGCCATGTGGCTGGACCTCAGGCTCGCCCGCTTCGTGCCCGAGGACCTTCGGGCGGCCAATCTCGCCGAGGCACAGCGGCTGGCCGCGCGCCATCCGGGCGAGCCGCTGTCGGCTCAAGCGTTGGCGCAGGCCTATTTGGACATGAAACAGCCGGCGGACGCTGTGGCGACCCTGACTCCGGTCGTTGATTCCCACCCCAACAATGTCCAATCCCTGCGAATGCTGGCCAACAGCCTCATGGACCAGGGCGACGCCTTGACCGATGACCCGACGGCCGGGACAGCTCTTTATGTAAAGGCTCGCCAGTTCCTCGCGCGCGCCTATCAGTTAGAAGCGACAGACTATCGGGTATATCTGGCGATGGCCCGAAATCGGGAGGGGGCTCCCGGCTACCCGACGCTAAATGATGTCGAGGTTCTGAAATTTGCTGCCGAGCTGGCACCACAGCTGCCATCGGTCCGTCTCAAGGCCGCTACGGCCATGATGCACCACGATCAGTTTGAGGATGCGATCCTGATGCTGCTGCCGATTTCAAGCGACTCTCACGGCGGAACCGGGACCGGCCCTGCGCGTGATCTTTTGAGCCGCGCCTATGCCGGTGCGGGCCGGGCCGTGCCGGAGGGTTTGCTCCCGTCCGACTCGACGATCGCCGATTTCTCCGCGGGTTCTTCGGATAAAGACGCCGCCGAGGACTGATCGTCAGAAGATCAGGTTGAAGACCACATGCACGGCCAGTGCCGCCCCGACAATGAAGCCGAAGCCCGTCACCAGACAGAGAGCAGGATGGAATTTGCGCTTCGTCAGCGGGACCGAAGCGCGGGACGCGGGATGAATCAGGGCCATGAGAGCCTCCTGTTGACGTTTCCTCGCGGCGTCCGGCTTCATGACCGGGCGTCTCACACAGAAGAGGATGCGCCCGTCACGGCGATCTGGCGAGCGGATTCTTTCGCTCTTATCGACACTGCTTCGATTGTGGTGCCCAACTGTTGTCACGACACTGTCTGATTGCGCCGTTAGCGAGTGGTGTGGTTGCATCTGGCGTTCGAGTATTCCGATGATTTCCCTGTTGTTGCGTGGGCTCTGCCTCCTTCTTTCGCTATCGACGATCGCCGTCGCGATGCCGGCCAAGGCGGAGTGGCGCAGGGCGACGACCGATCGCTTCGTGATCTACAGCGAGGGATCGGAGAGCGATCTTCGCGAGCGCGCGCGGATGCTGCATCGGTTCGACCGGCTGATCCGCGCCCCGTTCGGCCTGTCCGAAGCGCCGCCTGCACGGCCGCTCACGGTGCTGCTGGTTACCGGTCGCGATGGCAAGGAGGCCATCTATCCCGCCGTCCCCGAGGGCGTCGGTGGATGGTATTCGGCGACCGAGCACGACATCTACGCGGCGCTCGACCGACGGGTCGGCCCTGGCACCCTGCTGCACGAATATGTGCACCACGTCATGTTTCAGAACTTTCCCGCCGCGACCCCGGCCTGGTTCACCGAGGGCATCGCCGAATTCTACAAGACCGCCCGGATCGATGATAAGGAAACGCGCGTCGGCTTCCGCGACGATAATCGCATCCTGGCCCTGAACCGACTGCCCTGGGTCCCGATGGACCGGCTGCTGACGCGACGGGCCTTGTCGGGCGACCGGGCCCAGACCGCCGCCTTCTATGCCCAGGCCTGGCTCCTGACCCACTATCTGATGAGCGACCCGGATCGGCGTCAGCAGATGGTCGCCTATCTCGATGCCGTGGCGAAGGGCACGTCACCGCTGGAAGCGGTCCAGCCCGCTCTGGGCATGACGCCGGACGAATTGGAACAAGCCCTGCGGAGCTATCAGCGCGGCCAAATCCCCTATGCCACCTATCCGACGCCCGCCACGGCGGACCCGGCGATGACGATCGAGACCCTGCCGCCCTCGGCCGACGAACTGTTCCCCCTGTCGATCCGCCTGAACTATGCCCAGCGTGGCACCGACGGCCCGCGCGTTTTCGCCCGGATCAATGCGGCGGCGGAGCGGTGGCCCGAGGATCGCCTGGCGCGGATGACCTTGGCCAAGGCCGAGTACGCCTGGGGCACGCCCGAAGCGGCAGAGGCCGCCTTGACGCAGTTGCTTCAGACCGACCCCAATGACGTGGAGGCCCTGCGCTGGATGGCGCGCCTGC
Organism: Rhizobium sp. Q54; assembly: GCA_943369795.1. Lineage (GTDB taxonomy): Bacteria > Pseudomonadota > Alphaproteobacteria > Caulobacterales > Caulobacteraceae > Brevundimonas. The sequence continues at coordinate 11,423 of CALROO020000026.1, read as the reverse complement.
GTCAGCGCGCGGCGGTCCAGGCCCAGACGACCGGCGACATCGCAACCCGGGACACCCTGAACGGTCAGGCCCGCGCCTATCTCGCGCGCGCTCTGAGCGCGGATCCCGATGATTACCGCATCTACCTGGCCTTGGGTCGCAGCCGCCGGGGTGCCTCGGGCTATCCGAACGACAACGACCTGCGTACCTGGGCCTCGGCGGTCGAACTGGCACCGCAGGTCGCCGCGGTGCGCGGCGAGGCGTCACAGGCCTTCGCCCGCGCCGGACAGATCGACACGGCGGTGGCCTTGCTGCTGCCGCTAGCCAACGATCCGCACGGTGGCGCACTCGCAGCCCGCGCCCGTCGCGACCTCCAGGCCCTGCGTCCTGACGGCGAGGCCCCGGATCAGCCGGAAGTCATCGACCCCGAAACGGACGACCAGACCCCGGCCCTGCCCCCCGCCGCCGACTGAGTTCGACTTTCGGGCCGGTCCGCGCTACCTCCCGCGCCCATGTCGAAACTGACCCTGTCTGAAGAAGCCCTGCGCCGCAGGACCTTCGCCATCATCGCCCACCCGGACGCCGGCAAGACCACCCTGACCGAGCATATCCTGCTGGCCGGCGGGGCCATCCGCGCGGCCGGGGCGGTGCGGGCGCGGGGCGAAAACCGGCGGACGCAGTCCGACTGGATGAAGATCGAGAAGGAACGCGGCATCTCGGTCAGCGCCTCGGTGATGACGTTCGAACACGCGGGGGCGGACGGCGTGGCCAAGATGTTCAACCTGCTGGACACCCCGGGCCACGAGGACTTTTCGGAAGACACCTATCGCACCCTGACCGCTGCCGACTGCGCCATCATGGTGCTGGATGCGGCCAAGGGCATAGAGCCCCAGACCCTGAAACTGTTCGAGGTCTGCCGACTGCGCGACATCCCGATCATCACCTTCATCAACAAGCTGGACCGCGAGGCCCTGGACCCGATGGAACTGCTGGACGAGATCGCCTCCAAGCTGCAGCTCGATCCCGCTCCGATCTGGTGGCCGGCCCAGAGCGGCAACCGGCTGCGCGGCATGGTCGAGATGGGCACCGGCACCTTCCAGCCCTATGCCCGCAAGATCCCCGGCTCAACCGAGGACGCAGGCCACCCGGACGCCCTGCCCCTGGCCGAGGCTGAGCGCTATTTCGAGCCGGGCGAGCATCAGGATCTGCTGGACGCCGCCGAACTGGTCACGGGGGGTTATCCGGCCTTCGATCGTCAGTCCTTCCTGGAGGGCCATATGACGCCAGTGCTGTGGGGCTCGGCGCTCCGCCATTTCGGCATCGACGAACTGCTGGCCGCGATCGGCGACTGGGCCCCACCGCCCAAGATCATGAAGGCTCGGAAGGAAGCCCCGCCCGAAACCCGCAACGCCCCCGCCCCCGTCGATCTGACGGTCGAGCCGGGCGCAAACGAGGTCACCGGCTTCGTCTTCAAGGTCCAGGCCAATATGGACCCCAACCACCGCGACCGGATCGCCATGTTCCGCATGGCCAGCGGCTCGTTCAAGCGCGGCATGAAGCTGAAGGTCCAGAACACCGGCAAGCAACTGTCGGTCAACGCCCCGATCATGTTCTTCGCCTCGGACCGCGAACTGGCCGAGGACGCCTATGCCGGCGACGTGATCGGCATCCCCAACCACGGCGTGCTGCGCGTCGGCGACAGCCTGTCGGAAAGCGGCATGATCCGGTTCGCGGGCCTGCCGAACTTTGCCCCCGAGATCCTGCAACGCGTTCGTGTGAAAGACCCGCTCAAGGCCAAACACCTCAAAAAGGCCCTGGACGGCCTGGCCGAGGAAGGCGTGACCCAGCTGTTTCGCCCCGAACTGGGCGCGGACTTCATCGTGGGGGCCGTTGGCCAGCTGCAGTTCGAGGTCATGGCCGACCGTCTGGGCGAGGAATACGGACTGGAGGTCATCTTCGAACCGTCGCCCTATGCCGAGGCCCGCTGGATCATGCCCGCCAAGGACGCGACGCCTGCCGACGTCGAGGACTTCATGTCCAAATACCGCGGCCAGATGGCCCGCGACCTGGACCAGGATCCCGTCTTCCTGGCCAAGTCGAGCTGGGAGACCGGCTATGTCATGGAGCGGTTCCCCAAGGTGGCCTTCACGCGGACGAAGGAGCGGGGCTGATCCTTCTCGCCGCTTTCGCGTTCCGGAACGGTCATTCTTACGTCGCATAGACATGGGCACCCTGCGGACCATGAAACGCAACGCTTCCGTCACCGTCTCTGCCTGCACTGTCCTGGCGCTGGGAATCGGCATCGCCGGATCGGCCTTGGCCCAGGAAACGCCGGCCCAGGCCCGCGCGCGGGCGACGACCCAGTCGCTGAATGCCGCTCCGGCCGAGAGCACTCTGGGCTCCACCCCGCCCGGAGCGCCCCTGCCCCGCACGACCGCCCCGGTTCGTGCCCAGACGCCGGTCCGGCCCGCGCCCCAGGCCAGCCGCGATCCCGTCGCCGAGCTTCTGGGACAGTTGGGCAAGGCCGACGAACCCGCCGCGACGGCGTCGGTCGCCGTGGCACCCGCCGCCGCCTCGGCCCCTGCGCCGGTCGTCGTCGCCGCCGTCCCGTCGGGTCCGCCGTCGGCCTTCGCCCCGCTGCCCATCGGCTACTACGTCCGGGGCGACAAGAACTGCAATCAAGTCTGGCCGCTGGCCGGCGACCTGGCCTGGCTGTCGGAACTGACCTTCAGCATCGACTTCGGCGGGTGTGAAGCGGGCGAGATCGAACAGACCTCCGATACCACCTGGAGCGAGCGCCAGACCTGCCAGACCGAGCTGGGCGGCGAGGGTCCCCCCTATATCGTGGATTACGAGGCCTCCGCCGATGGCGTCCTGCTGACGCGGGCGCGTCTGGGCGAGAATGCCCTGGGGGTTCAGGATCGCTGGAAACCCTGCGACGCTGACGAGGTGCCCGCCGAGGCTCGCTTCCACGCCGACGATCCCGGCCGTGCCCTGCCGCAGGTCGACGAAGACCCGGACGCCGATGCTTGACCGCAAGCGGTCGGGACGCGACACCGTGATGGCTGATCGCCGCCGAGACCGACCCGCCTGATGCTGTCCCTGCTCGTCCTTGCCCTGTTGCAACAGACCGCCGCGCCCCCGCCTGCGCCGACACCCGTGCGGGTCATGCCCTATGTCGAGGTGTTGCGCTGTGCCGGTCTGACCCAGGCCGCGTCCGAGCTGGAGGGCGGCGAAAGCGGCGAAGGCCGGTCGCTGTTCGACGCGGCCCTCTACTGGTCCCTGGCCGCCAGCCAGGCCGCCGACGTCGGAGGGCGCACCCTGACACAGGCCGATGCCGACCAGACCCGTGCCCGCATCTTGGCCGTCCGACAGCTGGGGTCTGCCGTTGCCGAGGCCCGCGCCGATCTGGCCGCCTGTCGGCGTCGAACGCCCGATCTGGGTTAACCTTCCGGGCTGACTCCGTGTCCGTCGTATGGTCAAGTCGAACCTCCGGAGCGGCGTCGCGTTTGCAGTGACGGCCTCAGGACCGTTTCGACGGTCCCTTTGCGGGACGACGGAGACCAGCGACCCATGTTCGAATTTGGCCGAGACCTCAGAAAACTGTTCGCCCAAGCGCGCGACAGCGAGGATCTGAGCTGGCTGGAACTGGTCGGGGTCGATCTGCTGTTCAACGAGGCCCGGCAACAGACCACCGATGCCGGTCGCGTCTCATGCAGCCGCCCGTTCAGCGCCTGGCTGCGCTCCGCCGCCCTGTGGCGCGAACATGCGCGACGGGCGGGCGACCTCGACAGCCTGAACAAGGCCCTGGCCGCCACCGAAGACGCCGCGAAACACGCCCGCACCCCGGACGACACGACCCGGATCGCGATCGAGACCGCCCGCATCCTGCTGCTGCGGTTCGACCTGTGCGGCGGCCCCGAACATCTGGATCAGGCCTTGGCCCTCGTTCCCGCATCGCGACGGCTGGCCCGGATCGAGACGGCGACGGCGGTTGCGTCGCTGACCGCCCGGCTGCGGGCGCGTCAGGCCTGGCTGGGGGGCGACGCCGGGATGGCGGTCGCCGTCCTGGGCATGATGGACATCGTCATCCGCGCCGCCAAGGGTCGCGCTGGCGGCGACATCGAGGAACTTCAGCTGGAGCGCGCCGGTCTGGCGCTGGAACTCGGCGTCGACCAGCGCGATCCCCGACGGCTGGACGAGGCCGGCAAAGCCCTCCAAGGCTTGGTCGCCGCCGCCTCACCCGACTATCGCCCGCTCAGCCGGGCGCGCGCCCTGACGCTGTGCGCCTCGGGAATGGGGGCGTTGGCGGCCTTGGCCAACGATCCGGATGCGACCGATCAGGCGCGGGTGCTGTTCGACGCCGCCGCCGATCAGTTCACCCCGGACCACAGCCCGATGGACTGGGTCGCGATCCAGCTGGTCCGCGCCAAGGGCCCAACCCCGCCCGGCCTCGGCGTCCTGATCCAGGCCGAGGATCTGACGCGCGGACGCGGCCTGACGCTGGGGGCCCTGGCGCATGAAGCCCGGTTCGCCCGCGAGATCGAGATGACGGCCTCGGTCGGCGACCTGGCCGGTCTGGACCGGATCGAGTTGCGGCTGCTGGAAGGGCTACGTCGCGCCGGTCCTACGGCCACGGGCCTGGACTGGGCGGCGGATCAGGTGGCTTTGGGCCGCCTCGCCTGCGCCCGCGCCAACCTGACAGGTTCGGATACCACGAGCCTGCGCATGGCCCTGATCGAGGCCGCCGGGACCGCGCGTGAACAGGGCATCCGTTCACTCGCCGAACAGGCGGACGGCCTGAGGGACCGGCTGACGATTACCGCTTGAGCCGCCTCAGCCGCCCATCGCCACGAACGGTCCGTTCTTGAATCCCGGCTTTCCATAGGCCAGCGGCGCACCATCGGCCCCCAGCACACGTCCCCCCGCCGCTTCCAGCACAGCCTGACCGGCGGCCGTGTCCCACTCATGCGTCGGCCCCGTGCGGGGATAGGCGTCGAACCGACCCTCGGCCAGCAGACAGAATTTCATCGACGAATCCATGCCCTGCCATCGGGCACAGCCATGCCGCGCGGCCAGCCGCGTGGCCTCCTCGTCGTTCATTGAATGACTGACCAGGGCGATGCCGTCCTGGGGGCGATCCCGCACACGGATCGGCTGCCAGGCCTCGCCGAACCGGCGCCGCAGAGCGACCCGCGTGCCGTCCGCCGTGCCGGTCCGCCACGACACGGAGGTCGCCGGGGCCGTCACCACGCCCGCCACCGCCACGCCCGCCTCGATCAGGGCGATGTTGACGGTGAAGCTTTCCTTGCCGGAGATGAACCCCTTTGTCCCGTCCAGCGGATCGATCAGCCAGAACCGGTCGGCCGCATGGGTCGGCATTCCGTCCGCTGCGACGGCCTCCTCGGCCACCGTCTGGACCTCGGGATAGATCGCTTCCAGCAGTTTCAGGATTAGGGTCTCGGCCTGCTGATCGGCCTGGGTGACCGGGCTGTCGTCGGATTTGGTCTCGACCGCCGTGCCGACCCGCCAGAACGGCAGGATCACCCGGGCGGCGGCCTCGGCGATTTCGGTGATGGCTTCGTGCAGGGCGCCGGAGGCGAGGTCGCGGGTCAGTCTGTCTGTCATTCGACCTTGGATAAACGACGCGACCGGTTTCATGAACCGACAAATCGTTGCAGTTTGCCGCACTGACCCGTGCCGCATGATCGAGAGCCCATGACCTTCACCGACGCCCCTCTCGCTCATGAACAGTGCGATAACCGATCGCTCGCGTCCGACGACCTGCCCGTCGACGGGCAGGAACTGGCCGCCTACGTGGCGGGAAAACTGTGCCACGACTTCATCAGCCCGGCGGGCGCCATCCTGTCGGGTCTGGACCTGCTGAGCGACCCGTCGGCCCAGGACATGCGCGAGGACGCCATGAACCTGATCCAGCAGAGTGCCAACAAACTTGCGGCCCTGGTCCAGTTCTGCCGCGTGGCCTTCGGGGCCGCCACCACGGCCGAGCGGTTCTCCGCCGAGGACCTGCGCCTTCTGGTTGCAGGCATGGTCGAGGGCGGTCGCGCCAGTCTGGACTGGTCGGTCTCGGAGACCGAGTTTGCCAAGCCCGCTGCCCGCGCCCTGGTCAACCTGGCCTATCTGAGCGTCGCCGCCCTGCCGTCCGGGGGCGTGGCGACGATCACCACCGCGCGCGAAGGCGAGACCCTGATCCTGAAAGGCTCGGCGCTCGGCAACCGCGCACGGCTGAAGGCCGAGGCGGCCACGGGCCTGGCCGGACAGCGGCTGGGCGACGGCCTTCCAGGCCAGTGGATTCAGCCCTACTGGCTGTGGCTGACGGTGTCGGGCGCGGGCGGTTCCCTGTCGGTTGTGACCGATGAGGGACATGTGGAAATCAAAGCCAGAATGCCGCTTTAGGTCGCTTTCCGAACGGGTCGTTAACCGCCATACGCCGATATTGAAGCACAGCGCGCCCGCCTGAGCGCACCCCCGGGAGACCCGCTTGACCATCCGTACCTGTCTCATCGTCGATGACAGCCGCATCATCCGCAAGGTGGCGCGCCGTATCGTCGAGGGCCTGGGGTTCGAGGTCGACGAGGCCGCCGACGGGGCCGAGGCTCTGGTTTATTGCCATTCCCTTCTGCCCGATGTGATCCTGCTGGACTGGAACATGCCGGTTATGGACGGGCTGACCTTCATTCGCCGCCTGCGCGAACTGCCGAGTGGATCGTCGCCCAAGGTGCTATTCTGCACCATCGAGACCCAGCCGGAGCGGATCGCCGAGGCCCTGGCCGCCGGTGCGGACGAGTATGTGATGAAGCCTTTCGACGGCGAGATATTGCAGGCGAAACTGGCCGAGGTGGGGGCGATCTGACCCGGCCATGACCCAGGACGATTTCGACCGCCTCCAGACCCTGCTGGCCTCCCGGGCCGGCTTCCGGCTGACCCGCGACCGGATTCATCTGGCCGAGCACCGGCTGGGCCCGGTCGCGCGCCGCGAAGGGTTCGACAGCGTCGAGGCCCTGCTGGCCGCCCTGTGGGTCAAGCCCGTGGCCTCCCTGGCCTGGGCGGTGATCGAATCGATGCTGAACGCCGAGACCTGGTTTCGCCGCGACCGGACGCCGTTCGACACCTTTGCCCGCGAGATCCTGCCCGCCATCAGCCGTGTGCGGCCGGGTGGCCTCGTCCGCGTCTGGTCCGCCGGTTGCTCGACCGGCCAGGAACCCTATTCCCTGGCTATGGCCGCCCTGGACGCCGGGGCCAATGCCGAGATCGTCGCCACCGATCTGTCGCAGAAGGCCATCGACCGGGCCCGCGCCGGGGTCTTCACCGGGTTCGAGATCCAGCGCGGCCTGTCCGCCGCGACCATGCTGAAATGGTTCGAGCCGGTCGAGGAACAGTGGCAAGCGCGCGTGCCCCTGCGCGAGGCCGTCCGCTTCGCTCGCGCCAACCTGCTGGACGACGTGACCGAGACGACCAAGTTCGACGTCATCTTCTGCCGTCACGTCCTGACCGACATGGAACCCGCCCGGCGCGGCCAGATCATCGACGGGCTGGAGCGACGTCTGGTCGATGACGGCGTCCTGTTCCTCGGCCCCGACGAGCGTCTGGACGGCGACACCGTCGCCTTCCGCCCGGTCAACGGCCGCAAGGGCCTGTTCGTGAAAGCCCCCTCGGCCCTTAGTCGGGCGGCTTAGATTTCTCCCTCCCCTTCATGGGGAGGGACCGCGAGCCTTGGCGAGCGCGGGTGGGGCCGTGCCCGCATCGACGACAGCCCGCTGAAATCACACGGCCCCACCCGGCCTTCGCTTCGCTCCGGCGTCCCTCCCCATGAAGGGGAGGGAGAAGCCCGCATGGACAGCCCCCGAGACCCACCTTACGGTCATCGCCAACGGCAGTTCGGGGGGAATGACGATGCGGCTGGCTCTGTTCGCGGGATCGCTGGTCCTGGCCCTGCTAATCGGCATCTGGTCGCTGCAGGTACCCGCGCCCCGTCCCGCCGATGCCCCCGCAACGACCTTTTCAGCCGCCCGCGCCATGGTCGATATCCGCGAGATCGCCCAGCGGCCCCACGCCATCGGCACCCCCGAACATGCTCGTGTCCGACAGGTGCTCGTCGACCGCATGACCGCGCTGGGCCTGTCGCCCACCCTCCAGACCGGCACCCTGTCACCCGAGGCCACACAACGTCTGGAGCGTTGGCGCGAGGCCCCCGTGCCGCCGGGACTGCAGCTGACCAATATCGTCGGTCGCCTGCCGGGCCGCGATCCGTCCCAGCCCGCCGTCCTGATGATGGCTCATTACGACACCACCTGGATCTCGCCGGGCGCCGCCGACGACTCCACCGGCATCGCCGCCATCCTCGAAGCCGTGCGTGCCATCCAGGCGCGCGGCCCGATCGAGCGCGACCTGATCGTCCTGTTCACCGATGCCGAGGAACTGAATCTCGACGGTGCCCGCGCCTTCTTCAGCGAACACCCGTGGCGCGACCGGATCGGCATGGTCGTCAACGTCGAGGCGCGCGGCGGCGGCGGACGCGCCAGCATGTTCGAGACCGGCATCGGCAACACCCCGACGATCCAGCTGTTCGGCCCCGTCGCCGTCCGCGCCGACGGCGGCACCACCGCCAGCTCCCTGGCCGGTTTCATCTATGACCAGATGCCGAACGGCACCGACTATACGATCGCCCGCGACCGGGGCATCGCAGGGCTGAATTTCGCCTTCGTCGGTCGCCCCTCGCACTATCACACCGCGGAAAGCACGCCCGATGCCCTCGACCAGGGCGCGGTCCAGCATATCGGCTCCCAGGCGTTGGAGGTGACTGACCGGCTGGTCCGGGTACAGACCCTGCCCGGCGCCGGACCAGACCGGGTCTATGCCGACCTGCTGGGCCAGGTCGTGATCCAGCATGCCGCCGGAACCGGCTGGATCCTGCTGGTCCTCTCCGTCGTCCTGTTTGGCTTCACCGTCTGGCGTGCGGGACAGGCGCAGCCTGCGGGCCTCATCGACATCGGACGGGGTCTGCTGAATGGCCTCTGGCTGATCGCCACCGGGCTGGTGGTACTTCAGATCGTGCGCCTGCTGGCCGGTCCCTCCACCAGCCGCGCCGCCTGGGCCGAGGCCTATTACACCCTTTTGGCCCGCCTGCCGTGGATGGAACTCGCCAGTGGCCTGGCCATCCTCGGTCTGGTCCTACTTACGGTCGCCGGGCGAAAGGCCGTCAGTGCCCGCATCCTGGCCATCGGCATCGCGGGACTGACCGTGTTGGGGCTGGTGCTGGGCGGGATCGACGTCATCCTGATCGGCGCGGCTCTCGTCGCCGTCGGCCTGACCCTGTGGCCCAATGCCGAGGCCCGCTCGCCCTGGGGGGCCTGGCTGGGGCTGATCGTCCTGATCCTGATCCTCGCCGTGCCGACCCAGGCCGTCGCCCCGCCCGCCGCCTATCTGTTCGTCTGGACCGGCCTGGTCGCCGCCGCCTTGGCGGCCCTCGTCACGACCCTCGACCCCCGGATGGAGCGCCCTTTGGCCCTGATCCCCGCCGCCATCGCCACGGTGCTGGTCGGGGCCTGGCTGGCGGGCCTGGCGCATTTCTTCTTCCTGGCCGTCGGGATGGACCTGCCCGGAGCCCTGATGCTGCTGGTCATGCTCGTCCTGACGACCCTTCTTCCGCTCGCGCCCAGAGCTCCCCGCCCCCTCCTGGCCGGAGCCGCCGCCTGCCTGATCCTGGCCGCAGGCGTCGCTCTGTCGGCCCGGATCGCCGAGCCGATGGCCGCAAGGGACGGCTCGACGACGTAACGATCGGGGGCCTCGCGACGAAGCCGGGTTCAGTCCCCCGGAGCCCGCCATGAACCGCCGCCTGATCGTCCTGCTGTCCGCCGTCGCCGTCGCCGGAGCCGCATCCACGGCCCTGGCCAGCCGCACCCCGACCGCGCCGCCCGCCAGCCCTGCCTCCGACCTCGTCGTCGTGGAACTGTTCACCAGCCAGGGCTGCTCGTCCTGCCCCCCCGCCAATGCCAATCTGCGCGCCCTGGCCCCTCGCCCCGACATTCTCGCCCTCAGCTGGGGCGTGACCTACTGGGACCAGCTAGGCTGGAAGGACACGTTCGCCTCGGACGCCTACACCCGCCGCCAGCGCGACTATCAGCGCGGTCTGGGCACCGACAATGTCTGGACGCCCCAGGTCGTCGTTGACGGTCGCCGCCACGTCGTCGGCCAGCGGATGGCCCAGATCGCGGGGCTGATCACCCAGCACACCCCCTTCACCGGACCGGAGATCGTGTTCCGCAACGGCGCGGTCGGCCTGGCCGGTGGCGCGACGCCGACATCACCCGCCGACGTCTGGCTGGTCCGCTACGAGCCCCGGCCGATCGAGGTCCCCGTCGCCCGCGGCGAGAACGGCGGCCGCACCCTGCCCCACGCCAATGTGGTGCGCGAACTGGTCCGGCTGGGTGACTGGACTGGCATGACCGAAGGTTTCCGCCTCCCCGCCTCCGCCCACGCCGACCTGAAGACCGCCGTCCTCGTTCAGAGCCCGAACGGCGGACCGATCCTGAATGCGGGGCGCGGCTGACGCGTCGTCGGACTGCACCTACGACAAAGTCGGTCGTAGCATTTCGCGACTTGCCGGTCTCGAAAAGAGAACATCTTGTGAACCAGAACAAACCATGCACATAGTGCGTCTCACAGGGAGCGGGTCACGGTCATTCGACCGAAGGCGGGCCTCTCTCCGGATGATTGAAACAGGAATCATGGCAAGGGAGAGTGGCAAGGTGGCAGCACAGGCGAATCTGAAATTGGTGGGCAAGGACGACGGCGACAAGCAGCGCGCCCTGGAGGCGGCGATCGCACAGATCGACCGCGCCTTCGGCAAGGGCTCGGTGATGAAGCTCGGCAAGGGCGGGGTAACGCAAGCCATCCCCTCGGTCTCGACCGGCTCGCTCGGTCTGGACATGGCCTTGGGCATCGGCGGCCTGCCGCGCGGGCGGGTGATCGAGGTGTTCGGGCCGGAAAGCTCGGGCAAGACGACGCTCGCCCTGCATACGGTGGCCGAGATCCAGAAGGCCGGGGGCGTAGCGGCCTTCGTTGATGCCGAACACGCGCTCGATCCCGGCTATGCCCAGAAGCTGGGCGTCAATCTGGACGACCTGCTGGTCTCGCAACCCGACACGGGCGAACAGGCGCTGGAGATCGTCGACACCCTGGTGCGTTCGGGGGCCGTGGACATCGTGGTGGTCGATTCCGTCGCCGCCCTGACGCCGCGCGCCGAGATCGAGGGCGAAATGGGCGACAGCCTGCCAGGCCTGCAGGCCCGCCTGATGAGCCAAGCGCTGCGCAAGCTCACCGCCTCGATCAACAAGTCGCAGTGCATCGTCCTGTTCATCAACCAGATCCGTCACAAGATCGGCGTGATGTACGGCTCGCCCGAAACGACGACCGGCGGCAAT
>CALROO020000025.1:0-53114 GCA_943369795.1 Rhizobium sp. Q54 | reverse complement strand
GACGGGCGCGATCCGGAAGATCCTGATGGAAAAACCCGGCGAGTTCGACCCCCGCGCCTATCTGAAGCCCGCCAAGGAGGCGATGCGCAAACTCTGCCAGGAGCGGTTCGTCCAGTTCGGCTGCGAGGGTCAGGCCTCCAAGATCCGCCCCCTGTCCACCGCACAGATGGCCGTGCGTTATGCCTCGGGTGAACTGAACCCGCATTTCGGATCGGCGACCGCCAAGGCCGCCTGACCCGCTCACCGGACACGAAAAAAAGGCCGCCGAGGTTTCTCCCGGCGGCCTCTGTGTTGCACTCAGCCTTCAGTACTGAACCGAGAAGCCCACACCGTAATAGCGCGGCTCGCCCGCGATGAACGTCGGGATGCCGAACGCGTCACCGGTGTTACCTGCGTCCTTGATGTATTCTTCATCCAACAGGTTCGACGCAAAGGCCTCGACCTTCCAGTCCGCATTGTCCGGCGCATAGCTGAGCCGCAGGTTCAGCAGGCCATAACTGTCCTGGAACTCGTCCACGATCAGGTCGGCCGTGGGCAGGGGTGCCGTCTGACCGGGGGGCAGGGGAGCGACTTCATCGTTGTTATTGTCGAAGAAGACCTTGGACTGCCAGGTATAGGTCGGCACTGCCGCGAACTCGCCGCCCAGCGCATTGACGGAAATCCGCGCACCGACCGACCAGGAATGATCCGGAGACAGCCGGAAGCGGTTACCCTCGAATGCCCCGACGTCGAACCGCGAGTGATTGTAAGCATAGGTGGCGAACGCAGAGAAATTATCGCTCGGCCGCCACGAGCCCTGACCTTCGTAGCCGTAGGAAGAAGCCTCGCCCGCGTTGATGGTCACCAACTGACCGGCCGCATTGCGGATGCTGGTCTGAAAGTTTTCGTAGCCGTAGTTATAGACCGAGCCTTCCAGCGTCAGGGTCCGGTCGAAGAACTCGCCCTTGGCCCCGATCTCGATGCTTTCGACCTCTTCGGACGGCAGTTCCATGAAGCGGACGTTGCCCCCCGGTGCCGTCGGCGCCGCGACCGACAGCACCACCGGCCGCCGCCCCGTCGCATAGGAGGCGTAGACGTTGAGCGTCTCGGCCAGCTCATATCGGGCGACGGCGCGATAGGTGACCCCGTCGTCCTCGACCGACTGGAACTGAGGCCGGTTCAGCGCCGTCGGTTGAACGATGACGCCCCGCGCGACCGTCGGTGTGCTGCCACCCAAGACCGAGCCGCCGTTGTTCAGCTGCGCGCCATATCCCGACTCCTTGTCCTCGGTCGTGAAGCGCACGCCCGCAGTCAGCTCTAGCCGGTCGGTGACTGCCCAAGTCGCATCCGCGAAGACGTCGATCGCTTCGGTCTCACCAAAGTTGGTGAAGGTCTCGAGGTGGTTGGTCTTCAGCGGTCGCAAGGTCGGAATGCTGTTGATCACGGTCTGCGACAAGCCGTTCGGACGCGGCAAGCCACCGGTGTTCAGCAAGGCGAACACCCGCTCGTTGATCCGCAGCGGCACGCGCTGCGAGCCCTTCTCCCAGAAATAGCTGACCCCGGCGAAAGCCGTGATCGGCCCCCCGGCATCATAGTTCAGCCGCAGCTCCTGGCTGGCCATGTCGCCCTGCGCATCTTCGGCAAACACCAAGGCGTCCAGCGAGAAGCCGTCGGGATCGAACACCTCGGTGCCGTCGAACTGGCGGAAGGCGGTGATCGACGACAGGCTGAAGGCATCGTTGATCGTGTATTCCAGGAGACCCGTGACCCCGTACACCTCGCGGTCCAGACCCAGCGGCTGGTCGTTCTCGAAACCCGGCGCCGTGGTCAGGGCGGCACCCGAGTTGCGGCCCAGGTCGCCGATCACCACGCCGGTGTCAGGGTTGGTCGGATTGAAGGTCAGCGACTTGAACGACGTCCCACTCGGATTGTCGAACTGGACGTTGACGATGACGTCGGCCCGCAGGTTCTCGCCCAACTGCCCCCGCAGCGCGACCCGGTACGCCTGGGTGTCGGTGGAGTTGAAGTCCTCGCCACCCAGCAGGTTCTCGACATAGCCGTCGCGCTGCTTGATCCGTCCCGACAGCCGTACGGCCAGACCCTCGGCCAGAGGCAGGTTCATCGCGCCGCCCAACAGGTAATAGCCGTCGTTGCCGACCTCGACCCGGGCATCGCCGCCGTATTCGCCGAGCTGCGCCTTGTTCTGGACCACGTTCACCGCCCCGATCAGAGCGCCTCGACCGTACAGTGTCGACTGCGGCCCCTTGGCGATCTCGATCCGCTCGTTGTCGAACAGCTCAATATAGGAGCCCCGCGAGCGCGAGATCGATACCCCGTCCTGGAACACCGAAACCCGCGGCTCGGTCGTCGCCTCGCCGGAGTCCGACGTAATGCCCCGGATCACGAATCCGGGGTTGTTTGGCGACTGGTTCTGGACCTCGAAGCCGGGCACGAACAGCGACAGCTCCTCGAACTCCTGCACCCCGATCTCGTCTAGGAACTCGCCTGTGTAAGCGGTCAGCGCGATCGGCACCTCGGTTGAGGCCTGTTCGCGCTTCTGCGCCGTGACGATGATCTCGCCCAGGTTCGCAGCCCCGCCTGGCTCGGCCTCCTGCGCCATCACGGGCGCGGCCAACGACAGTACCAGCAGACTGGTCGCCGCCAGCAGACAGGATTTCGAGTTCGCGACGATCATGGCTATGGTCCCCCTGACCCACACCGGGCCTTCGGAACCGCCGTTACGGCCAAGCTATGTCGCGCCTGCGACGTCGCGATGAACGCAGAGCGAACGATTGACGGCAGATTTTACGACCCTTGATCCGGAGACGGACGACGACATCATCGTCATACAACTTGGTCCCGAGGCGGTGGGGGACCGTCTGGACAAGGCCCTGGCGCGCGCCACGACGGCCGTATCCCGCGCCCGTCTGCAGACCCTGTTCGATCAAGGCGCGGTCTCGCGCGACGGCACCGTCCTGTCGGACGGGTCGTCAAAAGCTGTCGCTGGTGTCTATCTGATCACAGTCCCGCCGATCCTCGCCGCCGACCCGCGCCCCGAACCGATCCCCCTGACCGTCCTCTATGAAGACGCCGACCTGATCGTCATCGACAAACCCGCTGGCATGGCCGCCCATCCGGCCCCCGGCAACGAGACCGGCACCCTGGTCAATGCGCTCCTGCATCACTGCGCGGGCTCCCTGTCCGGCATCGGTGGCGTCGCCCGCCCTGGCATTGTCCACCGTCTGGACAAGGACACCTCCGGCGTCATGGTCGCTGCCAAGACCGACCGCGCCCACGCCGGGCTGTCTGCCCTGTTCGCCACCCACGACATCGAGCGGACCTACATCGCCCTGACGCGCGGCGCGCCCTCACCCGCCAGAGGCCGGATCGAGACCCGCATCGGTCGTTCGTCCTCGGACCGCAAGAAGATGGCCGTGCTGAAATCCGGCGGTCGCGACGCCATCACCGACTATGTCGTGCAGCATGTCTACGGAATTCCGTCAAAGCCGGGTGCGGCTCCCATGGCCGCCCGCGTCGCCTGCACCCTGCACACAGGCCGCACGCACCAGATCCGCGTTCACATGGCCGGGGTGGGCTCCCCCATCCTGGGCGACCCGGTCTATGGCTCAGGCAGCCCGACTACGGCCGTCCGCGTCGCAATCGTTGAAGCTGATCTGAAGCGTCAGGCGCTGCATGCCGCCGTGCTGGGGTTTGTGCATCCTGTCACGGGTGAAGCATTGCGGTTCGAGACCGAGCCACCTGCGGACATGACTGTGCTCGAAACCCTGCTCACGCAGCTGTGACCGCAAGTCAGTCTTGATAAAGGACGGACTATCTGCTACTGACGCTGTAACCGAATACGTGGCCCCGGCGTCACAGATTTCGACACCTGTGACGATCCGCCCCTAAAAATCCGGGCAACCCGTCGCTACCTGTTCGGTTGAGGGGTGAGGAGACGGCGCACATTCGGTGGTCGCCTCCGCAGAGCCTGCTCTTTTCGAGGTTCGGAGGGACCACATAATGGCTGCCATGAAATCACTCGCGGTGATGTCGCCTGAGCAGGGCCTGTCGCGATATCTGACGGAAATCCGAAAATTTCCGATGCTGACCAAGGACGAGGAGTTCATGCTCGGCAAGCGCTGGGCCGAGCACCAGGATTCCGAAGCCGCCCATCGTCTGGTTACCTCTCACCTGCGCCTCGTGGCCAAGATCGCCATGGGCTATCGCGGCTATGGTCTGCCGATCGGCGAGGTGATCTCGGAAGGCAACGTCGGCCTGATGCAGGCCGTCAAGAAATTCGATCCGGACAAGGGTTTCCGCCTGGCCACTTACGCTATGTGGTGGATTCGCGCCTCGATCCAGGAATACATCCTGCGCAGCTGGTCGCTCGTGAAGATGGGCACCACCGCCGCCCAGAAGAAACTGTTCTTCAACCTGCGCAAGGCCAAGAGCCAGATCTCGGCCTTCGAGGAAGGCGACCTGCACCCCGAACACCTTTCGGCGATCGCCACGAAACTGGGCGTGTCGGAGGAAGAGGTCACCAACATGAATCGTCGCCTGTCCGGCGACTCCTCGCTCAACGCCCCGATCCGTTCGGACGGCGAGAGCGAGTGGCAGGATTGGCTGGCCGACGACAACGCGGTGTCTCAGGAGACGGCCCTCGCCGAAAGCGAGGAAAAATCTCTGCGCATGGGTCTGCTTGAAGAAGCCATGCACGAACTGACCGATCGCGAGAAGCACATCCTGACCGAACGGCGCCTCAAGGACGATCCGGTCACCCTGGAAGAGCTTGCCGGCCAATACGGCGTCAGCCGCGAACGCGTCCGCCAGATCGAGGTCCGCGCCTTCGAGAAACTGCAGAAAGCCATGCGCGCAGCCGCCGAGGAACGGAACCTCGTCGACGCTTGAACGCAAAGCGCTCAACGAGCCCGAAGGGCGATAACGCCGTGGAAATTCTCAGCCGGCCCGAGCCAGCGGCTCGGGCTCGGCCAGCGCGAGAATCGCGCCGATCGGCTCCACCAGTGAGGCTTTTGTTGTCGATCCCGACGCCAAGGTGGCTTCCAGCGCTGCGGAAACAATGGCCAGCTTGGCGTCCGACGTCTTGATCGCCAGCGCCTTCAGCGTCTCCGCCTGCTGCCGCACGGCGCGGACGGCCTGATTGGGATCGTTGTCGAACTGGGCCAGACACGCCGCGAGAATCCGAAGCGCCTGATCCTTGACGGCCAGCGCCGCCTCGGCCGCCGAGGCCGGCTTGTCGGCCTTGCGTTTCTGCGGACCCGCATATTCGCCCGAGTTGAACCGCCGCCGATCCGGCCCAACGTATCCCACCGCCTCGACCCAATCGCGCGCCTTGCACGCGACGTTCTCGACCCGTCGCAACAAGTCGTTCGAAGTGAACGGCTTTCTTAGAAATTCGTGCACGCCGCAGTCCCGCGCACCTTTGATGGTCGATGCCGTCGCATCCGCCGTCACCATGATAACCGGCACCTTGCGGCTGGCCAGATTGGACCGGCGCAGCTTCCGGGTCAGGGATTCGCCGTCCAGCTTCGGTCCCGTCCGTTCCGTAAACACGATTCCGGGTTCGATCTCGCGGATGATCTCCAGCACCCGCGCCTCGTCCGTTTCCGCAACGACCTCGCGCGCACCGAGGCTCTTCATGATGTCCAACAGCAGCCGCGCCGAGGCCATGTTCGGGTCGGCGATGACCACGCGCCGCACGGCGGGCGCGATACGAGCAAGGGTCTTGGCGTCGGTTGCGAACACGGGTGGCTCCGGCTTGAACCTTAACCCTAACCGCGACCGGTTAAGACCCGTTGAACGCTAAGGGCTTTCCCGTAGCAGAGCTTAGCCCTGGAACGGATCGCGCATCAGTATGGTGTCGTCCCGCTCCGGACTGGTCGACAACAATGCGACCGGGGCACCGATCAATTCCTCGATCCGCCGCACATATTTGATCGCATTGGCGTTCAGGTCCTTGAAGCTGCGAGCCCCCGCCGTAGTCTCGCTCCACCCCTCCAGTTCCTCGAACACCGGTACAGCCTTGGCCTGGGCATTCAGGCTGCTGGGCAGATAGTCCAGTACCTCCCCGTCCACCCGATACCCCACGCAGATCTTCAACGTCTCCAGCCCGTCCAGCACATCCAGCTTGGTCAGGGCGATCCCGTCGATCCCGTTGATCGCCACCGACTGCCGCACCAGTACCGCGTCGAACCACCCGCACCGCCGCGGTCGCCCGGTATTGACCCCCACCTCGCGCCCCACGGTCGCCAGATGCTGCCCGACCTCGTCGTTCAGCTCGCAAGCGAACGGCCCCTCTCCGACCCGCGTCGTATAGGCCTTCACGATCCCCAGCACATAGCCGACCACGCGCGGCCCGATCCCGGACCCCGCCGCCGCCTGCCCCGCCACCGTGTTGGACGAGGTCACATACGGATAGGTCCCGTGATCGACATCGAGAAACGCCCCCTGCGCCCCCTCGAACAGCACCCGCTTTCCGGACCGGTTCGCCTGGTCCAGCACCCGCCACGCCGGCTGCACATAGGGCAGGATCTTCGGCGCGATCTCCAGCAGTTGCGCCAGCAGCGCCTCCGGATCGATCGGCTCCAGCCCCAGCCCGATCCGCAGCGGATCGTGATGCGCCCGCAACCGCTCGATCTTGATCGTCAGGTCCTCGGCACTGGCCAGGTCGCACACCCGAATCGCCCGGCGCCCCACCTTGTCCTCATACGCCGGCCCGATCCCTCGACCCGTCGTCCCGATCCGCGCCCCCGGCGCGTTCGCCGCCGCCTCCCGCGCCACATCCAGCGCCGGATGGATCGGCAGGATCAGACACGCATTGTCCGCCACGATCAGCACCTCGGGACTGATGGAAATCCCCTGCGCCTCAATCTTCTCGATCTCCCCGACCAGATGCCAGGGATCGACCACCACCCCATTGCCGATGATCGAGGGCTTGCCCTGCACCACGCCCGAGGGCAGCAGCGCCAGCTTATAGACCTTCCCGTCCACCACCAGCGTATGGCCGGCGTTGTGCCCGCCCTGAAACCGCACGACCATGTCAGCCCGGTTCGACAGCCAGTCGACGATCTTGCCCTTGCCCTCGTCGCCCCACTGGGCCCCGACCACCGCCACGTTCGCCAAAGTCATGATCTCCGCTGGGCCGAGACGGCCGGAATGAGCGGGGGCAGGCTATAGCGGGGGAATCGTCCGGTGTCGTCCCGACAGGGACGATTTATGCAGCCAACTCGGCGACGGCGATTCTGAACGCCCACTCCAGCCACGGCGTCGCCGCCTCCACGTCCACCGTCTCGACCGTACACCCGCACCACAGCCGCAACCCCGCCGGTGCGTTCCGGTGCGACTCGACGTCGAACGCCGCGCCCTCGGCCTCCAGCAGCGCCTTCATCCGCTTGACGAACGCCTGCCGCCCCGCCTCGTCCAGCGCCGTCACACGCGGATCGACGATCTTCAGACAGACCGAGGTCGTCGATCGCGTCTGGGGCTCCACCGCCAGCGGTTCGATCCAGTCCGTGCGCGCAACCCACTCGAAAAGGGCCTGCGCATTCCGGTCCGTCCGCGCGATCAGCTCTCCCAGACCCCCGATCGACTTCGCCCAATCCAGCGCGTCGATCCAGTCCTCGATCGTCCACACTGAATAGGTGTTGATCATCGTCCCCGTCGCCAGCGCCCGATCGAACCCGTTCGCCCCGCGCAGCCGCAACACCTTCGGCACCGCCCTCGGCGGCTCGTACGAATCCAGCCGCGCCACGGCCCGAGGCGACAATGCCGCCACCCCGATCCCGGCCTCGCCGCCCAGTGCCTTCTGGAAGCTGAAGGTCACCACATCCAGGCGGCTGTAGTCGATCGGCATGGCGAACGCCGCCGACGTCGCATCACAGATCGCCAGCCCCTCGCGATCCTTAGGTATGAAATCGGCATTGGGCACCCGTACCCCCGCCGTCGTCCCGTTCCACGGAAACACCAGGTCCTTGGTCGGATCGACCCGGCTCAGGTCCGGCAGTTCGCCCCACGGCGCGCTGATCACCTCCGGCTCCAGCTTCAGGTGATCACGCGCGTCCTTCGCCCATTCGTGCCCGAAATTCTCCCAGGCCAGCACCTGCACCGGCCGCTCGCCCAGCATCGACCACATCACGGCCTCGACCGCCCCCGTATCCGACCCCGGCACATAGGCCAGCACCCAGTCGTCCGGCACCTCCAGCACCTCGCGCGTCAGCCTCAGGCCGTGCGCGAACCGCTCGACCACCTCCGGCGCGCGGATACCCCGCCCCAGCAAACCCTGTGGCAACCCTTGCGACGACCACCCCGGTCGCTTCGCCGTCGGCCCGACCGAAAACCAGGGCCGCGCCGGTTTCACCGTTGGCCTGTCCATCACGACCGCCACGGCCGATAGGGCTGACGATCCCGCCAGTCCTGTGCGAATTTCGTCAGAGCCTCATCCGCCGCATCCGGCAGGGTCACAACCAGCCGCGCCTTCAGATCCCCCCGCTTGCCGCCGACGAACGCGCCTCGTCCCTTCAGCCGCAACACCGTGCCCGAGTTCGACCCCTTCGGGATCGTCATCGACACCGTCCCGTCCGGCGTCGGCACCGGCACCTTGCCGCCCAGTACCGCATCCGGCACCGAGACCGGCAGATCCATCACCAGGTCCGCGCCTTCGATCCTGAACACCGGATGCGCCGCGATCTTCAGCTCGATCAGCGCATCGCCCGCCTCGGCCCCCCGCCCAGGCGCCCCCTGCCCGCGCAGCCGGATCACCTGCCCATCGGCCGCCCCCTTGGGGATCGTCACATCCAGCGTCCGCCCGTCCGAAAATTGTATCCGACGCGTCGTTCCGCCGATGGCGTCTTCCAGACTGATGTCCAGCGTCGCCCGTACATCCTGCCCGCGCGCGGAGAATGTGCTCTTGGCCTGCGGTCGCGCGCCGCCACCGCCGAAGCGCCCGAACAGTTCTTCCAGATCGATGTCGTCGAACGCCGCCCGACCGCCCGGCCCGCCCTCATACCGCGCCCCGGAGAACCCGCCTGTCCCGAACCCACCCGGTCGCGCCCCGCCACTGGGCCGATACGATTGCTCATGCCCCTGGCCGTCGATCGCTCCGGCGTCGTATTTCTTGCGTTTCTCGACATCGCCCAGGATGTCGAACGCCGCCGTCACCCGCTTGAACCGCTCCAGCGTCGCGGGCTGGTCGGGATGGGTGTCGGGATGCAGTTCCTTGGCCAGTTTGCGAAAGGCCTTCTTGATCTCGTCCGCGCTCGCACCCCTGGACACACCCAGTTCCTTATAGGGATCGCTCGCCACGCCTTGATCGCTCCTGTGCTTCGGGCTCAAGCAGCGCAACGCGCGATAGCCCAACAACAATGCCCCTCAGTTAGGACATCGCACGCCCGGCGCAAAGGGTGAAAGCCCTATCCCTCCCCTTCATGGGGAGGGACGCTGAGCCGAAGGCGAAGCCGGGTGGGGCCATCAGGTCCAGCAGCACGGCATCACGTCACACGACCCCACCCGGATCGCTCAGCGATCGTCCCTCCCCACTTCGGGGGAGGGAGAACTCACAGCGAGACCTCCGCCTCCGCCCCCCATCCATACCCCGCACTCCAGTGGGCGACCGCCACCCGCACACCCTCCCCGACCCCACCCGGAAAATCAGCCGCCATCTCCGCCACCTCATAAGCCCACGCCACCCCCTCCACCTCGACCACCCGCCGTTCGACCGCGCCGTCCAGAACCCGGACCCGAAATCGCCGCCCATCGACCTCCTCCGGCTCCAGATCCCAGCCATCCCCGTTCACCCTCACCCTCGGCATCCAGCCGACCCGAAAGCCCCCCTCGACCGCCGAGACCGTCAGATGCACCGGAGCCCAGCCCCGGTCATGCACCCCCCGCACCGTCTCGAGCCGCTCGGCAAACCCGGCCCCGCCCGGCGCAGCCCCTGACGGCCCGGCCCGCCAGACCAGTTCCAGCCCCCGCTCCGCTCGCGAAAACGACGCCCGCGCCACCGCCTCGTTCAAAAACACCACCGTCGCCCCGACCGCGCTCCCGGCCCGCATTTGAATCTCGGTCCCCTGCTGCCCCCGCAGCAGTCCGCTCAGCCGCCACACCTCGGCCTCGACCAGCGTCGCCGCCCGGAACTGTACCACCTCCCAACCCACCGCCGTCTCCACCGCCACCGCATTGGCCCCGGCCAACACCGCCACCTCCGACAGCGCCATCGGTGCTCGCCCCTCGACCCGCACCACGATGGCATTCACATCATCCCACCGGTCCACCACCCCCGGCTTCAGAACCTCGACCAACGCCCCGACCGTCGCGGGCTCGCTGACTGTTGCTCGAACCGTCAGCGCCTCGGCGTCCGGCCCCGCCAGCACCGTCATCGGCGCCCAGGGCTCCGCCGCCACCGCCACCACCGGCCGGTCGTCCTCCTCGAACCCCGGCAGAGGCGGCAGGTCCAGCACCCGGAACACCGGCCGCCCCACCGTCGGCGGAGCCTCCTCCGACCGCCAGTCCACCGCCAGATCCCCGACCGCCACATCCACGACCGGCATCAGCACCGCCCTCGGCGTCTCGTCCCAGTCCACCCGCTCGACCCGCCACACCCCGTCGCGTCCCTCGACCCCGACCCGATCCCCCGGCTCCAGCCGCAGCGCCTCCAGCGGCCCCAGCGCCACCGTCAGCCGCTCCGCCCCGACCCCGGCCAGCGACCGTTCCGCCAGAGCCGTCGCCAACCCCGGTCCACAGACGGCCGGCAGATCGACATCCACCCCGCCCCCTTCACCATCCGACCGCACCACCACCGACCCGGTCTGATAGTCCGCCCCCTCGTCGATATACCGCACCCGCGCCGCCCCCGGCCGGGCCTCCAGCATCCGCTCCGCCGTCACCGACGCCCCATCATCCGGCAGGGCCCGCCCATCCGCCTCCAGCACCCCGCTCACCGGCTCGACCCCGACCAGGGCCACCCTGCCGTCCCGCTCCGCCCCGACCATGCCGAAGGCCGCCAGCAGCGGCTCCAGCGCATCGCGCGTCCGCATCGGTCGATCGATCACATAGCCCTGGGCCTCCCCCGCCTGCGCCCCGATCGTGAAATCCTCGTCCGCCAGACCCCCGCGCCGCAGGATCGCCGCCAGCAGATCGACCCCGTCCCCGACCAGACGCCCGTTCAGC
This sequence comes from Rhizobium sp. Q54, assembly GCA_943369795.1. Lineage (GTDB taxonomy): Bacteria > Pseudomonadota > Alphaproteobacteria > Caulobacterales > Caulobacteraceae > Brevundimonas. The sequence goes on along the minus strand of CALROO020000025.1, from coordinate 41,954 downwards.
CAGTGCCCCGTCCGCCACGCCCCGGCATCGGCCCACACATCCCCCAGCGCCGGAAACGCAGGATAGGGCCGCGCGTCCCAGCACCACGCATCCGCCGCCGCCAGCATCGGGCCGCCATAGACCGTCGACACCGGATTGTTCGCCGGGTCCGCGAAATGGATCAGCACCGCCTCCAGCGCCCTCCGCTGCATCCGGTCGTCTCGCGCGCCGGTCGAGAACGGCGGCAGGAAACTCTCCGAACTCTTGGGGTCCAGAAACAGATTGGGCGCATTGCCGCCCCGGTCCACCGCCGCGCAGCCGAACTCCGTCAACCGGATCGGCTTCATCCCCGGCACCCAGGCGGTCGGCACAGCCGCCCTCACCCCGCCCGGCCGATCGTGGTGCGCATGCGACCACCACCCGACCAGATCCTTGGGCCGGAACACCCAGTCCTCGCCATGCGCCGTATCGACGATGGCGGTGCGCACCTGCCCTGCCCGATCCGCCTCGCTCGCATAGAACCAGTCGCACCCGTCCCCGCCCGCCACCTGTGCCGCCAGATAGTCCGGATCGGTCGGCCCAGCATACGTGGCCGCATCGACCCCGCCATCCCCGTCCCGCCAGTCCCCCAGCGGCGGGTACCAGTCGATGCCGACGTAATCGATCTCCGGATCGGCCCACAACGGATCCAGATGAAACGTCACCGTCCCATCCCCCGGCTGGAACCCGAAATACTCCGACCAGTCCGCCGCATAGGACAGCGCGACATCGGCCCCCACGATCGCCCGGCATTCCGCCGCCAGCGTCCTGTATTGCGGCACCGCCGGATGCCCGCCCGCCGCATCCCGCGTCCAGGTCACCCCCCGCATCTCCGACCCGATCAGCAACCCGTCGCAGCCCGTCTCCGCCGCCAGGCCCGCATAATGCAGCGCCAGCCGACGCAGCCCCCACCCGTCCGCCGTCCCGAACAGGGCCGCGATCTCTCCGCCTGCGCCAGCCCCATCCACGCCCCTGATCCGCCCCCGCCACGGATAGGGCGGCTGCTCGACCCGCCCATAGGGATCGGCCAGCCCGTTCCCGACCGGCACATCCATGAAGACGAACGGATACAGGGTCACCGCCCACCCCCGCGCCTTCAGCGCCGCCACCGCCTGCCGCACCGTCTCGTCCGACGGCGTTCCACCGTACGCCGGCACACCCTCCACATCCGAAATCAGATGCGCGTCGTCCCGATCCAGCCCCGCCACCGACCATACCTGCGGCTCCGTCGGCTTGTCCCGCCGCTCCACCCCCGGCCGCACCCGGCAATGACCGGCCCGCAAGTCATCCCCGAACCACCCGACCACCAGACTGACCCGTTTCAGGTTCGGCGCCTGCGCCTCCAGCTGGTCCAGCGACACGATCAGATCGGGTCGCCCCTCCGCATGATGCACATTCTCCGCCGTCGTCCGCGTAAGCCCATCGCGCCGCAGCACGGTTTCGCTTGCCAGCACGAACTCCCCCGCCCCGGGGATCAGACACACCCCCTCCAGCCGTTCCTCCAGCCCGTCGCCGCCGGGCCTGCGGAACACCTCGAAGCTCAGCTGCGGCACGCGGTTCCCGAACACGCCCAGGGGCATGTCCTCGAACACCGCATAGGCTGTCCCCCAATACGCGGGTGCCTCGCCTTCGACCGCCTCGATCAGCGGATCGGGCGTCTGATCCGCCGTCCCGCGATAGACCCGCATCGTCACCCCGCGCAGATCCAGCGGCTGCCCGTCTGCCCACACCCGCCCGACCCCGTCGATCGTCCCCTCGCAGATCGCCACCGCGAAACTCAGCGAATAGGCATAGTCGACCGTCCTCGGCCCGCCCTTGCCGCCCCGCTGCTCGTTCCGCTTCTCCAGGAAACGCGCGGCCCAGATCACCTGCCCCGTCACCCGCGCCCGCCCAAAGGCACACGCCATCGGTGCCCCGTCCGCCGACGACTGCACCCGCAAGGTCTCCAGCCGGGGCCCCCGCTGCCTTGCAGGGCTCAGCGCCCCGATCGCCGCCTCGTCGACGCTGCGCCCGACAAAGCCCCCGATCGCCCGCCCGACCGGACCCCCGACCCGCCCCCCGATCTCGCTCAGAATGACTTGAGCCATTTCAACCCTCCTCGGGAAACCGGAACACAGCCACCAGCCGTTTCGTCCACCACGGCCCCATCCAGCTCTCGACCACCGCCCGGCCCCAATAGGCGTGGATCATCCGCATCTCTCCCCCCGCTGGGGGGAGACAGGCCGCATCGCGGCCAGAGGGGGGCCCGTTCGGGACATCACTCAGGATCGCGCAATGCTTCACCGCACACCCCGGCGACATGCGGAACAGCAGCACGTCCCCGACCCGCATCTCGGCGATCGGCACCGGCCTCAGCCACCGCCCCGCCGCCTCCAGCAGCGTCTCCGCCGACCCCACCTCGGCCCAGTCCGGCGAATAGGGCGGCAAGACCTCCGGCTCCTCGCCCACGACCTCGCGCCACACCCCGCGCACCAGCCCCAGACAATCCGCCCCCTCGCCCCTCACGCTCGCCTGATGCCGATACGGCGTCCCCAGCCAGGCACGGGCGGCGGAGACGACTCGGCTTTCTCCTTCCCATTTATGGGGAGGGACGACCGCGCAGCGGTCCGGGTGGGGCAGTTCGAACATCGACACTGCGCTTCTCACGGCCCCACCCGCGTTCGGCTTCGCCTCACGATCCCTCCCCACTTCGGGGGAGGGAGAAGGCAAGACCGCCCCCCTCACCGCCGTCCCCCATCATGCCGCCCACCCGTCGCCGGGTGCGCCGTCAGGAAGTCGTCCCCCGGAATCTCCGGAAAGCCCTGGAAATTGATCCCGTTCGCAAACACTCCGACACAGGTCGCCCACCGCTTGTCGCAAACCTGCGCAGCCGCCCCCGCCAGCACGACCCCGCACCGCTGATCCCCCAGCACCGCATCGCACCCCCGCCCATAGGTCCGCCCGACCACCCGCTCCAGCGCCGCCATCGGCCCCTCCACCTCGGCCAAAAAGCCCCCGTTCTCGCGCCGTATGCGCGCCAGCGTCCCGACCCACAGCCGCACCCTCAGGTCCGGCCTTTCCCAGTCCACCCGCCAGACCTCGACCGTCGCCTGGTCGTACAGCCCCGCCACAATGTCCTCTTCCGTAATCGCCTCATCGTCCAAGGCCCCAGCCGCCGCCACCGACCCCGCCGCCAGCCCGACCGCCCCTTCCGCCGCGCCTGCGCTCCACCCGCTCGCCGCCCGACAGACGACGCCGTCCACCGTCAGATCGCGATCATGATCGGTGAACCCGATCACCATCCCGTCCGTCCGACGTAGCTGCCAGACATGACACAGCCCCACCGCCCCGCTCTCGATCCGGGCGGCCATCTCTGCTGGTACGTCACGCATCAGACCCGCACCTCGATCAGCGGCACCGCCGCCATCCGCCCGGCCCCGAAGGTCTCCAGGGTGACCTCGATCCGGTCCGCATCGAACCGCACCGGCACGTCGAACACGAACCCCGCCGTCACCGCCACGCCCGCTCCCGGCGCGACTGCCAGCGTCACCAAACCGGTCACCGCATCTATCGCGAACGCAGACCCCGCCAGCACCACCTCACCGACCGCCACGGTCACCGATCCCTCGACCGGCTTGCTGATCGCCCGCGACACATCGCCATAAGCCTTCACCAGCCCGAACGTCCGCCGCGTCCCGTCGCCGATCCCGATCGCCTGGTCGCTGGCTGTCACCGTCCCGCCCGGCGCACAGGACTGAAAGTCGGCGAAATCCCGGAACCGGAACCCGTACAGCCGCCCCCGCCGCGCCTCGAAAAACGCCGTCAGCGCCGCCATATCCTCCAGCGACCTCAGATTAGCCCCGATCAGATACCGCCTGCGCCCCATCGCCCAGGGGGTCGAGCGCCGCTCGAACCCCGATCCCAGGGTCGTGATCTCGGTCCGCCGCTCGACCCCGCCCGTCGACCCGAACGCCAACCGCGCGGGCAGCCTCACCTCGTGAAAGGCCATGGACCTCGTCTCCTTTGGCTTGTCGCGATCCCGCCGTTCGGCCATGCTGAGCGCGCAGCACAGGGGGCTTTGAATGCGTGGTGAAATTCTCGACTTCGACCCGGCGACCCTTACCGGTCGGATCAGCGGCGACGACGGTGCTCGCTATGGCTTCGTCAGCGCCTCGCTCCAGTCCGGTGCCACCGTCCGCCCCGGCCAGCGCGTCGATTTCGTCCCTGACGGCGACAGCGCCACACAGATCGTCACCCTGGCCGCGAGCCCATCACCGGCACCCGAACGGTCCTATGCCGGTCCCTCGGCCCAGGCCCAGCCCTTCGAGTTCCAGACCGCCCTGTTCTCGTTCCAGGGTCGTCTGCGGCGTCAGAATTTCTGGATTTCGTGGCTGATCCTGCTGGGCGTCGGCGTCGTGTTGGGCTGGCTGCCGGTGATCGGCACCCTGATCTCGATCGGCCTGATCTGGCCGAACCTCGCCATCACGGTGAAGCGTCTTCACGACATGGGCCATTCGGGCTGGCTGGCCGCCATTCCCTATGGTGTCGGTTTCGTCGGCACCATCGTCGGCGTCAGCATGATCGGGATCGGTGCCATCGCCAACTCCGCTGCCCTGGAGCGCGAGGATCCGGCCGCCATCCTTGGCGTCATTGGCCCGATTTTCGGCCTGATCGCGCTTCTGACGCTCGTCGGCCTCGGTTTCCTGCTGTGGATCGGCGTCACCGACAGCCAGCCCGGATCGAACCGCTTCGGCCCCAATCCCAAGAACCCGGTCGACAGCGACGTCTTCAGCTGACGATCGCGATATCTGCGCTCAAGCAGCGCGAAGCGCGAAGTGCGGTAGCGCCTAAAGTCTGCGCGCACCGAGTGCCACAGCGCGTGCCAGCATCTGGGCGATCTGCGCCTCGGACCGGATCAAGCCCGGCGCGCCACCGTCCACACGCACATTGACCACGACGCCGCCGGCCCCACCGCCCGGCTCGATCACGCCCGAGCCCGAAGGCCGAAACACCTCCGGACCCCGCTCCCCGACCAGATAGGCCCCGCCCGCCAGCACAGGCCCGCCCTCGGCCCGGCTCCCGCGAAACGCGCCCGACACCGCCTGGGCGATCGCGTCGCCCAGACCGCCGCTGCGAGACCCGCCCGCTGCCGCATTGACCACCGACAACACCGCCCGCGCCAGCTCGGCCAGGGATATCTCCCCATCCGCCGCCGCCCGGCTCAGCGACCGTGTCAGGCTCTCACCGGCCCGCCCGAATGCATCCTCAATCGCGCCCGCCGCCCGCTCCGCAGGCTCCCGCAACCCCTCCAGCGCCGCCGCCGCTTCCGCCGCCTTCAGCGGCACGGTGTCGAGATCAAAACTGTCGGTCATGACTATCCTTTCTCCCTCCCCTTCATGGGGAGGGACGATCGCGCAGCGATCCGGGTGGGGCCGTTCAACGCCTCGCAAACCGCCGCCACATCACACATCCCTACCCGCGCTCGGCTCCGCCTCACGGTCCCACTCCGGTGGAGGGAGAATCCGGCCACTGCTCGACCATCCGCTGGAAATCCTGACGCCCCATCGGCACGGCCCCACCGACCTCCACCGTCAGCATCCGCCATTCCTTCAGCGACAACCGCCAGAACCCATCCGGCGAAATCCCCATCCGCACCGCCGCCTGCATCATCTCGGCCCAAGGCATCGGCACCTCGCTCAAGCAACCGCGTGCCGCGCGCGAGGCGATAGCGCACTCATGATGTGGCCTCGAACGCCCGTGCCACCGCCCGCGCCGACTCCGCAGGCCCGGCGTCAGACGCGACCGCCCCATCCTCACCGCCGCCCCTTAGCAACGCAGCCAGCACCACCCTCAGATCGCTTGCCGACAGCGCCCGCATCCGCTCGCCGAGCTCCCCCAGCCCCCGCAACCCCAGCCCCGTCTCGATCTCCGCCAGTGCCCCCAGCGTCAGACACAGCCGCCGCTCCGCCCCCGCCAGAACCACCGAAACCTCGCCCCGCACGCCGTTCATGTCAGAGCCTGGAACGTCACTTCACCCGCGCTAGCCAGGCTCATGGCGAACGTCGCCTCGCCCTCGTGCTCCCCGGCATATTCCAGCGCCGCCACCACGAACGGCCCCTCCAGCGTGCCGAAGTCCGGCACGATCAGCCGCCATCGCTTCGCTGCCTGATCGAAGAAGGCCTCGCGGATCAAGGCATCGGACGCCGCATCGCGAAAGATGCCCTGCCCCGACACCGCCGCCGACTTGACCCCCGCCCCGCCCAGCAGCTCGCGCCACCGCCCGGCCGAGTCCCCGTCCGTCGCATCGACGCTGCGGGCGTTCAGCGCGATCGTCCGCGCCCGCAACCCCGCCACCGTCGTGAACACGCCCGGCGCGCCCTCGATCTTCAGCAGTATGTCCTTCCCGCGCTGCGCGGCCATGGTCGTCTCCCTTGTTTCTCCCTCCCCTTCATGGGGAGGGACGATCGCGAAGCGATCCGGGTGGGGAAGTTAGAAAAGAGGCGATCGACTCACGGCCCCACCCGGGCTCCGCTTCGCTTCGCCGTCCCTCCCGACTTCGCGGGAGGGAGATTGCCGTCAAACCTCTTCCGTCACCGCCCGAACCCGGATCACCGCCCAGGTCCGCCTCAGATCGGCACTGCGAAACACGTCGGAGAACGTCACCCGCACCGACACCGTGCGCACCCCGTCCGCCTCCAGCACGGCCTCGGCCAGCGCCCCCCGCACCGCAGCGACGACCGCCTGCACCTCCGGCACGCCACCAAAGGTCGAGGCCGCCCGCAACATCAGCCGATGCTCGATCCCGCACCCGTCGGCAGGCACCGCCCGGCTCTCGCTGCGCTCGATCAGCAGAAGTGGAAACGCGGCCTGTTTCGGCACGGCGTCGAAGACCCGCGTCAGCTCCCCCAGCCGCGCCCGCACCCCCGCATCGGCCCTCAGATGAGCCACCAGCGCCGAATGCAAAGCCGCCCCGTGGTCCCCGCTCACAGCCGCACCACCCGATAAGGCGCGATCCAGGCCTCGACCGGCCCGATCGGCATCTCGCTCTCGCCCCGCTCATAGGCGCGCAGGGCCAGCATCAGGATCGCCAGCCGCAACGGCGCGGGCGACGTGGACGTCAGGCTCAGCCCCACATCCCCCTCGACCCGCGCCCGGGCCGCCTCGATGAGTGTGGCGATCAGCCCGTCCTCCGCGTCATGCCCGACGCGCAGAAATAGCTTCGCCTCCGCCAGGCTGACGGGTGCGGTCATGGTGATTTCTCCGGAAATTCCTTCCCTCTCCCTTGATGGGAGAGGGCTTGAGCGCACGACGCCGTCTTCGGCGTCGTCCTTGCGCGAAAGGGTGAGGGTGACAGTGCCAGGAGCAGCATCCACCGCTTCACCCCTCACCCGCCCACGCCAGAACGATCGCTTCGCTCTCGTGCGCGGCCTCCCTCTCCCACACGGGGAGAGGGAGCATGATCACGTCAGCTCGCGCTGAACTTCATCACCTTGATGGCGTCGAAATTCTGCACCCCGCCCCCGACCCGCTTGGTCGTGTAGAACAGTACATAGGGCTTGGCCGAATACGGATTGCGCAACACACGCACCCCCGCCCGATCGACGATCAGATACCCCCGCTGGAAGTCCCCGAACGCGATCGACAGGCTGTTGGCCGCGATGTCCGGCATGGTCTCGATCTCGGTCACCGCATAGCCCAGCAGCGACGCCGTCTCCCCCGGTCGCGTCGCCGGTGCCCAGATGTAGTTGTTGTCGGCATCCTTGAACTTGCGGATCGCCGAGACCGTGCGCCGGTTCATCACGAACCGCCCGTTCGGCCGATACTGGGCCTTGGGCGCATAGACCAGGTCGATCAGCCGATCCGCCGGCGTGGTTCCCGCGAATGCGCCTGCCGCGCCGGACGCCACATAGCCGATCTGACCCCAGACGTGGCTGGCATCCGCCACCGTCGTATAGTTCAGGAACCCCTTGGGCTTGTTGACCCCGTCCCCGTTCACGAAGGCCGACGTCTCCTGGGCCGCGAACGCATCCTCGACCTCGGCCGCCAGCCATTCGTCCAGATTGATCAGCGCATCGTCCAGCAAGGACTGCGTCGCCGCCGGATTGGCATACAGATCCGCCGCCGGGAACTCCAGCAGGGCCAGGGTCGCCGGATCCGTCTCGGGCCGCGCCGCCGTCTCCGCCACCCATCCGGACGCGATCCCCGCCGTCGACACGGGCTTGCGGAACACGCCCGACGCCACGGTCCGCACGGTGGCGATCTCGCGCATCGGCGAGCCCGCCATCAGCCGCCGCTCGATCGCCCGCTCGGTCTCCGGCGGCACCACATAGCCGCCCGAGTTCGCCGCCGACGACAGCCCCGCCTTCACCTCCAGCCCCAGATCACGGCCCGTGCGGATATACCCGTCGAATGCCGCCTTCTCCTCCCCATGAAATGGGGAGGTGGCTCGACCGAAGGGAGAGACGGAGGGGCCGCCAGCCCCAGACTCGCCCCCGATCCCCGGCCGCCTCGCCTCCGACACCACCCGGTCCAGCCGCGCCTGCGCCTGGCCCACTGCGGCGTCGATCCGCGCCACCTTCTCCTCCAGCAGCACATCCGCGCTGGCCTTCTTCTCGATCTCATCCAGCCGGGCATCGTTCGCCCCTTTGAACGCCTCGAACGCCGCCATCATTTCATGCATGGCAGCGCGCGCCTCGGGTTGCCCCGATACGGTCTTGGTCTCTTTCATGATGTCTCCGGTTGAATGGATGGCAGGCTAGAAGCCTTGGCCATGTGTCATCCGATGGCACAGCCAGCGGACCTCGCCTCGAACGCTGTCACGCGTCCTTGGATTTCATTGGATCGGCGTGAACCGCGCCCCCGGCAGCATCGGAAACGTCACGACGTTTCCTCACGTTGACAAAGCGAAAGCCGCAAACGCAGGGACTGGTCGTCTTCCGTGATGTCCCCCGGCTTTGAAGAACTCTGGATTGCGGTTAGGTTCGGGCGTGGAAAACCGTCCTCGAAATGCAAGCAGCGGCTTGGGCCTAGGCCGATGGCCGATGATCCTAGGCATCGCCACCATGGTGGCTTTCGTCGGATCGATGGTTGTGATCGACATCAAGCCGTTGGGCCCTTGGGTCGCCCTCGCCCTGCTGGGAAGCTGGACCCTTCTCGCCTTCTGGAGCAGCGCCTCTCAGGATCGCCAGGACAGAGCGGCAGGTCGGATTCCTGACCCTACTTTGCAAAAGAGATCGAAGCTGGCGCGGGTTATTCAGGTCCCGTTTTTCCTGAGTTCTTTGGGTTGTTTTGCCTATGCGCAGTGGTTGATACAGAAGGGTGCTCCTCGCGACGTCAGCCAGCCATATTCAGACGCTGCGCTGATGCTCCTCCTGATTTTTTGGATCGTCGGCCTGACGACGGAATCGATCATCTCTTGGGTGTCGCGTCGGCAAATTCGAACGTCGAAGCCACTCTGAACCGCGCCCCCGGCAGCATCGGAAACGTCACCAGCGACACCTCCCACAGCTCCACCGCCGTCAGCACCCTCAGTCGCCCGTCCCGGCGCGCCTTCGCCGCCCGGAACCCGATCGACAACCCGTCCAGCGCCCCAGCCCGGCTCAGCGCGCCCGCGAACCGCGCCTCCGGCGACCAGTCCTCGATCCGTCCCCGGACCAACAGCCCACGCTGATCCTCGACCATCTCGTCCCAGACCCCGACCACCGCCCGCGCCTCATGCTGATGCAGCATCCGCACGCCCGCAGCCCCCGTCCGCGCCAGGCTGTCGGCGAACGCCCCCCTGGCCACCACGTCGCCGTTCAGATCGGCGATCCCCCACAGGGAGGCGTAGCCCTGGATCAGAAGTGCGGCATTCTCCCTCCCCTTCATGGGGAGGGACGGCGAGGCGTCAGCCGAGCCCGGGTGGGGCCGTACGACGCTGGCCAGACCCTTCTTGCCCCAAGCTGCCCCACCCGGCTCGCTTTGCGAGCATCCCTCCCCATGAAGGGGAGGGAGACGTCCGTGCGTCGCCCCCATCATCCCGCCTCCAGCCGTCGCTCGATCCGGTCCACCGCCGCCCGTGTGGCGATACCCTGTTCCTCCAGCCGCGCCAGCCGTTCGGCCACCAGCCTCTGTTCCGTAACCCGGGTCTCCAGCGTCGCGATGCGCGCCGCCGCGCCACCGGCCCACACCAACCCCCCGATCGTCTGGATCACCAGCGCGACGATCAGCGCCACCGGCACCTTCTTCATCTCTTCCATCACGCGCCCACCCCCGCCATCCGCCGCCGCTCGTCGTCCGTCAGGAACCCGGCGGCCCCCAGCCGCGCCCACAGCGCATCGCGCTCGGGCTGAAGGGCCGGCACCGCGTCCAGGTCCGCCTCGATCCGCACGCCCGGATACCGGTGCCCCAGCCACCCGCTAAGCGCCCCCGGCAGTCTTCCTCACCAGCGGCACCACCGTCCCCCGCCAGAACGCCGCATTCGCCTCGCGATAGTTGGCATAGGTCGCATCCCCCGGGATCCCCAGCAGCTGCGGCGGCACCCCGAAGGCCAGGGCGATCTCACGCGCCGCCGCGTGTTTCCCGGCGATGAAGTCCATCTCGGCTGGGGTCATCGACATCGGCTTCCAGTCCAGCCCGCCTTCCAGCAGGATCGGCCGCCCGGCGTTGCTCGCCCCCGAATGCGTCGCCGACAGCTCGGCCTTCAGCGCCTCGAACTGCTCCCCCGTCAGCCGCTCGCCGTCCTTCGCCCCATAGACCAGCGCTCCACTGGGCCGCGCCGCATTGTCCAGCAGCGCCTTGTTCCAGGCCCCCGACGCATTGTGCACATCGATCGCGAAAGCCGCCGCCTCCAGCGGCGAAAACCCGTAATGATCGTCGTTGGGATGAAACAGCTTCAGATGCATCACCGGCATCCAGCCATCCCCGGCCCGCCCGATCGTCACCGACCGCCCGTCCACGGAATACTCATACCCCTGGGCCCAGCCGCCCCGCCCCGGGATCACCTTCACCCGGTCCGGCCTCAGCGACCACAGCTCCTCCGGGGCCTCATCGCCGACCGCCTCGACATAGGCATTCCCCGCCGTCTGCAGCGCGCCATACACCCCCTCCAGCCACTCGGCCCCGGCCTGTTCCGGATTGGGCTGGGCCAGCAACCGCGCCAGCGGATGCGCATCCTTGCCGGAGCTGGGCGCCCGCACCCCACCCTCGAACACCGTCAAGGGCGTCGATGCGGCGGCTTCGGCGATCATCCGCACACAGCGATAGACCACCGGATTCTTTCCGAACCCCTCCGAGGCCAGGCTGGCATAGTCCCTCGGCGTCCACCTTGGGCGGCCTGCGCCGGTCAGGGCGATCAGCGGTCCCGCCCGGCTGTCCTTGATCTCGGGGGCCCCAATTCCGGGCGTACGCGTTCGCGCCCCCCGGCCCGAGAGCCACGGCAGTATCGGCATCAGCATCATCCTTGTGTTTCTCGAACGACCGGCGGGCCGCCTTACAACGCCCGCACCCTCGGCCCCGCCCTCTGCTCCAGCAGCAGATGGCTCAACGCCCAGACCAGGGCATCGGCGCGGTCGGGACTGTGCCCGCCCGTATCGGCCCCCAGCGCCATCATCTCTTCTTCCAGCGCCGGAAAGGCGTCGCAGTGGACCACCCGTCCCTGCTCGTACAGCGCCGCGATCGGCTCGGCCCGCACCCTTTTGCCGCGCGTTGCGTGCACCAGCTTGATCGGGGCCTCGCACCCGGCTTGGACCAGCACCGTTCGCACCATCTCGCCCCCCTGGTTGGCCTCGGCGACGATCTGGTGCGCGCCAAACTCTCGCGCTGTCTGGGCGACACGCAGCCCCCATCCATGCGGCGACAACCCCTTCAGACTCCGGTCTGCCAGCACATAGCCGATGCGGTCACGACAACCCGCCACCACGATTCCACAGGCATCGCCATGCGCGCTGGCCGGCGGGTCGACCGCCACCACGATCTTGTCCAGCGACACCGGCCGATGGCCCCTCGCCCGGGCCAGATCCGCCGCGTTGAACAGCGCCCCGTCGCTCTCGACGATCAGCCCCTCCAGCTCCTGCGCCTCCAGCCGCGTCCCGCCATAGATGTCCTTCAGATGGGCCAGAAACCCCGGCGAAAGATGCGCCTCATTGGCCTTGGTCCCGGCCCGATCCACGACTGTCCCCGTCTCCGCGATCAGCCGCCTCAGCGCCGGGGTCGGTCGGGGCGTCGTCGTCACGATCAGCCGGGGCATCCGCCCCAGCCGCATCCCCAGTCTCAAGTTCGACAGAACCGCCTCCGGATTGCGCCAGGCACAGAACTCGTCTGCCCACGCCCCGTGAAACTGCGGCCCCCTCAGACTGTCCGGATCCTCCGCCGAAAACGCATAGGCCATGCTGCCGTTGGACCAGATCAGCCGCTTGCGACCGGCTTCCCAGCGCGGCCGCGCCGATCTGGCGCTCAACGCCTTGATGCCCGACGGCCCCTCGACCATCACCTCGCGCACGTCATGCAACGTCGGCCCGACCAAGGCCAGCCTCAGTCCACCACAGCGGCTGGCCACGGACCGCAGCCAGTTGGCTCCGGCGAGGGTCTTGCCAGATCCCCGACCACCCAGCAGCAACCAACTGCGCCAGGCGGTCACCGGCGGCGTCTGATGCTCATGCAATCTCGGGGTCGAGCGCAAACCCTCCGTCAGGGTCCGGCCGTTCGAGTCCCGCAGCCAGGCATTTTCGTTCCACGACAGATCGTAGATGTCCGAGACGGGATCGCAGTTCCTCGCGGGCTCGTTCGACCGCTTCGGGGCACAGGTCTTCTCCGTCGTCCTTGTCACGCATTGCGTCCTCGTGATGTGCGTTTGCAGACCGGAAGGCTCTGACGGTCGCCACGATGGTCTGGATGGCGCGCATCGCGTTGTGGACCGCGCGCACCCGGCGATCGGCTTCCGCCGTGTCGCAGTCCTCGTCGCATCGAATGACCAGCTTGCGCACGGTCTTTTCCACTGCGCCCTTCAGCTCGGCGATCAGCCCGCCGGCCCAGACCTCCGGGTCCCAAACCCCTGTGTCCTCGTCTTCATTTCCCGCCATACCCAAACATAGCGGACCAGCGACCCTGGGCTGGAAAGTCGCCTCGAGATTTCTGCAATCCCTTGCGATGACCGGCATTGCGGCCTCGAACTCCGAGAAGTCCCGGCCCCATCCCCCCGGATCAGGCGGCCCGCGCGGTCTCCAGCCGACCGTTCAGCGCCGCCGCGACCGTTGCCAGCAGATCGACCACGCTGATCGGCTTGGCCAGATGGGCATCCATTCCGGCTTCCAGACACAGGGCCACCTGCGACGCCTGGACATTCGCCGTCAGGGCCAGGATCGGCACTTCGCCAGCGGCCCCACCGAACGCCCGGATCGCCCGCGTCGCCTGCATCCCGTCCATCACCGGCATCTGCACGTCCATCAGGATCAGGTCGTAGATCCCGCTTCGCGCCGCCTCGACCGCCTCGGCCCCGTCGCAGACGGTGTCCAGCGTCACGTCCTGACTGGCCAGGATGGCGGTAACGAGCTCCCGGTTCGCCGCCGCGTCGTCGGCCATCAGGATGCGCGCCCGCGCTGGGATTGCGGTCGACGCAGGGACGGCAGGGGTGACGAGGGCCTGGTCCCCGCTGACGGTCACAGGAATCTCGACCCAGAACCGGGACCCTGATCCCGGCGTGCTCTCGACGCAGACCTCGCCGCCCATCAGCATCGCCAGTCGCTGCGAGATCGACAGCCCCAGCCCGGTCCCGCCATACATTCGGGTGGTCGAGGCATCCGCCTGACTGAACCGCTCGAACAGCATATCGATCTTGTCCGCCGCGATCCCGATCCCGGTGTCGCGCACCGCCAGGATGAGGGACCACCGGTTGTCGGGCAACCAACGCCCGCCGAGCGTCAGCGTCACCGACCCTTCAGCCGTGAATTTCACGGCATTGGACAGCAGGTTCAGCACCACCTGCCGCAGCCGCCCCTCGTCTCCGATCACGGCTCTGGGCAGGCCCGGTTCCACCTCGACCCGCAACGCGAGCCCTTTGCGCCGGCACTGGGCCTCGACGATATCCGCTGCCGCCCACGCCATTTCCGCCGGGTCGAAGGCGGTCTGGTCCAGCACGACGCCGTTTGCCTCCAGCTTGGAGTAGTCGAGAATATCGTTGATCACGGCCAGCAAGGCCCTGGATGACATGGCGATCATGTCGGCATGTCGGCGCTCGCTCTCCGGCAGCGCTCGGCTGTTCTGCAACAACTCGGAGAACCCGACCACACTGGTCAGAGGCGTGCGCAACTCGTGGCTCATGTTTGCCAGGAACTCGGACTTGGCCTGAGCTGCGGCCTCGGCCCGTTCCTTCGCAGCGATCAACGCTGTTTCCAGCGTCTTTCGCTCGGAAACGTCGCGAATGACGACGACCAGTTCGCGAACCCCCCCCCTTCGGCATCGGGCACGGGCTGGAAATTGCCCTCGACCCAGACATGGTGCCCGTTCTTGTGCAGCAGACGATACTCCAGCCGCTGGCCGACCTCTCCGCCGAATGCCCGTTTGGTCGCGGCCCAGAGCGTCGCGTGGTCGTCGGGATGGACGAAGAAGGCGCTGGACTGGACGGCCATCTCCGCCAGTGTCCATCCCAGCAGCACTTGGCACGCCGGACTGACATAGGCCCCCTGTCCATCCGGGCGGATTCGCATGATCACATCGCCCATGTGATCGGCCAGCAGCCGGTAACGGGCCTCCGAACGCGCGACCCGTGCCAGGGCCTCCTGCTCTTCGGTCACGTCGCGGATGACCCCGAACAGGGCCGTTGGCTTGCCGGTGATATCCGTTTCGACCGTCGCCTCGACCGAGACTTGCCGCCGCGACCCATCTTCGCGAACCAACGGGGTAATGTATTCATAACCCTCGCCGGTAGTCAGCGCCCGCTGGATAAAGCCATTCAGCCTCTCGCGGTCCTCTTCCGGAAACCGATCCAGCACCGAAGCGCGCGTCGGCATGAAGACCTTGGGATCGACCCCGTGGATGCGATAGACCTCCTGAGACCAGGTCACCTTCTTGGCCAAAAGGTCGACATGCCAGTGGCCCATGTTCGATACGCTCTCGGCCATCTGCAGCATCTTCAGCTGAGCCGTCTGCCCCCGTCGGTCCCGCTCGCGCTCGACGATGTCGCCGACCATCTCCGCCAGCAGCTGCAGCTGGCCGAGCTGCGCGTCCGTCGGTGCCTCACGCGCCAGCCGCGTATCCATGACGTTCAGCGCCCCGACCGGCACCCCGTCGGGGGTACAGACCGTCGCCCCCACAAACCAGCGCACATGGGGTTCGCCGGTCACCATCGGATGGTCGCAGGTGCGCGGGTCCTGGCTCGCATCCGGCAGGATCATCACCCCGCCCCGTCCCAATGCGGCGATATGCGTCCCGACGCTGGCCCCGCGCGGGAGGACGATCAGTTCCATCCCCAGCCGCCCGTGAAAGACCGCCCGCTCCTCGTCCAGCAAGGTGACGACAGACATCGGCGCATCGAACACCGCCGCCGCCATCGCGGTGATCCGGTCGAACGACGACTTCGCGGCCTGAATCAAGACGAGCTCCCCGAGATGTCCGATCCTGCCCACCGAATCAGAAATTATCGGTTAGCGTCCACGTTCGATCATATATTCCGGTTCTTCGAAATCCACCGCGTCCTCGGGCTGGGCCAGGTCCAGCTCCGAGATCGTCTGACACCGCACCGAAACGCCTGCCGTGTGTACTGTTTCCGGGTCGCCAGACACCAGCGGATGCCAGTCCGCCAGCCCCCTTCCCTCGCTGATCCGCCGATAGGCGCACGACAGCGGCATCCAGTGCAGCGTCTCCACATTGCCGGGCGTCAGCTTGACGCAGTCGGGCACATGCACCTTGCGATTGGCATAGTCGGAGCAGGTACAGGCCTGGCTGTCGAACAGCTTGCAATGCACCCGTGTCGGGAACACCTCGCCCGTCTCCTCGTCCTCGAACCGGATCAGACAGCACAGCCCGCACCCGTCGCACAGGCTCTCCCACTGGGCGACCGTCATCGCCTCCAGCGGTGTCGTTTCCCAGAAGGGGTTGGTTGCGGGGGCTTCAGGTTCTACATGCACGCCTCCCCATAGCCTCCCCGGCTCGCGAAAGCATCCATGGCTCCCCGTCCTCCCCTCGTCGCCCTCAAGGATGTCCGTCTCCAGGACGGTCCGCGCCCCCTTTTCGACGGCGTCGATCTGGCCATCGAGCCGCGCACCCTTTCCTGCCTGGTCGGCCGCAACGGCGCAGGCAAATCGACCCTGATGAAGGTCGTCATGGGCCTGATCGAGCCGGACTCAGGCACCCGCTCGATCCAGGGCTCGGTCCGTTTCGCCTATGTGCCGCAGGAGCCGCTCATCGCCGGCGACACCCTGCTGGACTACGCCACGTCGAACGACGCCGAACCCTGGACCGCCGAAAGCTGGCTGGAAACCTTCGGCATGGACCCGTCCAAATCGACCCAGGGCCTGTCCGGCGGCGAGATTCGCCGCGCCGCCCTGGCCAAGGCCTTCGCCGAAGAGCCCGACCTGCTGCTGCTGGACGAGCCCACCAACCACATGGATATCATGGCCATCGAGTTGCTGGAGAACGAGATCATCGACGCCCGCTGCGCCGCCCTGATCGTCTCCCACGACCGCGCCTTCCTGAACCGCGTCACCCAGTCCTGCCACTGGCTGGAAGGCCGCCGCGTCCGCACCCTGAACAAGGGCTTCGACGCCTTCGACGAATGGGCCGCCAAGACGATGGAAGAAGAGGCCATCGCCTTCGACAAGCTGACCAAGACCATCGCGCGCGAGACCGTCACCTTCTACAGCTCGATCACCGCCCGCCGCAGCCGCAACGAAGGCCGCGCCCGCTCGCTGGACGCCCTGCGCGCCGAACGCGCCGAACAGGCGAAGGACCGGCCGCGTGAGATGCAGCTCGGCGTCGATTCCGGCGGCACTTCGGGCAAGCTGGTCGCCGACCTGAAGGGCGTCACCCAGTCCTTCGGCGACCGGGTCGTCATCAAACCCTTTACCAGCCGCATCATCCGCGGCGACCGCCTGGCCATCGTCGGCCCCAACGGCGCGGGCAAGACCACATTGGTCAAGATCATGCTGGGCGAGCTGGCCCCGACCGACGGCACCGTCAAACTGGGGGCCAGTCTGGAAACCGTCTATCTGGACCAGTCCCGCGACGGCCTGCGCTCGGACATGACCCTGTGGGACGCGCTGACGCCGGGCGGTGGCGACTCCATCATCGTGCGCGGCATCTCCAAACACGTCGCCGCCTACGCCAAGGATTTTCTGTTCACCGAGGCCCAGCTGCGCCAGCCGATCTCGACCCTGTCGGGCGGCGAGCGCAATCGCCTGCTGCTGGCCCTGGCCCTGGCCAAACCCGCCAACATGCTGGTCCTCGACGAACCCACGAACGACCTCGACATGGAGACGCTCGACAAGCTGGAGGAGCTTCTGGAGCAGTACGACGGCACGCTCATTCTGGTCAGCCACGACCGTGATTTCGTCGACCGCCTCGCCACCTCGACCATCGGCATGAACGGCCGCGGCGATATCGTGGAAACCCCCGGCGGCTGGACCGACTTCATCCGCCAGAACCCGGGGTTCCTGAAGAACTCCGTCTCCAGCGACCTCCCCCCGCCCGCGCCTGCTCCCGTCGCCGAGGCGCGTCGGATCGAGAAGGCGGAGCCTTCTGACCGCGCCTCCAAAAAAATGTCCTTCAAGGACACCCACCGTCTCAAGGAACTCGACACCCTGATCCACGAGCTGCCGGACGCCATCAAGGCCCACCAGACCCGCCTCGACGACGTGAATTTCTACAGCCGCGACCCCGCCGGTTTCGCCGCCACCATGAAGGCCCTCGACGCCGCCCAGGCCAAACTCACCGCCGCCGAGGAGGAATGGCTGGAACTCGAAGCCAAGCGCGAGGCCTTGGCGAGCTAGAGCGGGTTGCGCTCCGGTTTCTGTGGACAAGCCAGATCGCTGATTCGGTTCATCGAATCTGCTCCGTCCACAGAGCGAGATTAACTTATCCCCCACACGCCGCACCGCCCGACGCCCGGTTCGCAAAACAGACCATTGCGGGATCCGCCATTCGGAGCGACCCTGATTTTGCCGAGGGACACGGCGGCGCAGAAACCCAGGGAGACCGGGGTTTCAAGCGGGTCGGTCCGGCTCTCTGACCGAGGGATTTCCTTCGCAGCGCCTCCGGGTGACGCAAGGATCGAACGAAGCAGGGTCCAGGCCCCAGACGTCAGCATTTCGGTGCGGCACGTCAACGGGAACCGGACCGGGATCGACGGACGCCGACGGGGCGCAATCCCCGACGATACGCAGACGAACCTGAGCCGCCAGGATACAGCCGACCGCCGCCGGGTTCGCCCGCCGACGAGACGCCAAGGTCCAAAACCTCAATGGCCAAGTCCCAACCCGGACTTGGCGGGGGGACGAAGCAAACCGGTCCGCCGGGGCGCCTCGTCCCCCCGCTCAATTCGGGCTTCTGCAATCGGCTCAGTCCGAATGAGCCTTCCAGGAATCGTAGCCCTTCCGGCTCAGCCACACGGCGATCAGATCGCAGGACGACGCCTGTCCGCGATCGCAATTGGCCAGAGACGCCTCCCGCTCGGTCGTGGAAGGGCAGGGAAGATCGCGACCACAGTCGGTCCAGCCGTCGCGACGGGTCACGGCCGCCATGGCCGTTCGGCAGGCAGCAGCATCGCGGGCACGACAGGCATTCAGGACCGCACCCGGCGTATCAGGGGCAGCGGCCGTCAGGAGATTCTCGCCGGCCAGCGCGTTGCCGACATAGTATGGATTGGTCTGGGTCTGCGTCGCTGGTGCCGGGGCGGTGCCAGGCCTTGCCTGATCGACACGCGACGGGGCCTGGGCCATCGACACACCGGTCGCCATCAAGGAGATCGCCAGTCCGAGGCCCAAACCCAGCCGGATACTGAATTGTGTCGTCATGACATCCTCCCGATCTGTATTGCTCCACCTCATCAAATATCACAGTTTTTCCAAACCTACTCCATGAAGCCGTCGGTTCCGATCGGAGGCCCGTGCCGTTCTGTGCCCTTCCCAACCGACGGGTCGCGTCCTAAAGCTCCGCCATGGCTGAGCCGAGTTTTCGCCCCACGATTCTTGACCGCCGCGCCTTGATGATCGGTGCGGCAGCGGTTTCGATGTCGGCCCTCGCTGCCTGCGGCGACGCCCAGGCCCCCGTCGATGAACAGGGCCGCGTCCGCATCCGCTTCGCCACCGACTGGCGGGCCCAGGCCGAGCATGGCGGCTTCTATCAGGCCCTGGCCTCCGGGGCCTACGCACGCCGAAACCTGAACGTGGAAATCATCCAGGGCGGCCCAGGCGTCAATGTCCCGCAACTTCTGGCCGCCGGAGCGGTCGAGCTGGGCATGGGATCCAACTCCTTCATCCCCCTGAACCTGGTCGCCGAGGGAGCTCCGGTGAAGGCCGTCGCCGCCTTCTTCCAGAAGGACCCCCAGGTGCTGATCGCCCATCCCGATCCCGACCTGACCGGCATCGCGGACCTGGCCGGACGGCCCTTCCTGCTGGCCGACGCCTCGATCACCGCCTTCTGGGTCTGGCTGAAGGCCAAATACGGCTTCACCGACGATCAGGTCCGAAAATACACCTTCAACCCCGCCCCCTTCCTGGCCGACGACCGGGCGGTGCAGCAGGGCTATCTAACCTCGGAACCCTATACGATCGAACAGGTCGCCGGGTTCGAGCCGCGCGTCTTCCTGCTGGCCGACGAGGGCTACCCCTCCTACGCCACCATGGTCCTGTCGCCGGACGGGTTCGCCCGTGACAATGCCGAGGCCCTGCGCGGCTTCATCGCCGCCTCCGCGGAGGGCTGGCGCGACTATATCAAAGGTGACGCCAGCGCCGCCGACGCCCTGATCCGCAAGGACAATCCGGACATGACCCAGGACATTCTGGATCAGGCCAGAGCCCGCCTGAACGCCAACGGCATCGTCGATGGCGGTGACGCGGCCCTGTACGGCCTCGGGGCCATGACGCAGGAACGATGGCAGGCCTTCTTCGAGGTGATGCAGGCGTCCGGCGTCTATCCCGCCAACCTCAACTGGCGCGACGCCTTCACCAATGCCTATCTGCCGGGCCGTGGTTAGACAGATCGTCGCTGAATCGAACGATGCGGCCTCCCTGCGCGGCGTCACGATCGCCTACAAGGGCCGCCCGGCACTCGGCACGTTCGACCTGACCATCGCACCCGGCGAGATCGTCGCCGTCGTCGGCGCATCCGGCGCGGGCAAGTCCACCCTTCTGCGGCTGCTGGCCGGTCTCGAAACCCCGTCCGGCGGGACCGTGACCCGCAGCCCCGGCGGCACGACTGGCTTCGTGTTCCAGAGCCCGACCCTGATGCCCTGGGGCGACGCCCTGACCAATGTCGCCCTGCCGCTGGACCTGACCGGTGTCGCCCGCCCCGACGCCCTCCGCCGAGCTGCCGAGGCCCTGACCGCCGTCGGTCTGGGCGACCGGCTGAGCGCCCGCCCGTCCCAGCTGTCGGGTGGCATGGCCATGCGGGTGTCCCTGGCCCGCGCCCTGGTCACCGATCCCGATCTGCTGCTGCTGGACGAGCCCTTCGCCGCTCTGGATTCGATCACCCGGCGCGGCCTGATCGAAGACCTCCACCGCCTGTGGGCCACCCGCCATCCGGCCATCGTCTTCGTCACCCATGACGTGGAGGAGGCAGTCTATCTGGCCGGGAGGGTGGTCGTTCTGGACAGCCGGACCGGTCGTCCCGCCGCCGACATCGCCACCCCCGGCCCCCTGCCCCGTCCCGACCGCTGGCGTGCCGACCCCGCCTTCCGTGAGGCGGTGGAGACGGTCGCCAGGGCCTTGTCGGACGCCATGGGGCTCCGATCGGCTGAGGGGGCGTCATGACCCGCATCCTGCCGCCTCTGCTGCTGATCGTCGGCCTGTTGATCGGATGGGAGCTGCTGGTCACAGCCCTGAATGTCCCGACCTACGTCCT
This sequence comes from Rhizobium sp. Q54, assembly GCA_943369795.1. Lineage (GTDB taxonomy): Bacteria > Pseudomonadota > Alphaproteobacteria > Caulobacterales > Caulobacteraceae > Brevundimonas. The sequence continues at coordinate 20,927 of CALROO020000025.1, read as the reverse complement.
GCCGCCACCCAGCGCCATCGGCGTGGCCCTGATCGAGCGCGCCCCGGTGCTGGCTGGTTCGGCGCTCCAGACCTTCTGGATGGCGCTCCAGGCCCTGATCGTGGCGATCGTCCTCGGCGGCGGCCTGGCCGTGGCGATCTCTCTCAGCCCCTTTGCAGAGCGCGCCGTGCGGCCCTTGGCGGTGACGCTCCAGGTCACGCCGATCGTGGCCATCGCGCCCCTGGTGCTGATCTGGGCGGGTCTGGATCATGCCGACCGGGCGGTCATCGCCCTGGCCGCCGCCGTCGCCTTCTATCCGCTGTTCAGCGGCGTGCTGACGGGCCTCAAGTCCGCCGATCCGGATCTGGAGCGGTTGTTCGACCTGTATGACGCGACCCCCATACAGCGGCTGTCCCGCCTGCGCCTGCCCGCCGCCCTGCCATCGGCGCTGGAGGGTCTGCGGGTCGCCACCGGCCTGTCGGTGATCGGGGCGGTGGTGGCCGAGTTCGTCTCCGGATCGGGCGCGACCCAGGGGCTGGCCTGGCGACTGCTGGAGGCGGGACACCGGCTGCGCACCGCCGAGCTTCTGGCCGCTCTGGTCTGTCTCGCGGCGCTGGGCCTGGCCCTGAACGCCGCCGTCGAGGCGATCGAACGGGCCGTGCTCAACCGGCGGCTGGGTCGTTAGGCCGGGGTTAAGTGGCTGTGCGCTAGGGTTTTCGGGCGTTCCTTCCGGAACGGGAGCCCGAAATGCGCCTGAACCCGACCTGCCGCCTGTCTCCGCCTGCCATCGCGGCCTCGATCGCCGTCATCTCCGGCTGCCTGATGCTGGCCACGCCGAGCCTGGCCCAGCAGCGGATATCAAACCCCGGCGACGGTCGCACGCCCGGCATGCGCTACCTGACCTGGCCCGGCAAGAACGAGAGCCCGCGTCCCTCCCGGACCGCGCCGACACCCTCGGCACCCCTTGAATACCAGGCCGAGCCCGCCCCTGAAATTCGCGACGACGCCCAGCCGCGCGGCCCCATCCTGTCCATGCCCAGCCAACCGTTGGTCGCCCCGGTCGCCACCCGCTACAGCGCCCGCACCAGCCCCGGCCCGACCCCCGCCAGCGCCTGGATTTCGAACGGCGGCGTGCCCTCATCAGCCCCGCGCGTCTATGCCGAGCCGACCTACGCGCCACCGGCCTACGACCCCACCCCGACCTCGGCCTTCGTCCCGGCCCCGCCGCTGGAGACTGCCGTCCGGGCCCGCAGCGTCGCCCCATCCTACGAGGCCCGCGTCGCGACCCTGCCCGAACCCCCACGCGGTTATGCGCCAGTCGTGCCGCTGGACGCGCCTGCGCCACGCACCGAACGGGTCGTCGAGACCCCTGTTTACGAAGCCCCCACCTACGAAGCGCCCCCGGTCGAGCCACCGCCCTATGAACTGCCGCGAAACGAGCGACCGGTCGCTGCCGACACCGGCCCCGCCGCCGAAGTCCCCCGTCCGGCCCCTGTCGAACGCGCCGTCGAGCAGCCCGCTCCGGTCCCGATGGATGCACCGGCGGCTGAAAGCGTCGCATCGACACCCGCCGTCGATCCCTACGCCCCCCGGGCAGACGCCCCCATCTTCCGCCTGCTGAATCGCAACAGCCAGCCTGCTCCGGTGCCTGAACAGCCCGCAACAACGCAGGCTGTCCCCCCTTCGACACCGGCCGCGCAGGCGACGCTGCCATCCCCACAGCAGACGGCCCAGGCCGCACCTGCGCCCTACCCTGCCGCTCCGACCGACGTCGATCGCTCGCCGCGTCGCTATTCGGTCCACCGCGGCAATGGCCAGTCGCCCGACCGGGTGCCCCTGCCCGATCCGGTCATGCTGGACTCCGCCCCCGTCGATCTGGCCGAGCCGCCAGAGACCCCGACCGTGGTGCGCAACATCAACGGTCGCCTGACCGCGATCACGCCGTCTGCAGAGGATCCCGCCCAGCCATGAGCGCGCCCGTGACCGCACCGACCTCCCGCCTGCCCGACCTGATCGCCCTGGCCCAGGAACCGTCCAGCGAGAAGCGTCGTGCCCTGCTGCGTGAACTGACCGAGCATTTTTTCGGCGCGCCGGTCCGCACCGACGCCGAACGCGACCTTTACGATACCATCCTGTCCGAATTGTCTGCGGACATGGAGGTCGCGGTCCGGGCCGAGCTCTCGGCTCGGTTCGCCGTGTGCCTGGATGCTCCGCGCGGGCTTGTCCGTCGCTTGGCCAACGATGACGCTGCCGTTGCCGTGGCGGTGCTGCGGACCTCGACGGCGCTCACGGACGACGACCTGCTGGGCGTTGTCGGCACCAAGGGCCAGGAGCACCTGCGTGCGGTTTCCGAGCGCGATACGGTGTCCGAAGCCGTCTCGGCCATGATCGTCCAGCGCGGCGACGACGAGACCCTGAATACCCTCCTGCGCAACGACGGCGCCCGCCTTTCGCGCGCCACGTCCGAGACCGTCGTCGAGCGCGCCAAGGCCAGCCCGGCCCTGCACGCCGCCACGGTCGAACGCAGCACCCTGCCGCCCGACCTGCTGAACGAGATGTATTTCGTCGTCGAGGCCCGCCTTCGTCAGCAGATTCTGGAGAAAAACGCCGCCCTCGACCCCGCCCTGCTGGAAAGCGCCCTCGCCGCCGGTCGCGCCCGCGTCGCCACCGAGGACGGAGCCCTGCCCGCCGACTATGCCGAGAGCCTGGCCTATGTCGAGGAACTGCGCGCCGCCAATCAGCTGTCGCCCCAGATGCTGGCGCGGTTGCTGCGCTCAGGCTCCAAGACGCCGTTCCTGATCGCCCTGGCCCAGCTGGCCGACATCGATTTCCACACCGCCGCCAACATCGTCGAGCGGCGCGAACTGGATGCTCTGTCGGTGGTCTGCAAGGCGGCGGATCTGGATCGATCGCTGTTCCTGACCTATGCCGTCGTCATCCTGAACACCGAGGGCGATGCGATGGGCCAGGCCCACGCCTATGCTCGCCACTATGCCGAACTGACCCGCGAAGCGGCGCTTCGGACCCTGCGATTCTGGCGCATGCGGCGGACCAGCGCGGCGGCCTGATCCCGGACAGCCAAACGCCCGCCGCCTTTCGGCAGCGGGCGCTCCGGATCGAACAGTCGATCTCTACTTTTTGGCGACGCGCGTGGCGCGGGCGGGTTTGCGACCACCCTGGCCCAGGCCCATCTGCTTGGCCAGGTCAGACCGGGCCTTGGCATAGTTGGGCGCGACCATCGGATAGTCTTTGGCCAGACCCCATTTGGCGCGGTAGTCTTCGGGGCTCATGTCGTATTTGGTGCGCAGGTGACGCTTCAGCGACTTGAACTTGCGACCGTCTTCCAGACAGATCAGGAAGTCGGGGCTGATCGACTTGCGGATCGGCACGGCCGGTTCCTTGGGCTCGGGTGCAACTTCGACGACACCGGTCGAGACGCCCGACAGCGCCGCGTGGATGTTGGCGATCAACGACGGCAGATCATTGGCCGAGACGCTGTTGTTGCCGACATAGGCCGACACGATGTCCGCCGTCATTTCAAGAAGTTCGCTCTTGTCGTCCATGCCTGGGTGTTCCACTTGATGTTTCCTCGTTCGACCGGTCGCATGACTGCGAATCTGGTCCGGGTCAATACGGATATTCGAGAAATATAGCAATCAGACGTCGCAAACCTCGCTTGCGACGACCTTGATCAGATGATCGCCCGGCGAGGAGGCCGAACGATTCAACGCCCGAAGTTTTCCGCCAGCGCCAGCATGGCCGCGCGTTCGGGTGCCGAATAATCGTCCAGCATCTCGCTTTCGCCGTCACGGATGGCCTTGAGCAGAGCGGGCGTCAGCGCCGATGACAAAGACCAGTTCCAGTAACGCAGCACCGTCTGGGCCCGATCGACCGCCAGCATCTCATAGGTGACGCTGACCCGTTCCCAAGCCGGATGCGGTTGTCCTTCCGCCGTGGTCTCGGGCCGTTTCATCGACCGCCACAGGTTGGACAGGTCGTTGCGGGTCAGGCCGGTCGCCTTGCACAGTATGGCCAGGGGCTCGCCCCCGACGTCGCCCAGGATCTTGGCCCCCGTCAAAGGCTTGATGCCGGCCAGATAGGCGATTTCGGACGCCACCTCCCGGTTCAGCCCCTTGTCCGCCGCCGTGGCCACCGCATGTTCCAGACTGCCAAACGGCGACTTGGCGATGGCGGCGCGGTTGCGTTGCCGCCGTTCGATGAACTGCAGGGCCTTTCTGGACACCGGATCGGCCCAGCCCTCCTCGGCGGCCATGGCGAAGACATCCTCGACCACCTCCTGCATGACCTCGCGCGAGACGGCGAAGCGTTGCAGGATGGTCCGCCGGTCCTCGGCCCCGCACCACCAGAACATCACATAGGCCCCGGACGGTCGCAGTTCCGGACGCTTCAGCAGATGCCCGCACAATTGCGGGCTCTGGCGGCTCAAACTCACGACGCCCTCGACCGCGACCTGCGACAGGCGCGCCGTCGGATTTCGCAGCACGGCCTCGATCACGGCATCCTCGCCGAAACTCATCAGGGTCTCGGTCACGACCTCGGACAGGCCCCGGCGACTGGCCATCATGAACCGGTGCTCGTGGCTGGCATCGCGGGCACAGGCCACCAGGTCAGCGTCGCTCAGCGACGCGCACTGCTCGATCAGCAACTGGGCGATCTCGGGCTCGTCGCGCAGCAGCATCCGCGTCAGGCTGTTGGGCAGTTCCGACAGGGGTGCCAGCCGCGCCGCCACCCGTTTGCGATCCCGCGTCTCGGCCAGCCGCAGCATCTCGACCAGCAGATCGCCGGTCACTGCGCGCTCGAAGGCGTTGATCCGGCTGGCCGGCAGCGACACCACATCGGCCAGCCGCTTCAGCAGCGCATGGCGCGCGCGAAAGTTGGGCTCGGGAGCCTCGTCAGCCGGGATCGGTGCGACGTCGGTCATGTCGCGGGCAGGATAGAACTGGGCTGGTTAACCGGTGGTGACGGCGGAACGGCTGGGGATATCGCCCCGCTCGCTCCGACCTAGATGCCCTCGAACAGGGCCGTCGACAGATAACGTTCGGCGAAGCTGGGGATGATGACGACGATTGTCTTGCCCGCGTTCTCGTCCAGGGCGGCCAGGCGGAAGGCGGCGGTCAGGGCCGCGCCGGAACTGATGCCGACCGGGATGCCCTCGGTGCGGGCGACCTTTCGCGCCATGTCGAAACTGTCCTCGTTCGACACCTGTTCGACGCCGTCGATGACCGACAGATCGACGATCGAGGGCACGAAGCCTGCGCCGATGCCCTGGATCTTGTGCGGGCCGGGGGCGCCGCCGGACAGGACGGGCGAGGCGGTCGGCTCGACCGCGATCATCTTCAGGCCGGGTTTCCGGGCCTTCAGCGCCTGGCCGACGCCGGTGATGGTGCCGCCGGTCCCGACCCCGGCGATGATGAAGTCGACCGCGCCTGACGTGTCGTTCCAGATTTCCTCGGCTGTCGTGACCCGGTGGATGGCGGGATTGGCCAGGTTGTCGAACTGGGCCGGGCTGATCGAATTCGGGGTCGTGTCCAGCAGTTCCTGGGCCTGGGCGATCGCGCCCTTCATGCCCTTTTCGGCGGGCGTCAGCACCAGTTCGGCGCCCAGCAGGGCCAGCATCTTCCTCCGCTCGATCGACATCGATTCCGGCATGACCAGGATCAGCCGATAGCCCTTGGCCGCCGCCACAAAGGCCAGGCCGATGCCGGTGTTGCCGGATGTGGGCTCGATCAGGACGGTGCCGGGACCGATCTTTCCGGCCTGCTCCAGCGCCTCGATCATGGCCACCCCGATCCGGTCCTTGACCGAGGAGGTCGGGTTGAAGAACTCCAGCTTGGCCAGTACCCGCGCCTTGGCACCGTATTCCGCCGACAACCGGGGCAGGCCGACGATCGGGGTGTCGCCGATGGTGTCGACGATCGAGTCATAGATCTTGCCGCGACCGGATTTCAGGTGGCGCGAGGCGTCATAGGCGGCGTCGGACATGGCGGTATCTCCGGAAAATCAGGCTGACAACAGATAAGCGCACGTTGCCCACGGCAAGGGGGCATACAACGATTTCTTGTCGAAGGTGCCGACAGCGATGCTGTTGGTGCCGCCGCAAAGCCGCGCTCCGAATGCGTTAGTTTTTCTACTCTTCGCTCCAGATCATTTGATGTGGCACCTTTTCGAGGCCAAGCTAACGGTGTCGTCACAAGCAGGGGACGCCGATTATGATCACACCACGCCGAAGGCTCGATCGACCCATGGCCCTGTTGGCCACCACATCGCTGGTAGAAATTCTCTTCGCGACGACCGCGCTGGCCAAACCTCAGGCGCCGCCCCAAACCCAGCCGTCCGTGGCTCAGCTGGGCGACATCGTGGTCACGGCCCGGCGGCGTCAGGAGAACGTGCAGGACGTACCGATCGCCCTGACCGTCATCGGCAACGAGCTCCTGGAAAACACCGGGACCGGCAATGTCGGTCAGCTGACCCAGCTGGTGCCCAGCCTGCAAATCCTGAGTTCCAACCCGCGCAACACCGCCATCACCATCCGGGGCCTAGGGGCCAGTTACGGCCTGGCCAACGACGGGCTGGAACAGGGGGTCGGGGTCTATATCGATCAGGTCTACAATGCCCGCCCGGCCACCGCGACGCTGGACTTCATCGACATCGACCGGATCGAGGTGCTGCGCGGGCCGCAGGGGACGTTGTTCGGCAAGAACACAACCGCCGGGGCCCTGAACATCACCACCCAGGCCCCCACCTTTACACCCGAGGGCGTCGGCGAGATCACGATCGGCGACTATGGCCTGCGCCAGATCAAGGGCACGGTCGCCGGGCCGCTGTATGGGGACACGGTAGCCGGACGGCTATCGGTCGTGTCGAACCAGCGCGACGGTTTCCTGACCAATGTGACCAATGGCGAGAACCAGAACGACGTCAACGGCCTGGCCATCCGCGGCCAGCTGCTGATCCAGCCGGACGACCGGCTGTCCATCCGCCTGTCCGCCGACCACAGCCGCCAGGAAACCAACTGCTGCGCCCAGGTATATGTGACCTATGGCGAACCCACCGGGATCCCGGTCGCCCAGCGCCGCGCGCAGTTTCCGGCCCTCGCCGCCGGACGCGGCTATGTGCCCGGCAGCACCGACCCCTATGATCGGATCGCCGACGTCGATGCCGACATCCAGGCGGACCAGTGGCACGCGGGCGGGTCGGCCATCGTCGACTACGACTTCGGCGACATCGGCTTCACCTCGGTGACGGCCTATCGCGAATGGGACTGGGAGCCGGCCAACGACCGGGACTACACCGCTCTGGACATCGTCCGGCAGTCGGCCAACCCGTCGCACCAGAACCAGTTCAGCCAGGAATTCCGCATCGGCTCGCGAGGGTCGCGGACGATCGACTGGACGGCGGGCCTCTACTATTTCAACCAGACTATCGATACCGACGGCGTCACAGAGTACGGACGCGACGCCTCCTACTGGCTGCTGGGGGCGACGGTTCCCGACGCCCTTCTGGATGGCTACAAGGTGTTTAATGTCTCGACCATCGAGACGGATTCCTATGCCATGTTCGGCCAGTTCACCTGGAACGTCACTGACCGGTTCCGCATTACGCCGGGCCTTCGCTATACGGACGAATCCAAGTCCGGTTCATACACGGCCACCGTGGCAGGGGGGCTCGCCAACCCCACGGCGGCTCAGAACACCCAGCGCCTGGGCATCGCCCGGCCTCAGTTCTATGAGGCCGAAACCTCGGACGGCAGCCTGTCGGGCCAGATCGCAGCCTCTTATGACGTCACCGACGACGTGCTGGTCTATGGCTCCTATGCCAAGGGGTTCAAGTCGGGCGGCATTAACATGGCCGGCCTGCCGACCCTGGCCGACGGATCACCTGCCCTGAACAGCGCCGAGGTCGATCCGGAGGAGGTCACGACCTACGAGTTTGGCCTCAAGACCCAGAGCTTCGACCGCCGCCTGACTGCCAACCTGGCCGCCTACTATACCGAGATCGCCGACTTCCAGGCCAATGTGGTCGATGCCGGTCCGGGGGCCCTGCGCGGCTATTTGGCCAATGTCGAGAAGGTCGAGATCAAGGGGATCGAGCTGGACCTGACGGCCCGCCCGACCGACGACCTGGACCTGTTCGCCAATGTGGCCTGGACCGACGGGGAATATGCGTCCTTCGCCAACGGCCCCTGCCCGCTGGAACGGATCGGGCGGACGACGGTCGCTTGCGACCTGTCGGGCAAGGAGTTCCCCGGCGTCTCGCCATGGGCCGGGTCGGTCGGCGGCGAATACCGTTTCCGCCCGGTCCAGACCGGCGAGGCCTTCGTCGGGGCCGACGCCAGCTATCGCTCGGCCTATTACGCCGACGCGGCGGTCTCGGAATACGCCCGGATCGACGGCTATGCCCTGGTCAATCTGCGGGCCGGGTTCCGGGCCGACGCGGGGTGGGAGGCCTATGTCTTCGTCAAGAACGCCTTCGACGAGGAGTACCTCCAGTTCGTCAGCATCCAGACGGGCAACTCCGGCCTGGTGATCGGCAATCCCGGCGATCCCCGGACGGCGGGGGTGACGGTCCGGGCACGGTTCTGACCCGCCCGGATCAGTCCTCCAGCGTCACGCCGTCATAGATCGACGCCATCGGCAGGCTCACGCCGATGGCGGGCAGGGGGACGTCGGTGTCCAGCCCCTCGATGTCCTGATCGGTCCAGGGCGTGGCCTCGTCGGCGCGGCTCCACAGCCAGACGCGGGGCCGGTCGGGGTCGATCAGGACGATTTGGCGCAAGGTCGGGACGGCCTTGTACTCCTCGATCTTGCGGAGCTGGTCGAAGGTCCGGGTTGAGGGGGACAGCACCTCGAAGAAGACGGTTGGCGCGGCGCTCTTGAGGGCCTTGCGATCCGCCACGCCGCAATCCACGGTCACGTCAGGCCTGCGGATATTGCCGCGGCTCATCTGGGCGGCGATGTCGGCGGTCTTGGGCCGACAGGGTTTCCCCTTCAATCGCGTGCCTAGTTCGACGATCAGATTGACCACGACGTCGTCATGGCCATGGGTCGCGCCAGTCATCATGCGGATCGGGATGCCGTGCACCAGCTCCCATCGATCGGGCTGATCCAGGCACCAGACCAGGAATTCGTCGGGCGTCATGTGTTTGAGCGCGGCGTTCATATGGCAACACTACACCAAAGGCCGACGACCGTCACCGACGCTACAAACCGGGAATCGGCGGCATCAGTGGCCAAAACATGCCGGAATGTCACTTCATGAGAATTGTTCGCATTCGCTCTTGAACCGTGGCCGTAGGGGTGTATTGCGAGCGCATCGCATTTTCACCGTAATGTCTGGTTTTGCTGCTCATGTCCGCCTTCTCTGCCTCCACCCTCCGCGCCCTTCTGTTTGCCTCCAGCGCCGCCGGGATGCTGTGTGCCACGCCTGCTCTGGCCCTGGAGCCCGGCGCGCCCGATCCAATGGCGGATCAGGACCGCAGCGGCCCCGACCTGGGCACCATCGACGTCAATGGCAAGCGTATCCGCCGCGAGCCCGCCTCGCCCGAGTTCGTCGCCCCCCTGATCGACACCCCCCGCTCGGTCACCGTCATCCCGCAGGAGGTGATCGAACAGATCGGGGCCACCTCCTTGCAGGATTTGCTGCGGACCTCGCCCGGCATCACCTTCGGCGCCGGCGAAGGGGGACAGCCCCTGGCCGACCGACCCTTCATCCGGGGCCAGTCGTCGGGGAACAACATCTTCGTTGATGGTATTCGCGACACGGGCGGGAACCAGCGCGAGGTGTTCAACCTGGAACAGGTCGAGGTCATCAAGGGGCCGGATTCGGTCTATTCCGGTCGGGGCTCCGGCGGTGGTTCGATCAATCTGGGGTCTAAACAGCCACGCCTCGTCGACGTCACCGACGTCTCCCTGGGCGGGGGCACGGACAGCTACGTTCGGGCGACCCTGGACCAGAACTGGCGGATCGGGGACACGGCAGCCTTGCGCATCAATGTGCTGGGAACACAGGCAGACATCGCCCGTCGCGATGCCGTCGACTACGAGAAGATCGGGATCGCTGCGGCCATCGGGGTGGGCCTGGATACCCCGACCTCGGCCACGCTGAGCGTCTATTACCTGGATAGCGATCAGATGCCGGACTACGGCATCCCCCTGTTCACCAAGATCGGCGTGCGCACCACCGACAGCGGCATTCTGGACGTGCCCTATGACAGCTTCTACGGGCTGACGGCGCGGGACTATCTGGTCAACGAGACCCGCAGCGCGACCCTGAAACTGGAGCATCAGCTTCTGCCCAACCTGACGATCAGGAACACCACCCGCTATTCCGAGAGCCTGAACGACTATGTCGTGACCAACCCGGGCGACGGCGGCAACATCACCAACAACGGTGCGGCCCTGATCAATGGGGTCTACTGGATGAAGCGGGGTCTCAAGTCGCGCTGGAACCCAACCGACACCCTGGCCAACGTCACCGAACTGTTCGGCACCGCCAAGACCGGTGGGCTGGATCACAGCTTCGCCTTCGGCCTCGAACTGGCCTCGGAGACCAACCGCAACGCCTCCTACGCCGTCACGACGACCAGCGGCTCACCCTGCCCAGCGCCCCTGACCGGTTTCGACTGCACCCCGGTCTATGATCCGAACCCCAGCGACCCGTGGACGGGGACGATCGTCCGGGGCCTGGTCAGCGAGTCCACCACAAAGACCACGGGCGTCTATGGCTTCGACTCCATCGAGATCGGCGAGCAGTGGCTGCTGAACCTCGGCCTGCGCTGGGACAAGTACGTCGCCACGGGTCGCAATGCCTCGGGCACGGTCACCGCGCCGATCTATACGGAGGCCCCGCGCGGCGAATGGGATTTCGTCAACTACCAGGTCGGCCTGGTCTACAAGCCGACCCCGAACACCAGCGTCTATGCCTCCTACGCCACCTCCTCCACGCCGCCGACCCTTTCGGCCGGCGACCAGAACGCCGCCGCCACCGCCGCAACCGTCCTGCTCGACCCCGAAGAAAGCACCAGCATCGAGGTCGGCGCCAAGGCCGCCCTGTTCCGCGACCAGCTGCAACTCAGCGCATCTCTGTTCCAGACGAAGCGCGAGAACGCCGTCGTCCTTGTCGCCGTCGGCGTGTCGGAACAGGTCGGAGAGGTCGAGGTCAGCGGGCTGGAACTCGGCGTGTCCGGCAACATCACGCCACAATGGCAGGTCTTCGGCGGCTACACCTATCAGAAGAGCGAGCTGGTGCGCGGCGCCTACAACAACATCACGGTCGGCCAGAGCCTGGCCAACACGCCCGAGCACAATGTCAGCCTGTTCACGACCTACAATGTGACCTCGAAATTGACCGCCGGTGGGGGGCTCTACTATGTTTCCGACAGTTTCGGTGGAAATCAGGGGGGTGCCGGTGGCGGGACCAATGCGATCTTTGCCCCGGCCTACACTCGCGTCGACCTGTTCGCCTCCTACGACCTGACGCCGCGCACGACCCTGCAGTTGAACGTCCAGAACGCGACGGACGAGGAATACATCCTTCGAACCAACGGCGTTCACCACGCCGATCCGGCACCGGGTCGCTCAGCGACCCTGGCGCTGAACGTGCGCTTCTGACGCAGAATAGCCCTTCCCCTGGAGGGGGAAGGGTTGGGATGGGGTGGAGGCACCCCTTTTCCCATGACTGACGTTCACCCGGTGTCATTCTTCGTGCCAGAAGAGACCGGGTGTCGAAGCCTCCCTTCGATGCATAGCCTCCACCCCATCCCCGGCCCTTGCCCCTCCAGGGGAAGGGAGCAGAGGAGCGAGATCGTGCTGCTGCATATCCCCGAGGTCTTCACGCCCGACGAGGTCGCCGCCCTGCGCGGACGGCTAGACGCCGGTCCCTGGGCCGACGGCAACGCGACCTCTGGCCATCAATCGGCCCTGGCCAAGCGGAACCTGCAACTGCCGGAGGCCAGCGCCCTGGCCATCGAGATCGGGGCCATCGTCGAACAGGCCCTGCTGGCCAATCCGATGTTCGTCTCCGCCGCCCTGCCCCACACCCTCTATCCGCCCCTGTTCAACCGCTACGAGGGCGGCCAGGCGTTCGGCAACCATATCGACAATGCCATCCGACAGCAGCGGGGCGGCGGCATCCGTATCCGCAGCGACCTTTCGGCGACCCTGTTCCTGTCCGACCCCCCCGACTACGATGGCGGCGAGCTGGTGATCGAGGACACCTATGGATCGCAGTCGGTGAAACTGCCCGCAGGCGATCTGGTGCTGTATCCGTCCAAGAGCCTGCATCGGGTCACGCCGGTGACGCGGGGGGCGCGGGTTTCCAGCTTCTTCTGGCTGCAGAGCCTGGTGCGGGACGACGCGGCGCGCGAGACCCTGTTCCAGCTGGACGTCGCGACCCAGAGGGTCAATCTGGACAAGGGACCGACCGATCAGGCCGTGATCGAGCTGACCGGCGTCTATCACAACCTGCTGAGACGCTGGGCCGAGGTCTGACCCCGCGCTGCGCCAAGACGCCACAGCGAATTGCGACCCGATCGCAACATACCTCTTGCCATTCCCGTCGCGATTCATAATGAGAGGCGCTCGCAAGTCACGAAAGCGCCCTCATGTCTCCTGTTCGTCTCGCCCGCCCCGGTTTTGCCTGTCTGTTGGCCCTGGGCTGCTCGACCCTGGCCCTTTCCGCAGCCGCCCAGACGGTCGAGGGCGAACCGGAAGCCCAGCTGGGCGAGATCGTGGTCACGGCGTCAGGCTTCGAGCAGCGCATCGAACAGGCCCCCGCCTCCATCAGCGTGGTCACCGGCGAACAGATCCGCCAGCAGCGCGCGGGCTCCATCGCCGAACTGCTGAACGACGTGCCCGGCGTGGACGTCGGCGGTGCGGTCGGCAAAACCGGGGGGCTGAACATCAATATCCGGGGCCTGGGCTCGGACTATACCCTGATCCTGATCGACGGTCGCCGTCAGAACACGGCAGGCAGCGTGACGCCGAACGGGTTCGGCGAGACCTCGACCGGCTTCCTGCCGCCCGTGTCCTCGATCGAGCGGATCGAGGTGGTGCGCGGGCCGGTCTCGACCCTGTATGGCTCCGACGCCATCGGCGGGGTGGTCAACATCATCACCAAAAAGGTCGGGGACGTCTGGTCGGGCAGCGTCTCGGCCAATGCCACGCTGCAGAGCGACGACGCCTTCGGCAACCTGCACGGCGGCGACGTCTATGCCAACGGCCCGGTCGTGCCGGACCTGTTGGGGCTGGCTGTGCGCGGCAGCTATCTGACCCGCGAACAGTCGTCGCTGACGTTCGACAATGTTGCGGGCACTGAGGTGCCCGTCACCGGCTTCGGCCGCAGTTCGACCGAGAGCGAGATCTGGAACATCGGCGGTCGGCTCAGCCTGACGCCGCATCCCGACCACCTGATCTGGCTGGACGTCGACACCACCAGCCAGTGGTACGACAATGCCAACAGCCAGCTGGGCACCGCCACCACGGCGGGCGGCTATGCCGACGCCCTGGAGTTCAATCGTGACCAGGCGGTCCTCGCCTATGACTGGATCCTGCCGTTCGGCACCTGGGAGAACACCCTGTCCTACGGCCAGACCGAGACCATCGGTCGGATCATCCCCAATGGCGTCGCGGGCGCGGGCGGGCCGCGTACCCTGGAGACCGAGAGCATCATCTTCGACACCAAGCTGTCGTCGCAATGGCGCAACCACACCTTCACGGTCGGTGGCCAGTACTGGGATGCGTCGATGGTCGATGGCGTGGCCCCGACGAGCTTCGAGTTCGTGCAGCAGGCCCTGTTCGCCGAGGACGAGTGGCGGTTCACCGACACCCTGGCCCTGACCCTGGGCGGGCGTTACGACGACCACTCCACCTTCGGCGACCAGTTCAGCCCCCGCGCCTATCTGGTGTGGAACGCCACGCCTCATTGGACGATCAAGGGCGGCGTCAGCCAGGGCTTCAAGACCCCACGCCTGGAGCAGCTGGCCGAGGGCATCAACGGGTTCGGCCAGCAGGGTCGCCTGCCGCTGCTGGGCTCGCCCGGTCTGCAACCCGAGACCAGCACCGCCACCGAGATCGCCGTCTTCTATGACAACCGTGACGACTTCCGCGCCAGTCTGACGGTCTTCGACAACCAGTTCGAGGACAAGATCGCCTCGGGCCCGCCGGTCCGCAATTGCGCCTTCGGCATCACGGCGGCGAACTATGCGGCGGGCAACTATCCGCAGACGGGCTGTACCGACGTGGGCTTCTTCCCCAATGCCGCGACATTCGGTCAGAGCATCAATATCGACGAGGCGGTGACCCGCGGGGTCGAGGCCTCGGCGCGGTGGGCCCTGGCCGACGCCTGGACCGTCAGCGGCAACTATACCTATACCGAAAGCGAGCAGAAGTCGGGGGCGCAGGCGGGCCTGCCCCTGACCGACACGCCCGAGCATATGGTCAATGCCAGCCTGAACTGGCAGGCCACGGACCGGCTGTCGACCTGGCTTCGCGGCGAATACCGATCCGAGCGGTTCCGGGGCGTCGGGGCCGAGCCCGATGCCCTGGGCGACTACAAGGCCTATTCGCTGTTCCACCTGGGCGGGGCGTATGAGTTGAACGATCGGGTGACGCTGAACGCGGTGATCTACAACCTGCTGGACACCGACTTCATCAGCCTGCTGCCCTATGGCAATCCAGTTCTCTACGGGTCGGAATACACCAACAACCAGGAGCCCCGCCGCCTGTGGATCTCGGCGCGGGTGGACTTCTGAGCCAGAGGGCTCAGGCTTTCAGGTCCAGCCCGGCATAGACCTCGGACATCGGCAGGATCACGTCGATGGCGGTCAGGGCGATCTCGGCCTCCAGGCCGGTGACGTCCGTGCTGGTCCAGGGGGTGGCCTCGTCCGGACGGCTCCAGTGGCCGACGCGGGCGATGTTGGGGTCGATCAGCAGGATGTGACGCAGGCTGGGCACGTCCTTGTACTCGTCGGTCTTTCGGACCAGGTCGATGGCGCGGGTCGAGGGGGACAGAACCTCGACGAAAACCACCGGGGCCTGGCTAGCCAGTTCCGCGTCGGGCGGGCCACCGCAATCGACCGTGACATCCGGGCGGCGGACATTGCCCCGAGGTGTGCGGGCGGCGACGTCGGCGGTGTTGGGTTGGCAGGGCTTGCCGCGCAAGCGGAAGCCCAAATCGGCGATCACATTGACCACGACCCGATCATGGATGCGGGTCGCGCCGGTCATCATCCGGGGCATGCCGTCTACCAGTTCCCAGCGGTCCTCCTGATCGAGGCACCACTCCAGGAAGACATCCGGCGTCATCAGCTTCAGCGCGGCGTTCATGGCATGAACCCTAGCACAGCGGTCACGTCAGGGCGATCTTGGCCGAAGCGATAATGAGGACGACGCCCAGGGCCTGACGCAGGCGGCCGGGGTCCAGCTTCGACACGCCGAACCGTGTGCCGATGACGGCCCCCAGAACCACCGCCGCCATGAACCAGGGCAGTTCGGGCGGCAGGCTGCCGACGCTGGACAGGTTGCCCGCCAGCCCCGCGGCCGAAACGCACAGGATGAAGCCTGCCGCGATGCCCGAGGTCCGCCGCGTCGCCTCCCACCCCATCAGCAGGATGACGGGGCTGAGGAAGATGCCGCCCCCCGTGCCGGTCAGGCCCGACAGGACGCCGATCATGGCCCCGACGCCCACGGCGATCAGGAGGTGGGGCGGTTTGGGTTCGGCGGCCTTGGACAGGTCGGTGGGCCAGATCATGCGGATGGCGGCCAGCAGAAGCATCAGCGCGATCAAGGGCTTGTAGACATCGTCCGGCAGGCTGAACCGCCCGGCGACGAAGGCTGCGGGCACCGCCCCCAGGACGAAGGCCGCCATCAGCCGCCCGTTGAACTGACCCGCCTTAACAAACCGCCAGGTCGTGAAACTGGCCACCAGCACGTTCAGCACCAGGGCCGTGGGCCGCATCGTCTCGGGTGCCACGGCGAACAGGGCCATGATCGCCAGATAGGCCGACGCCCCCGCATGCCCGACGGATGTGTAGAGCATGGCCGCCAGCATCATCAGACCGGCGATCAGGGCGAGGGTGACGGGGTCCATTCAGACGGGTCCGGGGCCGGGATGGAGGGGGACGCGAAAAACAGAGTCTGGAAAGTCTGGATCGTCTGGAATCGCCGTCGTGGCAACGTCGGTCTGACACAGGCCTATGTGCACGCCTACGCCTTCGTATTGCCGAGGTTACATCCACGCGCCGTTGGTGCCCTCCTTAGACCAATCCCTCCAAGACCGGTGCCTCGGCGGCGCTGTTGGGAAAGACCCTGGAGTCCAAGGCTGCGCGGTCGAGTCCGAGGTGATCTCGTAGCACGCCCTTGAAGACCGAGCGGACGTCGATCGTGGGCGTCAGGTCGCGGCCTTCGAACAAACGGTTTTCGGCCAGGGTCGGCCAGTCGCCGATCAGGCCGCCGGTCTTGACGGCCCCGCCGGCCAGCAACAGGGATGACCCCGTCCCGTGGTCGGTGCCGTTGGTGCCGTTGACGCGGACGGTGCGGCCGAACTCGGTGGCGACGACGACGACGGCGCGGTCCCAATCGTCGGCGAGACCGTTCTTGAGGCCACCGATCACCTGGTCCATCAGCGCCAGACGGGTGGTGAGCTGACCGGCCTGACGCGCATGGGTGTCCCAGCCGTCCAGCGACAGGGCGACAACGTCCGCGCCCTCGTCCCCCCGCATCAGCCGCGCCACGGCCTGACCCAGACCCGAGACGTCGTTGCGGCGCAGCGGGGTGCCGTCCGACATGGCCTGAGCGGCGGCCTCGGTCTGGAGCCCGCTGGCCAGGGCGGGGCCGAGCAGCGGATCGGTGGCGTACAAATCCTGCAACAGGGCCGCGACCCGGTCGTCGCCCTTGATGTCCCCACCCGGCGCCCAGGAACTGGTCTGGAAGGTCCCGCGCAGGATCAGCGGCGTCTGGGCCCCGATCGACAGACCTTTGCTTGACCCTCCCGCTGCCAGGGCACGGTTCAACCATCCGTCGGTCTCCGCGCGCAGCGCCTCGCCGCCATTCTCGAGCACGTCCTGGGCGTCGAAATGCGAGCGGATGCGGGCGGGGATTGCAGCGGCGGGTGCGAAGCGGAGCTGGCCCGCCTTCGACAGGTCGTGCAGGCCGGTCAGGGACGGATGCAGGCCGAACCCTTCGGTCAGGTCCAGAGCACCCTCGGGCTGGCCGGGCGCGGCGATCGCCAATCCACCGCGAAGCCGTACATAGTCGGGATCCGCATGAGGCACGGTGACCGACAGACCGTCCATGGCCCCCCGAGCGATGATGACGACCAGCTTGTTGCGCGGGCCGCTGGCGGACTGAGCGTGGGTCTGTCCGGCGAAGGCCAGGGTCAGGCCGGCAGCGGATGCGCCCAGGAAGGCGCGGCGGTGAAGGTGCGGGATCATCGGCGTTGAAACTCCGGCGACATCAGGAACAGGGTCATGCCCTCGGCCCGGCTCTCGGCGCGAGCGACGGTCTGGCGGGTGCGATCGCCGATGCGGGGCCCGAGCGCCGAAGCGGCGGTCGTGACCGGATCGGTCTGGCCGGTGCGCGCGCCGACCTGTTTGGCCCATTCCAGCCGTTTGACGATGGCGTCCGGCCCGGCCCAGTCGGCGGCGGTGTCCGGCCAACCCTCGGGCGAGGGCGGCGAGAACGCGGGCTGGCCCATCTCCAGCAGCGGCGGTTGCAGGGCCTGAACACGCTGTGGCTGGGTGCCGAGGGCGCGGTGGGTCGAGACCACGAACTCATAGGGTGTCTTGAATTTGGCCGGTTCGGGGCTCCAGGCCTGGGGTGCGGCGATCAGGGCGCGGGCCACGACCGCCAGGTCGCCGCCGCTGTCGACCCAGGCCCGTTCCAGCGCCGCGACCAGTTCGGGCGGCGGGGTGTCGGAGACGAAATGGGCCGCGATCCGTTTCGCCGCCCGCCGGGCCGTCGCCGGATGGTTGGCCAGATCGCGCAGGATCGCCTCGCCCTGGGCGACGCCGCCCTCGGCATAGGTCTTGCCCATCAGGGTGCGGGGACCGGGCTCATGGACCTGCGGACGGAAGGCGAAGGCCCCGTTCCCGCTTGCCTGACGGGCGAAGGGTGTGGCCCAGCCGGTCAGGGCGCGGGCCAGTTCGGTGACGTCGGCCTGGGTGTATCCGCCGTCGGCCCCCAGAGTATGCAACTCCATGGCCTCGCGGGCCAGGTTCTCGTTCAGACCGGCGTTGCGGCGCTGGCCCGCGCGGCTGTTGGGGCCCACCGACTGGACCTGATCCAGGTAGGTCAGCATGGCCGGATGCTGTTCCGCGGCGATCACCAGGTCCTCGAACCGGCCAAAAACATGGGGCCGGATGGCTTCTCGCTCGAAGGGGCCGGCGAATATGCCCGACTGGAATTTCGTGGCCGAGACGGCGAAATTGTTGGTCCAGAACAGGGCCCAGCGCTCGGCGAACCCGGCGTCCGTGGTCGCCCCGTGCTGCGCCCGCGCCAGGAATTCGACCCCGATATCCTGACGCAGGTCGCGGCGGCTTTCGCGCGCAGCGTCGAAGGCGGCCTGGGCCTCACCGACCCTGGGCTGCGAGCTTTCAGCCGCTGTGGCGGGAGCCTGAATCATCGGGGCCGGAGAGGGTGCCATCGCAGCGGTTGCCGGGTCGGCGGTCCGGCGATCCTGTCGGCGCTCGCGCCGATCCGCCTGATAGGCCTGAAACGCCGATAGCTGGTCGCGCGAGCCCGGCAGCGATGCGGTCGGCTGGGGCGCGCCACCGGGTGTGATCTGGGCTTCCAGCCAGCCCCTATGGTCCGTGCCCACGGCGGTCATCTCGCCGGGCCGGGCTCCGAGGCCGAACCGGGTGACGGCCAGGGCCGCCAAGACGTCGGGTTGCTGTCGCATCGTTCGCGTCCTCCTGCCCCGTCGTGGAGTTCAACGCGCGACGACGGTCGATCCGTCGTTCACCCGATGCCGTAATGCTCGGCCAGGGCCTGCAGCCCCTCCCTCAGCACCGTCTTGCCCTGGCGACGGCGGAGGCCCGCTTCGCGTTCGGCGAGTTGAAGCGATGTGTCGTGCAGGCAGACGCGTTCGACGAAGGGGCGCAGGCGGGGGCTGAGGGCGGTAAGGGCGGCCTGGACGCGGGCGCCGGCGTTCAGGGCGCGGTCGGCGGGCTCAGCGCGGGCGGCGGAACCACCCCCGGCGCGCGGCAGGGCGTCCCAGCGCATGGTGACCGAGGGGCCGGAACCGGCGACCTCGGCGTCGCGACGCAGTCGTTCGCCGGCCGCGACCTGGGCCGGGGTCAGCCAGGGGCGGCCCGCCTGATCCTTGCGCCGGGCCAGCCAGGCGATCGGGCTTTCGCCCAGATTGGCGCGATGTTCGACGGCGCGGCCCTGGGCATCCAGGGTCATGCGGGTACCCTCGATCCAGCCGGGACGGCCGGGTGCGGGGGTCGGGGCGGAGGAGGACGCGGCGACGGGCCGGGCGACCCAGCCGCCGCCGGGACGGGCCTTCAGTCCCGGCGTCTCGATCAGGGCGCGATAGGTGGTCTCGTCGATCGTCAGGAGGACGAAGGCGCGGCGGTCGGGGCCGGTGCGGATGGCGTAGCCCGCGCCGTGAGCGTCGATCCAGGCGGTGGGGCGGGTCAGCAGGCTGCGCGCGCGATGGACGGGGCCGCTCATGCCCGCGCCTCGCTCGGAAGGACCAGGGCCGGGGCCTCGCACAGGTCGCGGATCGCCGCCTCCATCCGGTCGATCAGGCGATCGATCTCGGGCCGTTCGCGCACGTCCTCGGCCCAGCGACAGGCCGTGGCCACGGTGCAGCGGTTGAAGCCGAAGGCGTGGCCCACCCGCTCCACCGGCCAGCCAAACCCGACATGGGTCAGATACATCGACAGCCAGCGGGCGCGGTTCACCTGGGGCCCTTGGCGGGCGTGGGCGATCATCCGGGCGGGGGGGACGCCGGTCGCCACCGCCACCATCTGCATCGCCAGCCCGGCCCGGATCTGGTCGCCTTCTGCCACCATCACACGATACTGTTCGCTCACCGTCGTCACTCCTGTTTCACGTCTCGGTTGCCCCATCCTAGAACGGGGCGGAAGGCGTGATAGGAAGATGTTCCTATTGTGCGACAGGATCGGTCGTGTCGTCAGGCGGGCCTTGGGAATGAGGGTGGGGACTTCCGCGCCGTCGGGGTCGGTATCGCGCAGAGCCGCAAATAAATTCGAATCGTTGACTCGCCGGTCTCGACGCCGATTCGCAAATCAGCCTAGATTCGTCTCTATGGGGTGGCGTTAACCTTTCTTAAGGTTTTCGGCGGTTAACGTTCGAACAAGGTTACCCGGTCGTGTCGATCGGGTCCAACGGTCTAGCTTTGCCTGGAGGGGCATTCATGCGTGTTCTGCTGATTGAAGACGACCACGCCACGGCGCAAAGCATCGAACTGATGCTGAAGTCGGAGGGGTTCAATGTCTATACGACGGACCTGGGCGAGGAAGGCATCGATCTGGGCAAGATCTATGACTATGACCTCATTTTGTTGGACCTGAACCTGCCGGACATGAGCGGCCTGGAAGTGCTGCGTCAGCTTCGCGTGGGCAAGGTCAACACCCCCGTGATGATCCTGTCGGGTTCGACCGAGATCGAGACCAAGGTCAAGACCTTCGGCGGCGGCGCCGACGACTATATGACCAAGCCCTTCCACAAGGACGAGCTGATCGCGCGCACCCATGCGGTGGTCCGTCGCTCCAAGGGTCACGCCCAGGCCATCATCCACACCGGCGAGATCGCCGTGAACCTGGACGGCAAGACGGTCGAGGTGAACGGTCACCGCGTCCACCTGACGGGCAAGGAATACCAGATGCTGGAGCTGCTCTCGCTCCGCAAGGGCACGACCCTGACCAAGGAAATGTTCCTGAACCACCTGTACGGCGGCATGGA
>CALROO020000024.1:0-59724 GCA_943369795.1 Rhizobium sp. Q54 | reverse complement strand
CGGGGATCTATGAAAAGCGTGGGGTTCATCCCGAATTGGCGAGCCAGGTGGCACGTCAAATGATGTCCCATGACGCTCTGGGCGCGCACGCTCGTGACGAGCTGGGTATTTCTGAGATCACCACGGCGCGCCCGATCCAAGCGGCGCTGACTTCTGCGGTGACTTTTGCCACCGGCGCGGCACTGCCTCTCGCGGTGGCGGCTTTTGTGCCGTTACACGGCCTGGCGCTCTGGGTCGCAGGGGCCGCGTTGATCGGTTTGGCGGTGCTCGGCGCGGTTGGTGCCAGGATTGGCGGGGCACCAATGGGGCGGTCAACGGTCCGTGTCGTATTCTGGGGCGCGCTGGCTATGGCCGTGACCGCTGGAGTTGGCCGCCTGTTCGACGTCGCGGTCTAAGCTTCAGGGAAGTCGCGTAATGACGTGCAGCCAGCCGGCGGCTTGGCCCATGTCGATGGCCTCGAAGATCGGAATTGCCAGCAGGAAAACCAGGCCATCTCGAATTGTGCGCAGAAAGAAAGCCGGGCGGATCGAAAGGTCGCCGTCATCCTGCCACAGCTTCAACTGCGGCAGAAAGCGCGGGGTACGGTCACGATACGCGATGTAGACCTCTCCAAATGTAGCTTCCAGCCAGCGCTCTTCACGCCGGATGGTCAGATAAAACACCGCCAATGATGCCAGGGTGAAAAGGGCGGCGATCGTAAGCTGCCCGCTCTGAGCGCCGATCCCGAAGGCTCCGAGGAAACTGAAGATATAAAGTGGGTTGCGGCTTATCGAATACGGCCCGCGCGCCACGACCTCGGTCTTCTTGCGACCCCCGATGTATAGCGAGCACCAGGCACGACCAACGATCGCGAGAATGATCGCTCCGAGTCCGAGAGCCTCAACGGATTCGTGCAGTGATCCATCCGCGCCACCGATCGACTGGGACACGCCGGTGAACGCGACCAATAGAACGAGGAACGCGAGCACCACCCATTTTCGGACGCGCTGAACCGCTTGAAGGTCGAACAGAGGGATCGTCGTCATACTGGTGCTCCGACGCTTATGACACGCCCGTGGAGACATTGACGCAAGCGG
Source organism: Rhizobium sp. Q54 (assembly GCA_943369795.1). Taxonomy (GTDB): domain Bacteria; phylum Pseudomonadota; class Alphaproteobacteria; order Caulobacterales; family Caulobacteraceae; genus Brevundimonas. Next base: position 58,648 of record CALROO020000024.1, on the reverse strand, counting down.
TATGTTTGCGACCCACAATCGGTAGCAAGAACATGCGTAGTTGAGGCTCAGCGCCGCGACAGAAACGCCTTCAACGCCGCCGGCCTCACCGGCTTGGCCATCAGCACCGCCCCCGACGCCGCAGCCCGCGCGGGCAGGGTCTCGTCGGCATCGGCGGTGATCAACGCAATCGGGTGGGTGGCGTGGAGGCGCAGGGCGTCGACCACCGACAAACCGTCCGGTCCGTCGCCCAGGTGAAGGTCGATCAGGGCGGCGTCGAAGGGGGCGGTGCCTTGCGTGGCGGCCAGCGCCGTCTCAGCATCCGGGGCGGTGACGACCGACATGCCCCAGCGTTTCAGCAGGGCCGAAAGTCCCTCCAGAATGGCGGGCTCGTTGTCCACGCACAGCACCCGCAGGCCTGCCAGCGGCATCCGGGTGGTGGGGCCGGTGGGCTCGGGCGCGGCCTTGACCGGCTCGGCGCGCGGCACGGTGACCGAGAAGACCGAGCCCCGACCGGGCACCGATGCCAGCGACAGCGGATGGGCCAGCAGGCTGGCGACCTTCCTCACGATGGCCAGGCCCAGGCCCGCGCCGGGCTCGTCGCCGGGGGCTCCGGCCAGGCGGGTGAACTCGGTGAAGATGGCCTCGCGCTGATCGGAGGCAATGCCGCGTCCGGTGTCGTGGACGACCAGCCGCAGCGCCTCCCCCTGACGCCGCGCGCCCACCAGAACCCCGCCCCGGTCGGTATAGCGGATGGCGTTGCCGATCAGGTTCTGCAGCAGCGACCGCAGCAGGTCGCGATCCGACGACACCCATGACCGCGACGGCACCAGCCGCAGGGTCAGCCCCTTGGCGCGGGCCAGGGGCATGAACTCGCGCCGCAGCTCGGCGAACAGGGCCTCCAGCGACAGCGGCCCCACGGCGGGGCGGACGCCGCCCGCCTCCAGTTTCGACAGGTTCAGCAGGGCCTTGAGCATGCCGTGGGCGCTCTCGATCGAGCGGTCGGCGTTTTCCGCCAGGGTGCGGGCGGCGCCGTCGCCGCCCTCGTCCTTCAGCGCGGCGATGAACAGGCGGGCGGCGTGCAGCGGTTGCAGCAGGTCGTGGCTGGCGGCGGCGAGGAAGCGGGTCTTGGAGGCGGTGGCGTCCTCGGCCGCCTGTTTGGCTTCTTCCAGCCGTTCGGTGCGGTCGGCGACGCGGGCCTCCAGCTGTTCGTTGGCCTCCTCCAATGCCTGGGCGGCGCGGCGCAGCTCGGTGATGTCGGTGTAGGAGGTGACGTATCCGCCGCCGGACATGGGCGTGCCGGTCGAGCGGATCACCCGGCCGTTGGGCTGGATGCGTTCGTGAGTATGGGGTTCGCGGCGGCGCAGGGCCTCCAGCCGCCGTTCGATCCAGGGCTCGCGATCCGAGGGCGGCACCTCGCCCCGCTCGGCGTTCAGGCGATAAACGGCGGCGATCGGCTGACCCACATGGACGAAGCCCGCAGGCAGGTCGAACAGGGCGATATAGCGGGCGTTCCAGGCGATGAGGCGCAGGTCGGCGTCGACCACGCCGACGCCCTGGTCGATGTTGTCGAGCGTGGCCTGCAGCAGTTCACGGTTGAACTGGACGGCCTGTGACGCCTCGTCGAGCATGCGCACCACGTCCTCGGGTGCGCGGCCGCCTCCCGCCAGGGCGGCGGAGATGACGCGGCGGGCGGAGGAGGCGCCGACGGCTCCGGCCAGCATCCGCTCGGCGGCGCGGGCCAGGCCGGCGTCGGCGGGGTCGCCGTCCTTGAACACCTGACCGGTCTCGCGGGCGAAGGCGTCGAAGGCCCGCATGGCCCCCGCGTCGCCGACGAAGCGCGACACCAGGGTCTTCAGGTCGCTGACCGAGGCTCCGGACGGCGCGGTGTTCCGCTCGCGCCAGTCGGGGCTGAGCCGATCGACGAAGGCCCGCGCCTGGACCCTGTCGATCAGCCGGGGCTGGGCCAGTTTCGACGCCACGATATAGATGGCCGTGTTGGCGGCCAGGCTCAGGAACACCCCGACCGGCAGGGGATCCTCCAGCCCGAACGGCGTGGCGTTGGCGATGCCCAGGGCGATCGTGATCTGGGGGATGGCCAGCAGCGCCAGCCAGATCACCGTCCCGACCGCGATACCCGCGATGGCGCCCCGCGCATGGCCGCCCCTCCACAGCACCGCCCCGAACAGGGCCGGGGCCAGCTGGGCCAGGGCCGCGAAGGAGGTCAGGCCGATCGAGGCCAGGCCGCTGGACCGGTCGATGGCCTGGAAATACAGCCAGGCCAGGAACAGGATCACGCAGATGACGACGCGCCTGACCTGCAAAATGGCCCCGGCCATGTCCGAGGCGTCCTCCCGCGCCCGCCAGCGGTCGCGGGCGACCAGCGGCAGGATCAGGCTGTTGGACGCCATGGCCGACAGGGCGACCGTCTCGACGATGACCATGGCCGTCGCCGCCGAGAAGCCGCCGACGAAGACCACGGCGGTCAGGATCTGTGCGCCCTGCGAATAGGGCAGGTCCAGCACGAACAGGTCCGGGTCGGCGATCTGGGAGAACAGCCCGCCCGCCGCCAGCAGCGGCACCACCGCGACGGTCGTGATCAGCAGATAGAGCGGAAACACCCAGCGGGCGCGGCGGATATGGGCGGGCTCCGACGCCTCCACGAAGGCGACATGGAACTGGCGCGGCAGGCAGAAGATGGCGAGCGTGGCCAGCAGAGTGATGGCGATGAACCGCCCGTCGATCACCGGCGGCGCGGCCAGGTCGCCCAGCGCCGTGACCACCGCCGACGGCGCGGGCGATCCGAACAGCATCACGGTGGCGAACACCGCGACGGCCACCAGGGCCGCCAGCTTGACCACGGACTCCAGGGCGATGGCCTGGATCAGGCCGCGATTGTGCTCGGTCAGGTCGGGACGGCGGGCGCCGAACAGGATTGTGAACCCCGCCAGGACCACGGCGATGACGCTGACGGTCAGTTGCTCCGACCCCGCCACCGGCGTGCCCGCCGTGACCAGCGTCCAGGCCATCGACAGCGACTTCAGCTGCAGCGCGATATAGGGCAGCGACCCGACGATGGCGACGCAGGCCACCAGCGCCCCCAGGGTCTGGCTCTTGCCATAGCGGGCGGCGATGAAGTCGGCGATGGAGCCGATGTTCTCGCGCTTGGCGGCGGCGGCGATCCGTCGCCAGATCGGGAACAGCAGCACGATCCCGATCGCTGGGCCCACATAGATCGGCAGATACTCCCACCCTTGCCGCGAGGCCGTCCCGACCGCGCCATAGTAGGTCCAGGAGGTGCAGTAGATCGCCAGGCTGAGCGCATAGCCCCATGGGCCGAACCGCCGCCCCGGCCCGCGCGGCCCCAGCCTGTCGCTCCGCCAGGCGATGGCGAACAGCACCGCCATATAGGCCGCGACGAGGCCGAGGATCAGCAGGGAATACATGGCGCTCATCTAGACGACCTGGAGGAAGACCACACAAGACAAAGGGCGGGGGATCGTCGCCGATCCACCCGCCCCTCACTAGTCAACTGAAAGCAGGATCAGGCGTTGAGATCGACGTCCTTGCCTTCCTTCACGAACAGGAAGCCCACGACCACGGTGATCAGCGCCACCACGATCGGGTACCAGAGGCCGTAGTAGATATTGCCCGTGGCCGCGACCATGGCGAAGGCCGTGGTCGGCAGGAAGCCCCCGAACCAGCCGTTGCCGATATGGTAGGGCAGGGACATGGAGGTGTAGCGGATATTGGTCGGGAACATCTCGACCAGCGCCGCCGCGATCGGCCCGTAGACCATCGTCACATAGAGGACGAGGATGAACAGGATCGCCACCACCATCGGTCGATTGACCTCGGCACTGTCGGCCTTCAGCGGATAGCCGGCCGCAGACAGGGCCTCTCCCAGACCTGTGTCCCAGGTCTTCTTCTGGGCCGTGAAGTCGGCCGTGGACAAGGCGTCGCCGCGGAAGCTCTGGATCACGGACTGATCGCCGATACGGACCTCGGCCACCGTTCCGGCCGGGGCCGCGACGTTGGTGTAGTTGATCCCGGCCCGCGCCAGATAGGATTTGGCGACGTCGCAGGACTGGTTGAACACCGTCTTGCCGATCGGGTCGAACTGGACGTTACAGTCCGCTGGATCCGCATAGACCGTGATCGGCGCCGATGCCGTGGCCTCGGCCAGACGGGGGTTTGCGGCGGTCGTCAGGGCCTGGAACAGCGGGAAGTAGGTCAGGGCCGCGATCAGGCAACCCGCCAGGATGATCGGCTTGCGGCCGATCTTGTCCGAGAGCCAGCCGAAGAAGACGAAGAAGGGTGTCGCCAGCAAGAGCGCGATGGCGATCAGGATGTTGGCCAGGGGGCCGTCCACCTTCATCACCCGCTCCAGGAAGAACAGGGCGTAGAACTGACCGGTGTACCAGACCACGGCCTGACCGGCGGTCAGACCCACCAGGGCGATCAGCACCAGCTTCAGGTTCGGCCATTTGCCGAAGGAGTCCTTCAGGGGGGTCTTGGAACCCTTGCCTTCGGCCTTCATCTTCTTGAACGAAGGGCTTTCGGCCAGCTTCAGCCGGATCCAAAGCGACACGCCCAGCATCAGGATCGACACGAGGAACGGAATTCTCCAGCCCCAGTCGGCAAAGGCTTCCTCGCCGACCACCGTGCGCACGCCCAGGATCACGATCAGGCTGAGCAGCAGACCGACGGTCGCCGTGATCTGGATGAACGAGGTGTAGAAACCGCGTTTGCCGCGCGGCGCATGCTCGGCGACGTAGGTTGCGGCACCACCGTATTCGCCGCCCAGGGCCAGACCCTGGATCAACCGCATCAGCACCAGGATGATCGGTGCCGCGATACCGATGGCCGCATAGGACGGCAGCAGGCCGACGACGAAGGTCGACAGACCCATCAGCAGCATGGTCACCAGGAAGGTGTTCTTGCGCCCCCAGAGGTCACCCAGGCGCCCAAAGAAGATGGCCCCGAACGGTCGCACGGCAAAACCGGCCGCAAACGCCATCAGGGCGAAGATGAAGCCGGTGGTCTCGTTCACGCCCGAGAAAAACTGGGCCGAGATGATCGCGGCCAGCGAGCCGTAAAGATAGAAGTCGTACCATTCGATCACGGTGCCGACCGAGGAGGCCAGAATGACCAGCTTGTCATTCTTGCCGACGGTCTCCGGTTCATCGCCTGGCGCACCGATGGCGCTGTCTGTCATGATTTAGGTCCTCCCAAGGCTCGCCGTTTTCGGCTGTCGTGACGCACCCGCGCGAAGACGCGGGGTTCCAGCGCCGAACCTGACAGGCCAAGGCCGCGCTTGAGAGAGAGACTTTCGTCGAAGACCGGCGATCAGCCGTCGGTCCGCTCGCCGGCCCGAGGCTTCATCCCATACGGTGCCACCAGCGCCCAGACATGGTCCGGGATCATCGACTTCATGCGGCGAGGTTCCTCGCGGCGCAGGTGCAGGACCGTCTCGATGGCCTTCATCTCGACGCGGGTGCGGGCGAACTCCAGGCCGCGCGGGCCGATGCGGGGCATCAGCCAGCCGACGATCGGGCGGACCCAGTCGGGCATGGCGCGCAGCGGAAGGCCGCCCGCCGCGCGTTCGACATTGGCCATGAAGCCCTTGACCGCAGAGGCGCGCTTGCCTGCCGTGCCGGGCTCCGACAGCCGGACCTCATCACCCAACAGGCCCAGCAATTCCTCACCCCGATCGTTCCGGACCAGCAGCCACTGCTCGCCCTCGCCGCCCATGTATCCGACGGTGATGTCGGCCAGCACGTTGGTGTAGTCGACGCAGGTCCGGCAGGTCAGGGGAAAGAAGTCCGGCGGCAGTTTGGAAATCGGCAATTGCAGGAACGGCACGATTCGTTGGCTGCCGTCCGTGAATCGCAGTTCCACGTGGTAGTCGGCGCGGAACTCAAGATAGGTGATGGTTTCGGGAGCGTCGGACAGCAGGTCCAGGAAGTCGTGGAACCGTTCGGTCGTCGTGTTGTCCGAACAGGGCGTACCGATGACGTACAGCCGCTCGAACCCCAGTTCGGCCTCCAGCGCGCGCAGGGCATAGACCTGGCACGGGATGCCAATGACGGCGATCCGCCGATGCCCGGCCGCCCGTGCGGGCTCCAGCAGGGCCAGCAGCGGCGCATAGCCCATCCGCATTCCTCGCACCTGCGCCATACCCTCGGCCTTGGTCACCAGCACCGGCAAGGGTCGCCACGGATCGTCGGGGTCCGGGGCCATGGTCAGGACGGCGTCTACGGCCCCGGTCTCCAGTAGCCGCTCGGCGATCCGCGTTGTGATGCCGGTCCATTGTGCACCGGGCCTGGGCTCGTTCAGGGCGGCGCGGACCATTCGGCGGAAGGGGCCGAAATGCAGCTCGTCGGGCCGGGCGGGATCGCGCGCCCGGCCATGGACCGCCGCCTCCATCGCCGGGTAGTCGGGCTTGATGAACTGGCACGCCTGGCCACAGCGTTTGGGCTCGGACGTCCTCGACACACCACAGTCGGTGCAGAGATCGCGATGCGCGGCCTCGCGGACCGGTGGAGCCCAGACGGGGCCGGACGGATCGTGCATGGGCGTGGCGATCGGCGTGGCTCCCCGGCTGGCCTCCCGTCTGCGCGGGATGACGACCCACCTTAGACATGGTTTCGCGTTTGGCCATGGGCTGGCCGCGACCGTGCATGCCCTTGCCGAACCCCGCCGCTTGCGGGCATCAAGACCCATGAGCATCGACCTAGAGATCGCGCGCGCCGCGACGCTGAAACCCATCGCCGAGATCGCCGCCCAGGTCGGGATCGAGGCGGACGATCTTGAGCCCTACGGTCGCCATATCGCCAAACTGTCGCGGGCCTGCATCGACGGGCTGGCCAAACGACCGCAAGGGCGGCTGATTTTGGTCACGGCGATCAATCCGACGGCGGCGGGCGAGGGCAAGACTACGACGACGATCGGCCTGGGCGACGCCCTGAACCGGATCGGGAAGAAGACGGTGGTCGCCCTGCGCGAGCCATCGTTGGGACCGGTGTTCGGGCGAAAGGGCGGAGCGACCGGCGGGGGTTATGCCCAGGTGGTGCCGATGGAGCGGATCAATCTGCATTTCACCGGCGATTTCCACGCCATTTCGGCGGCGCACAATCTGTTGTCGGCGATGATCGATAACCAGCTCTACTGGGGTAGCGGGGCAAACCTTGACCCGCGCAAGGTCGTCTGGCGGCGCGTGGTGGACATGAACGACCGGGCGCTGCGGCGCGTCGCGGTGGCGCTGGGCGACGGCAAGAACGGGCCGGTGCGAGAGACCGGGTTCGACATCACCGTGGCCAGCGAGGTCATGGCCATCCTGTGTCTGGCGGACGGCCCCAGCGACCTGATCGAGCGACTGGGGCGGATCGTGGTCGGGCGCGACATGGCCGGGCACCGGGTGACGGCGCACGATCTGGAGGCGGCGGGGGCTATGGCGGCGCTTCTGGCCGAGGCCATATTGCCCAATCTCGTGCAGACGATTGGGGGGACGCCCGCCCTGGTGCACGGCGGGCCGTTCGCCAATATCGCCCACGGCTGCAACTCGGTGATCGCCACGCGGGCGGCGCTGCGGCTGGGCGAGTTCTGCGTGACGGAGGCCGGGTTCGGGGCCGATCTGGGTGCGGAAAAGTTCCTCAACATCAAATGCCGGTCCAGCGGCCTGGCCCCGTCGGCGGCAGTGGTCGTGGCCACGGTGCGGGCGCTGAAGCTGCAAGGCGGCGTGGCCAAGGACGCTCTGGCCCCGGAGAACGTCGCGGCGGTCGAGGCCGGGTTCGCCAACCTGGCCCGCCATATCGAGAACCTGCAAGCATTCGGCCTGTCGGTGCTGGTGGCCATCAACGGCTTCACCGGCGACACGGCGGCGGAACAGGCGGCGATCGTGAGGCTGTGCGCCGAGATGGGGGTCGAAGCCCACATCTGCACCCACTGGGCCGACGGCGGGGCAGGGGCCGAAGGACTAGCGCGCGCGGTCGCGGCGGCGGCGGAGGCGCATGACGATCCGTTGGGGTCTCTGAAGCACACCTATCCGCTGGAGATGCCGCTGGCGGACAAGATCCGGACGGTGGCGCGAACGCTGTACCGGGCCGCCGACGTCGCCTTCTCGCCCGCCGCCGCTCGCGACCTGGCGCGGTTCGAGGCGGAGGGGGCGGGGCATCTGCCGGTCTGCATGGCGCGGACGCCCTATTCGTTCAGCGCCGACGAGACCGCGTTCGGGGCGCCGACGGGTTTCACCCTCCCGGTCGAGGAGGTTCGGCTGTCGGCGGGGGCGGGGTTCGTCGTGGCGCTGTGCGGAGCGGTCAATACCATGCCGGGCCTGCCGCGCGTACCCGCCGCCAACCACATCGCCCTGGATGCCGAGGGGCGGATTTCGGGTCTGAGCTGAGCGCCCAGCTGAGCGTCAATCGACCAGAGTCGATCCGCCGGGGCGCGGACCGACGCCCTCCGGCACCGGCACGGCGGAGGAGGTGTAGTCGGCGTTGATGATCAGGGACGGCGCGCCCTTCAACTGGACCGACTTGGCAACGATGACGGTCCAGGCGCTGTCGCGGGCGATGTCGTCCGAGCCATCGACGATCAGGGTGGCATTGGGCACATAGATGACGCCATCCAGCCGGTCGACGTTGTCGGACGAGATGATGAAATCCTGGGTATTGGTGCGCGTCGCGGCCATTACGATGCCGGCGAACCGACCGGTCCGACGCCCTTCCAAGGTAACCATGGCGTTGTCGTCGAACACGAATTTGGAGGCTAGATCGAACATCAGGACGACGTCGTCGCCGCGCAGGATCGCGTTCTCCTTGACCTCAAGCGCACCGGCGATGAACCAGTGCTCGCCCGGTTCCAGGATCAACTGGGCGTTGCCGCCGACCTTGACCCCGCCGCAATGGATACCGGGCGGCAGGCGGATGATGCCGGACTTCTTGTCGATTCCCAGGGTGGCACCGACGCCGCCCAGGATGCCGCCCAGATTGCCGCTACAATTCAGGGGCGGCAGGATGAGCAGCTTCGCGAATGGATCCTCGATCGGCTCGGCACCCGTGCCAGGTGCCGGGTTGATGGCTCCGGTCGCACGGGTGACGGCCTGGGTCATGGAGGCGGCGATGCTGCCGCCTTCGACCAGGATGTCGCGGTTGGAGTGGACCAGACAGGCGGGGGCGGATAGACGGGCCTTGTCCTTGACGTTCAGAACCTTGTCGCCGGACTTACCACTGACCAGCACGCATAGCGGTACCAGGCCGACGGTGGTGGCCTTGGCTTCGGCGACGAAATTCCATCCGCCCGGCGGCAGCATGTTGCCGAAGAAGGAGGTGCGGTTGGCGTCAAGATGAACCTTGATGATCCGCTGGGTCTTGGTTTCCTCGACCGTGATATCGGCGGTGACCCTGGGGGCGTCGGTCCAGTCGGCGACATGGCCGTCGACGAAGGTCTCCGCCCGCGCGATGGCGGCCTTGTCGTCGATCGCCAGGCCCAGTTCCCAGGCCCCGGCCAGGGCGGCGGCGTCGGCCACGTCCTGAAGTTTCCCCTTGGACGAATGGACATTGCTGAGGTCGATCGCACCAACGCCCAGCAGGATGACGGCGGGGGCGGCGAGGGCGAATTTGAGCGCGATCACGCCCCGCTCGTCGCCGAGCAGGCGCGACAATAGCGCCACCGCCCTCGGGAGATGTCGGTTCGTCGTCAGGAAGCGACCCGCAGCACAGGGGCGACCGGCCCGGCCCGCAGTCTTGCCTCGGCACGGGCCGCGCGCAGGGTGAACCGCAGTTGATAGGCCAGCAGCCGCCAATTCAGCGGCTTGGTCACGAAGGCCGTGGCTCCAGCGCGGAAGGCGCGGTCGATGGCCTCGACGTCCTCGCGGCCCGTCTCGACCACGATCGGCAGATGTTCGGTGGCGGGGTCTTCGCGCAGGCGACGCAGCAGTTCGAACCCGTCCATGCGCGGCATCTCCAGATCGACCAGCAGCAGGTCGTAGGTCTGGCGCGACAGGGCTTCGAGGGCATCCAGGCCATCGGCGGCGGTATCCACATGGGCGGTGTCGGACGCCAGATTGACCTGGGCGAACTCGCGCAGGATCGGGTCGTCATCGACGAACAGGATGCGGGCATCCTCGTTCAGCACATAGAAGAAGCCACTCATAAACCAACGTGTCCATCCGGTCCGAAGACCTGTCCAATCCCCCGACTGGACAGACATCTTAAGCCTCGGGTCATTAACATGCGGTATAACCGGGGCTTATCGTCTCAAGAGGCTGTAGCGTTGCTGGACACGTCACCGATCGCCAAGGGTTCGCTGGGTCGCAAGCTGATCGGGCTGGTGATGGGGGCCCTGCTGGCCTCCTTCATCGTCACGGCCATCTTCGCGACCTGGAACGACCTGCGTCAGCAGGCGGCCTTGGAAACGGAGCGGATGACCCAGGTCGCCCGGGTGATCGGGTCGCTGTCCTCCGACGCCGTGCGGGACGGCGATCGGGCCCGGACCTTCAACGCCATCCGCGCCGTCAGCCAGATGCCCGGCGTCAGCTATGCGCGGGTTCAGGACCGCGCCGGGATGCTGATGGCGGAGACCGGGAGTGGGGCACGACTGGTGTCGGACGCATCGGTCGATCGGGGCGGCAGCCTGTCGCTGTGGTCGGCCCTGACGACCGGCTCGGTCCAGGTCACGGCCCCGGTCATGAGCCAAGGCGAGACGGTCGGCTCGATCACCCTGTTCAGCCAGACGCCGGACCTGCGCGGACGGGTGCTGGCGACCGTCTGGGTGACCTTGCTGGGAGCCATTGTCGCGGTGCTGGTGGGCATGCTGGTCGCCATCCGGGTGGCGCGAAAGATCAGCGGGCCGGTGATCGAACTGGCCCGTGTGGTGCGCGGCGTCCACGCCACCAATGACTTCTCCCGGCCCGCACAGATCGCCGCCGAGGGCGAGGTGGCCGAGCTGGTATCGGGCTTCAACACCATGCTGGAGGGCATCCGAGACCGCGACGCCCGCATCCAGGGCCAGATCGAGGGTCTGGAGGGCGAGGTCCAGGCGCGGACCGCCGAACTGTCCTTGGCCAAGGACGCGGCCGAGGGCGCAAACGCGGCCAAGTCGGACTTTCTGGCCGTCATGAGCCACGAGATTCGCACACCGATGAACGGCATCCTGGCGCTGAGCGACATGCTGGCCAAGTCGGACCTGCCCGCGCGCCAGCAACGCTATGCCGACGTGATCGCCAAGTCGGGTCAGTCGCTGCTCAGCATCATCAACGACATCCTGGACTTCTCGAAGGTGGAGGCCGGGAAGATGGAGCTGGAAGCCATCGAGGTCGATCTGGCCGAGGTGGCCGAGGACGTCGCCAGCCTGTTCTCGGAGAAGGCCGGACAGAAGGGGCTGGACCTGGCGGTCTTCGTTCATCCGTCCCTGCCGACCGTGATGGCCGACCCGGTGCGACTGCGTCAGGTGGTCGGGAATCTGGTCAATAATGCCATTAAATTCACGGAGACCGGCGGCGTCCTGATCGCTGTCGATCGCGATCCGGCGGACCCGGCGCGGCTGCTGTTCTCGATCGAGGATACGGGGCCGGGCATTCCGGCGGACAAGCTGCCGACCCTGTTCGAGGCCTTCACCCAGGCGGATCAGAGCACGACGCGGAAATATGGCGGCACCGGGCTGGGGCTGGCGATCTGCGATCGGCTGGTGCGGTCCATGGGCGGCGAGTGGAAACTGTCCAGCACGGTCGGCACGGGATCGGTCTTCGCCTTCTCGGTCGAGATGGCGGCGGTCGGGGCCGGGCCGGTCCTGCCGGATGTCCCCGCGGATTGGCGTCTGAGGGTCGGGGAGATCGGGTCGCAGACGCGGGCGGCGATGATGCGGTATCTGGCCGCGATCGGGGCGGGGGAGGGACTGTCGGAGGCGGCCTTCCTGCCGGGCACCACGCGGGGCGCGAGCGTCATGTCGGTGCTGGTCTGCGAGACCGAGGATCAGGCGGCGGAGCTGCCGTCCGGCGTCTGTGCGATGGTCAAGCCATTGCGACGTGACGAGATTTTGTCGGTGATCGGCCAGATGGCGACGGGCAGGGCTCCGGTGCTGGAGCACAGCCGTGATGTTCGCGCCGACGCGGTGCATTTCCCCGGCGCTCGGGTCCTGGTGGTCGACGATTCCGAGGTCAATCGCGAGGTGGCGACCGAGGCGCTCAGCCGTCTGGGCATCGTGCCGACCCTGGCCGTGGATGGAGTCGAGGCCGTGGAGATCATGCGTCGTCAGACCTTCGATCTGGTGCTGATGGACGGCTCCATGCCCAATCTCGACGGCTTCGAGGCCACGCGTCTGGTGCGAAGCGAGGAGGCCGCTGATCCAGGGCGGGGTCGCACCCCGATCGTCGCCCTGACGGCCCATGTCGTGGGGTCGGGTGCCAATGAATGGCGCACGTCGGGCATGGACGGGGTGGTGCACAAGCCCTTCACCGTTGACGATCTGCTGGGCGTGCTGAACCGGTTCTGCGGCGATCGGGCGGTGTCGGTGGCCCATGCCAAATTGACCAATGATTCGACCAGGGAAACGGTGCCCGACGCCAAACCGATCAATGAGGATCTGTTCGATCCGGTCATCCGCGCCGAGCTGGCCGCCATGGCCGCACAGGGGCGTTCGGACTTCGTGGACCGGGTCCAGGGTCTGTATGCCACCAACGCCCCACTGCGCTTGGCCGAGTTGAAGGCGGCCGAGAGCGACGGCGATCTGGAAGCCGCTGCCCGCGCCGCCCACGCCATGAAGTCGATGAGTTTGAGCCTGGGGGCCCGCGCCGTCGCCGCCGAGGCCTCGCGCATCGAGACCGCTGCGCGGGCAGGCGAGCCGGTGACCGGCGCATCCGCCCGGATGGGCACTCTGTTGATCCAGACCCTGTCGGGCATGGGGATGGGGGGCGAGCTCGAGGCCGAACCCGCGCCGGAGACAGGCGCGTCATCGGCCCTGATCGACCTCAAACGCGGTATCGCGGCGGGCGAACTGCACGTCGCCTATCAGTCGCTGGTCGAGCGGACCGGTCAGCCGTCCGGCAAGGTCGAGGCCCTGATCCGCTGGACCCACGCGGAAAAGGGGCGGTTGAGCCCTGACGACTTCATCCCGCCTCTGGAGGCCGAAGGCGCGATTTCCACCCTGACCGACTTCGTGCTGGATCGGGTGATGCAGGAGCTGGCCGACCATCCGGGCATCCGCGTCTCGGTCAATGCCTCGGCGACCGAGTTCCAGGCGGAGGGGTTCGCCGATCGCGTCGCCCGCGCTCTGGTCGCCCGGCGGTTCCCGGCCGAACGGCTGGAGATCGAGGTGACCGAGACGGCCATGCTGGACATCGACCTGGCGCGCCGGGCCATCGGCGATCTGTCCGCGATCGGGGTCGGGGTGGCGCTGGACGATTTCGGGGCAGGCTACACGAGCTTGCATGCCCTTCGCGAGCTGAAATTCGCCACGCTGAAGATAGACCGCAGCTTCGTCGACCGCTGTGTCGAGGACACGGCCTCGGCGGCCATCATCCATGCGGTGATCGGCGTCGGTCGCTCGCTGGGCATGAAGGTGGTCTGCGAGGGTATCGAGACGGCGGCCCAGGCCGAGTTCCTGCGGATCGCGGGCGCCCACTATCTTCAGGGCTATCATTTCCACCGGCCCTGCGCGGCGGAGGATCTGCTGGCTGGACTGGCCCAGGCGGCCTGATTTTAACCCTCTGCCTTAGCGAAACGGTCGGACTTGCCCCTGCATAGTCCGGCGTCAGGAGCATTCCCCATGGCCCGTATCCTCATCGTCGACGACGACCCGACCGTGCGGGCGATCGCGCTGGAACTGCTGCACGGCAGCGGCCACGACCTGTTCGAGGCCGCCGACGGCGACGAGGCGTTGGTGCTGGCCGCGACCATGCCCATCGACCTGATCGTTCTCGACATGCTGATGCCCAACAAGGACGGGATCGAGACGATTCAGGCCGTCAAGCGCGACCAGCCCGAGACGCGTATCCTGGCCATATCCAGCGGCGGACGAATGGATGGAACGACCCTCTTGAAACTGGCCAGCGCCTTCGGCGCCGACGAGACCATGCTGAAGCCGCTGCGGCTGGCGACCTTCGCGGTCGTGGTGGATGCCCTGCTGGCGCGAGATGCCGTGCCGTCGCCGATGCCGAAGCGTCTATCGGCCTGACACTCCTCTCGCCAAGACCGTTCCGAACCCGTTAGACAGTCCCTCTGGATTTTCCGACGGGGTGGTTTTGATGAAGCGTTTTCTGTTGACGACGGTGGCCGTGCTGGCGATCGCCCATCCGGTCCTGGCCCAGACGCCGCCCGCACCGACCCCGCCGACACAGACACCGCCCGTTCCCCAACCCTCGACCGGCCCGATCACCTCGGGCCCGACTCCGGACGAACTGAGCCCGAACAAGGGCGAGCAGGAACCCCGTCCGATCGAGCGCGAGGCCGCCAACCAGGCCCTGGCCGGTCAGACCCCGGCGACGCCCGCAGCGACGCTCGAAACGGCGGACGCCGCCGAGGCCGATGAGAAGCCCAAGTGGGACGTGCAGAACCCGCCTGGACCCTCGCGCGAGATCCCGATCGACACGACCCAGGGCACCTGGATGTCGGTCGACGTCAGCCCGGATGGGCGGACGATCGTGTTCGACCTTCTGGGCGATCTGTACGTCATGCCGATGTCGGGTGGGACGGCGACGAACATCGCCTCGGGCGTGGCCTGGGACATGCAGCCCAAATGGTCGCCGGACGGGACCAAGATCGCCTTCACCTCCGATCGGGGCGGGGGCGACAATCTGTGGGTCGTGGATGCGGACGGATCGAATCCGGTCCAGGTGTCGGACGAAAAATTCCGCCTGCTGACCCAGCCTGAATGGACCCCCGACGGCGAGTTCGTGGTGGGGCGGAAACATTTCACCTCGTCGCGTTCGCTGGGAGCCGGCGAGATGTGGATGTATCACCGCGCGGGCGGTGGCTCTGGCGTGCAGCTGACAGAGCGTCGGACCCAGCAAAAGGACACCGGCGAGCCCGCCTTCAGCCCCGACGGCCGCTATCTGTATTTCAGCGATGACGTCACGCCGGGCGGCACGTTCGAATATTCCAAGGACCCCAACGGTGAGATCTACGCCATCCAGCGGCTGGACCGCGAAACCGGCGAGATCGAGAAATTCCTGGGCGGTCCTGGTGGCTCGATCCGTCCGACGCCGTCGCCGGACGGCAAGTCGCTGGCCTTCGTCCGGCGGGTCCGGTTCCAGTCGGTGCTGTACGTCATGGATCTGGAGACCGGGCGCGAGACGCCGGTCTACGAGGCCCTGGATCGCGACATGCAGGAGACCTGGGCCATCCACGGGGTCTATCCGGCGATCAGCTGGACGCCCGACAGCCGCGAACTGGTGTTCTGGGCCGGGGGCGGGATCAAGCGACTGGACGTGGGTTCTAAGACCGCGACCGACATCCCCTTCCGCGTCACCGACACCCGCCGCGTCGCCGACACCGTGCGGGCCACCGTCGACGTGGCCCCGGCCCAGTTCGACGTGAAGATGGTCCGCTGGGCCCGCACCTCCCCCGATGGGTCCAAGGTCGTGTTCGAGGCCCTGGGAAACCTGTGGGTCCGCGATCTGTCGGACGGGTCGGCGGGCGCGCCGCGTCGTCTGACCCGTCAGTCGGATCATTTCGAACTGTATCCCGCCTGGTCGCGCGACAGCCGGTCGATCGTCTACACGACCTGGAACGACAGCGACCTGGGCACCGTCCGGGTGATTCCGGCCGGTGGCGGGACGGGCCGCGTCGTGACGCAGAACCCCGGCCATTATCTGGAGCCGACCTTCTCGCCCGACGGGCGGACGATCGTCTATCGCACCTCCAGCGACAACGACCTGCGCAATCCGCTGTGGAGCCAGGAGCCGGGCATCTATCGTGTCGCCGCGACGGGCGGCGAGGCCGAATTCATTACCGACGATGGGGTCACGCCGCAGTTCGGGGTCTCGAACGACCGCATCTTCTACACCGGTCGCCAGGACACCAATCGCGCGCTGAAATCGGTCGATCTGGACGGGGACGACGAACGCACCCACCTGACCAGCGAATGGGCGGCCGAGTTCGCGGTGTCGCCGGACGAACGGTTCGTCGGCTGGACCGAGCGGTTCAACGCCTATGTCGCGCCGTTCGCCCGCACGGGCCGCCCCGTCAGCATCGGTGCCGAGGGCAAGGCCTTGCCGCAGACGCGGGTCACCCGTGACGCCGGGGAATGGCTGCATTGGTCCGGCGATTCCAGCCGCCTGCAATGGTCGCTGGGCTCCCAGCTGTTCCAGCGCGACCTGAACCAGACCTTCGCCTTCGTCGAGGGCGCGCCCGAGGATCTGCCCAAGCCCGCCGAAACCGGGATCGAGATCGGTTTCTCCCAGGCCTCCGACGTGCCGTCCGGGACGCTGGTCCTGACCGGCGCGCGGCTGATCACCATGGCCGGGGATCAGGTCATCGAGGACGGCGTGGTGGTGGTGGAGGGCAACCGCATCACCGCCATCGGCCCACGTGCCTCGGTCCAGGTGCCGGGCGGGGCGACGGTCATGGACATGACGGGCAAGACCATCATGCCCGGGCTTATCGACGCCCACTGGCACGGCTCCATGGGATCGGACGAGATCATCCCGCAGCAGAGCCGCATCAACTATGGCTCCCTGGCCTTCGGCGTGACGACGATCCACGATCCTTCCAACGACACCTCGGAAATCTTCGCCCATGCCGAGCTGGCGCGGGCGGGGCGGGTGGTGGCCCCGCGCATCTTCTCGACCGGGACCATACTGTATGGCGCATCCACGCCCTTCACGGCCCAGGTCAACAACTACGACGACGCCCTGTCCAACCTGCGCCGCATGCAGGCGGCGGGGGCCTTCAGCGTCAAGAGCTACAACCAGCCGCGTCGCGACCAGCGTCAGCAGATCATCCAGGCGGCTCGCGAGCTGGGCATGACGGTCGTTCCCGAAGGCGGGTCGCTGTACCAGCACAACATGTCGATGATCGTCGACGGCCACACCACCATCGAACATTCGGTGCCGGTCGCCGAAATGTACGACGACGTCAAGCAGCTGTGGCGCCAGACGGGGACCGCCTACACCCCGACGGTGGTCGTGGCCTTTGGCGGGAACTGGGGCGAGAACTACTGGTATTCCGAAAGCAACGTCTGGGAAAACGAACGGCTGAGCCAATATGTGCCGCGCCGGACGCTCGACGCGCGCTCACGCCGCCGGGTCGTGTCGCCGGACAACGAGTGGAACCACATCAACGTCGCGCGTGAGGCGACCGAGCTGAACAACGACGGCGTCCTGGTCAACATCGGGGCCCATGGTCAGCGCGAGGGTCTGGGGTCGCACTGGGACATCTGGAGCTTCGCCCAGGGCGGGATGACGCCGATTCAGGCCCTGCGCACCGGCACGATCAATCCGGCGAAGACCCTGGGCATGGATCGCGACCTGGGCTCGCTGGAGGTCGGCAAACTGGCCGATCTGGTGGTGCTGGACGCCAATCCGCTGGAGAATATCCGCAACACGACCGCGATCGCCTACACCGTCGCCAATGGCCGGGTGTTCGACGCGGGCATGAACGAGGTCGGTCGGCGGGAACGGGCGCGGGCACCGTTCTGGTTCGAGGGGGCGGACGGCGAGGCCTGGTCGGCGGGGGCCAGCGCCGCCGAAACCGACGGCCACAGCCACGGCGAGGACTGACCGGGCTCAGCCGGAGGGCAGAAGCGCGTTCGCGAACCGCCGATAGCGTCCCTGACGGACGCCGTCGGTGGCGCGGGCGATGTCGGGCGCGAAATAGTGGTCCGAGCCATAGGGGGCGACGGCCTCTCGGACGATGGCGTGGACCGCTTCCAGGTCGGGCGAACTGGTCAGGGGACGGTGGAACTCCAGTCCTTGGGCGGCGGCCAGCAGTTCGATGCCGACGACGGTGGCGGCGTTCTCGGCCATGTCCAGCAGACGGCGTGCGCCGTGGCTGGCCATGGAGACGTGGTCTTCCTGATTGGCGCTGGTCGGGACGGTGTCGACGACGCAGGGGTGGGCCAGCATCCGGTTCTCGGCGACCAGGGCGGCGGCGGTCACCTGGGCGATCATGAAGCCGGAGTTGAGGCCGGATTCCTGGACCAGGAAGGCGGGCAGTTCGCTCATCTTGGGATCGACCAGGATGGCGGTGCGGCGCTCCGAGATATTGCCGATCTCGCACAGGGTCATGGCGATCTGGTCGGCGGCGAAGGCCACGGGCTCTGCGTGAAAATTGCCGCCGGAGATGACGTCGCCCTCGTCGATGAAGACCAACGGGTTGTCGGTCACGGCATTGGCCTCGCGCTCCAGCATGGCCGCAGATGCGGTCAGGACGTCGAGGACCGCCCCCATGACCTGGGGCTGACAGCGCAGGGAGTAGGGATCTTGAACCTTGGTGTCGTGCTCGAGATGCGAGGCGCGGATGGCGCTCCCGGCCATCAGCTCACGCAGGGTCCGAGCCACGGCGATCTGGCCCGGCTGACCGCGAAGGGCATGGATGCGAGGATCGAACGGGGCGTCGGAGCCCTTCAATGCATCGACCGACAGCGCCCCGGCGGCGATCGCAGCGGCGAAGACGCCCTCGGAGGCGAACAGGCCCGCCAGGGCCAGGGCCGTCGAACACTGTGTGCCGTTCAGCAGGGCCAGGCCCTCCTTCGGCCCCAGAACGATCGGCGTGAGGCCCGCTCGGGCCAGCGCCGTTTCGGCGTCGAGCACCTCGCCATTGTGGCGCGCTTCGCCCACCCCGATCAGGACACAGCTCATGTGTGCAAGGGGGGCGAGGTCGCCCGAGGCTCCGACCGAACCCTTGGACGGCACGCAGGGCAGGATGTCGGCATTCACGAGGGCGATGAGCGCCTCCAGGGTCTCGCGCCGGATGCCAGACGCGCCCCGCGACAGGGACGCGATCTTGAGGACCATCATCAGCCGGGTCACGGCATCGGGCAGGAGCGGCCCGACCCCGCAGGCATGGCTGAGCACAAGATTGCGCTGCAGCGTCTCCAGATCGCCAGGCGCGATGGACGTATTGGCCAGCAGGCCGAACCCGGTGTTGACGCCATAGACGGTGCGGCCCTCGGCCACGATGGCGGCCACGACGGCGCTGCCCCGATCGACGGCGGTCCAGGCGTCGGCGCTCAGCACGACCCTGACCGGCCCATCCAGCACGCCACGCAGCAGAGCCAGCGTCAGGGGCGTGTTTCCGAGGGTCAGGGTCGTGGACATGGCGGGTCTTTCGGGATCGGGAGGGGCTGGATAGCCTTTGCCTCGCGCAATATCGAGCCGGGGCCCACACCGATTTGCTTTGTAGCCGCAACGGTCGTGATAGATCGCTTCGACAGGGAGAACGCATGGCCACCACTGAAACCGATGTCGTTATGCTCGGCGGCGGCCACAACGGGCTGGTCTGCGCCTTCTATCTGGCGCGGGCGGGGCTGAAGGTCACGGTTCTGGAGCGGCGTCACGTCGTCGGCGGGGCGGCGGTGACGGAGGAATTTCACCCCGGTTTCCGCAACTCGACGGCCAGCTATACCGTCAGCCTGCTGAATCCGCGCGTCATCGCCGACATGGACCTGGCTCGGCACGGATTGCGGGTCGTCGAGCGGCGGATGTCGAACTTCCTGCCTTTGCCGGGCGGCGACAGCTTCTGTGCCGGGGAGGGGCGGACGCAGGCGGAGGTGGCGCGGTTCTCGACCCGTGATGCCGAGCGGTTGCCGGAATATGAAAGACGGCTGGAGGTCGTGGCGGCGGTGCTACGCGACTGGATCCTGAAGGCCCCGCCCAATGTCGTGGAGGGGGGATGGATGGCGATGCTGCCGGAACTGCTGTCGGCGGGCGCATTGGGGCGGCAGGCGGCGGGGCTGGATACGCAAGGGCGGCGCGACCTGCTGGACCTTTTCACCAAGTCGGCGGGCGACTGGCTGGACGGCTGGTTCGAGAGCGATCCGATAAGGGCCCTGTTCGGGTTCGACAGCGTGGTCGGCAACTATGCCAGTCCCTATACGCCGGGGTCCGCCTATGTGCTGTTGCACCACGTCTTCGGCGAGGTGAACGGGCGAAAGGGCGTCTGGGGTCATGCCATCGGCGGCATGGGGGCGATCACCCGGGCGATGGCGGCGGCCTGTGCCGAGGTCGGGGTCGAGGTGCGTCTGGATGCTCCTGTCGCGTCGGTCCTGACCGAGAAGGGGCGGGCGGTCGGTGCGGTGACGGAGGCTGGCGATGTCGTGCGCGGGCGCGCCGTGGTATCGAACCTGCATCCCCGGCTCCTGTTCGATCGGCTGGTCGATCCGGCGGTCGTGCCCGCCGACTTCACCGAGCGGATGGGCCGCTATGCGTCGGGTTCGGGGACGTTCCGGATGAATGTCGCCCTGTCCGAGCTGCCCCGGTTCACCAGCCGACCCGAGCCGGGCGATCATCACACCGCGGGCATCATCGTCGCGCCCAGCCTGGCCTATATGGACCGGGCCCATGCCTCGGCGCGGCTGGACGGCTGGTCGCAGGAGCCGATCGTGGAGATGCTCATCCCCTCGACGCTCGACGACACCCTGGCTCCGGCCGGACAGCATGTCGCCAGCCTGTTCTGCCAGCATGTTTCGCCCGATCTGGCGGACGCACATCGCGACGCGGTGGCCGACCGGATGATCGAGACGATCGATGCCCATGCGCCGGGCTTCAAGGGCTCGGTTGTCGGCCGCCTGGCGCTGGGGCCGCGCGATCTGGAGCGGCGGTTTGGCCTCGTGGGGGGCGACATCTTCCACGGGCGGTTGACGCTGGATCAGTTGTTCAGCGCCAGACCGGTCCTGGGCCATGCCGATCACCGGATGCCGGTGCCGGGGCTGTACCTGTGCGGTTCAGGGGCGCATCCCGGCGGCGGCGTCACCGGTGCGCCGGGCCACAATGCGGCGCGGGCGGTGCTGAAGGATCTCAGACGTTCGCCACGCCGAGCGCCTTCATGAGGGCGTCGCGGATGGTCTGTTCGGTGAAGGGTTTCTGGATCGTCGCCTGACCACGCCAATGGTCGGGCAGCCCGCCCTCGCCGTAGCCCGTCGAGAACACGAAGGGCACGCCACGGGCCTTCAGCGCATCGGCGACCGGGAAGACCTCGCGGCCCGCCACATTGACGTCCAGCAGGGCCCCGTCGATCGTAGCCTCGTTCGTGACCAGGGTCAGGGCCTCGTCGACGCTGGAGGCCGGGCCGACGACAGCGCAGCCCATGTCCTCCAGGATCGTCTCGATAAGCATCGCGACCAGCGATTCATCCTCGACGACCAGGATGCGTCGTCCATCAAGCGGTTGGTTCAAGCTGGCGCCCCCGGTCGAGCGGAATGGAAATTTCCGCCGTAAAGCCGCTGCTTAAATAGCTCAGTTTCACCGAGCCCGCCAGATCATGACGGATGTTTCGTTCGATCAGCCGCGTGCCGAATCCGCGCCGTTCCGGCGCGACCACGGGCGGTCCGCCGACCTCTCGCCAAACGATGGACAGGGTTCGGTCGGCCTGATTGGCCACCGACCAATCGATGAAAACCCGTCCCGTTTCGCTGGCCAGGGCCCCGTACTTCGCAGCATTGGTGGCCAGTTCGTGAAAGATCATGCCCAGCGACAGCGCCGCAGCCGGTTCAAGGGGCAGGACGGGACCATTCAGGACAACGCGGTGTGCGTCGTGGGCTTCTGTCTCGTGCTCCAGGATGTCGCGCAGGTCGGCACCCTCCCAGTGGCTGCGGGTCAGCAGGTCGTGGGTGTGCGACAGGGCCAGCAGCCGCGACTGGAAGCTCTGGGCGAAGGACTGCGGGTCGATGTGGGACCGCGCGGTCTGCATGGCGATCGACTGGACGGTGGCCAGGGTGTTTTTCACCCGATGGTTCAGTTCGTCGATCATCAGCTTCTGGCGCTCGGCGGCGCGCACGCTGTCGCTGACGTCGAAACCCTGGACGAAGATGCCGACGACGGTGCCCGCGTCGTCGCGAATGGGCTGATAGATGAAATCGACGTAGGCTTCGCGGCGCGGACCGCCGTCGGCATCCGCGATCTGCATGCGGGCCCCGCGTCCCTCGACGGCTTCACCGGTCTGGAAGACGCGATCCAGCAGGTCGATGAACCCCTGTTCCCGGACTTCCGGCAAGGCCTCCTCGACGGTCTTGCCGGCTAAATCACGATAGGCGGTCACGCGGCGATACGCGTCATTGTAGAGTTGATAGCGATGTTCGCGTCCCGAGAGCACGGCGACGAAGCCGGGTGCCTGCATGAACATTTCGACTAGTCGCGAACGTTCGGTTTCCAGTCGGCGGTTGTCGTCCTGGACGATCTGGGCGCGACGGAGGAGGTCGCCTCCGATGATGGCGTCGAGGGCCGAGATCGCCAGGGGGGCTTCCGAACGGTCGATCTGGCGACGCAGCTTTTCGAGCTCGGTCACGTCGGTGGTGTGCTGGAGGATGTGGGTGACGTCGCCCGCCGCGTCCAGAATCGGCGTGTGGGTCGCGCTCCAGTAATGGTCCTGAAACGTGCCATTGGGGCCCGAAGGCATGGCGTAGCGGATCAAGGCGATGTGGTCGGCTGCACGGGTGACGAGCACCTTTTCGAACGAGGTGCGCAGCAGGCGGACGCTTTCCGGAGCCTCTTCGCCCTTGCCGGCGTCGAAAACATCGAAGATCGGTTTTCCGATCAGGTCATCACGTTTCGTGACGCCAACAGCCCTCAAGTAGGCGGCATTCAAGCCGGCGTAACGCAGGTCGGGCGTCAGCAGCATGTAGGGATTGGGTGAGGCGTCGAAAGCCGCTGCCAGATCGATATCGCCGCCCAGATGTCTCACCTTGCCCCCATGCCTCTGGCGTCGCCAACGCGCAAGACCGGATTTGGGTGCAGGGGTTGTGACAAATGTTGAATTTGGCCCAGTGGCCCGGTCCGTCTAGGCTGTGGGCATGATCTGGATGGGAATTTTCCTGGGTATCGCCCTGATGATGTCTCCCGCGCCATCCGCCGATCAGCCTGCTGACGCGTCGGTGGTGGTGCACACGCCCCTGGGCTCCGTGCGCGGGCTGGAGGCGGGGAATGTGGCGAGTTTCCGTGGCATTCCCTATGCCGCTCCGCCGGTCGGCGATCTGAGGTGGCGACCGCCCCAGTCGCTGAAGTCCTGGACAGAGGTGCGTGACGCGACCCGCCCCGGTGCGATCTGCATCCAGCCCCCGTCCGGCGGCGATCCCGGCGTCGGACCGGGGCCGGTCAGCGAGGACTGCCTGACCCTGAACGTCTGGACGCCGGAGGTCGTGGCCGGGCCGCTGCCGGTCATGGTCTGGATCCATGGCGGGGGCTACAACAACGGCTCGGGGACGGCGGCGCTGTATGACGGCGCGGCCCTGGCCGGACGCGGTGTGGTCGTGGTGACGATCAACTATCGGCTGGGGCGGCTGGGCTTCTTCGATCATCCGGCACTGGCGGCGGAGCGGGCATCCGGCGAGCCCGCCGGGAACTACGGAGTGATGGACCAGATCGCGGTCCTGGAATGGGTGCGCGACAATATCGCGGCCTTCGGGGGCGACCCGGGTCAGGTAACGATCTTCGGCGAATCGGCGGGCGGAGTGGCGGTGACCCAGTTGATGGTCGCGCCGTCGGCACGCGGGCTGTTCCACCGGGCCGTGGTGCAGTCGGGACTGGGGCGTCAGACCTCGGCGCGGCTGGTCGAGGACCGACCGGGTCGTCCGTCGGCACGGACCCTGGGCGTGGCGTTCGGAGAGGGGGCGGGGCTGGGCGGCGCGCCGACGGCTCTGGCCCTGCGCGACCTGCCGGCCGAGGCGTTCCTGAAACCCGCCCCGGCCTTCTACAGCGACCTGATCCTGATCGATGGGTCGGTGCTGAACGAGGACGTCGCCGAGGCCTTCGCCGCCGGGCGACAGGCCCCGGTGCCTCTGATCATCGGCACCAACAGCGCCGAGTTCTGGTGGATACGGCCCAATGATCCGGGGGCTTACGGTCGTGTCGACGACACCCTGACGGATGCCGAGCGCGAGGGCCTGGTCGCGGCCTATGGCGGAGCGGAAGGCTACTCGGCCCATGTCGTCAGCGACCTGATCTTCAATGAACCGGCGCGCCATCTGGCGCGGCTGCATGCACGGGCCGGGCACCCGACCTGGATGTACCGGTTCGATGTGGTGCCGGTATCCAATCCCGAGCCCAGCGGCGGCGCGACCCATGCGTCGGAGCGGCCCTATGTGTTCGACACCCTGTCCACCGTCGGACGGCCCTTGGGCGAGCGCGACGACCGGGCGGCCAAGGCCATGGCGGGCTACTGGACGAGCTTCGCTGCCTCGGGCGATCCGAACGGGTCGGGGCGGCCTGTCTGGCCCAGTTTCGGAGCGGAGCCCGACCGGCTGCTGGAGTTCACCAACGACGGGCCGGCGGCGAAGGATGTGCCGTTCAAGGCGCGGCTGGATCTGATCGAGGCCTTCTACGACAGGTCCGAATGACCGCTACAGGACGCCGCCGTTCGACCGGATCACCTCGGCATAGAACAGGCCGCTGTCCTTGATGGTGCGCTCCTGGGTCAGGTAGTTGACGTGGGTGATGCCGAACCGCTTTCCATAGCCCAGCGACCATTCCAGATTGTCCATCAGCGACCAGGCCATATAGCCGCGCAGGTCCACGCCGCGCCCGATCGCGTCGTGGGCGGCCTTCAGGTGATTCTTCAGATAATCGACGCGCAAAGGGTCCTGCACCCGGCCGTCGATGGCGTGGGGCGGGTCGTACCAGGCCGAGCCGTTTTCCGTGATCATCAACGGCAGCCCGTTCGTCTGTTCGTGCAGCCAGACCAGGGTGTCGGTCAGGCCCTGGGGATAGACCTCCCAGCCGGTCTCGGTGTGGGCGTGCTGGACCTGTTTGACCGGGCGGGCGCGCACGGGCCAGGCGTCGGGCGCATCGGCGGGGACCGCGCGGGTGTACCAATTCAGCCCCATCCAGTCGGTCGGGGTGGCGATCAGGTCGAAATCCTCGGCCGGAAAATCGCGCCAGGCGGGGCCGTACACATCCTTCAGTTCTTCAGGATAGCCGCGGCCCATCAGAGGGTCGAGGAACCAGCGGTTCATCTGGGCGTCGGCTCGCAGGCGCGCGGCCTCGTCCTCGGGCCGGTCGCTGGCGGGGTATTTGGGCTCGATGTTCAGGACGATGCCGATGTCGTGCCGGCCGACCTCACGATAGCGCCGCACCGCCGCGCCGTGGGCCCGCAGGACGTTGTGCCCGGCGATCACGGCCTCGAAGGCCGAGCGGTGGCCGGGGGCCAGGACGCCGTGCAGATAGCCGCCGTCGACGATGACCCAGGGCTCGTTGATCGTGCCCCAGCGTTTGACCCGGCCGTCGAATTTTTCGAACAGAATCTGACCGTAGTCGGCGAACCAGTCGGCGATATCGGGGTTCAGCCAGCCCCCGAGATCGTCGAGTGCGGCGGGCAGGTCCCAGTGGTAAAGGGTGCACAGCGGCTCGATCCCCGCCTCCTGCAGGCCGTCGATCAGCCGGTCGTAGAAGTCCAGCCCCGCCGCGTTCACCCGACCGCGCCCCTCGGGCATCACCCGGCTCCAGCTGACCGAGAATCGGTAGGCCTGAAGATTGAGCCGCTGCATCAGGCCGATATCGTCCCGCCAGCGGTTGTAGTGATCACAGGCGACCTCGCCCGTGTCGCCGTTCGCCATCATTCCGGGTGTTTTCACGAACCGGTCCCAGATGGACTCTCCTGCACCATCGGCCATCGAAGAGCCTTCGATCTGATAGGCAGCCGTCGCGGCCCCCCACAGAAAACCATCCGGAAACAGGTATTTGGCCGTCATCGCTCGCAGCTCCGGGTGGACGCGGTACATGGGGCGGGGACCTTGGACACGGGCTGCGACTTCTGTGCCACGCCCACAATTTCCCCCGTTGCGGCGAAACTAGGGCACTTGCGGGGCACCTGACTAGTGTGTCATGTAACCGCTTACATCTTTTTGTCGACGGACCTTCGATAAACGAAGGCCGGGACGGCTGGCGGTCAGGAAACGATCTTTGGGACACCAGGGCATTCAGCTCGACATCGGCGCGAGGCAGGCATGAAGGCCGCCACGATCCGTGACGTCGCCCTGCGTGCCGAGGTCTCGGTCGCCTCGGTATCGCGCGTGCTGAACGGTGCGGGGCCGGTCACGGACGCCACGCGCCAGCGGGTTCTGAGCGCCGTCGAGGCCCTGCATTACGTTCCCCATTCCGGAGCCCGCAGCCTGTCGACGTCGCGGACCGACACGGTCGGTATCATCCTGCCGGATCTTTTCGGGGAGTTCTTTTCCGAGCTGATCCGGGGCATGGACCTGGCGGCGCGGACGCACGGGCTGCATCTGATCGTGTCGTCCAGCCATGACGATGCAGACGAGGCCTCGGCCGCGATCCGGTCGATGCGCGGACGGGTGGACGGGATGATCGTTCTGTCGCCGCATCTGGACGCCGCCAACCTGGCTGCAAGTCTGGCCGGGTCGTTGCCCGTTCTACTGATGAACGGCGGGGCCACCGATGCCGGGCGACCCTCGATCGTCGTTGACAACCACGGCGGGGCGGTGGCGGCTGTCGAGCATCTGATCGCCGGGGGTGCCCGCCACATCGCCCACATCTGCGGCCCCACTGGCAACCTCGAGGCCGAGGCCCGGATGGCCGGATATGTCCAGGCCATGGCCGCCGCCGGTCTGAAGGCCCGGGTTCTGGACGGCGATTTCAGCCAGGGTTCGGGCCACGCCGCCATGCGCGCCCTGCTGGCCGACGGCGACCGCCCCGATGCCATCTTCGCGGGCAACGACATGATGGCCGTCGGGGCCTTGCTGGCGCTTCAGGAAGCGGGCGTCCGCTGTCCGGAAGACGTCGCCGTGGTCGGGTTCGACGACGTACCGATCGCCCAGCTGGTGCGGCCCTCGCTCAGCACGATGCGGATCAATATCGCCGAGACCGGTCGCCGGGCCCTGGATCGCCTGGTCGGCCTGATCCGGTCGAACGGTGACGAGGCGCAGGCCGCCGACGTTGCCTGCGAGATCGTGCGACCCGTCCTGGTCGCCCGCGATTCCAGCCGCGCCACACCCATCCACAACCACGTCACGGACGGTGCGCAAGCCACCGCCGGGCATTCGCTTTCATCAGGGGGACATCAGGATGTCTAGAACCACCACACGGATCCGCACACTGTGCACCGCCTCGGCCATCGCCGTCGCCGCATCGATGATGCTGGCAGGCGGGGCGATGGCGCAATCGACCACTTCGACACTGCGCGGAAGCATCACGGACTCAGGCACCGCCGAAGCGGGCGGAACTGTTGTTGCGCGTGAAGCATCGACCGGCTTTGTCCAACGCGCGCGAGTTGGTGCGGATGGGAGCTATGTTCTGCCGGGGCTCCGTCCCGGGACCTATGAAATAACCGCGTCATCCGCCGATGGGCAAACCAGCACTGACTCGGTGACGCTCGGTGTTGGTCAAACGGCAACGCTCGACCTTGACGTCGCAACAGCAGTCGCAGCTGGTGCTGGCGATCCAAATGCTGCTGATCTTGGCGAAATCGTCGTCACGGGTCGGCGGCTGTTTGAAGTGCGGACTTCCGAGGTCGCAACGAACGTCACGCAGCAGCAGATCAACAACCTGCCACAGACCGACAGAAACTTCCTCAACTTCGCCGCGCTCGCACCCGGCGTCGTTGTTACCCAAGACCCTGCAGAGCGGACCATCTACGCTGGCGCGCAATCCGCGAACGGCATCAATGTATTCATCGATGGTCAGAGCCAGAAGTCCAACATTCTGGACGGTGGTTACGCGGGTCAGGACGACAGCCGTGGCAACCCATTTCCGCAGGCCGCCATTCGCGAGTTCCGCGTTCTGACGCAGAACTTCAAGGCCGAATATGAGCAGGCTTCTTCGGCGATCATCACGGCCGTAACGCGGTCGGGCTCGAACGAGTTCAGCGGCGACATGTTCGTCACCTATCAGGGGAGCGACTGGGTCGCGCAAAACGTCTTCGCAGAACGTCGTGGTGACGCGAAGCCTGAGCAGGACAAACTACAGTACGGCGGCTCGTTGTCTGGCCCGATCATCCAGGATCGGCTGCACTTCCTCGTTAGCTACGAGCGCAAGGACGAGACGCGAGCCAACACCGTTTTCCTGAACCAGACTCAATACCAGTCGACGTTCGCCAACGAGCTTGGAACGTTTGAAGCGCCGTTCGAGGAAGATTTGTATTTCGGCAAGTTGTCCTGGCAGATCGATGATCGTCAGATCGTTGACCTAACCGCGACCTATCGCACTGAAGTCGATATCCGAGACTTTGGGGGCCAAAACAGTTTCAGCCGAGCCAATGCGATTAACATTGAGACCCAGTCGGTCGTTCTGCGCCACCAGTTCCAAGGCGACAGTTTCTTGAATGTGTTTTCAGCTGACTACCGCCTCTCGCTTTATAATCCGAGAGCGGTAAATTTCGATCAAACGGGTACTCGGTTTATCGCATATAATGACGATGTCGCCGATAACCCTAACGTCCCGTCGTCACTCGGATTTCAGTTCAACTACAATAATGGCGCGGGTATTTTCTTCGGTGGCGGCGGCAACAATAATCAGGACATCGAGGACAAGAGCCTCACGTTCCGTAATGACCTAACCTTCAACGAGATCGAGTTTGGCGGGCGACATACCATTAAGATGGGTGCGCGGTACTCGATGCGCGATTATTTCGTTGCCAAAGAGTTCAATCGCAATCCTCAATATACCTACGATATTACCGCCAATCCTGCGATTTTTGGCTCGGCGACGATTCCGACTCGCGTATTGCTAAATCTTCCGACCGATCCGGCTGACGTTTCTAACAACACCCTGGGTCTGTATATACAAGATGACTGGCAAATCACTGACAAGCTAGAATTGAATCTCGGCATCCGCTGGGATTACGAGAGCAATGCCGCCAACAACGATTACGAAACGCCCGACTCGATTCGGGGTGTACTCACTGCGATGCAGAATTCCGGCCGATTGGTCTCTGGCATCGATTTCAATGATTATGTGACTGACGGTGACCGCGATCCATTCATGGACGCCTTCCAACCGAGGATTGGATTCTCCTACGATTGGTTTGGGGATGAGAAGACCGTACTTTTCGGCGGAGCAGGCCGCTACTACGACCGGATTGGCTTCAACTTTGTCTTCTCCGAGCGGTTCTCGCCGTTCAACCGCTCGCGTGAGATATTCTTCTCGCCCAATGGCGGCACTTTTGGTGGGCGCACCGACACTATCCGCTGGGATCCGTCATATGCCGACCCTGCTAACTTGGATCGCCTGCTGGGCGGTGTTCAAGGACGGGGCGAAATCTTCCTGGTCCAAAACGACGCCCCCGTCCCTTACACGGACCAATTCAATCTGGGCCTTCGCCAGAAACTCGGTGACATCCAGACCGCCGTCACTTTTTCGTACGCGAAGACCGAGAATGAGTTCGGCTGGTACCGGATCAACATCAACAGCGCCAACGCCGTCACCGTACGGCCCTCAGAGTTCACCGACCCGGCAACCGGCCAGCCGTATGCGTTTAACGACGGCGTGTTCTATTCCGATCACAACCGTGAGCGCGAATACAAAGCTATGTATGTGACGGTCGATCGTCCTTATACTGACGACAGCGGCTATGGCTTCAATATCGCCTACACCTTGGCCGATGGAACGCAGAACGGTAGCCGCGACCAAGGATTAGGTGCATTCGACTTCGACTATCCGAACATCGACGCAACCCCGACGTTCAACACGCCGGGTGTCGAGCGTCATCGTATTGTCGCCTCGGGCACGTTGAAACTCCCGTTCGACATCCTGGCTTCGTCGATCATCACCTTGGGTTCGGGACGTCCGCTGACGATCTTCAATCCCGGCAATGGTGCCAAGCCGGACTGGTTCGCTCAATTCCCAGAACGACGCGCATTCCTGCCCGGTCTGAACTTCGCCTACCGTCAGATAGATTTGCGGTTGAATAAGACCTTCACTGTGTTTGGTGGTCAGAGGGTCGAGGCCATTCTGGATGCAATCAACGTGTTCAACTTCACGAACTACAACGGCTTCGACCAAGCGCTGCGTGTAAGCAACACGGGCGAGGCGGCATTCAATCCTCGTTATGGCATCCCGACGTCGCAGGCCCTACCGACACGCACCTTGCAGGTTGGTCTGCGCTACAGCTTCTAGTTTACTCCTGAGCCTGGGCCGTCTCTCGTTCGCGAGGGGCGGCCCATTTTTTTTAGGCTCGGGCCGTTCGATACGATTTGAAATTGCGTAAGAGGTACTCCCCATGGATCGTCGCCGTTTTCTGATGGGCTCGACCGTGGCGGGGGCCTTGCTGGCGGTGCAGGGCTGTGCGCCGATGCCGTCGGGGCGGGCGTCGATGCCCGGTCTGGCGCTCGATCCCGAGGTGGACGAGCTGCAGAAGCGGACCTTCGACTGGTTCGTTCATGTCACGGATCGCGAGCGCGGGCTGACGCCGGATCGGTGGCCGACCAAATCCTTCTGTTCCGTCGCGGCGGTCGGGTTCGCCCTGACCTGCTGGCCCGTGGGGGTCGAGCGGGGGTGGATGAGCCGGGACGAGGCGCGGACCCGGACCCTGAACACCGTCCGCTTCTTCCATGATGCGCGTCAGGGGCCCGAGGCGACCGGCGTCATCGGGCACAAGGGCTTCTTCTATCATTTCCTCGACATGGAGACCGGGCACCGGTTCGGGCGGACCGAGCTGTCGACCGTCGACACGACCCTGTTGCTGGGCGGCATGCTGTTCGCGGCACGGTATTTCGACGGGGCGCATGCGGACGAGGCCGAGATCCGGCGGCTGAGCCAGGCCATCTATGAGCGGGTCGAATGGGACTGGGCCGTCGTGCGGCCCGACCGGATCAGCATGGGCTGGCATCCGGAGACGGGATACATCCCGGCCGATTGGCATATCTTCAACGAGGGGATGTTGACGCTGTTGCTGGCGATCGGCAGCCCGACCCACCCGGTGCCGCCCGCCGTCTGGACCGAATGGTGCAGCGTCTATGACAAGAGCTGGACCGACAAATGGGGCCCGGCCCATCTGCATTTCGCGCCCCTGTTCGGGCATCAGTACAGCCATATGTTCGTCGATTTCCGGGGCATCCGCGATCCCTGGTCGCGCGCCAAGACGGCCGAGACCGGCAGACCCTTCGACTATTTCATCAACAGCCAGCTGGCCGTCGAGGCGCAGCAGAAGTACGCCGTCGACAACCCGATGGGCTGGTCGGGGTATTCGGCGGACGTCTGGGGGCTGACAGCCTGTGACGGGCCGGGGGATTTCAAACAGACGCTGGCGGGACGCGATCGGGAGTTCTTCAGCTATTCCGCGCGCGGGCCGGGCGAGCGCGACGACGGCACGATCGCCCCGACGGCGGCCATGGCCTCGATGCCGTTCGCGCCCGATGCGGTGACGGCCTGCCTGAAGGCGATGAAGGTGCGGTATGGGCCGGCGGTCTATACCGAGTTCGGCTTCCTGGATTCCTTCAATCCGACCCTGACGGAGCGGGCCGGTCGATTGCAGCACGGGCGGATCGTGCCGGGCGTGGGCTGGGTCGACGGCGACTATCTGGGTATCGACCAGGGGCCGATCGTGGTGATGATCGAAAACCATCGCTCCGACCTGGTCTGGTCGCGGATGCGGGGCGAACCGAACCTGACGCGGGGGCTGAGGCTGGCGGGCTTTACCGGCGGGTGGATGGACGCATGATCGACCTGCGGCCGGATCGACGCGCGACGCTGGGCCTTCTGGCCGGGGCGGGGGTGTCGCTGGCCGGATGTGGACGGAACGACGGGCGGACGCGGCTGCAGTTCTGGGCCATGGGGAATGAGGCGACGAACGTGCCTCAGCTCATTCCCCGGTTCGAGGCGCTCAATCCCGGGATCGAGGTGGTGGTGCAGGCCCTGCCGTGGACGGCGGCGCATCAGAAGCTGCTGACCGCCTATGCCGGGTCGTCGCTGCCGGACGTCAGCCAGATCGGCAACACCTGGGTGTCGGAGCTGACCGCCATCGGAGCCCTGTCGCCGACGCCTGCGTTCGCCGCCGACCTGCTGACAGACCAGTTCCCGGCGGTGCTGGAGACGAACGAGATCGCGGGCCGGGCCATGGCGACGCCCTGGTACGTCGACACGCGGCTGATCTACTACCGGACCGATCTGCTGGAGCGGGCCGGGTATGGGGCCATGCCGGGCGACTGGGCCGAGTGGAAGCGGTCGATGCATGCGGTCAAGCGGGTGGCGGGCGAGGGGAATTTCGCCGTTCTGTTGCCGGTCAACGAGTTCGAGCAGCTGTTGACGTTCGGGTTGCAGGGCGAGGACAGCCTGCTGCGGGATCAGGACACGCGGGGCAACTTCAGCAGTCCGTCGTTCCAGGCGGCGCTGGCCTTCTACAAGTCTCTGTTCGACGAGGGGCTGGCACCGGTGGCGTCGGGGGCTCAGATTTCCAACGTCTGGACCGAATTCGCGCGGGGCTATTTCAGCTTCTATTTCTCGGGGCCGTGGACCATCGGCGACATGAAATCGCGTCTGCCGCCCGAGATCCAGCCGCACTGGACCACGGCGGGCGTGCCGGGACCGACGGGGCCGGGGGCCTCGGCACCGGGCGGATCGTCGCTGGCAGTGTTCCGGTCCTCGCCGCATCAGGAGGCGGCGTGGAAGCTGGTGCGGTTCCTGTCGGAGCCGTCGGTGCAGGCGGAGTTCAACGTCATCACTGGGGACCTGCCAGCGCGGCAGTCGGCCTGGGAAGCCCCCCGGGTGGCGGACGACCCCTATGTCGCCGCCTTCAACGGCCAGCTGGCGCGGGCCAAGGCCGTGCCCAAGGTGCCGGAGTGGGAGCGGATCGTCACCGAGATGCAGATCGTCGCCGAGCGGATGGTTCGGGGCGAATACACGGTGGCGCAGGCCGGGGCGGAGATCGACCGACGCGCCGACCGGCTGCTGGAGAAGCGCCGCTGGATGATCGAACAGGGGCGGGCGGCATGACCGACGTCCCTGCCGAAGCCGACGTCGTCATCGCCAAGCCGGCCAAGCCTGCGCGGCGTGGCATCTCCCGGCGCGAGCGGGCGGCCTGGGGGTTCGTGGCGCCCGCCCTGATCGCCATCGCGGTGTTCTTCGTCATACCGGTCGTGTCGGCGCTGTTTCTCAGCCTGACCGATTTCGACATCTATGCCCTGGCCGACCTGTCGAACCTGCGCTTCGTCGGCCTGCAGAACTATGAGCGACTGCTGGGCAATCCGCTGTTCTGGGGGGCGATGAAGAACACCGTCTGGTTCGGCGTGCTGGGGGTGCCGCTGACGATCGCGGCGTCGCTGCTGGCCGCCGTGATCCTGAACGCGCGGACGGTGAAATGG
Organism: Rhizobium sp. Q54; assembly: GCA_943369795.1. Taxonomy (GTDB): domain Bacteria; phylum Pseudomonadota; class Alphaproteobacteria; order Caulobacterales; family Caulobacteraceae; genus Brevundimonas. The sequence goes on along the minus strand of CALROO020000024.1, from coordinate 25,270 downwards.
CGGCCCATGTGGCGGGTGATGTTCTTCGCCCCCTATGTGACGACGCTGGTCGCCACGGCGGTGCTGTGGAACTACATGCTCAATACCCGTTACGGCGTCATCAACTGGGCCCTGACCAGCGTCGGTCTGCCCGCCGTGGACTGGCTGGGCGATCCCAATACCTCGATCCCGGCGATCCTGATGTTCGTGGTCTGGAAGACGTTCGGCTACAACATGCTGATCTTCCTGGCGGTGCTGCAGACGGTGCCTGACGACCTGTACGAGGCCGCGCGGATCGACGGGGCGGGGCCGTGGAAACAGTTCCAGCACGTCACCCTGCCGGCCATCGCGCCGACGCTGCTGCTGGTGTCGATCATCTCGGTCGCGGCCTTCTTCCAGTTGTTCGCCGAGCCCTATGTGATGACGCAAGGGGGCCCCGCGCAATCGACCGTGACGGTGCTCTACTTCATGTACGAAGAGGGCTTCAAATGGTGGAACCTGGGGTCGGCGTCGGCGGTGGCTTTCATCCTGTTCCTGTGCATCTTCGCAGTGACGATGGTGCAACTGGCTGTGTCGCGTCGGCTGGGGGGGGATCACACTTGAAGATGCGCGCCATCATATTGAACATCGGCGTGGCCCTGATCGGGCTGGTGGTTCTGTTTCCGCTGCTGTGGATGGTGTCGGTCAGCTTCATGTCGACGGGGGAGGCGGCGGTGTTCCCGCCGCCGCTGGTCCCGAAAGCGCCCACGCTGGAGCACTACCGCGACCTGTTCGTGAACCAGGGCATGGGCCGGTACATGTGGAACAGTTTCGCCCTGGCGACCTTGGCCACGGTGCTGGCGCTGGGGTTCACGGTGCCGGCCGGATACGCCTTCGCAAAGCTGAGCTTCAAGGGGCGGGACCGGCTGTTCCAGATGCTGATCGGGGCGCTGGTGATCCCGGCCCAGATCGGGACGCTGCCGCTGTTTCTGATGCTGAAGTCGATGGGGCTGGTGAACACCTATGCCGGGGCGCTGGTGCCGTGGCTGGCCTCGATCTTCGGTCTGTTCCTGATCCGGCAGTATGCGCTGTCGATCCCCGACGAGATGCTGGAGGCCGCGCGGATCGACGGGGCCAGCGAAGGGCAGATATTCCGCAAGGTCGTGCTGCCGACCCTAACGCCGATCATCGTGACCCTGGCGCTGTTCGTCTTCCTGGGCAGCTGGAACGACTTCCTGTGGCCGCTGATCATCCTGACGGACCAATCGAACTATACGTTGCCGGTGGCGCTGGCGGCGCTGTCGCGCGAGCACGTTCAGGACATCGAGCTCATGATGGCGGGGGCGGTGATCACCGTGGCCCCGGTGCTGATCCTGTTTCTGGCCCTGCAGCGGTATTACATCCGCGGCATGCTGGCGGGCAGCGTGAAGGGTTAGACTATTCATTTCCGCTCATCCCCGCGAAAGCGGGGACCCAGTCCCTTCGAGAGGCGGGGTGCGCGGGATGACCGTTTTACGGCGCTCGGATGGTCCGGATCGCCCAAAGGACTGGGTCCCCGCCTTCGCGGGGATGAGCGGAGAGTTTGAGTATGGCTTTGCGGGTTCTCGCGACGATCGGGCTGATGATGCTGCTGGCCCAGCCCGCCCATGCCCAGCGGGCCCAGACCCCGCGCGTGCTGGACGCATTCGAGACCCTGGCCCCCTGGACCGCCGATGCCTCCACCGACGTGTCATCGACGATCGGCGCCGTGCCGGGCCGTACCGGCCAGGCCATGCGGCTGGACTATGATTTCAACGGCAAGTCCGGATACGCCTTCGCCACCCGCGCCCTGACGTTTCAGGCCCCCGAGAACTACGAGATCAGCTTCTGGGTCCGTGGCGAGGGACCGACCAACACCTTCGAGGTGAAGTTCGCCGACGCGACCGGCGAGAACGTCCATTGGCGGCAGACGACGCGGTACGACGCGCCGGGTGACTGGACCCTGTTCACGATCAAGAAGCGGCAGGTGATCTGGGCCTGGGGTCCGAATCCGGACCGGACCTTCCGGGGGGCGGAGCGGATCGAGTTCGTCGTCGTGGCGGGCGAGGGCGGTCAGGGTTTCATCGAGATCGACCAGTTGAGCGTGCGCACCCTGCCGCCCGAGCCCTCGGTGCCGCCGCGCCCGATCGCCTCGGCCACGACCGAGGATGGCACGGCGGTTGCGGCACAGGCCGTGGACGGCGATCCGGCGACGGTATGGCGCACCGCTGCGGCTGGGGCGCAGAGCCTGACGCTGGACCTGGGGTATGAGCGGGAGTTCGGGGGGCTGACGCTTCGCTGGGCCGACGGGCGGGCGGCGGGGGCCTACCGCGCGATGGCGTCTTCGGACAATCGTGACTGGCGCGAGATCGCGGTAGTCAGACAGGGCGACGGCGGGGTGGATTGGTTGCGCACGCCGGAGACCTCGGCCCGCTGGCTGCGGCTGGACCTGATCTCGCCGCCGCCCGCCGTGGCTGGAAACGCGGGCCAGATGGGAGCCGGGCAGATGCTGAACGGGGCCGCCTCGGCGACCTATGGATTGGCCGAGCTGGAGATCGAGCCGCTTTCCTTTGGCGAGACCCCGACGAAATTCCTGACCGCCATCGCGGGCGAAAGTCGCCGGGGCCTGTATCCGCGCGGGTTCCGTGGGGAACAGCCCTACTGGACCCTGGTCGGGGTCGATGGCGGGGGCGAAAGCGGGCTGATTTCTGAAGACGGCGCGATCGAGCTGAAGCGGGGCGGGCCGTCGATCGAGCCGTTCGTGCTGGACAACGGGCGGCTGGTGACCTGGGCCGATGTGCGGATCCAACAAGGGCTGGTGCAGGACGACCTGCCGATCCCGACCGTGACCTGGACCCACGACGACTGGATGCTGAAGGTCACGGCGATGGCCGAGGGGAGACCGGATGCGGCGCAGCTGTATGGCCGCTACGACCTGACCAACACCTCGAACCGCGAGCGGACCCTGACCCTGGCGCTGATGGCGCGACCGATGCAGGTCAACGGGCCGGTGCAGTTCCTGGCCGTGCCGGGTGGGGCGTCGCCCATCGAGCGGATACAGTGGGACGGCGACTCGCTGATGATGGGCGAGGCGGTTCGCATCGATCCCCTGACCGCGCCGACCGGCGTCGTGCTGGCCCCGTTCGAGGCCGGAGCCGATCCGCAGAGCCTTCTGGCCACCGGTCGCTCGGGCGATGCGCAGCGGCGGGTCGCTGGTGCCGATACATCGGGCCTGATGGCCGGGGCCCTGACCTACGAGATCACCCTTCAGCCGGGGCAGACGGCGACGGTCGGTTTCGCCTCGCCGCTGGCCGGGGCGGGCACCGTCGCCGCCGATGCCACGGCAGCTGCCGTGCTGGATGCCGTCCAGGCCCGTGTCGCCGGCGACTGGCGCGGCAAGATGGATCGGTTCGACCTGATCCTGCCGCCCGAAGGCCAGCGGATCGAGGACACGATGAAGACCTCCGTGGCCCACATGATGATGTCGCGTCAGGGGCCGATCCTGCAACCCGGCACTCGCAGCTATAACCGCTCCTGGATCCGCGACGGAGCCATGATGGCCGAGGGGCTGAACCGGCTGGGTCATGCCGATCTGTCGGCGGACTATCTGCGCTGGTACGCCCCCTTTGTGTTCGAGAACGGAAAGGTGCCTTGCTGCGTCGACGCGCGCGGGGCCGATCCGGTGCCCGAGAACGACAGCCACGGCGAGTTTATCTTCCTGGCCGCCGAGACCTATCGCTACACGAAGGACGAGGCGCTGCTGCGGTCCGTCTGGCCGCAGGTGCAGAAGGCCATCGCCTATATGGACGGCTTGCGCGCCTCGACCCGGACGCCCGAATTCCAGACGCCGGATACGCGGCATCTGTATGGCCTGCTGCCCCCGACGATCAGCCATGAGGGCTATTCGGACAGGATCGCCTACTCCTACTGGGACGATTTCTGGGGCCTGCTCGGCTATAAGGACGCGGTCTTCATCGCCGAGACCCTGAACGACACTGATGCCGCAACCCGGTTCGCGGCGGCGAGGGATCAGTTCCGAACCGACATCAACACCGCCATCACCGGCACGGCGATCCACCACGGCATCGACTGGATCGCCGGGGCGGCCGACCGCGGCGATTTCGACGCCACCTCGACGACGATCGGCCTGTCGCCGGGCGGAGAACTGTCGACCCTGCCTCAGGGGCTGCTGAAGCGGACGTTCGAGAAATACTGGGAGAATTTCACCGCCCGGGCCGAGAACCGCACGGCCTGGCGGGACTATACGCCGTATGAGCTGCGCACCGTGGGGGCCTTCGTGCGGCTGGGGCAGCGCGAGCGGGCGATGCAGGCGCTGGACTATTTCTTCGCCGACGTCCGACCACGGGCCTGGAACGGCTGGGCCGAGGTGGTGGGGCGCGACCTGCGCGAGCCGCGCTTTATCGGCGACATGCCCCATGCCTGGATCAGTTCGGACTACATCCGCTCGGCGCTGGACATGTTCGTCTATGAGCGCGACGCCGACGAGGCGCTGGTGCTGGCGGCGGGCATCCCGGTGAAGTGGCTCGACAGCGAAACCGGCGTCGGGGTGCGGGATGTCCGCACCGCCCATGGCAACCTGACCTATCTGTTCAAAAGGGAACGGGCCGGACTGGTGCTGACGCTGGACGGCACCGTGACGCCGCCCGGCGGGTTCGTCATCCAGTGGCCGGACGACGTCGTCCTGCCCGAGCGGGTTCGCATCGATGGCCGCCGGGCGGAGTGGGACGGGCGGGAGCTGAAGATTCCGGCGGGCGCGAAGCGGGTAGAACTGCGCTGAACCGTCAGGCCCTGCGGACGGATGTTTCGTCCGCAGGGCCCAGCCGCTGCCCCCGTCGCCCCGCGAACACCAAAACCTCGACCTCGCCACTGGCCGCCCAGCCGCGAAGGGTGTTCTGATAGGGTTCGCGTCGCCAGTCGTGGGGCCTGGCCGGATCGCATTCGACGATCAGCCGACGGCCTTCGTTCTCCGAATGCATCAGGAAGCCCGCGACGCTGGGTTTCCAGGCGGCATCCAGCGCCTCGGTCAGAAGCCAGGTGCAGTTGAAGGCGATGCAGTCGCCGGGCCGGTCGGCATAGATGGCGCAACCCGTAGCGCGGCGGAAATGGCCGCACCATTTGCCGGGTGGCTTGTCCAGCGACGCCACCCCCATCAGCTTGCAGCACAGGCCGCAGTCGCCGCAGTCCTTCATGACGGCCGGCGGCCCATCAGGTCTCTGACCAGGCCGCCAGTTCGTTGCCTGCCGGGTCGCGGAAATGGAACCGCCGCCCGCCGGGGAAGGCATAAGGCGACTTCAGGATCACGCCCCCCGCCGCCTCGACCCGCGCCAGCATGGCGTCGAGGTCCTTCGCGAACAAAACCGGCAGCGGCGCGCGCGTGCGGTCCGCCGGATCGGCATCGAAGCCGCCGTCCAGACCCTGGTCGAAGCCGACATAGGTCGGACCATAGTCCTGAAACGTCCAGCCGAACGCCGCGCCGTAAAAGGCCTTGACCGAGGCGATGTCTCCGGCGGGCAGTTCCAGATAGTCGATCTTGCCGTCTTCACGCATGGTTGATCTCCGGGATCGAAAGCCGCCGATGATGGGGCTTGCCATGCGCCGCGACACATCGCAATGTTGCGAAGTGTTCTCATTCGCAAAGGTTGGCGCGATGATCGTCCTGATGCCCGGTACGGCCACCCTCGCGCGCCTGATGCGCGACGACGGTATGCGCGCCGCAGGGGGGCCGCGTCAGGCCATCTCGACCGCCATGGCCACCGCCTCGCCGCCGCCGATGCACAGCGAGGCCACGCCCCGACGGCCCCCGCGCGCCTGAAGCGCGGCCAGCAGGGTCGTCAGGACACGGGCACCCGACGCTCCGATCGGGTGACCCAAGGCGGTGGCACCGCCGTTGACGTTCAGCTTCGCGTGGTCGATGCCGAGGTCGTGCAGGGCCACCATGGCGACGACGGCGAAGGCCTCGTTGACCTCCCACAGATCGACGTCAGCGACCGACCAGCCGGCCTTGGTCAGCACCTTCTGCATCGCCGGGACGGGGGCGGTGGCGAATTTCGCCGGTTCATGGGCGTGGGCCGAATGGGCGACGATCCGGGCCACGATCGGCAGGCCCATGGCCCGGGCCACACTCTCGCGCGTCATCACCAGGGCGGCGGCCCCGTCCGAGATCGAGGACGCATTGGCGGCGGTGATGGTGCCGTCCTTGGAGAAGGCGGGCTTCAGGTTCGGGATCTTGGCGGGGTCGGCCTTGCCCGGCTGTTCGTCCTGGGTGACGGTCTCGGTGCCCTTGCGGGTCGTGACCTCGACCGGGGTGATCTCGGCGTCGAAGGCCCCGCCGGCGATGGCGGCGCGGGCGCGGGTCAGGCTTTCCACCGCATAGGCGTCCTGGGCCTCGCGCGTGAACTGATAATCCCGCGCGGTCTCCTCGGCGAAGGCCCCCATCAGCTTGCCGGGCTCATAGGCGTCCTCAAGCCCGTCCAGATACATGCTGTCGGAGATGACATCGTGGCCGATCCGGGCCCCGCCCCGGTGCTTGGCCATCAGATAGGGGGCACCCGACATCGACTCCATGCCGCCCGCCACGACGATGTCGGCGGTTCCGGCCAGCAGGGCATCGTGCGCCATCATCGCGGCCTGAAGACCCGAGCCGCACATCTTGTTGACGGTGGTTGCCTCGACATGAAGACCCAGCCCGGCCCCGATCGCCGACTGCCGGGCCGGGGCCTGGCCGAGGCCGGCGGGCAGGACGCAGCCCATGTAGATCTGCTGTACGTCCGCCACCTCGACATCGGCCCGTTCGACGGCGGCGCGCACGGCGGCGGCCCCCAGATCGGTCGCCTTGACGCTCGATAAGGCTCCCTGGAAGCCGCCCATGGGGGTGCGGGCAAAGGAACAGATGACGACGGGATCGGACATGAAGAACCTCGAATGGTGTGGGCGCTAGATCGGCGTTCGGGAGCCTCAAGGCAAGCGGGGCGTCAGGACGCCGGTTTCTGCGGTGCCAGTTTGCGGCGTTGGCGCGAGATCGCCAGCGGCGTGCCGTCCGCCCCCCAGGCCGTGGCCTCGTCCACCGTCCAGCCCCCGCCGAAATCCAGCATCCGGAACTCGAAGAAGGCCCAGCCGTCGGGTGCATTGTGCGGCGTCGGGTCGGTCAGGATGTCGTAGCGCAGATCGATCGTGGACATGGCGGCGGGTCGCCGGAACGCGGTCCAGGCGGGCGGGTAAAGCGCATCCAGCAGATAGCAGAGCCCGGCCTCGTCGAGCGGCCGTCCACCGATGCCTCGCATCCAGACCCGCTCGACCACTGCGCGGTCGGCATTGCCGCCGAAGATGTTGGGCCCGCCGTCGAAACGGTATTCGACGTGCTGAGCAAAGCGCGGGGCCATCGGACCGCTGAGTTGAGCCTTGGGATCCAGGCTGTCGAGGGAGGGCGGGGGCAGGGTCAGGGGCGACACGGCGACACCCTCCACATCGGCTCCGAACACGGCGGTGGCGTGGTGGGTCAGGCGCTCGCCCTGTCCGGCTTCGGTCGCGGCGAAGGCGGCGGTGCGACCGCCACGCAGCAGGCGGGGGGTGAAGGTCACCGGCTGACCGAACCGTGCGGCGACAAGATACTGGACCGACAGGGTTCGCAGTGGCGCGGCGATGCCCAGACCCTGGCGCATCGCCTGGGCACACAGGGCCGCCAGCAGACCGCCGAACGGAAACCCCGCCTCGGGCGGCGATCCGATGGGGCCGTTGGAGAAGTCGCCGGTCAGGTCGGCACTGAGGCCACCTTCTGGCGTCGGCGTCAGGATCAGGGCCTGATCGAGGGTCTGAAGCGTCATGGGGCGAAACTACGGGCTGAAAAGCGGGGGCGGAAGGCCGGTCGGCACATCCGCCCCCAGTCGGGAATGCAGAAGACCGGCACGCCAGTCCGTTGCCAAACAAGACTGACCTAGCGGGTTCGTTTTGGCAACCCTCTTGTCAAATCGGTGACGCAGGGTCACTTTCCATCCATGGGCCGCACCGCAGACTATTCAAAACAAAGCTGTTCCATCGCCGCGACGCTGGAAGTGATCGGCGATCCCTGGACCTTGCTGGTCATCCGCGACGCCTTTCAGGGCGTCAGCCGGTTCGAGCAATGGCAGGACCGGCTGGGCGTCGCGCGCAACGTTCTGGCCGCCCGGCTGAAGACCCTGGTCCAGCACGGGGTGCTGGAGCCGAAGCTCTATTCCGAACGGCCGCCGCGCAACGAATACATTCTGACGGCCAAGGGCAAGGATCTGTCCCAGGTGCTGGTGACCCTGCATGCCTGGGGCAACAAACACGTCTATGGCGCGGCTGACAGCGGCATCGACCTGGTGCACAAGACCTGCGACCATTCGCTGAACCCACGCATCGCCTGCGGCCACTGCGGCGAGATCGTCAAGGGGCGCGACATCCAAATGACCCGTGCGGCCAACCGCCCGACGGTGGGCGACGTGATGCCGAGGGATGCGGCGATCGGCGAGGGCTGAACTGCCCGCCGCCGTAATGCTAATCTTGCGGACCGCCCCGCAACGCGATCAACGGAATGACGATGTCTTCCTCATCGTCCAGATGCCTCAGCAGGGGCGGGGTCGCGGCGTCCAGGGAGTCAGCCAGGCGAGCGGCATGCTCCGGGGCGTCGGCGTCGCCTGCGCGGACGGCGCGGTGCAGGGCGTTGCCGCGATCGGCTAGGGCTTCCAGATGGGCGTGGACGGCGTCGTGGTCGCGGTCCAGCAGGTCGATACCGGCTGCAATGCGCGGTTCAATCCGACGGAACTGCGGGAAATAGTGGGCGGTCTCGATGTTGTGGTGGCCGTCCAGGTGCTGGAGGAACTGGGCCAGGGTCGGCAGCAGGCGATCGTGGAAGGTGCGCAGGTCCAGGGTGTTGGTGCGGTGGGCGGCGACGACCTGGGTCATGTGATCGCCAGCCTGACGAAAGCCCTCGTGCATCTGGAGCCAATGGGTGGCGGTCTGGGGGACGGTGGTCTCGGTCCAGCGACTGCGCGGAAAGGCGTCACGCAGCCAGTTGAAGTCGGCCGGCAAGACCGTCCGGTCGGCCAGCGGCCAGCCGCCGGGCAGTGGCTCAGACAACGGCCGTAGTCGTCTGGATGAAACCGCCACCCAGCAGGCGGTCGGGATCGGTCGGGTCGTACAGGGCGCAGGCCTGGCCGGGGGCGACCCCTTCCTCCCCGGTCTCGAACACGACTGAAATCACACCGTCGATGCGCGTCAGCTGGGCAGGCGAGGGCGGGCGGGTCGAGCGGACGCGGGCCAGTACGGGTGTTCCGTCATCGGCGGCAGCCTTGATCGACGGCTGGTCGCCGAGCCAGTTGGTCTCGTCCAGCGTCAGGGACGCGGTCAGCAGGGCCTCGCGCGGGCCGACGATGACGCGGCGGTTGTCGGGGTCCAGCTTCGTGACGAACAGGGGCTCGCCGACGGCGACGTTCAGTCCCCGACGCTGGCCGATCGTATAGTCGGTGATGCCGGCGTGGGTGCCCAGAACGCGGCCGTCCATATGCACGATCTCTCCCGCCTCGCGGCCTTGCGGGCGCAGGCGGTCGATCAGGGTCCGGTAGTCCCCCGAGGGGACGAAACAGATGTCCTGGCTGTCCGGCTTGGCCGCGATCTTCAGGCCCAGTTCAGCGGCCACGCCCCGCACCTGTGGCTTTTCCAGATCGGCGAGGGGAAAGCGCAGATAGTCGAGCTGGTCGCGCGTCGTAGCGAACAGGAAATAGGACTGATCGCGGGAATGGTCGACGGCCTTGCGCATCTGAACATGGCCGTCCGGGCTCACGGATCGGCGGACATAGTGGCCGGTGGCCATAGCCTCGGCCCCCAGGTCGCGGGCGACGTCCAGCAGGTCGCGAAACTTGACCGTCTGGTTGCAGCGGATGCAGGGCACCGGCGTCTGGCCGCGCAGGTAGCTGTCGGCGAACTGGTCGATCACCGCGTCGCGGAACCGGCTTTCGTAGTCCAGCACATAGTGGGGGATGCCCAGCATCTCGGCGGCCAGTCGGGCGTCGTGGATGTCTTGCCCCGCGCAGCAAGCCCCCTTCTTCTTCAGGGCCGCGCCGTGGTCGTAGAGTTGCAGCGTCACGCCGACGACGTCGTAACCCGCCTTGTGCAGCAGGGCCGCGACGACCGTGGAGTCCACCCCCCCCGACATGGCCGCGACAACGCGCGATCCGACCGGCAGGCCGACTGCCAGACGCGCCTGTTCGATCGCGGCGTCCATGTCCGGACGGGCGATGTCGGGCAGGGGGCAAAGGTCTTCGACCAGGGTCATCGCGGGCATATAGGCTGGACGGCGTTGTTTTTCGAGGCCGGACCCGAAAACGACGACGGCCGCCTCCGTCACCGGAAGCGGCCGCGATCAAAGTGTCGGGCTAAAGCAGCGAGCGACCGCGTCGCGAGCGATAGCTCCCTACGACCTGTACGTCTGGATCCGCGTGGTCCGCAGGCCCTGCATGCCCCATTTGTCGATGGCCTTCTGCCACGCCAGGAACTCTTCCGCCGTCAGGCGATAGCGGGCCAGGGCGTCATCGACGCTGATCAGACCGCCGCGAACGGCGGCGACCACCTCCGCCTTGCGGCGGATGACCCAGCGGTCGGTGTTCGACGGCGGGAGATCCCGCAGCGTCAGGGGCGTGCCTGTCGGTCCGACCACGTATTGTTCGCCTTTTTGATTCAGGCGTCGCTCTTGCAACATGGGCTTATGCCTCATTCATCACCAACTTCGAGATGTGAATGTCGCACGTCGCGCCTAAAGGCCGTTTAAGCGTCGTGGTGAAGGAAAGGATAAAATCCGATCCGTCCACAGAGTCGCCGAAGCCTGATTTTGAGCAACGATTCATTGAAGTTTACGACTGATTACCGGCCGATCAGCGTTTGATGCTGATCAGTTCCGCCAGCATTTCGTCGGCGGTGGTGATGATCTTGGACGAGGCAGAATAGGCCCGCTGGGTTGTGATCAGGCCGGTGAACTCCGCCGACAAGTCGACGTTGGAGGCCTCGAGCTGGGACGAGGCGACCGCGCCCGCTCCGCCGCTGGCCGCGGTCTTCAGGTTGAAGGTGCCGGAGCCCTGGCTGACCTGATAGGCGTTGCCGCTGACCTCGGTCAGGTTGTCAGGGCTGGTGAAGGTGGCCAGGGCCAACTGCGCGATCTGGCGGGTGACGCCATTGTCGAAGCTGGCGGTGACGAAGCCCTTGTCGTCGATCTTGATGGCGCTGAGGTTGCCGAAGGCGGTACCGTTGGTCGTCGTCGACAGGACGCCGGAGGCGGTGTTCAGCTGGCTCAGACCGCCGGGCGAGGTGTTCAGGTCAAAGCTGATGGTCTGGGCGTCGATCCCTTCGGCGGTCGCCCATTTGGCGACCCCGGGGGTGGTGTCGTTCGAGGCCGCCAGGGTGATCGACGGGTTGTTGAAGTCGGCGAACAGCCAGCCCTCGGCGGGCGGCGTGACGGGCGGGACGGTCGCTCCCGTCATGGCCGCGATATCCAGACGCCCTTCGGAGGTGAAGCGGACGCGGCCGGAGGCAAGCTGTCCCGGAACCGTGCCGGTGCCCTCGACGTCGGTGGCGGGTACGGCATGAATCTCGGCGAACCATTCATTGGGCACGTCGCTCTTCAGGAAGGAGATCGCCACGGTCCGCTGGCCGCCCTTGGAATCCGAGACCGGGACGGTCAGGCGGAAGTCGTGATTGAAGCCGGTCGGCGTCTCGTCCGTGCGGTTATAGGGCGACAGCGAGAAGGCCGGGTCCGTGGCATCATATGTGGCCAGGTCCGGGTTGATCTCCTGGGCGTCGTTCAGGTTGGCATTGATCTGGATGCGGGTCGTGGGTTCCGCCGTGCCGCCGACATTGCCGATGTTGATCGAACGGAGACGGTTCAAATCCGATGGATCGGTGTTGATGTTGCCGTTGGAATCGATCGGCCAGCCCTGCAGGTACAGGCCAGACGTGTTGCGCAGGAAGCCGAACTTGTCCGGCGTGAAGGCCCCGGCACGGGTGAACAGGCGGGTGTCGGTCGGCACGAGGTCCTCCGCCTTGTCCGCGACCACGAAGAAGCCTGCGCCGTCGATGCCCAGGTCCGTGCTGGACGAGGTCCGCTGCAACTGGCCGGTCTGGCTGATGAAATGCCGGGCCGAAGACTGGACGCCGCCGGCGGAATAGCCGGTGCCGCTGGTCTGGCTGTTGACCACGGTCGAGAATTCGCTGGCCGTGCGCTTGTAGCCAATGGTGTTCACGTTCGCGATGTTCTGGGAGATGGCCGCCAGGGCCGAGGCGTTGGCGGTCAGGCCGGACACGCCGGCCAGCAGGGCTGAGTTGATGCTCATGGTCGGGATTCCTTACGAAAACAGTTTCAAGGGATTGAGTGCGGAAAGGGCGTTTGAGACGACGGAGTTGTCGTCGTTGGCCGCCTGGGTTGTGGGGGCGATCTCGTCCAGGGCGATGACGGCGCTCAGCGGGACGATCGACTGGCCGATCGTCAGATAGGGCTGGCCGTCGTACATCTCGACGCCCGAAACGCGGCCGCGCGTCAGAACCTGGCTGTCCACGGTGCCGCCGTTGGTGTTCTGGGCCGAGACCCGCAGGGTGTAGACGCCGCCGTCCGGCAATTGGGCTCCGGCGGTTGTCTTGCCGTCCCATTCGAAGTCATGGACGCCCTCGGCGCGCGCGGGGGCATCGCCGGTCCAGACCACCTTGCCGGTGCCGTCCACGATCTCGAGCTTGGCCGAGACCGCGCCGGTCGCCAGTTCGTAGGACCAGGTCGCCTGACCGTCGGTCAGCTCGGTCGCGCTCCAGGCCGCCGTCGCCGACTTGCCGATATAGTTGGACGCCCCGCCCAATCCGCCACCCTGCTGGGCTGCCAGAAGGCTGGTCAGGAGGTCGTTGGTCAGCAACTGCTGTTCGACCCCCGACATCTGCGTCAGCTGGGCCGTGAACTCGTTGGAATCGAGCGGCGACAGGGGATCCTGGTTCTTCAGCTGCGTGGTCAGCAGCTGCAGAAAGGTCTCGAAATTCGTGGCCAGGCCGATCCGTCCCGCGGACGTCCGGTTGCTGGCCTCGGTGGTTGAGGAAACGCCGTCGACCATGGGTCAGACCTTCACATCGACGCCCTGAGGCGTCAGGCGGTTGGGGGAGGGCATCCAGGCGGTGGATGCGATATCGATCATGTCGTCATTGGCCGCATGACGATCGGCATAGGCGCTCGCCCGTTGCTGGCGACGCTCGCCGCCGGAAGGGTTGTCGCGGCTGGAGAAGTCCAGGGCGTCGCGGGCCAGGGTGAAGCCGGCGTCCTCGAGCTGGCGACGCAGCTCGTCGGCTCGGCCCCTCAGTTCGGTCGCGGCCAGCGGATTGTCGAACGCCAAGCGCGCCGACAGCTGGCCGTCGTCGTCGATGTCCAGGGTGACGTCGACGCGACCCAGCCCTTCGGGCGTCAGGCCCAGTTCCAGCCGGGTCGAACGGCCGACGAGGCGGCTGGTGATCTGGGCCGCGAGGTTGGCGGTGGTCTCGACCGTGGCGCGCGACAGGCCGGAGAACAGCAGGCCGCCCTGTGCGGCCAGGCTGGCCGTCGAGGAGGCGGTAGGCGTGCTGGCGACACCCTGTGCGGTCGATTCCGGCGGAGTGCCGTCGATCGGTGCGACATCCTGCGAGAGCAGATCGACCGGCCTGACCGCCGTCGCGACGTCGATGGTGCCGTCGCTCGAAGCCGCGGGCGTTGCGGCGGCGATGTCGGCCTTGACCGGCGGCGATGGCTCCGCCGCATCGACGACCACAGTCGTCGCGTCGATCGATGGCGAACGCGCCGAGGCGGCGTTCCGAACCGGTTCGCCCGCAAGCGGCATGGATGACGGCAAGGGGGTCGATCCGACAGCCTCGACCGCCGCGTCGGGCGCGGTCGAAGGAATGATCACCGGACCGACGGGAACGGGTTTGGTGGCGACGGATGCGGCGAATTCGCGTCGCGAGATCGTCGCCTGTTGCAGGGCCTGTGCCCCGGGCATCTGGCGCAGGCTGTCCAGTGCTGCATTGGCAAGCGCGGACGGTTCCGCGGGCCGAGGCGGCTGCGGCACCGAGATCGACAATGGGGTGTCAGGCGCGTCGATCGGTTTCAGGCGCAGCGACGCAGGATCGACACTCGATGCGGAGCCGATTTCGACAGCGGATGGTTTCGCGACGAGCTTGTGATCTGTCGGTTGAGTCGGCTGTGCAGACATGGCCGCAGCGTCCGCCAGCGCGCTGTTCAGGGGATCGACAGATGATCCGGCCAACCGGGCTTCGATCGTAACCTCGGGATTTGCGATCGCGGTCTGCGACTGCACCGGCTCGGGAGCCGACGGGCCATCCTTGAACTTCGCGACGGACGTCTGCGGGACCGCGAGGGCCACGAGATCGGTCGTCACGTCATCGACGGCTTCGACAGCGGGTGTCGGTACGGACGGCAGGGCCGGAGTGGCTTCGGTCTGAATGGTCTTGATTGCCGTTGGGTTCACGGTCGGCAAAGTGATGGCCGCCATCTGGAACCAGACAGGCGACATCGAAAGGTCGGAGGGCTTTTCAGCTGCCGCGTCCAGAGGTGGTCCATCTTCGGTAGACGGTTCGGGCTCGCTGTTGTCCGCAGGCGCGGTGCTGATCACGGGGATAGACGCCAAGGGAGACTTCGCGCCCGCCATCTCGACCGTCAGCACCGCTTCGAACGCGCCGGGCGCGATTGGGCCGGCGCTGCCGATGGACGGCGCGGCGACGGCGGCGATCGAGAGGATGGCAGATGCGGACATGCGGGCAGGCAGCCTGAGGGTGCGGATGGCGCCTGCTGCGCCGGATCATTCGGACAGGCTGTCGCAAGTGCCGGGCCAAGTTCGATGGGCCTTCCAACAAGCTGAAAATGCGTAGAAAAACTCTATCATGCCGCAGGTCGGTTTCCGTCGGCCCCTGACCAAACTTGCCGTGCCGTGACGGTTTTTGCCCGGTGCCTCCGACGAGATGACGGATTGGCCCGCCGCTTGCGTGACGTCTCGATCATGAGCCCGTCACGAATCCCTTTGCGTCAAATTTTCAATACTTTGCCGGGGTGCGCTCGCAGTCTGGCAAGGCAAGAACTGCGTGATGCCGGGCAGGTCTTGCCGGGCGCAGCCGCGCTTCCAGCGTCGATCGGGAGCCTCTGATGTCGCTCAACGCCATTCTCAGCAACGCCAACTCCGGCATCGCCACGGCCCAGGCGCAGCTGCGCGTCGTCTCGGACAACGTCGCCAACGTCAATACCAAGGGCTATGTCCGCAAGATCGCCGACCAGTCGTCCCTGGTCAGCGGCGGGATCGGATCGGGCGTCGAGATCGGGCGGGTGCGCCTGGCGACCGACAAATTCCTGCAGGCCGCGAGCCTGAACGCCAGCGCCGACGCCGGACGCTATGAGGCGCGCAGCGAACTCTACGACCGGATCCAGAGCCTGTTCGGCGACCCCGGCGCGACGTCGGGCTTCTTCTCCAGCGTGGACGGGGTCTTCTCGGCCTTTGCTACATTGTCGGAAAGCGCGACCTCCTCGCCGCGTCGCCAGGAAGCCCTGTTGCAGGCCGAGCTGTTGTTCGACGAGGCCGCGCGCATCTCGGGTCAGATCCAGGCGACGCGCGAGGATGCCGACGCCCGCATCGGGACCGCCGTAGACCGGGTCAACGGTCTATTGCGCGACATCGATGCTCTGAACGTCGAGATCGCGCGCTCGACCGCCCTGGATGCCGACGCTTCGGGCGCTCAAGGGGCGCAGGCCATGCTGGTGGCGGAGCTCGGCAGTCTGATCGACGTCCGTTCGACGGGGCTTGGCAATGGCGGCATCTCGCTGCGCACCAGCGGCGGCGCGCTTCTGGTCGGGCCGGGCGCGGCGACGCTGGAGTACGAGCAGGCCGGGAAGATCACGTCCGAGACTGTCTTCAACGAGGTGCTCATCACCGAACCCGGCGGCCAGAAACGGCCCCTGACCGACCTGATCTCCACCGGCGAGATCAAGGGGCTGCTGGAACTTCGCGACGTCGATGCGCCGGAGACTGCCGAACGGCTGGCCGAGCTTCTGACCCACGTCGCGGACGAGCTGAACCGCGCGCACAACGCCCACTCCGCCGTGCCTGCGCCCCAGACTCTGACCGGGCGCAATGTGGGCCAGACGCTGGAAGCCGCCCTGACCGGGTTCGCCGGGCGTGACGCCTTAGGTGCCGCGACGACCAACGGTCAGGTTTTCCTGGCCATCACCCGTCCGGACGGGACGGTCCAGCGCAAGGTCAAGATCGATTTCGTCACCCCGAACAGTTTCCGCGTCAACGACCTGCCCGCGGCCCCGGCGGCGGGCTATCCGACCTCCGACTTCCTGACCCAGATCAATGCGGCCCTGGGGCCGGACGGGTCGGCCAGTTTCAGCAACGGCGTGCTCAGCCTGACCGCGACGGCGACCGGCAACGGCGTCGCCATCGGGGAAGGCGTACCGGCCAGCGAAAAGGCGGGTCGGGGCTTTTCGCACTTCTTCGGCCTGAACGATCTGGTCCAGTCGGACCGACCTTCGCTTTACGAGACGGGTCTGACCGGCTCCTCGGGGCACGGGTTCACGGCGGGTGAGACCATCCGTTTCCGGCTGTCGAACGAGAATGGCGGCAAGCTGCGGGACGTCACCTTCACCGTGCCTCCCGGTGGCACGATGGACGATCTGCGCACCGCCCTGAACAATCCGGTCACCGGTCTGGGCCGCTACGGCACATTCTCGCTCAGCGCGGCGGGCGAGCTGACATTCAAGGGCAATGGCGATCCCTCGCCGACCCTGTCGACCCTGGACGACCAGACCCGTCAGGTGCCGTCGGGCGTCTCTTTCACCGAGCTGTTCGGCGTCGGTTCGGGCGTGAGAGCATCGCGGGCGGACAGCTTCTCGCTGCGGTCCGACTTGGCGCAGAACAACGGAGCCCTGGCGCTGGCCAAGCTGGACACCGCCGCCGCCGTCGGTGCCAAGGGCCTGCTGGCCGGCGATGGACGTGGAGCAACGGCCCTCGCCGACGCGGGCAGTCGCACCACGCGCTTCCAGGCGGCTGGTGATGTGCAGGCCAGCCTGCAAACCGTGTCCCGCTATGCCTCGGACCTGTCCGGATCGATCGGCGGCAAGGCGTCCTCGGCCCAGTCCCGCGCCGACAGCGCCGTGGCCGTGCGCACCGAGGCCACCGCCCGTCAGAGCGCCTTCGAGGGCGTCAACCTGGATGAGGAACTGGTGCTGCTGACCACCTATCAGCAGGCCTTCAACGCTTCGGCGCGGCTGATCCAGGCGTCGCGCGAACTGTATGACACCTTGCTGGGGATGATCTGATGACCCGCGTCTCGACCCAGGGCAGCTATCAGTCGGCCCTGTTGAACCTTTTCGCCGCCCAGAACCGGCAACTGGACGCCCAGACCCGGCTGGCCACTGAAAAGATCGCCACCGATCTGCAAGGGTTCGGGCGGACGTCGGAAAGCATCACGGCTCTGAAGGGAGCCCAGGCCCGAATCCAGGGCTTCATCGACACCGGCCAGACGGCCCTGTCGCGGCTGGATGCCCAGGACCTCGCTTTGAACCGGGTCTCCGATGCCGTCAGCGCGCTCAGCGAAGCGGTCGGCAACGCCATCGCCAACGAATCGGCCACGACCCTGGTTTTGGAAATGCAGAACGCTTTTCAGGAGATCCGTGGCGGTCTGAATGTAGAGCATCAGGGACAGTTCGCCTTCGGCGGCGGCAACACCGCCGATGCGCCCGTCAGCGCGATGACCCTGGAAGACCTGGTCGCCGCCCCCGACGTCGCCTCCACCTTCTCCAATGGCACCCTGAAATCGACATCACGCCTGTCCGAGACGACGACTCTGGAAACCGGCTTCCTGGCCAGTCAGGTGGGGACCGAGGTCTTTACCATCCTGCGCGACATCAAGACCTTCAGCGACACCAATGTGGACGGGCCATTTGGGGCCAAGCTGACCCCGGCACAGAAGACCTATCTGACCGGCAAGCTGACGGAGCTCTCGGCTGCAGCGGGTAACGTGGTGAACACGGTCGGTCGCAACGGAGCCCTCTATAAACAGGTCGAGAGCATCAACACCAACAACGATGCCCAGGCCCTTCAACTGGAAGGCCTGCTGGGCAAGAAGACCGACGCGGACCTGGCCCAGGCGACGGTAGACATCAAGCTGTCGGAAGTGGCGATCCAGGCCTCGGCCCAGGTCATCAACGGCCTGCGCAATGTCTCCCTGCTGAATTTCCTGAACTGATCCGCGACGTTTCGCAGCAATCTCAACAGCCACGCTGGACCCTGTTCCAAATCAGGAACATAACACGAACATGGCCCAGCTCGACCTTCGTGGAAAACTCGCCGTCCTGGCCGATGCGGCGAAATATGATGCGTCCTGCGCGTCTTCGGGGACCAGCAAACGCAACTCGGTGGGCGGTAAGGGCGTCGGGTCCACCGAAGGCATGGGCATCTGTCATGCCTATACGCCGGACGGACGATGCGTCAGCCTGCTGAAAATCCTTCTGACCAACTTCTGCATTTACGACTGCGTCTATTGCATCAACCGGGTGTCGTCGAACGTACAGCGGGCGCGGTTCACGGTGGACGAGGTCGTCGACTTGACGCTCAACTTCTACAAACGGAACTATATCGAGGGGCTGTTCCTGTCGTCCGGCATCATCCGGTCGGGCGACCACACGATGGAACAGCTGGTGCTGATCGCCAAGAAGCTGCGCGAAGAGCATGATTTCCGGGGCTATATCCATCTGAAGCTGATCCCCGAGGCCGATCCGCGACTGGTCGAGGAGGCCGGTCTTTATGCCGACCGGCTGTCGGCCAATATCGAGCTGCCGCGCGACGAGGCCATGGTCCGGCTGGCGCCGCAAAAAAGCACCGCTGTCATCAAGAAGGCCATGAGCCAGGTGCGGCTCAAGGTCGAGGCCGCGCGCCCAAGCAAGAAGGACCGCGCCCGTCCGCCGAAATTCGCGCCTGCCGGTCAATCGACCCAGCTGATTGTGGGGGCCGACGGGGCACCGGACACGGAAATACTGGACCGCAGCGCCTCTCTGTATGGCGGCTATGGCCTGCGCCGCGTCTATTATTCGGCCTTCAGCCCGATCCCAGATTCGAGTTCGGTGCTGCCGCTGTCCAAGCCGCCGCTGATGCGCGAACACCGGCTGTACCAAGCCGATTGGCTGATGCGGTTTTACGGCTTTTCCGCGCCGGAGATCGGCGAGGCGGCGACCGGAGGAATGCTGGACCTCGCCATCGATCCGAAACTGGCCTGGGCGTTGAACCGGCGTGAGCAGTTCCCCGTCGATGTGAACACCGCTGATCGCGAGACGCTGCTGCGGGTGCCCGGTCTCGGTGTGAAATCGGTGAACCGGATTGTCTCCATCCGACGCTGGCGCACATTGCGGTTGGAGGACATCGGGCGGCTGTGCCGGGGCATCGACAAGGTGCGGCCCTTCATCACCACGTTGGACTGGACGCCGGGGGGCCTGACCGATGCGGCGGACCTGCGGGCCCGTCTGTCGCCGGAGCCGAAGCCGGTGCAGCTGAGCCTGTTCTGATGCGGGTGGCGACCCTGGACCACGAGATCGATTTCGACGGGTGGCGCAAGGCGGCGCGAGCGTTTCGGCTGGAGGGGGTGGAGCCTGCGGACGTGCGGTTCGAGGTGGCGGGCTCGGAACAGATCGGGCTGTTCGATCTCCCCTTATCCGCTCATCCCGGCGAAAGCCGGGACCCAGTGCTTTCGCAAGGCAAGGTGCGTGGGATCGATGGTGTCGCCTCACCACCCCCGAGCGGCGCGCCCAAAGAACTGGGTCCCGGCTTTCGCCGGGATGAGCGGAATTTTTCAGTATCGAAAGCCTTCGTCGATCTGGCCCAGCAGGTCATCCTGCACCGCTCCAGCGACCGATTTGACCTACTGTACAGATTGCTGTGGCGACTGCGCGACGAGCCGGATCTGATGAAGGTCACATCCGACATCGACGTCGTCGATGCGCTGGACCGCGCCAAGAACGTCTCCCGAGCCTCCCACAAGATGAAGGCCTTCGTCCGCTTTCGTCAGATCGAGGATGAGGACGGTACCAACTCGATCGCCTGGTTCGAGCCCGCGCACCGGGTGCTGGAACGGACCGCGCCCTTCTTCGTGCGGAGGTTCCAGAACATGCGCTGGTCGATCCTGACGCCGGACGGGTCCTGCGTCTGGGATCTGAAGGCCCTGATGTTTGGCCCCCCCGCCACCGCCGACCAGGCCCCTCAGGAGGACGAGATCGAGGAGTTCTGGAAGACCTATTACGCCTCGACCTTCAACCCGGCCCGGCTGAAGACGAAGACCATGCAGGGCGAGATGCCCAAACGCTATTGGAAGAACCTGCCCGAGGCGGCTCTGATCCCGGAACTGATCGCGGCGTCCCAGGTTCGATCCGAGACCATGGTCGCCACGCCAGCCTCGTCGCCCAACCCCCGCACCGACCGCACCGTTGCCCGGTTCGACCGACCGACCGCGCCTCAGGACCGCGCCCCGACCGACCTGACCGAACTGGCGGCGGGCGTGCAGGGTTGTCGGCGTTGCCCGCTTTGGCGGGATGCGACGCAAGGCGTCTGCGGGCAGGGGCCGCGCGAGGCCGCGCTGATGATTGTGGGCGAACAACCGGGGGATCAGGAAGATCTGGCTGGCCAGCCCTTCGTCGGTCCGGCCGGCAAGGTGCTGGACGACGCCCTGATCGAGGCCGGGATCGAGCGGTCGGACGTCTACGTCACCAACGCCGTCAAACATTTCAAGCACGAGCCGACGGGCAAGCGCCGCCTGCACAAGACCCCGAACGCGGCAGAGGTCCAGGCCTGCCGCTGGTGGCTGGATGCCGAGCGGGCGCTGATCCGGCCCAAGATCGTGCTGGCGCTAGGGGCCACGGCGTCGCTGGCCGTGCTGAACCGCAAGGTCGCCGTGACCAAGGAGCGAGGTCAGCCGCTGACCTTGGACGACGGATCGACGGCCATGATCACGGTCCACCCATCCTATCTGCTGCGGCTGCCCGATCCGATCGCGCGGGCCCGGGAACGCGAAGCCTTCGTCGCCGATCTGCGCCGCGTCCGGAGGATGTTTTGAACCGTATCGCCCGGGGTGACGAAACCGGGACACAGTGTTTGCGTTGAAGCGATCCATGGTCAGCTTGGCCATGGGCGTTTGGCCGGGGCTCGGCTAAAGAGACGGGCATGAGCACAGCCGACTACCGGATCGAGGAAGGCGAGGGCGGCACGGTCCTGCGTCTGAGCGGCGACTGGACCACGACGGGTCTTGGTCGGTCCACGCGCGACCTGGGCCGCGAGTTGTCCGGTCAGACCCTGAGCGCGATCGATCTCAGCGAACTGGGCCGGTTCGACACCGCCGGAGCCCTGGCCATCGTTCAGGCTTCGGACACGACCCTGCCCGAAAACGCCTGGGCCGACCGTCCCGAGGCGGGCCGCGTCTATGCCATGGTCGAGAAGCTGGAGCGCGAGAGCGCTCCGCCGCCGAAGCGGCCCCCCGCCGTGATCCGCACCTTCGCCAAGATCGGTCACGGCGTCTATGACATCGGGGCCGAGTTCGTCCTGTCGATGGCCTTCCTGGGTCGGCTGATTCTGGCCGTGGGGTCCGCCTTCAGGAACCCCGGTCGCATCCGCTGGCCCGCCTGGTTCAGCCAGGGCGAACGGGCCGGGCTCGACGCCATGCCGATCATCGCCATCACCAATTTCTTCATTGGAGCGGTCATTGCGCTCCTGGGTGCCAATCTGCTTTCGCAGCTTGGAGCCGGGGTCTTCACCGTCCAGTTGGTCGCGGTCGCCGTGCTGCGCGAGCTGGCCGTGCTGATCACCGCCATTCTGTTGGCAGGCCGATCCTCGTCATCCTTCGCCGCCGAGATCGGCTCCATGCGGATGACGCAGGAAGTCGACGCCATGCAGGTGATGGGCGTCAATCCGTTCCAGGCCCTGGTCATCCCGCGACTGGCGGCCATGATCATCATGATGCCGCTCCTGACCTTCGTCGGCATTCTGACCGGCCTTTTCGGCGGTCTGCTGGTGACCTGGGGCGTGCTGGGCTACGGCCCGGCCTTCTTTATCCAGCAGATGTCCCAGGACCCCCTGATGGGCAATCACCTGATCGTTGGCATGGTCAAGGCTCCGGTTTTCGCCATCGTCATCGCTGCCATCGGTTGTCGTCAGGGCATGTCGGTCGCGGGCGACGTCGAGAGCCTGGGTCGCCGCGTGACCGCCGCCGTGGTGCAGGCCATCTTCGCCATCATCTTCCTGGACGCCGTGTTCGCGCTCATCTTCATGGAGCTGAACTTCTGATGGCCGCCGAGACTCCATCCACGGACGCCCCCGCCAACGATGGCGACGACGACGTGGTCATCGCGGTGCGCGGGCTGCTGAGCCAGTTCGGCGATCGGTCGATCCACGAAGACCTCGATCTGGACGTCGTCCGGGGCGAGGTGCTGGGCGTCGTCGGCGGCTCGGGCACAGGCAAGACGGTGTTGCTGAACACCATCATCGGCCTGAAACAGCCCGAGGCCGGATCGATAAGGATCTTCGGCCACGACACCGCCGACATGACCAAGGATCAGGCCGCCGATATCGAGCGCCGGACCGGCACCCTGTTTCAACAGGGGGCTCTGTTCTCGTCCCTGACCGTGCTCCAGAACGTGGCCTCGCCCCTGGTCGAACACACCCGCCTGTCCAAGGAGACCATCCGCGAACTGGCCGAGATGAAGATCGCCATGGTGGGCCTCAAGCCCGAGGTGCATCATCAGAAGCCGGCCGAGCTGTCCGGCGGCATGAAGAAGCGGGTCGGCCTGGCCCGCGCCCTGTCCCTGGACCCCGAGTTGCTGTTCCTGGACGAGCCGACGGCGGGTCTGGACCCGATCGGTGCGGCGGCCTTCGACGAGCTGATCCGCAACCTGTCGGACGATCTGGGCCTGACCGTCTTCATGATCACCCACGACCTCGATAGCCTGTACGCCATCTGCGACAAGGTCGCGGTCCTGGCCGACAAGCACGTCGTCGAGAAAGCCCCGGTGGCCGAGCTGGAACGCTCCGACCATCCGTGGATCAAGGAATATTTCCTGGGGCCGCGCGGACGCGCCGCCACCCAGGCGGCCTGAGGAAAGACCGAGTTATGGAACGTGACGCCCACTACGCCGCCGTCGGCATCGCCACCGTCGCCTTGATGGTGGCGCTGGCGGTGTTCTTCATCTGGCTGGCCCGCCTTTCGTTCAGCGAGGACTACGACGTCTACGACATCGTCTTCTATGGGCCCGTGCGTGGTCTTTCGGAGGGCGGCGAGGTGCATTTCAACGGCATCCGCGTGGGCGAGGTCACCGACCTGAACCTGGACCCCCAACAGGGCGATCAGGTCATCGCCCGCGTTCGCCTGAACGGCACCACGCCGGTCCGCGTCACCTCGCGTGCCCAGCTGGAGCCCCAGGGCATCACCGGCCTGAACTATATCCAGATCACGGCGGGCAATCCCGAGAGCGCCATCCTGAAGAGCCAGTATCCGGAAAACGTCATCCCCGTGATCCAGTCGCAACCGTCGCCGATCGCCGAGCTGTTGAGCGGTTCGGGCACGGTTCTGGCCCAGACGGTTGACGCCCTGAACCGCGTCAACCGCATCCTGTCCGACGACAATATCCGCAGCTTCTCCACCAGCGTGAAGAACGTCGAGGCCCTGTCCAGCGAGTTGGAAGCGCGCAAGGGCATGTTCATGGAGCTGGAGCAGGCCCTGGCCAAGGCCAACTCGGCCATCGGCGAATACGAGGCCCTGGGCGTCAGCGCACGGCAACTGGTCGAGGGCGACGGCAAGGCCGCCGTGGCCAACATAAACGCCGCCGCCGAAGAAGCCCGCACGGCCATTGCCTCGGTCAGCCGGACGGCGACCGGTCTGGAACAGCCGCTGGGTGACTTTGCTCGCAACGGCCTGCCGCAGCTGGAAGAATCCATCGCCGGTCTGGAAGAGGCGACCCGCTCGCTGGAGGGCCTGGTGAACGAGGTGCGGTCCAGTCCGCGCGACTTCATCGGCCGTGGCGCGTCCAAGGAACTCGAGGTGCAACCATGAAAACCGTTCGTCTTCTGGCCGTCGCCGGTCTCGCCGTCGCCCTGTCCGGCTGTTCGCTGCTGAAGGCCCCGCCTGCGGTACAGCTGTATCGGTTTGGGGCCGACGTCCAGACGGGCGCGACCCTGCCGGTCGATGCACCCGCCGTGAACCTGCGCCGGATCGAGTTCCCCGAGGCCGCCGAGACCGATCGCGTCCTGGGCGTCACCGGCAACGAGGCCGCCTATATCGCCGGGGCCCGCTGGGTCACGCCCGCACCGGCCCTGTATGCCGACAGCCTGGAAGCCGCCTTCGCGTCCCAGGCCCGTCGCGTCCGCCTGATCGGGGCTCGCGAAGGGGTGCGCGGCGACCAGACCCTGGATATCGACGTCCAGACCTTCGAGGCTCGATACGACGCACCGGGAGCCGTGCCGACGGTCGTCGTGACGGCCCGCGCCCGGCTGATGCGCCAGCGCGGCATCATCGCCGAACAGACGTTCACGGTCTCCCAGCCCGCAACCGAGAACCGCGTGGCCACCATCGTCCAGGCTTTCGAGACGGCGACGCGGGATATCAACACCCAGATCGTCGACTGGACGGACACGAACGCCACGGTCAATCCGCGCGACTGAAGCCTCTCCCTCCCCTTCACGGGGAGGGACGATCGCGTCGGCGATCCGGGTGGGGCCGTGACAGCATCACAACGATCATCTGAAATCGAAACGCCCCGTTCCTTTCGTCATTCCGGGCGAAGGCGTGCTTGCGCCGTAGACCCGGAACGAGGCGGCCCGCGCCAGCAGGAACCTGTCGCGAACACCGACTGTGGCAGCTTGGGTGAACAGATTCGCGCTCTCGCGCGCCGCCCTGTTCCGGGTCTCCGCTGGGCTCCCCCCCCCGGAATGACGAAAACTATGATGGCCCGCCCGGCGCGGGTATTTCTCACAACCTCGCCACATCAACCCGATGAACTCCCGCCGAGACGACCGTTTCTGACGTGGGGCTGGGGCGACTTCCGCTCGCCTCTTCCGGACTGTGTTAGCCTGGGTCGTTCCCGTCGCGGGGGAGGCGCCTCTTGGTACCAGGCCTGAAGCGGCGGCGGGGAACGGTCGAGCGGGGCCAGCTTCGGAAGCCAATCCGGAGGGTCCGGGGGGTCTGGTAGCCCCTCGCCCGTCGCAGGCTGAGGATCGGTGGAGGG
>CALROO020000023.1:0-62138 GCA_943369795.1 Rhizobium sp. Q54 | reverse complement strand
CCGTGGGGGCCTGTCCCCCGCAGCGCGTGTCACCCGGTTCGCCCTCCACCGATCCTCAGCCTGCGACGGGCGAGGGGCTACCAGACCCCCCGGACCCTCCGGATTGGCTTCCGAAGCTGGCCCCGCTCGACCGTTCCCCGCCGCCGCTTTAGGCCTGGTACCAAGAGGCGCCTCCCCCGCGACGGGAACGAGGCCCAGCGTAGACGACGTTTTGGGTCAGGCGGGGAAGTCGGGTCGAGAAATCGTCAATGCCGAGAATTCATTGGCATTGGCGGGGGGAGTTCCGAGAAATACCGACGTCGAGCGCGCGGCGTTGGGAGCGTCGCAGGGCTAGTTTGACCCGAGCGTCGCGTCTGCGCCAAGACACAAATGATCGAGCTCGACCCGTTTCAGACATCCAGTTCGGGCTGCGTGGGACCATAGATGTCGAGATCGACAACGAGGCCGCGCTCACCGATCCTGACAAAGGTCTCGGGTTGAAGGGTCAGGCCGTCGTTCTGGGATGCGAGGAACAGCCCGCAAAAGACCCGTCCACGATACCGACCAGCCAATGACCTCCACGCGCCCAGATCGTCGTTGAGGCGCGAAAGTAGGATGTTGATCTGCCAATCGAGTTCTGCGGGCTCTCGTCGTTCCGCCACCAAACGCCACGATCCAGTCTTGGCCGTTCTCTCGTTGCCGTATTCGTTGACCCAAGATTCGCCCTTCGCGACACCGACTGTTGGCTCGCCAAGGGCAAGCGTGATCTCTGCCGGGTCCAGATCGTCGCCATAAAACCCGATGCTTGCCTGTGAAGATTCCAGTTCTCCCATGGCGAGAGCGTATCAGACAGGAGTCCGCTGACCACCCCTATCGGCCGTCCAGTAAGTCTGCTTCCTGACCGTGGGGTCAATGACCGGTATCGGGCTTGGTGCCAATGACGTGGTCCGACCCAAGGCGGAAGTCGAAGTGCAATAGCTCGTCCCGTGATAGAAAAAGGGCTCGCCCCCCTGTCGGGAATGTTTGGGAACCGTCCTTGATGACCGGAGTGATTTTGTTGCTGGGTATGTCTCTGGTGGCAGGCGGGTTTTTGGCGTCCCGAGTCTACCTGCTCATTTCAAAGGGCGAACTGAATGTGAAGGGAGCAGTTTACTCCCGTCGCGACACCCCGCTCAGATATGGGCTGGTGCTCGCAACCGCGATCATTGGCGCAGCCCTGATGCTGTTCATTGCAGGCGTCTTGCTCTTGGGTTTTGCAGCAGGTTCGCTCTGACTTGGATGTTGGCTCCCCACCCAAATCAAAAATCGGCGACGTCCGTTCTCGGCCGGGGCCGAGCCGTCCTCCGGCCCGCCCGTCGTCGCCGCCAAGGCACATGGCGACGGCGCGGCTCGCGAACGGACCTACTTGGCGTAGATCATCTTGCGGGTCATGCCGCCGTCCACGGTCAGGACCTGGCCGGTGACGAAGCCGGCTCCAGCCAGATAGAGAACGGCCTCCGCGATGTCTTCGGGGCGACCGACCCGGCCGACCGGGTGCTGGCTGTGGTCGATCGGTCGGAGGTCAACATCGTCCGAAATCCAGCCCGGCGCGATGGCGTTGACCCGCACCTTTGGCCCCAGGCTGATGGCCATGGCGTGGGTTAGGGCGACAATGGCCCCCTTGGAGGCGGCATAGGCCTCGGTGTTCGGCTCGGACATGAAGGCCCGCGTCGAGACCATGTGGATGATGGCCCCGTCGTCGTCGAGCAGGGGAATGGCCGCGCGGCTCATCAGGAAGGCACCGGTCAGGTGGCTGTCGGTCACCTTGCGCCAGTCGGCCAGCGACAATTCGGCCAGCGGGCCGCGATCCGGCCCGGCGATGCCCGCGTTGTTGACCAAAAGGTCCAGGGTCTCCCACCCCAGCTCGGCGTAGGCGGCCTGGACCGAGGCCTCGTCGCCGACGTCGCAGAGGATCGACCGGGTCCGGTCCGGCCCCGGCTCCAGATCGAAGGCGGCGACGGTCCAGCCGTCGTCGATCAGAGCCTGGCAGATGCCCCGGCCGATCAGGCCCGCGGCTCCGGTGACGATGGCTTTTTTCATGGAAGGCTGAAGGGACGAGTGGACGATGCGGTTCCGGCACGCCTCGAATGAGGAGTAGTTTCCTAACATCGAGAAGGTCGCAAGGATTGCGCAACTCCGTCGCCGAACCGATGGTGTGGACATGGTCCTCACGAACTCAGGAATTTGGTGGAAGGCACCGCGCTCGCTGAAGGCTTTGCTGGCGCGGACCGCAATCCGAAACGCTTTTGAGAACCATGTCACCAGCGAACTTTGCTGGCGGGTCGCCGAGGCCACCGATTGGCCGGGGGACGAAGTCACCGGCCCATTCTTCCATGCCCGCGCCGACGGCTTCGGGTGGGTTACGGAACACGACACCAGACGCGTGTTCCTCGTTCCCCGGGGCTTTTATGAGCGACCGGAATGGTCACTCGCGGACTGCAATCTCTTAGGCAAGAACTGGCGGCATCTGGGCCATTTCGAACCGCTTTCGGCCCATTGGTCCATTCCCCGGATCACCGATGGCTGGCACGCGAGCGCATCTTAGTCGGACTGGCGATTTCGACGACTTTGCGTCAAAAGGCCCCCATGTCCCGCACCGTCCTGATCGCCATCACCGGGGGCTCCGGCTCCGGCAAGAGCACCCTGGCCGAGGCGCTGCTGGCCGCCCTGCCTGCCGGGTCGGCCGTGCTGGTGCGCGAGGACAGCTATTACAGGGATGCGGCCTCCCTGCCCGGCTTCGACGCGGCGACCTTCGACTTCGACGACGTGGCGGCGCGCGATCATGATCTGATGACCGCCGACCTGACGCGGCTGAAGGCCGGGAAGCCGGTCACGGCCCCGGTCTATTCCTTCATCCACCACGGGCGCGAACCGGACGGCGAGCCGATCCCCGCCGCCGAGGTGGTGATCGTCGAGGGCACCCACGTCCTGTGCACGCCCGCCATGACGGCCCTGTTCGATATCCGGGTGTTCGTCGATACGCCGGCCGACATCCGCTTCATCCGCCGTCTGTTGCGCGATCAGGCTGAGCGGGGCCGGACGGCGGATTCGGTCGTCGCCCAGTATCTGGCCACCGTCCGGCCCGGCCACGAGCGGCTGACCGAGCCGTCACGGACCCATGCCGATTTCATCATCGCCGACGCCACCGCCGCCGTCCGGCTGGAGGATCCGCAGGCGGTGGTGCGGCTGGCCGCGCCGGTGCTGGCCCACCCCCTGCTGGCGCCGCTGTTGAGCCGCTGAGGCCTTATCGTCGCGATGCGACTTGCGGGACGGCTCTGAAACGCACAACCTGCCGTTCCAGAATGTCCAGCACCATGACCGCCACACACGCCGCCCTCGATGACGATCCCCGCCGCAGCGCCATCCTGCGCCAGGCGCGGCGGCATTTCATGACCCAGGGCTATGCCGCCACCCGGATCGAGCCGATCGCGCGCGAGGCGGCGGTCTCGACGGCGACGCTCTATACCTATTTCGCCTCCAAGGAGGCGTTGTTCTCGGCCGTCATCGTCCATGCGTCGGACAGCTTCGCCGCCGAAATGGCCAAGGTGGTGCATGGGGCGGAGGGTTCGGCTCGCGACCAGATCACCCAGTTCGCGGTGGCCTATGCGGGGTTCATGGGCGACCCGTTCGTGCGATCGGTCTTTCGCCTGGTCATGGCCGAGCGCCCGCGTTTCAAGGACGTGGCGCAGGGTTTTTTCGAGAAGGGCCGGTCCGATTTCGGGGCGCCGCTGATCGCCTGTCTGACGCGGCTGTGCGAGGCGGGCGAGCTGGCGATCGGGAAACGCTCCTGGGCGGCCGGTCAGTTGATGGGGATGATCGAACACCCGGTCTTCTTCGTGCCTCTGGTCACCGGGGACGACGTCCATGTGGCGCGGCCGGCAGAACAGATCGCCGCCGACGCGGTGGAGACCTTCATGGCCCGTTACGGCACCCGTCAGGGATAGAGGCGTCCCCGCGTCCAGCCCTCGCCCGCCCGATCGAACCTGAGCCGGTCGTGCAGCCGGAAGGGCCGATCGCGCCAGAATTCCACGCTGTCGGGCAGCACACGCCAGCCGGTCCAGTGGTCTGGACGCGGCACTTCGCCTCCATCAAACCGGGTCTCGTTTTCGGCGACGGCGGCCTCCAGCGTCTCGCGCGCGTCCAGCGGTCGCGACTGGTCCGAGGCCCAGGCCCCGATCCGGCTCTCGCGGGCGCGGCTGGCGAAATAGGCGTCGGCCTCCTGGGTCGTCACCGGCTCGATCCGGCCCCGCACCCGGACCTGACGCCGCAGCGACTTCCAGTGAAACAGCAGGGCCGCGACCGGGCGTTCGGCCAGTTGCCGGCCCTTGGCGCTATGGGCGTTGCTGTAGAAGGTGAAGCCGCGCGCATCGACGTCCTTCAGCAGCACCATGCGGCTGTCCGGCGTTCCGTCCGCGTCGACGGTGGACAGGGCCATGGCGTTGGAATCGTTGATCTCGTGCGCACGCGCATCGGCCAGCCATTCGACGAACAGTCCGATCGGCTCCTCACGATCGAAGATCGTCTCGTCGCCGTTGGCGGCCAGAGCGGCGGCATAGTCGCGGGCATATTCCTCGCGGGAGGGACTGGGTGGGATGGCGGTGTGGGTCATGCCGGCTTGATAGCGCGCCCGGCCCTGCCTGAGCAGCCCCCCATGACGCTGTCGGCGTCGCAGGGTTAACCGGGTGTTGACCCTGTTTGCGGCCTTAGTGATGCCATGAGCCCGCGCACCCAGTCCGAGATCGTCTCGATCGCAGAAGCCCGCGCCCTGCTGAGGCTGGACGGGCCGGTCGATGGCCCGGCCCTGACCGACGCCTTCCGCCGGGCGATCAAGGCCGCAAGGCCCGGACTGCCTGGCGGCGACGAGGCTCTGTTCCGCCGGACTATCGCGGCTTGGCGGTTGTTGCAGACGCAGGGACGTGCGCCGCTGGCCCTGGCGGCCCCGGATATGGGTGCCGCCGCCCTGCCCGTCGTCGGTATCAGCCCGCTTCAAGCCGTGCACGGGGGGCGCGCCGATATCCGCCTCGGCGAGCGAACCCTGCGCGTTCGCATCGCGCCCGGCCTGCGCACCGGCGATCACGTCCGGCTCAAGGGGATCGGGCCCGATGGCGGAGCTCTGCATCTCCCCGTTCTGATCCGCCCGACTGACGGCCTGTCGGTCCTGGGCGGCGACCTGCACATGAGCTGGCCCACGCCGCCTCGCCTGATCGAGGACGGGGGTCGGATCGAGATCGAGACCCACGCCGGACCGCGTTCTGCCTGGATCACGCCGGGGCTGATGGTGCCCGTCTGTCTGCGCCTGCGCGATCTGGGCCTGCCCGCGCGAGGCACGCGTCCGGCGGGGCATCTGTTCGTCACCCTGACCCCCAGCGCCGACGCGCCCTCCGCCGCCGGAGACCTGCTCAGCCGGTTCACAAGGGTCTGGACGCCGGAGCGGCTGGCGGCTTAAGCCGTCGGGCATGTCCCACAACACCTTCGGCCATCTGTTCCGCGTCACCACCTGGGGCGAGAGCCACGGCCCGGCGATTGGCTGCGTCGTCGATGGCTGTCCGCCCCTGATCCCGCTGACCGAAGGCGACCTTCAGCCCTGGCTCGACAGGCGCAAACCCGGCGGCAGCCGGTTCGTGACCCAGCGGAACGAGAGCGACACCGCCCGCATCCTGTCCGGCGTCTTCGATGACGGTGCCGGCCCCGTCACCACTGGCACGCCCATCGCCATCGAGATCCAGAACGAGGACGCCCGGTCGAAGGACTATGGCGAGATCGCCCGCGCCTATCGCCCCGGCCACGCCGACCTGACCTATCAGGCAAAATACGGCGTCCGTGACCACCGCGGCGGCGGTCGGTCTTCGGCGCGAGAGACGGCCAGCCGGGTCGCCGCGGGAGCCGTGGCGCGGCGCGTTCTGGGGGACGGTATCACCATCCGTGCGGGCGTGGTGCAGTTGGGGCCACACCGGATCGCGCCTGAGGCTGTCAATTTCACCGCCACCTACGACAACCCCCTGTTCGCCGCATCCGCCGAGATCGTCCCTGCCTGGGAGGCCTATCTGGACGGCGTGCGAAGGGCCGGGTCATCCATCGGGGCGGTCGTGGCACTGGAGATCACCGGCGTGCCGATCGGCTGGGGCAGTCCGCTGTATGCCAAGCTGGACGCCGACCTGGCCTGCGCCCTCATGTCCATCAACGCCGTCAAGGGCGTCGAGATCGGGGCCGGTTTCGCCTCCGCCGAACTGTCCGGCGAAGACAATGCCGACGAGATGCGTCTCGGCCCGGACGGCCAGATCGTCTTCGGCTCCAACCATGCTGGCGGCATCCTGGGCGGCATCTCGACCGGCCAGCCGATCATCGCCCGCGTCGCCTTCAAGCCCACCTCATCGATCCTGACCCCGCGCCAGACCGTGACCCGCGACGGCACCGAGACCGACCTGCGCACCAAGGGCCGCCACGACCCGTGCGTCGCCCTGCGTGGCGTACCCGTCGTCGAGGCCATGGCCGCCTGCGTCCTGGCTGATGCGATGTTGAGGCATAGGGCGCAGGTCGGTTAGCCCCATTCCGCCACTGACACTGTTACCTATATACACGTCTGAACCGGCGCGCATCGCGCCCTGCTTCTCAACGGAGACTGCACATGATCGACGTCAGACCCTTCAACAGCCTCGGCGGCGCGGACCATGGCTGGCTCAAGGCCCGCCACCATTTCTCGTTCGCTAACTACTATGATCCCGCCCGGATGAGCTGGGGTCGGCTACGTGTCTGGAACGACGACGAAATCGCGGCCAGGTCCGGCTTCCCGCCCCACCCGCATGCCGACATGGAAATCATCACCTATGTCCGGACCGGTGCCATCACCCATGAGGATTCGATGGGCAACAAAGGTCGCACCACGGCCGGCGACGTCCAAATCATGAGCGCGGGCACTGGCGTGCGCCACTCCGAGTTCAATCTGGAAGACGAGACCACGACCATTTTCCAGATCTGGATCGAGGCCGACCAACGCGGGGCCAAGCCCGCCTGGGGGGCCAAGACGTTCCCCAAGAGCGACCGCAGCGGACAGTTCTCGGTCCTGGCCTCGGGCGACACGACCGATGACGCCCTGACCATCAATGCCGACGCCAAGGTGCTGGCCGCGACGCTGAACGCGGGCGAGACGATCACCTATGCCCTGCCCAAGGGACGCCGCGCCTATCTGGTGCCCGCCGTCGGTCAGGTCGAGGTCAACGGCGTTCCCCTGAACGCCCGTGATGGGGCCGCCATCGCCGACGAGGCCGAGATCACCATAACGGCCAGTGCCGATGCCGAACTGGTCATGGTCGACAGCCTGTAGTCAGCCGGTAAAATCGGGGAATGGCTCCGCCCTGGATCGCATTCCCCGACATCGCCCGCGCCTCCATCGGCTAGCGAGCGGGCGACGGGGCGGACTATCTGGACGACTTCCACAGGATGCTGGATGCCCTATCTGATGTCGAGCGCGACGCGTATGAGGCAGCCAATCCCGAACCGGACGAATGGTCGGGTCTGTATCGCCATTTTCGCGAGCGGCATTGGTGCTGATCGACATCTTGCCGCCGTCCGGTCAGGCTCTGTTCACCCTTCAGCGGCTATCGCGGGACATCGGGGAGATCAGACCATGACCACGTTCACACGCCGGGCCACCGCCCTCGCCGCCGTTCTGGCCGGCGCGATGATGCTTCAGGGCTGTCTGGTCGGAGCCGTCGTCGGCACGGCGGGGGCGGTCGTCGGCGGCACGGCCAAGGCCGCAGGCTCCGTCGTCGGCGCAGGTGTCGATGCCGTCACCACCTCCGACGCCGAGACCCGGGCCCGGGCCGAGCGTGAACAACGCGATTACGAGCGCGAACAGCGCCGCTGCGAACAGCGCCAGCGTCAGGGCAAACGCTGCTGATCGTTGGACATCAGCCCGCCGGTGGAGTCGGGTCCCGCGGCTGCCGCGCCAGGGCATCGAACGACCACATCATCGGGCTGGTTTGATTGACCAAGGTGGCCTTGTCCCGGGCGTTCAGCCTCGGAAAGAAGGTGAGCCCCGTCGCAGCTTCGATCTCCGGCAAGGTGGTGATCAGGTCGTCATTCAGCGACTTTGTCCCCCAGTCCCGCGGCATTCGGATCGCCAGGATGGCCAGATTGTCCGGATCGTCGAACGGATACCGCTCGGGGTCCGCGACAATCAGGAAATAGGCATCGGGTACGGGAACCTTCAGGCCGTTTTGCCGGGTGATGAATGGCGGATCATCGCCAAAGATGGGACCCGCGATCACCCAGACATGTTTGCGCAGGGGGGCATAGGCGCGAACGATGGCCATCTCCAGCCTCTGCCAGGCTCCGCGGTTCGTCGAGGCCTGCTGCGGAAAGATGTTGGACATCAGGAAGGTCTCGGCCTGCGCCACCCGGCCGAACTGGGTATTGACCGCAAAATTCGGAACTAGGTGTCCGCGATCGTAGGGTATGCCGTCCAGCCGACCGAAGCCGCCGGTGCCGATCCGCTGATCTACCGGGATGCGAGGGTCGTCCAGAAAGAACTCGTTGCGCTCGTAATCGACGTCGCGCTTTGCGGCGCTGACCTGATAGGCAGCCCAGACAGCCTGAAGCCTACGTGGTGAGAAGCCGAGCGCGCAGCCATGGTTGACGATGACCGAGACCGGTCGGCTCGCGTCGGTGTTCGCCGGAGCGCCGTGGGTGCAGAAAAACTCCAGGAAATGCCCGATCGGCGCCGAGACATCCAGAATGGTCGAACGATCCTGCATCGCGACACCCCAAGGTCGGTCAAGAACACAACCTTAACACACCCGAAACCGCTCGCGTACCGAAGAGATGCGAAAATTCGGTGACGCTGCTATTATGGGCTTAGACAGCGGACCGCGGTTCACCAGGACAGAGTGCATTTCTCGTGGATTGTCGGGCGCGCGACCGTGACCCGGCACAGCCCCGGCCAGTCGGGCTGAAGCGTCTTCACGAACCACAGACACAGATGCTCCAGCGTCGGCAGTTCCAGCCCGTCGTGCTCGTTCAACAGCCCGTGATCCAGCGTCTCCGCCGCCGCCTTCAGTGCCTTGTCCAGCGCCCCTAGGTCCGCGACCCAGCCATGGCTGTCCAGGGCCTGACCGCGCACGGTGGCCTCGACCTGAAACGAATGGCCGTGCATGCGCCGATACGGGCTGCCGTCGGGTTCATTGGGGAAATGGTGGGCGGCGTCGAAGGTGGCGGCCTTGGTGATCTCGAACTGGGTCATCGCTTCAACGCACGCCAATGTATTTGTGGGTCTGGACGCTCAGCCGCCATTGCGGGTGCGTCAGGCAGTATTCGATGGCCGCCGCAGTATTCTCGGCCTGGTGCGGTCCGTCCATGGGCTGGAGCCAGAACCGCTCGAAGCTCAGATGCTCGAACCGGTCCGGCATGGCGGCGGTCTGCGGAAAGACCAGCTTCAGCTCGGCCCCCGATTTCTGAACGACCGGCGCGTCGGCCTTGGGACTGACGCAGATCCAGTCGATCCCAGCTGGAGCCACGACCGTGCCGTTGGTCTCCACCGCGATGTCGAACCCCCGGGCATGCAGGGCCGCGATCAGGGCCGTATCCAGCTGCAACAGCGGCTCCCCGCCGGTGCAGACGACCAGGCGCGGGTCACCTTCGCGGCCCCGCCACATCGCAGCGACATGGTCCGCCAAGGCATCCGCCGTCGCGAACTTGCCGCCACCGTCGCCGTCCACCCCAACGAAATCGGTGTCGCAGAACGAACAGACGGCTGTCGCTCGGTCCTGCTCGCGCCCGCTCCACAGATTGCAGCCCGCGAACCGCAGGAACACCGCCGGTCGCCCCGCCTGTCCGCCTTCGCCCTGGACGGTGAGGAACACTTCCTTGGCCGAATAGGTCATGCGGCCATCCATTCTGCATGGCCCGCAGCCCGCAGCTCGCACGCCGGACACGTTCCGCAGCCATGACCCCAGGCATACAGTTCGCCCCGCTCGCCCCGGTAACAGGTGTGGCTCTCCTCGACGATCAGATCGACCAGCGCCGCCCCACCGATCCCGTCCGCCAACGCCCAGGTCTGAGCCTTCGTCAGGGCCATCAGCGGCGTCTCGATCGGCACAGGCTTGTCCAGCCCCAGGCTCAGCGCCGCCTGCATGGCGTCGATCGTGTCGCGCCGACAGTCGGGATAGCCGCTGAAATCCGTCTCGCACATGCCGCCGACCAGCACCGCCAGCCCCCGCCGGTCCGCCAGCGCCGCCGCCACGGTCAGGAACACCAGATTGCGCCCCGGCACGAAGGTGGTCGGCAGGCCCCGTGCATCCACCTCGATCGCCCGGTCCGTGGTCATGGCCGTCTCGCCGATCGCCCCGAACCCGGCCAGGTCGATCACATGGTCCGGCCCCAGCCGTCCGGCCAGCGCGGGCAGCACCGCCGCCATGCCGTCGCGCACCTTCAGCCGTGCCGTCATCTCGACCGCATGGCGCTGGCCATAGTCGAACCCCACGGTCTCGACCCGGGCGTACCGCTCCAGCGCCCAGGCCAGGCAGGTCGCGCTGTCCTGCCCGCCCGAAAACAGGACGAGGGCGCTCGACGCCGAAGGGGTCTGGAAATCGCTCATGACAAATCTGCGGTCGGCCAACCGGGCCGCGCGCATTCTGGGTCGCTTTCGCAAGGATGATGTTCGGCGCGCCTCATACACCAAGGCCTGCGGGGACGCAAAACCGTCGCAGAAAGTTAAGTTTCTGCAATACGGCCGCGCTTAACGCTTCCGAAAAGGGTTGGCCTGTATTCGTTCACAGTCAGAACGGAGTTTCGGCCAGTATGCCGACGATCGAGACCCTTACAGAGCGTGCCGAACCGGTATCGCCCAAGGCTTCCGCGAGCGAAATCTTCGCCCGGTTCCAGGCCGAACAGGACACGCTTGTCATCCCGGTCGTGGATGAGGGTCGCCCCGTCGGTCTGGTCGAGCGCAATGCCTTCCTGCTCAAGATCGCCGGCCCGTTCGGACATGCCCTCTATTCGAGCCGACCGGTCTCCAATGTCATGGATACCGACCCCGCCGTCGTCGAGGCCGGGGTCAGTATCGACACCTTCTGCGATATCCTGCTGAAGAGCGGTCCCGGAGCCCTGATGCGGGGCTTCATCGTGACACGCGACGGTCGATACCAAGGCGTCGGCACGGCCATTTCCCTGTTGAAAGCCGTCAACGACCAGCAACGCCGCCAGAATGCCGAACTGGCCGAACAGGCTCGCGCCCTCAGCGATTCCAAGACCCAGACCCTGGCCGCCGCCCGCGCCAAGAGCCAGTTTCTGTCGATCATGAGCCATGAGCTGCGCACGCCGATGAACGGCGTTCTGGCCGTCGCCGAACTCTTGCGTCGCCAGCCGCTGAACAACGCCGCCCATGCCCACGTCCAGACCATCGTCGATTCGTCCGAGACCCTGATCCGCATTCTTCAGGACGCCCTGGACCTGTCGCGCGCCGAGGCGGGCGAGCTGGAACTGACCCTGGCCCCCACGCCGCTGCGTGCCCTGATGGACGACATCGAGGCGCTGTGGGCTCCGCGGGCGTCCCAGGACGGGATCACCCTGCTGGTTGGATACGAGGGCGATACCGATCTGGTCGGCAATCTGGACGCCACACGGCTGAAACAGGTGTTCAACAACCTGATCGGCAATGCACTGAAATTCGCCCGCAACGGCATGGTGGAGGCCCGGCTGAAGGCCTGGGTCGAGGCCGGCGAAATCCGCATGGAGGCCCGCGTCCGCGACAACGGCCCCGGCGTCGATGCCGACCGTGTCGACGAGATCTTCGAGCCCTTCGTGCATGGCTCCGGCCCCGACGGCGCGGGACTGGGCCTATCGATCTGCCGCCAGGTCGTCGACCGGATGGGCGGGCGGATCTGGGCCGAGAACAACGCCGGTCGCGGGGCCACCTTCGCCTTCGACATCCGCAGCCAGCAGTGTGTCGCGCCCGCCGACAGCCACGCCAATGTCTCGGCGCTGGCCGACATGGAGCTGCAATCCAGCCCCCACATCCTGATCGTCGACGACAACGCCACCAACCGCGTCGTCGCCCAGGCCCTGTGCGAGATGTTCGGCTGCTCGTCCGAAACGGCCGAGGATGGCCTCGAAGCCGTCCAGGCCGTTCAGGACCGTCCGTTCGACCTGATCCTGATGGACATCAAGATGCCCCGCATGGACGGGATGCAGGCGACCCTGGCCATCCGCGCACTGGACGGCCCCGCCAGCCTGATCCCGATCGTCGCCCTGACCGCCAATGCCGACCCCGACGACGCGCGACACTATCTGTCGCTGGGCATGGCCGCCGTGGTCGAGAAACCGATCAAGCCAGAACGCCTGCGCATGGCCATGAACCTGGCTCTGACCACCGAGCCGCAGGAGGTCGCGGTGCCCGTGGCCACCTTTCGCGCCGCCTGAGGCGATCAGTCCGGCCTGACCTCGACGGCTTCGTCGTCTTCCTCGTCATAGCCGACCAGCCTGAGCGCCCGCGCCTTCATGCCGTTGATCTCGGCCCAGCGCAGTAGGCCCTCCTCGCGTCCATGGGTGATCCAGATTTCCTCCGGTTTCAACTCCAGGAAGGTGTCGGTCAGTTCGCCCCAGTCCGCATGATCCGAGATCACAAGCGGCAGCTCCACCCCCCTTTGCCGCGCCCGCGCCTTGACCAGCATCCAGCCACTGGCAAAGGCCGTCACAGGATCGGCGAACCGTCGCGCCCATCGGTCCTGGATCGCCGACGGCGGCGCGATCGCCACCTCGCCGCCCAGAGCGTCCTTCTTCAGGCCCGTCGCAGGCAGGATCGGCCCCAGGTCGACCCCCTCGCGCTCATAAAGCCGGTTCAGCCGTTCCAGCGCGCCGTGTACATAGATCGGTCGCTCCCACCCCGCCTCGCGCAACAGTTTGATCACCCGCTGCGCCTTGCCCAAAGCATAGGCCCCGACAAGATGCGCGCGGTCAGGAAACTGCCCCAGCGACTGCACCATCCGCCCGACCTCCTCGGCGTCGGGCGGATGGGTGAAGACCGGCAAGCCGAACGTCGCCTCGGAGATGAAGACATGGCACGGTACCGGCTCGAACCCGGCGCAGGTCGGATCGCGCCGACGCTTGTAGTCGCCGGACACAACCATGGTCAGCCCCTGGTGCCGGATGATGGCCTGGGCCGAACCCAGAACATGACCGGCGGGAGCCATGCCGACCTCGACGCCGTTGTGCGTTGCCCAGCCGCCGTATTCCAGGGGTTGGCGCCGGACGGTGAAATCCTCCCCGTACCGTTCCGACATGATGGCCAGGGTCTGCGACGTCGCCAGCACCGCGCCGTGCCCCGACCGCGCATGATCCGAATGGCCGTGGGTGACCACCGCCCGATCAACAGGCCTCACCGGATCGATATAGAAATCTCCGGGCGGACAATATAGTCCGGCCGCTGTCGGCCTCAGCAGGTCCTCGGGACGGATCATCGGCGGACTATGGCGGTCGAAGGCATGCCGACACAACGCGCTCGACGCCTGCGGGTCGCAACGCCATAACCGACTCCACATCCGGCTCCACAGGCCGACGCGCCGCCGCCGGGCTTCCTCCCGGCTCAAGTAGGCCGAAGGCCGATCGCCGGAAACAGGTATGCCCGATCCTTTCCTCGACCAGATATTGCCGCAACTGGCCAGTGGTGCCGCCCATACCCATGCCTTGGGTTTCGCCTATGAGGGGTTCGAGGGCGACCGTGTCCGCATACGCGTGCCGTGGCGCGAGGATCTGGTCGGCGATCCGGATACGGGCGTGCTCGCTGGCGGCCTGGTCACCACGGCGCTGGACCATGTCGGGGGCCTGGCCATCTGGCTGGCGCTGAAAGCGTTTCGGCCGATCGCCACCCTCGATCTGCGGGTCGACTACATGCGGGCCAGCGTCAGGGGTCCGGATCTGATGACCGAGGCGCGCTGCTATCGCCTGACCCGGTCGGTCGGTTTCGTCCGGGCCTGGGCCTTCGAGGACCGGATCGACGATCCGATCGCCGCTGCCCAGAGCGTCTACATGATCACCGACGACGCGGCCCGTTCCGCCGGTCTGGAGGCCTCCGTATGAGCGAGCCCCTGCTGGACCGCCTGCCCTACGCCCGGTTCCTCGGTCTGCGCTCCGACATGCAGGGAGAGGCCCTGACCGTCGTCATGCCGTTTGCCGACCGACTGATCGGCAATCCCATGCTTCCTGCCCTGCACGGTGGCTCTACCGCCGCCCTGCTTGAGATGACCGCCATCGCCCAGGTGTCGCTCAGCTATCCGCGGCTGCGCCTGCCCCGGCCGATCAACGTCACGGTCGCCTATCTGCGCTCGGGTCGACCGGTCGATGTCCATGCCCGTGCGCGCATCTCTCGTGCCGGCCGACGCGTCGCGCACGTCATGGCCGAGGCCTGGCAGGACGACCCCGACCAACCGATCGCCAGCCTGACGGCGCATTTTCTGCTGGCTGAATAACGCGCAGGGGTTGTGTGTATTAACCCTTAATGGTTGTCTTCGCTTCGGTGACGCTTGGTCGCCGTGGAGAAACTCAACATGACCCGTGATTCTATCGGCGCCGACGTCGCAGGCCGCCTCTATGCCGCTGAGGCCGCCATCGACGTGGCCCTTGCCGAGACCGCATCCCTGGTGGCCATGCTGCCGGCGGCCCGGTCCGGGGCTCATCTTTCTGCCGTGACCGGTCAGCGCGCCTTCGACGGCGTCGCCGCCTCGATCCAGTCCCTCGCACAGGCGCGATCGCATATCGTCGATCCCCACAACACCCTCGCGGCTCTGGCCAGAAAGATGGGCCTGGACGTCCTCGCGGTCGGTCCACTCGACAAGCCTGAAGATTCGCCGCCCCGCGACGGCAGCGGCGGAATCCACGCATTTGGCGTGGTAAACAAAACCCTACCCAACTTTACTTGAATGTGTTAAGCACTTGTTCATTGTTTATCTGAGGAGGGCTTTTCGTGGATAGAACTGAAACCATCGCCAGTGTCGCTGGCGACCTTATGGCGACTGAACTTGCGGTCGATGCAGCGATCACTCGCGCGACCACTCTGGTTCAGGCGATGATCGGTGCTCGCACCACCCTGAGCCTTTCGCCCATCGCGGGCGCGGGCTCCCAGACCAAGGCCATGGAGGCCATCGCCGCTCTCGCGACGGCGCGTGAAGCCATCGTCGCCTGCCACATGGAACTGAACAAGGATCACCGTCGCCTTGGCTACGGCACCTACGCGATCGGGCCCCTGGACAAGCCACCCGAAGACGGTCGCCCTATGGAAGGTCCGAAGTTCCAGCTCGCATCCTGAATTCGGAGTAATGTCGGGTTCCGGTCATTCCGGCTTAACCAGACTCAAGACACTGTGGCCCTCATATCGTTCGATATGAGGGCCTTTTGTGTTCGATACGCTCGCTTCTCAGATCGGTGCCGCCATTGTGGTGCTGGTTTGCGGATTTGCCTTTCTGAAGGGTGACGAGCCCGAGCGCATCTGGGCCGGGACCTATATGCTCGCGTGGTTCGCAGGCATCTTGGCTCAGGACACGACGGGGCTCTACAATTTCAACATCTTGATGATGTCGATCGACGTCATCATGCTGCTGGTGCTGGTCGGCCTGATCTGGAAGGCGCGACGCGTTTGGCCGACCTGGGCCGCGGCGTGTCAGTTGCTGATCGTCACCAGCCAGATCGTGGCGATGACGGACCTGCGGTCGCCCGCCTCTTCCGTGATCACGGTCATCAACCTGGCCGGCTATGGCGTTCTGGTGTCGCTGGCCGTTGGCACCTTCTGGGCCTGGCAGGAGCGCCGCGCCGCCGGGCTGGAATAGGTGGAAATTCCTATTCGGACAGCTTAAGCTGACGCGAATCACTTTGTTCTCGTCCGGTCCGCCTTGCCCCTGTCCCATGCCAAGCTCTGGAAAGCCGTGGACAATCTTGCGCGGCGCGAGGGTCTGTCGGCTTCCGGACTGGCGCTGAAGGCCGGGCTGGACGCCACCAGCTTCAACCCCTCCAAACGGATGGGGCCGGGTACGCCGCCCCGTCCCCGCTGGCCCTCGACCGAAAGCCTCACGCGCATCCTTCAGGCGACGGGCATCTCGTTGGGCGAGTTCGCCGACCTCGCCGACGATGCGTCCGTGGTCCGTCGGTCGATCCCGGTCATCGGTCTGGCCCAGGCCGGGCTCGAGGGACATTTCGACGACGCGGGCCTGCCGATCGGCGACGGGTGGGACACGACGGATCTGCCGCACGTCCGCGACAGCCTGTTCAGTCTGCGGATCAGCGGCGATTCAATGACCCCGCTGTATCGCGAGGGCGACTACGTCATCGTCGATCGCGAGGCGACCGAGGTGCGAAAGGGCGACCGGGTCGTGGTTCGCACGACCGGCGGCGAGACCATCGCCAAGGAAATCAGTCGATTGACCTCTCAGACCGTGACGCTGTCCTCGGTCAATCCGGCCTACGAACCGCGCGTGATGCCCAAAAAGGACATCGCCTGGATGGCGCGTATTCTGTGGGTCAGTCAGTGACGATCGCAAGGCTCAAGCAGCGCCCCGCGCGGTAGCCAAAAGAAAGGCCGCCCCTTTCGGAGCGGCCTTCCTGTTCAACGGTCGAACGCCCTAGTTGGCGGCGACGTAGTTGGCGTTGACCCAGCCGCCACCGGCGATCTGGACCCACTCGCCCTGCGAGCCGATGGCGCTGAAGGGCTGACCGGCCTGAAGGGTGCCACGGACGCCATAGTTGGTGCCCGGACCCGAACGGATGCGCAGGTTCGAGGTGGCGCGATAGGCACCGCCGGCCGAAACCGAGGCGGCCCGGCCGCGCTGCTGGTTGCAGCCGATGTAGGAACCGGCGGCAGCACCGGCACCGGCACCGGCGACGGCACCGAGGGCGCGCTCGTTGGAGGCCAACTGGCTGCCGGCCAAGCCACCGACGACGGCACCGATCAGGGCCCCGGCGCGCTGACGGCCACCGGGCGCGTCACAGTTGGTAATGCCATTGGCCTGTTGGGCCATGGTGGCGGTGGGGACGGCGGTCACCAGGGCGGCCAGGGCGGCGGCGGTTGCGAATGTGGTCTTGATCATCTTCGACATGGGTGTCTCCTGTCATCGAGCCTTGCGTCGATGACCGTACAATGCACGGACCAACATGAAGGCTCCCGGAGCTTCACCGTTATTTTCGGTTCATGTTTGCAGGGGCTACCGCTCGCCGCGCGGCGGCTCGCTGCTTGAGCCCCTTACTTCCTCAGTTGACCAAGCGCCCGTTCGCCCCCGCCTCGATCAGCTCGACCGTCTGACCCAATCCGTAGATCGCCGCGAACGAGCCGAAGCGCGGGCCCTGCGACGCGCCCAACAACACCTCGTACAGCGCCCCGAACCAGCCCCGCAGCGGCTCGAACCCGTGCTCCTTGCCGACCGCATAGACCTCGCCTTGGATCAACTCGCCATCGGTCGTGTCGGCAGGCAAGGCCTTCAGCCGCCCCGCCAGATCCAGGAGGGCCGCCTTTTCCCTGTCGTCCGGCAGCCGATACGATTTCGAGGGCTTCACGAAATCCTCGTAGTAGTTCAGCGCCCGCTCCATCAGCTGATCCAGCAGCGGCTCGGTCTCCGGCGTCGCGTCGGGCAGATATTTCGCGAAGTAGGCCCACAGCTGCGCTTTCGACGACGCATTGGCGACGCCCACCAGGTTCAGCAACAGGGCAAACGAGACCGGCGATGTATGGGTGGGCGGGCTGCCCGAATGGATCGACCAGACGGCATTGTCGATCCGCTTGGCCGGTTCCTGGGTCTTGTAGGCCTCGATCGCCGCCAGATAGTCGTCGATGGCGCGCGGGATGACGTTGAAATGCAGGCTCTTGGCCGATTTCGGCGACTGGTACATGTACCAAGACAGGCTCTCTGGCGTGCCGTAGCGCAGCCATTCGTCCATCGTCAGGCCGTTGCCCTTGGACTTGGAGATTTTCTTGCCCTCGATGTCGAGGAAGAGCTCGAAGTTGAAACCTTCGGGCGGTACGCCGCCCAACGCACGACAGATTTTGCCGCTCTCGCGCACACTCTCGATCAGGTCCTTGCCCGACATCTCGTAATCGACGTCCAGCGCGGTCCAGCGCATCGCCCAGTCCGGCTTCCACTGCAGCTTCACATGGCCACCCGTGACCGGCAGCGTCGTCTCGCCCGCCGCCGGATCGTCGAAAGTGATCGTGCCCGCCTCGACATCGCGGCTCAGCGTCGGCACCTGCAACACATGGCCCGTCGCCGGACTGACCGGCAGGAAGGGAGAATAGGTCTCGCGCCGCTCGGGCCCCAGGGTCGGAAGCATGATCGCCTGCACCGCATCGAACCGCGCCAGCAGAGTCAGCAGCGTCTGATCGAATCGCCCGGACCGATACTGTTCCGTGGATGACAGGAACTCGTAGTCGAACCCGAACCCATCCAGGAACGCCCTCAGCCGCGCGTTGTTGTGCGCGCCGAAACTGTCGTGCGTCCCGAACGGATCGCGCACGACGGTCAGCGGCTTGTGCAAATCCTCGCGCAGCATCTCGGAGTTGGGGATGCCCTCCGGCACCTTGCGCAGGCCATCCATGTCGTCGCTGAACGCGATCAGCCGCGTCGGCCAATGGTCCCCGGTCAACGCCCGGAATGCATTGCGTACCATGGTGGTCCTCGCCACCTCGCCGAACGTGCCCATGTGCGGCAGGCCCGACGGCCCATAGCCGGTCTCCAGGATCACAGGCCGTTGCAGGCCCTGGAACCGGGCCAGCGCCTGATCCGTCTTGCCATCCGCAATCAAGGCAACCGCCTCGGCCCGCTCCCCTTCGGACAGCCGCTTCTTCAGAACGTGCGCCAGCAGATTGCGGGCCTGCTCGAACGGCCAGGACTTGGCTTCTGCGGCGAGGGTATCGAGGTTCTGGAACATGATCGGGGTTTGACCCGCCAAACCGCCCCGGTCAACGCCGAGGCGTCGTCAGCGCCACCGACCCAAGGCCAGCGCCACCACCGCGACGCCTGCGCTGACGACGAGAGCATCTTCGATCAGCCCGCTACGGGTTTGGCCAATCCGACTGATCGCCCGCCTACGGCCGCCGAGGGTCAGATAGGCGAGCGGTACGGCGGTCCCAACCGCCAGCAGGGTGCCGAGCCTTTCGCGCCCACGCGGAGCCAGGGCCGCGCCCGCGATCCCGGCGCTCATCACCCGAGCCAGCAGACCCAGAAACACAGTCCGATCCGGTGCCGACTTCATCTTGTCGCCGAACAGTTCGCCGACCCCCATGGCCAATGCCCCGAATTTGAACAGCGGATGGTCGAGCAGCAACAGCCGTCCAGGCGTTCGCTCGCCCAGCAGACGCGCGCCAGCGATCGCCGCCATCGGGGTCATGGACCGGGCGCTGGCGACGGCACCGATCAGGGCGGAAGGGAGCAGAGCAAGGGGCGTCACGTCTCACCAACGCCGCGACCGCCGAGGAGTTCAGGACCGAGAGGCAAACTCTTGACCCCCCGCCTCGTGCATGGCTTTTGCCCCGCCTGATGAAGACCGCCGATTTCGATTTCGACCTGCCCGAAGACCGTATCGCGCTCC
This sequence comes from Rhizobium sp. Q54, assembly GCA_943369795.1. Lineage (GTDB taxonomy): Bacteria > Pseudomonadota > Alphaproteobacteria > Caulobacterales > Caulobacteraceae > Brevundimonas. The sequence continues at coordinate 42,563 of CALROO020000023.1, read as the reverse complement.
GACCAGCCGAGCCCCGCGATGCTGCGCGGCTGCTTGTGGTAAGGGACGGTCGGCTCACCGACCATGTGGTCCGCGACCTGCCGGATTTTCTGAGACCCGGTGATGCCCTGGTGTTCAACGACACCCGCGTGATCCCGGCGCGTCTGTCCGGGGTGCGCAAGCGATTCGGCCCCGATGGCGAAATCCTGAGCGTCGATGTCGAGGCCACCCTGCATCACCGCGATGCGCCGGACGTCTGGTCCGCCTTCATGAAGCCGGGCAAGCGGCTGAAGGCGGGGGATCGGGTTCATTTCCGTACCCTTGCCGCCACGGTCACCGCCAAGTCCGACAACGGCCTGATCACCCTCAAATTCGACCTGTCGGGCCCCGCGCTCGACGATGCCATCCGTACCGTCGGCGTCATGCCCCTGCCCCCCTATATCGCCGCCAAACGGCCCGAGGACGATCGCGACCTGAGCGACTATCAGACGGTCTTCGCCGCCCACGATGGCTCGGTCGCGGCCCCGACCGCCGGCCTGCATTTTACCCCCGCCCTGCTCGACGCCATCCGTGCCAAAGGCGTTACGACCCATGCCGTGACCCTGCATGTCGGCGCGGGAACCTTCCTGCCGGTCAAGGCCGAGGATACCGCCGACCACAAGATGCACTCCGAATGGGGCGAGGTCAGCGCCGACACCGCCACCGCCCTGACCGCCGTCCACGCCGCCGGAGGCCGCATCGTCTGCGTCGGCACCACCTCGCTGCGGCTGCTGGAATCGGCAACGACGGAGGATGGCGTGATCCAGCCCTTCCACGGGGACACCGCCATCTTCATCACGCCGGGCTACCGGTTCCGGGCCGTCGACATGCTGATGACCAATTTCCACCTGCCGAAGTCGACCCTGTTCATGCTGGTCAGCGCCTTCGCGGGGCAGGACGTGATGCGCGACGCCTATGCCCATGCCGTTGCAGAAGGTTACCGGTTCTATTCCTATGGCGACGGGTCCCTGCTGTTCCGCGCGGACTGAGCTGCGTCACAGAACCATGATGACCGAGACGGCGGGGCGGGGCATAAGCCCGTCTTCCTCCCGGAGCCGACCCCATGCGTTTCGACCGCCGCAGCCTGTTCACCACCGGTGCCGCCGCCTTTGCCTTCACCGGATTGGCGAAGAACGTGATCGCCCAGACCGCGACGACCGAGACCTATGTCAACGAGGTCGAGGGCTATGGTCCGCTGAAGCGCGATCCGAACGGCATGATCGACCTGCCCGAGGGCTTCTCCTATCGCGTGATCTCGCAAGGCGGAGAGACCATGGCCGACGGCCTGCTGGTCCCCGGTCAGTTCGACGGCATGGGCTGTTTCCCGCTGGAGGGCTCGTTGATCGCCCTGGTGCGGAACCATGAGCTCAAGGGCCGGAACGCCACCCACCGCAACTGGGGTCCGGGCGGCTACAACCAGGAACATATCGGCAAGCTGGACGTCACCAGGGCCTATGACACTTACAAGGACGGTCGCCCCCTGCCCGGCGGCACCACCACCGTCGTCTACGACATGGCCACCGGCCAGACCGTGCGCCAGCACCTCAGCCTGGCGGGGACCAGTACCAACTGCTGCGGCGGTCACACGCCTTGGGGGTCGTGGCTGACCTGCGAGGAGACGGTCGAGACACCGAAGGACGCCGACGTCACCAAGGACCACGGCTATGTGTTCGAGGTCCCCGCCGCCGCCACCGGCCTGGTCGATCCCGTCCCGCTGAAGGCCATGGGCCGGTTCGACCACGAGGCGGTCTGCGTCGATCCCCGCACCGGCATCGTCTACGAGACCGAGGACCAGGGCGACGGCCTGTTCTACCGTTTCATCCCCACGACGCCCGGCAAGCTGGCCGAAGGCGGCCGGCTTCAGGCCATGGCGCTGAAAGATGCGCCAGGGGCCGACACGTCCAACAAGACCGACCGTCTCTGGTCGCCCGGCGACTGGCGCGAGGTGGTCTGGGTCGACATGACCGACGTCGAGAGCCCGAACGATGATCTACGCAAACGCGGCCATGCGGCGGGGGCGGCCCTGGTCGCGCGCGGCGAAGGCATTTTCTGGGGTAATGCCGAACTGTATTTGACCGCCACCTCGGGCGGACCGATCGAGCGGGGCCAGATCCTGCGCTATGTCCCCTCGCCCGCCGAGGGCACGGCGGGCGAGGCCGATGCGCCGGGACGCCTCCAGCTGTTCGTCGAGAGCACAGATCTGAAAACCATGAACATGGCCGACAATCTCGCGGTCGCGCCCTGGGGCCATCTGGTGGTCTGCGAGGACAACTATTCCGCCGACGTCCGCAACCACGTGAAGGGCGTCACGCCCGAGGGCAAGCTGTATACGATCGCCCGAAACAGCTTTTCCGGAAACTCGGAGTTCGCGGGGGCCGTGTTCTCGCCCGACGGCTCGACCCTGTTCGTCAACATCCAGTATCCCGGCGTGACCTTCGCGATCACCGGGCCGTGGAGCGCGGTCCGGACGTGAACAGGCGCGGCTGAGACCGGCGAACGAGCCACAGGTTCGCCGTAGCAACTGCCAGAACGAGCGCCGCCCCCGCCTGATGCAGCCCGCCCAGCCAGATCGGCACGGCGTGGATCAGGGTTACGATGCCCAGCACAGCCTGCAGCAGCACCGCACCCGCCACCACGAACGCCATCGCCCCCAGTCCCTCGGCCAGCCGCCAGCGCCAAGCCTGGATGGCATAGGCAACCGCCCCGATCATCAGGCCATAGCCCCAGATGCGGTGATTGAACTGCACCAGCGCCTTGTCGTGGAGGAATGCCAGCGCCCCCATGCCCCATTCGACCGGGGCCAGCACCTGACCGCCCATCAATGGCCAGTCGGTATAGATGAAGCCCGCCTTGGCCCCTGCGACCAGCCCACCCAGCAGGCATTGCACGAACACCGCCGCCAGCAGCAGGGCCGCGCCCCGGCTCCAGCCCGCGGGAGAGCGCGAGTGCTCCTGACCCGACCACGCCTCCAGCCCCGTCCAGATCAGGCCGGCGAAGATCAGGAAGGCGAGGCCCAGATGGACGGTCAGCCGCTCGGGAGCGACGTCGACCCGCTCCGACAGGCCCGAGGACACCATCCACCAGCCGATCAGCCCCTGAAGCCCGCCCAGGGCCAGCAGGACGACGCACCGGACGATCAGCCGACGCGGGATCATCTTCAGCGCCAGAAAGACGAAGAACGGCACGGCGAACGCGACCCCGATCAGCCGCCCGAACAACCGATGCGCCCATTCCCAGAAGAAGATGACCTTGAACTCGCTGAGCGACATCCCGGCATTGACCAGGGCGTACTGCGGGATCTGCTTGTATTTCTCGAACGCGATCAGCCAATCCGCCTCGTTCAGCGGCGGCAGCGCCCCCATGATCGGCTGCCACTCGGTGATCGACAGCCCGGACCCGGTCAGGCGCGTGATCCCGCCGATCACGACCATGCAGAACACCATGGCCGCGACGCCAAACAGCCAGACTGCGACAGGTCGGCTCTGGTCCAAGGGTCCGAAACGGTTCATTCGACGCCTGTCGTTGGGGCAGATACACTGTCGCCTCGGCACAGGTCCGGCGCGACCGGGGCGGTATGCCCCGCCCGCGTGGCCAGATCGAGTCGGAAGTCCCGGACGCGGCGTCGCAGCCGCCTCCTTCAGCACAGAGGCCACGCTTGCAGTACGCCGACATCGCCATCGCCATCCTGGGCGTCCTGGCCCTGGCCTGGGCCTCGGACATGCTCAGCGGTCGTCGCGGCTTCGGCGGCGCGGTCCTGGTCGCGGGCGTCGGTGCCGCCTGCGGGGCTTTTCTGGCCATCCGCGTGTTCGCCTTGGCCACCCTGGGCGACTGGCCCTGGGTTCTCTGGGCGCTGGCGGCCTGTGCGCTGACGCTGATCGCCTACACCCTGTTCCGGAGCAAACGCTGATGCACGTCCGTGCCAAACGCGCCATCGCGGCCTTGGGGATGCTGGTCTTCCTGACCTTCTACATCTGGGCCGTGATCGCGATCGGCGAGCGGCTTCCCGACCATCCGATTGTCCATCTGGCCTTCTATGGTCTGTCCGGCATCGCCTGGGGAATCCCGTTGTTTCCACTGATGTCCTGGGCCGAACGGGAGCCGAAACGCTAGCCGCCGGAAGTGGCCCGGCAGCCAAGCCGCCGAGCCCCGTCATGAACGGCTGTGACGATCAGAGGGTCGTCGACAGTCGGCGAGTGGACGCATACTCGGCGCGCGACGAAGCCGGCAGTTGGCGCATGACTTCCGCACGGACGGCCGCTTCGCAGTAGGCACGGTCGCTGATCAGGCTGGCGGTCCGCCGCGCGCCCCGGCAGAGGTCTCGGGCCAAAGTCTCGACCCGCGCGTCCAGAGCGGCGGCTCCGGCCGGGGTGGCGAGGTTGAGATCACCCACGGCGATCCGGGCTTCCTCGGCCGAGGCGGCACCGGCGAACAGGATAGCGGCGACAAGCGAAGCGGCGAACAGTTTCATCACGAAGGCTCCTGATTGGACGTTTCGTCGCTCTGATCGGCGACGCCCATGAAGTGGCCCCAATTCGGATCGGACTGATGTGCGGACAGCGGCCGAACGGCGACGCTTGGTGAAATCGGCGTCATTTCGTGACATCCGCGTCAGGATCGCGGCTGAAGCGTGGCCTTATCCGCTGTTACGCAGCCCCGCCGCCACGCCGTTGATGGCCAGCAATATGCCCTCGCGCACGCGCGGATCGTCGTCACCGGCACGGCGCCTGCGGATCAGCTCGATCTGAACGTGGTTCAAAGGTTCGACATAGGGCATGCGCAGCCGGATCAGCCGGTCCAGCTCGGGCTGGCCGCCCAGCAGATCGGTCTGGCCGGTGATGGTCAGGACGGCGTCTCGCGTCCGCTCCCACTCCGCCTTGATCTCTCCATAGATGGTGGCTCCCAGATTGGCGTCGGGGACCAGTCGCGCATACCGCCGCGCGATCGTCATGTCCGACTTGGCCATGATCATCTCCATGTTCTGGATCGCGGTGCGGAAGAAGGGCCATTCCTTTGCCATGGCCTGAAGCTCGCCCATGTCCGCGCCCTGAATGGCCGATCCGAATCCAAACCAGCCCGGCAGCATGACCCGGCTCTGGGACCAGCTGAACACCCAGGGAATTGCGCGCAGGTCCTCGATGGCGGTGGAGGCGGTGCGCGACGCGGGGCGCGAGCCGATCTTCAGTTCGGCGATCTCGGCGATCGGGGTCGCGGCGCGGAAATAGTCGACGAAGCCCGGCGTCTCATAGACGAGGGCGCGGTAGGCCTTCATCGACGCCTGGGACAGGGCCGAGGCCGTCGCGCCGTGCCTGGCCGTCATTGCCTCGTCCGGCGGCGGTGCCAGGGAGGCGAGCAAGGTGCCCGCCGTCAAGGCATCCAGATTGCGCCGCGCCACGTCCGGCTCGCCGTATTTGTTGGCGATGACCTCGCCCTGTTCGGTGATGCGGATGCGGCCCGCGACCGTGCCCGTCGGCTGCGACAGGACACCGGCGAAACTGGACCCACCGCCTCTGCCCACCGCCCCGCCCCGTCCGTGGAACAGCTGCAGCCGCACCCCCACCGCCTGGGTCACACTGAGCAGGGCCCGCGATGCCTCGTGCAGTTCCCAGGTCGATGTCAGATACGAGCCGTCCTTGTTGGAGTCGGAATAGCCGATCATCACCTCCTGCACGCCTCGCGCCCGGGCGACGGCGAGCGCGGACGGCTCGGCCAGAAGGCGTTCCAGTGTCGGTTTGGCCGCGCGCAGGTCGTCGATGGTCTCGAACAGGGGCGCGGCCTGGATCGGACACAGCTCCGGCGCGTCGGGCCGGAACAGCCCCACCTCCTTCAGCAGCAGATACACTTCCAGCAGGTCGGACGCCGCGTCGGTCTTGGACACGATATGGGTGCGGATCGCCTGCGGCCCGTAGCGCGCCAGACCGGCCGCCGCCGCCTGAAGAATCGCCCGTTCTTTCAGCGTTTCCGACGCATAGTCCGCATACGGATTGAAAAGCAGGCGGGACGAGGCCAACTCCGCCGACAGTAGGATCATCCGCGCATCTTCGTCCAACGACGCATAGTCGGCCGCGACGCCCGCGACCCTCAGCAGGTCGGCGACGACCCGTTCGTGGACGTCAGCATTCTGACGCAAATCCAGCGTCGCCATGTGGAAGCCGAACACATCGACGGTTGCGATCAATTCCGACAGGCTGTCGTCGGCGAAGACCTCGCCGTGGCTGGCGACCAGACTGGCCTGCAACACCGCCAGATCGGCACGAAATGCCTCGGGGCCGTCATAGGCCGGGGCGGCGAACGGCGCGGGCCGGGGCGCAGTCTGCCCCGTCAGCAGCGGATGGGTCGCCGACAGCCGGGCATAGATCTGGCTCAGCGCCCGGCGATACGGTTCGTCATGGCGATGCGGCGACGCATCCCCCGACCCCTGGGCCAGGGTCGCCAGCTCAGGCGTGATATCCGCCAGCGACCCGGACAGGCTGAGCTCGGCCCCCAGGGCGTTCACCGCATTCAGATAATGCCGCAGCACGGCCCGCGCGGGGGTGGACAGGGCCGCCTCCAACGCCGCGGCATCGACATTGGGATTGCCGTCGCGGTCGCCCCCGACCCAGGCCCCGATGCGGATGAAGGGGGCCAGGTCCGGCGCGTCCAGCCGCCTGCGCCAGTCGGCCAGCTGTTCCGGCGCGACCTTGAGGAACACCCGCTCCAGGAAGGACACCACCGTGTCGATCTCGTCCTGCACCACCAGTCCTGTCGTCCGCACCAGCCGCGTCGCCCACAGGATCACCGTTTGACGACGAAGCCCTCGCGTCAGCACCTCGGGCGCGCAGGCCAGATCGTCCCGGTCGCAGGCATCCAGCAGGTCCGACACCGCCGCGATCCGGTCGATCACGCTCTTGCGCCGCACCTCCGATGGATGCGCCGTCAGGACCGGCGAGATCAGCGCCTCGGCCAGCAGCGCCCGCGCGTCCTCCGGCGTACGCCCGGCCTCGGCCAGGCGAGCCAGCGCCCCCTCCGCCGTATCGGCCCGTGCTCCCTCCGCCGTCTGGGCGCGCGCCCGGCGCTTGCCCGCCCGGTCCTCGGCGATATTGGCCAGCAGCGAGAACACCGCGAACCCGTGCGCCAGACCCACCGCCTGATCCAGAGACAGGTCCTTCAGCAACGCCTCCAGCTTGGATGCCCCATGGCTTTGCGGATCGCGGTGATAGGCCACCGACGCCTGCCTTACCGCCTCGATCCGGTCGTACAGATCCTGTCCGGCCTCGTCCCGGATCACCTCGCCCAGCAAACCGCCCAGCAGGCGGACTTCATCGCGCAAACGGTCGTCAGCGGCAGGGGACATGGCGGTCTCTTTCAGCGGGGAGGCTGGTCTGGACGAACACAGTGATCGAACACGGGGCCGGACGCGACCCTTGAAGCGGTATTTGATCCGGTGGCGATCAATCGCCGATCAAAGCCTCCCGCAGCGCCCGGATCTTCACCTCGGTCTCGGCCAGTTCCAGCGACGGGTCGCTGTCGGCCACGATCCCGGCCCCAGCCAGGGCGCGCCAGGACCAGCGCCCGTCCGACCGCTCGAAACTGGCCGTCCGGATCAGCACCGAGGCCGTCAGCCCGCCGGCGTCGTCCAGCAGGAAAAGCGACCCGCACCACGGTCCGCGCGGCGGCTCGTGGGCGGCGATGACCCGCATCGCCTGATGCTTGGGCGCGCCGGTGATCGATCCGGGCGGAAAGGTTGCCGCCAGCAGCTCGGCGGGCGTCGTACCCAGCTGCGGTCGTCCGCTGACGGTCGAGACCAGGTGATGCACGGTCGGATGAGTCTCGACCGCGAACAGGGCATCGACCATCACCGACCCCGGTGCACACACCCGCGACAGGTCGTTGCGCATCAGGTCGACGATCATCAGGTTTTCGGCCCGGTCCTTGGCGCTGGCGATCAGGTCCTCGATCAGGGCCTGATCGCGCACCGCATCGGGATCGCGCCCCCGCGTGCCCTTGATCGGGCGGGTCTCGATCCGGTCGGCGTCGCGGTCCCAGGCCAGGAACAGCTCCGGCGAGTTGGATACGACGGCCCGATCCTCGATTTGCCAGAAGGCGGCATAGGGCGCGCCCCTGCCCTGCGCCAGCCGCAGGAAGACGTCGAATGGATCGGCGTCCGGGTTCAGAATGCCGCTCCAGGCGCGGGCGATATTGGCCTGGAACAGCTCGCCCGCCGCGATCCGTTGGACGACGTCGGTGACGGCGTCGCGATAGGCCTGGTCCGGCGCTTCAGGGACGAAGGTTGCAGAAGGCGCATCGGGCACAGGGGCTTCAACGGCCTGGGCCAGCCAGCTCGCCGCGTTCCGACAGGTCGCGTCCGCCGCCGCCGGGTCGACACCGATCCCGAGCGCCGTGACCGTGCGGGTGTCATGGTCGAACCGCAGCAGAGCCGGATAGCGGGCCAGAATCAGGTCGGGCCAGACGGGATCGCGCGGGCCGGTCGCGACGCGGGCTCCGGCATCATAGCTGGCCAGTCCCATGACGTGCCGGTCCCAGCCTGCCGCGTCCAGTTCCGTGAATCCGCCGGGCGTGTTGGCCTCGATCGTCTGCACGGCGTCAGGTCCTGTCGCGATCCACGACCTTTGCCCCGTCTGCTCACCGTCCGATAGCAGGCACAGTAGTCCCGGCTGATTCCGCAATCCCGCCGCGACCCGCAGCGGCTCGACCCAGTCGTGGGTGGTCTCGGCTTGAACCCAACCGCTCAATGGGTCAGCCGTCCGACGATCCGGGCCCGCAAGGCGGCATCCACGCCGATCACGTCTTCCAGATAGGCATCGACCGACCCGTGGCCTTTCTCGACGGCGTCGAAGGCGGCGTCGAGAAAGGCCGACTCCACCCCCAGAAAGGCGACCACCGCATCCTGCGAAGGCAGTTGACCGCTCATCGCCTCAATCTGTCTGGCGAACGACGGCGCGCGGCCTTCAAGGTCGATCGCGACATTGGTCAGCAGATAGTCGGCCAGCATGTCCTCGCGCCCAACCCCGAGCAGATGATGGGTCAGGGCGACCAGAAACCCGGTGCGATCCTTGCCCGCCGCGCAGTGGATAACGATGGGGCCGTCGCCGTCGGCCAGGGCGTGGAAGTAGCGCCGGAACAGGTCGTGATAGGTCGGGGCGAACGGCATCCGGGCATAGGTCCCGGTCATGAACCGCCGGCCGGAATCCGGCGTCAGATCGCCCTGTTTCAGGAAGGTGATGTGCGGGGCCTCGCCGGCGGCATCCAGGTCGTTCTCGATCACCTGACCGGCGAAGCCTTCAGGCCTCAGCGACGGCTGACGCGCGCGTTCGACCGGACGACGCAGATCGATGACGGTGGCGATGCCGTAGTCCGACAGTTTCGCCAGGTCGGCGTCGCTCATTCTCGCGTGATGGGCCGAGCGGTAGAGACGCCCGGTCCGCACAGTCCGTCCATCCGCTGTTGGATAGCCACCGAAGTCGCGAAAATTGTCTATGGCGTCGAAGACATGCAGGCGGGACCAGCTCATGGTCTCCCATAGCCCACCCGCGTGACGGCTTCACCTGCGTTTCAGTGTCCCGCCACCAGTCCGGCCATGGCATCCAGATAGGCTACGAAGGCGGTGCGGCCGGTCTCAGTCATCCGGGCGCGGGTCTGGGGCTTGCGGCCTACGAAGGACTTCTCCACGGCGACGAACCCCGCCTCCTCCAGCTTCCGAAGATGGACCGACAGATTGCCGTCGGTGGTCTGGAGGCGAGCCTTGATCTCATTGAAATTGGCGGCCTCGGCCCCGGCCAGATAGGCCATGATCCCCAGGCGTATACGACCATGGATGACGTCGTCGATCTGGTCGATGCTGAACCCGTCGGCCATGCTCAGACGCTCGCCCTGGGTTCCTGACGGGTCAGGACGATGCCGGGGATCAGGGCCACGACGACGATCAGCACGGCGGAGACCAGATAGACGGCCGGATCGTCGATGAAAGCCCCCAGAACCGCCGCGCCAGCAAAGGACAGCAGGGCGACGCCCTTCATCCAGCCGCGCCCGGTCATCTCGCCCGCCACGAACCAGGCCGAGCCATAGGCCGCGAAGACCAGGCTGGGCATCGCCCACATCATCGTCCAGTTGCCGCTGGTCAGGCCCACAGCCAGAAACGCAGCCCAGACGGCGAAAATCCCGAACCCGACCGCCGTCCATGACGCCCCTATGGCCTTGTTGACCAGGGTGTCAGCACCCGGCTTTTCCGCCGTCCTTCGGATCAGAACGACGAGCGCCAAGGCGAAGACGACGCTGGCCGCGATCCACAGCCAGAGCGGAGCCCAGGGCGACATCGCCACCTGCCCAGATGCCAACAGCCACTGCCCCAGATTGGCCGTCCCGAAAATCAGCGAGGCGGCGACCAGGAACGGCCCGTTCAACGGCGCGGTGTTGCGACCCTGCTGGGCGAGGTCGCGGATATAGGCGATGTCGGCGGCGGTGGTCGGTTCGTGGGTCATCGTGTGGCTCCCTCAATGGCTCGACATTGCCAGATGTTGCTTTGCATGTCAAAGTGCTTTCTACATTGTCATCGGAGATCACCATGAATGTCTGGATCGTGCTGGCGGCCTGTATCGCGCTGGAGATCGTCGCCACCAGCCTGCTCAAGGCCTCGGAAGGTTTTTCCAGGCCCTGGTTCGGACTGGCATCGATGCTCTGCTACTCGGGCTGTTTCTGGCTGCTGTCAGCGGTTCTGACCCGGCTGCCGGTGGGCGTGGCCTATGCCGTCTGGTCGGGTGTCGGCATCATCGGCATTACCCTGGTCGGGGTCTTCCTGTTCCGGCAGTCGCTCAGCCTGATGCAGATCGGCTTCATCGCCCTGATCGCGATCGGAGCCATCGGCTTGCAGCTATCGACACGGTCCGCCGACATGGCATGAGGGGAGATCGCCTGTCCCCCGGAGCCCGTCCGCATGCGCCTGAGCTATCACCGGATCGCCTATGAGGTGCTGGAGGTCTGCAATGCCGTCGATCTCGCGACGGTCGAGGCCACATTGCGTCCGACCGGGCTGAAGGCGGGTCGCGCGCTGGATATCGGCTGCGGCAATGCCGGGGTCAGCATCATGCTGGCCGAACGATTCGGTCTCGCCGTGACGGCGGTGGAGTACGATCCGGCCATGGCGTCCCTGGCCGCGTCTCGCGTTGCGGCTTCCTCGGCTTCGGCAGAGGTGACCCTGATCGAGGGTCCGTCGGCCACCATCCTGGCCGAGGGCGGGCTGTGGAACCTGATCGTGGCGATGGGCACCACCGATCCGGTCGGGGGCGGAATGCGCGACCCGACCACCATCATGACGGCGCTACATGAACGCGTGCACCCCGGCGGCTGGCTGCTCTGGGGCGATCTGGTCTGGCTGAGCGAGCCATCGCCTCCGCTGCGCCAGATCATCGAGCTGACCGGCATCTATCTGGACCACGACGGTTGGCAGGCCGCCGCGCGAACCGCCGGGTTCGAGGTCGTTTCCGCCACCCTGTCGTCGCAACGGGCCTGGGACGCCTATACGATCGCGATGGACACCGCTGTCCGCGCCTGGCTTGCGGCCAACCCCGACCACCCCGACGCCGCATCGATCCAGGCCCGCGCCGATCAGCTGTCGATGATGATGGATTTCGGACGTGGGATCATGGGGTTCGGCCTCTATCTGCTGCGGCGACCCAAGGCCTGATCCTGAAACGACGTCGGACGCGGGGGGCCTTCGCCCGCGCCGCGTCCGCGTTTTCGACCATCATGATGTGCAGATGGTCGGAGCGACAGGATTCGAACCTGCGACCCCTTGACCCCCAGTCAAGTGCGCTACCAGGCTGCGCCACGCTCCGAGAGGCGCTCCTATAAACGGGGTTGGGCCGGGCGCAAACCCTAAATGGGGCTCAGGCCACCAGAACGGCGTCCAGCCGGGCCTTGGCCGCTTCGATCCGTGCCAGGACGTGATGCAGGGCCCCGGCGTCCGGGGCGTCCGGGGCGGTTTCCAACGGGGCGACGCCTGTCTCGACCGGCTCCGCATCCATGCTGAACGTCGCGCCGGCACCGCCATAGGCCGCGACCCGGGTGATGCCCTGTTCCTTGTGCAGTCGCTGGACGCCCTTGATGGTCAGGCCTTCGTCATGCAGCAAACGCTTGATGGCCTTCAGGATCGTCACGTCTTGAGGCCGATAGAACCGCCGTCCGCCCGCCCGCTTGACCGGGGTGACGAAGGTGAATTTGGTTTCCCAGAAGCGCAGGACGTGCTGCGGCGCTCCGACCTCGTCGGCGGCCTCGGAGATGGTGCGAAAGGCGTTGGCGCTCTTGGGCATGGGCCCTTAGCTCTCTGCGCCCGCGCCGTGGACCTTGGACTTCATGATCTGGGAGGCGCGGAAGCTGATGACGCGGCGCGGGTTGATCGCCGCCGGCTCGCCGGTCTTGGGATTTCGGCCCATGCGGGCGCGTTTCTCACGCACCTGAAACACGCCGAAGCCCGATAGTTTGACCGTCTCGCCCCGCTCCAGCGATTCGACGATCAAATCCAGCGTCCGCTCGACCATGGCCGAGCATTCCTGTCGCGACAGGCCGACTTCGTCATGCACGGCCTCGCACAGGTCCGCGCGGGTCAAGGTCTGCTGTTCACCCACAATCGTCGTCCCCGAAAGTCCCAAGGCGTTCATAAGGCGGCAAATTGCCGCGAAGTCAAAGCCCGCGAATGGTTATCACAGCCGAAAGGCGCACGCACCCCAGGTCAGGCCGCCGCCCATGGCCTCCAGCAGGACCAGATCGCCCTTCTTGATCCGCCCGTCGCGGATCGCGGTGTCCAGCGCCAAGGGGATCGAGGCGGCCGAGGTATTGGCGTGGTCCGCCACCGTCGTGACAACCTTGTGCTCGTCCAGACCCAGCCGGTCACCGACGCCCTTGATGATCCGCTGGTTGGCCTGGTGCGGCACGAACCAGTCGACCTCCGGGACGGTGATGCCCGATGCGGCACAGGCGGCGGTGATCGCCTCGGCGATGTTCACCACGGCGTGACGGAACACTTGGTTGCCCAGCATCCGCAGGTGCCCGACCGTGCCCGTGCTGGACGGCCCACCGTCGACATACAGCAGATCGGTCTTGGTCCCGTCCGAGCGCAGGGCAAAACCCAGTATGCCCTGATCCGCCGATGTGCCCTGCCCCTCGCGCGGTTCGACCACCACGGCCCCGGCTCCGTCGCCGAACAGGACGCAGGTCGTGCGGTCCGACCAGTCCATCAGCCGGGTCATCTCCTCGGCACCGATCACCAGGGCGCATTTCGACTGACCCCGCGCCACGAAGCCATCGGCAACGCTCAGCGCATAGACGAAGCCCGAACAGACCGCCTGGACGTCGAAGGCGATACAGACCGGCGCGCCCAGCTTCCTCTGCACGATCGAGGCGGTGGCCGGAAAGGTCATGTCCGGCGTCGTGGTCGCGACGATGATCATGTCCACGTCTGCGGCTGTCTTGCCCGCATCGGCCAGCGCCCGGCGTGCGGCCTCGGTGGCCAGGTCGCTGGTCGGCTCGTCGTCGCGGGCGCGGTGGCGCTTGCGGATGCCCGTGCGTTCGACGATCCATTCGTCCGTCGTGTCGACGAATTTGGCCAGGTCGTCGTTGGTCACGACCTGTTCGGGCAGGAATGACCCGACGCCGGTGACGGCGCTGCGGATGACGCTCACTTAAACTTTCTCCTCGGCCTTGACCGGTACTGCTTCCAGCACCGTCCCCAGCCGCTCCAGATTGGCCCCCACCTTGATCAGATAATCGCTGCGGGCCAGATCGACGGCGATCCGGATCGCATTGCCGAACCCCTTGGCGTCCGCCCCGCCGTGGCTCTTGACCACGATCCCGTTCAGACCCAGCAACGGCCCGCCGTTGATGGCACTAGGATCGATCCGCTGGCGCATCGTCTTCAGTGCCGGAAGCGCGATCAGCGCGCCCACTTTCGCCTGGATGCCGCTGGTCAGGGCTTCCTTCAGCAAGGCCGAGATGAACCGCGCCACGCCCTCGGCGGTCTTCAGGGCGATATTGCCCGTAAAGCCGTCGGTGACGACCACATCGACCGTGCCCTTGGCGATGTCGTCGCCCTCGACGAAGCCGTGATAGTTCAGCTCCAGGCCGCCGTCCTTCAGGATGCGATGCGCCTCGCGGACCTCCTCGTGGCCCTTGATGTCCTCGGACCCGACGTTCAGCACGCCTATGGTCGGTTTCGCGACCCCATGCACCGCCGCATGAAAGGCCTCGCCCATGATGGCGAACTCGATCAGCTGTTCGGCGTCGCTCTCGATATTGGCCCCGACGTCCAGCACCGCGGTGACACCGCGAAGGGTCGGCCAGCTGGCCACGATCGCGGGCCGTTCCAGCCCCGGCGCGGACATCCGCAGGATCAGCTTGGAAATGGCCATCAGGGCCCCGGTATTGCCCGCCGATACCACCGCCCCGGCCTCGCCCGTCTTCACGACCTCGATGGCGTTCCACAGGCTGGAGCCCTTGCCGCGCCGCATCGCCTGGGCGGGCTTTTCGTCCGACGCGATTTTCTTGTCGGTGTGCCGAACCTCGCAGACGCCTTCTGGAATCCGCAGCCGCGTCAGCTCGGCCCGGATTGCGGCCTCGTCGCCGTGCAGCAGGAAGGTCACCCCCTCACCCCCGTGCCGCGTCCGATAGTCCTTGATCCCGCCGACGACGACCGGCGGGCCATGGTCGCCGCCCATGGCGTCCAGAGAGATCAGCGTCGGGGATGGCAAGGGAAGGACGTCTCCGTGACGCCGTGGGACGCGGCGCTCATCTGGTTGGCTCAAGATAGCGCCGGGATGCGCCGATGCAATGCGCCGGACGCAGCGTCAACCTTTGTCGGTCGGTTCCGGGTCTCGAAATGCCTTCAGCACGGCGAAAGGCGAGATGTCGGTGGGCTCGTCCGGCTGCACGAACTCGGCACCCGGCTTGCGGGGAAACGGATCGAGCGTCAGGGCCAACTGCTCGACCGCATATTGCCCAAGGTCGATTCGCCCGTCCTCGATCACGTCGGGCGAGTCGTCGTCCAGACTGACCTCGACCGCCTCTCCCGCGACGGGCTCGGCCGCCTCGATCAGGTCGACGCTGAAAGTCTCGTCGATCGACACCGGCAGGGGCTCCAGCGTCAGGCCACAGGTCTGGACGGCCTCGGCCACCACCCGCCCCGACAGGGTCCAGCCGACCCGCGCGGGCTTGATCCCGACCGTCGCCGTGAACGCGTCCAGCGACGCCAAATCCAGCGACCGTGCGATCCTGACCCGCGTCGCCGCGTCGGGCTCCAGGGTGCGGTCCAGACCTGCGCCGATCTCGTTGACCCGCACGATTTCGCTGAGCGGCAGGGCGGTCGTCATGAATTGATCTCTATCCAGCGAATGGCATGAATCATATCGGCGAAGGGTTGACGCTCCAAAGCCGTCCGCGTTTCCAGAATATAGGCCGACAGCGCCCGCCCGTCATCGGCCGCCTGACCTTCATAGACGTTGCGTGCGACCGCCGCGGACAACGTCTCGACGTCGCCCGCCCGGATCGCGGGCTCATAAGCCGTCATCCGCCCGTACAGCGACTCGCCCAGCTTGCGCATTTTCTTGGCCATGGTGGTGTCGCCCACGCCCAGCTCCCGCAGCGTGTTGTCCAGGGCCGAGACATATTCGTCGAACAGCCGCTGGGCGATCTCCGCCCCCTGCTCGCCTTCGTCGCGCAGCCGCATGACGACCAGCAGCACATGGATCGTATACAGCTCGAACCGCGCATCGATCCGGTCCGCCACGCCCAGCGTCGTGTAGAAAGCGGGTGAACGCGCCTGTTCCACCGCCTGGGCATACAGGTGCTCGCTCAGCTCGCGTCTGGGATCGCGTCGGGGTCTGGACCCGAACAGATGTTTCAGCATGATCAGACGGCCCCTTTTCCGCCGCGCCGTTGAACTAGAGCCCGTGTCCGGTTAGGTCAAAGACCTTGTTGACGTCGCAGGCTCCGCTGATGCTCCGTATATCCCCGTTGATCGCTGCCACAGCACTTGCCGTTGCCGCAGGGGCCTGTGCCCCTACGGTCGGCATCAACGGCTTCCAGGCCGTGGACGTCAAACCCGCCGACATCGTCGCGGGCACCGACACCAAGACGACCGTCCTGGCCCGCCTCGGCACGCCCTCGACCACCTCGGTGTTCGAGGACAACATCTGGTACTACATCGGCCAGCAGACTGAGAAATACACTTACAACACCGCCCAGGTGACCCAGCGCAACGTCACCGCCATCACATTCGACGAGGCGGGCGACAAGGTTGTGGACGTCAAGACCCTGGGTCTGGCGGACGGCCAGGAAGTGGCGATGAACAGCCGCGAGACCCCCACGCGCGGTCGCCAGCTGACCATCATCGAACAGCTTCTCGGCAACGTCGCGCGCGGGCAGTTGCCCCGCACCGACGAAGACGTCCCCGGGGCTCGTCGTCCCGACTGAATCCCTTCCCCCATCGCGCAGGGCGATGGCCGTAGGGGGTTGAAAGACACCGGGGCGCACGCGCGACTGGCACTGGCGCGAGTTGCATCCACCGCTGGAGCCGGCTCCACGTCTCATCCGGCATCGCGTCCCTCGGCCATCTCCTCTCTCTGAGAGCAAAGAGCGTTGGTGGCATCGGCGACAGAATCGGTCGCACCCCGATGACGACCCCTGCCCGGCCGCTCCGGACTTCTGCTAAAGCTCGCCTATGGCCAAAGACAGCGCGATCTATGTTTGCCAGTCCTGCGGGGCTGTCCACGGCAAATGGTCCGGCCAGTGCGGGGCCTGCGGCCAGTGGAACACCATCGTCGAGGAGAGCCGCTCCGCCCCGCCCGGCGCCCTGAAACCCGTCAGCGCCTCCAGGGCACGCGGCATCCAGTTCGAGACCCTGCAATCCGACGCCCCCGAGCCGCCCCGCATCGTCACCGGCGTGGCCGAGTTCGACCGGGTCTGCGGCGGCGGCGTGGTGCCCGGCTCGGCCATCCTGCTGTCGGGCGATCCCGGCGTCGGCAAGTCCACGCTTCTGCTCGACGTCGCCGGTCGCGCGGCCCTGCGCGGCGTCCGGGTGGCCTATATCTCGGGCGAGGAGGCGATCGAACAGATCCGCGCCCGCGCCAAGCGGATGGGCCTGGCCGAGGCTCCCGTGAACCTAGCCTCCGCCACGGCGCTCCGAGAGATCGTCGGCACGCTGAAGCGCGAAAAGTTCGACATCGTCATCGTCGATTCGATCCAGACCCTGTGGTCCGACGCCCATGAGGCCGGTCCCGGATCGGTCACCCAGGTCCGCGCCTGCGCCGGCGAAATGGTCCGCCTGGCCAAGGCGCAGGGCATGGCCGTCATCCTTGTCGGCCACGTCACCAAGGACGGCCAGGTCGCCGGGCCGCGCGTGGTCGAGCACATGGTCGATGCCGTCATGACCTTCGAGGGCGAGCGCGGCTATCCGTTCCGCATCCTGCGCGCGGGCAAGAACCGCTTCGGGGCCACCGACGAGATCGGGGTGTTCGAGATGGGCGACGCGGGCCTGTCGGAGGTCACCAATCCGTCTTCGCTGTTTCTGGGCGACAGCAAGGACCGCGCCCCCGGTGCCGCCGTCTTCGCCGGGATCGAGGGCAGCCGCCCGGTGCTGGTCGAGATCCAGGCCCTGGTCTCCAAGTCCGCCTACGGCACCCCCAGACGGGCCGTGATCGGCTGGGAGACGGGTCGTCTGGCCATGGTGCTGGCCGTGCTCGAGGCCCGCTGCGGCCTCGGTTTCGGCGATCAGGACGTCTACCTGAATGTCGCGGGCGGCCTGCGGATCAACGAGCCCGCCGCCGACCTCGCCGCCGCCGCCGCCTTGATCTCGTCGGTCACCGACATGCCCTTGCCGCAGGGCTGTATCGTCTTCGGCGAGATCAGCCTGTCGGGCGAGGTCCGTGCCGTCGGCCGCGCCGAGGCCCGGCTGCGCGAGGCCCAGAAACTGGGCTTCGACCACGCCCTGACCCCGCCCCTGACGGTCAAGGGCAACGGCGTCGCCCTGACGGCGATCACCCGCCTCACGGAAGCGGTCGATCGAATCTCGCAGAACCGCTACTAGGCCTGCATGACCGGGTTCGACGCCTTCGCCATCCTCGTGATCCTGGCCTCCGCCGCCGCCGGCTGGGTGCGGGGCGGCACGCGCGAACTCATCACCCTGCTCAGTTTCGTGCTGGCGGCCTTCGTCGCGCTCGTCGCCCTGCCCTTCACCGCGCCCCTCGGTCGCCAGCTGATCGACCCGGACTGGATCGGCTCGATCTTTGCGGCCATCCTGTCGTTCCTGATCATCTATTTCGGCATCCGCATCTTCGGGTCGGCCATCTCCAAGCGCGCCCAGGCCCATCCGACGCTGGGCGGCATCGACCGGCTGTTCGGCATTATCGTCGGCACGGGCCGGGCTCTGGTCCTGCTGGGGGCCGTGCATCTGGTCATCGTCGCGGCCATGCCCGGCGAGCGCACGCCGCGCTGGCTGACCGAGGCGGCGCTGCATCCCCTGACCGCCGGGGCCGCCCGCGTGATCCAGCTGGCCCTGCCCGGCATCGGTCGCGGCATGGATGCGGTCACACCCGTCGTGGATTCCTCCGTCCGCCGAGGATTTTCCGACGAAGACGCCTTGCAGACGCCCCAAACAGGCAATACTTCGCCGCCTGCCCCCGCCCCCTAGACGCCCGCACATCGGAGCCCACGATGAGCACGCTCGATCACGCTATCGCCGCTCCGGTCGTCCACCGCGAGCATCACCGCGACGCCGACGACGATCGTCCGCGTCTGGAATGCGGCGTCGTCGGGGTCTGGGGTGCGGAACCGGACGAGGCGTCCGCCATCGTCGCGCTGGGCCTGCACGCGCTCCAGCATCGCGGCCAGGAAGCCTGCGGCATCGCCTCGGTGCACGAGACCCGCTTCCACACCGAACGTCACATGGGCCATGTCGGCGAGGCCTTCGGCGGCTCCGACCTGCCCCAGCGCATGCCCGGCACCGCCGCCGTCGGCCACACCCGCTATTCGACCGCGGGCGGCAGTTTCCTCCGCAATATCCAGCCGATGTTCGCCGATCTGGACACCGGCGGCATCGCCATCGCCCACAACGGCAACCTGACGAACTTCCTGTTCCTGCGGAACCAGCTGGTCGGCGAGGGCTCGATCTTCCAGTCCACCTCGGACTCCGAGGTCATCCTCCACCTGATTGCCCGCAGCCGTAAGGCCCAGGTGGTCGACCGCTTCATCGACGCCCTCGCACGGATCGAGGGCGGTTATGCCCTCGTCGCCCAGACGCGGTCGAAAATGATCGGTGCCCGCGATCCGCTCGGCATCCGTCCGCTGGTGCTGGGCCAGATCGGCCAGGCCTGGGTTCTGGCGTCCGAGACCTGCGCACTCGACACCATCGGGGCCACCTTCGTGCGCGACGTCGAGCACGGCGAGGTCGTCGTCATCGACCGCCACGGTCTCCAGTCGCTGAAACCCTTCCCGACCCGCGCCGCCCGGCCCTGCTTGTTCGAGTACGTCTATTTCTCGCGCCCCGACAGCGTCGTGAACGGCCGCTCGGTCTATGGCGTGCGCAAACGGATGGGCGAAGGTCTGGCCCGCGAGTTCCCGATCGACGCAGACGTGGTCGTCCCCGTCCCCGATTCCGGCGTCCCCGCCGCGCTCGGCTACGCCCAGGAAAGCGGCATCCCCTATGAGATGGGGATCATCCGCAGCCACTATCTGGGCCGCACCTTCATCCAGCCCAGTCACAGCGCCCGCCAGAAGGGGGTGCGCATGAAGCACAGCCCCAACCGTGCCGTGCTGGAGGGCAAGCGCGTCGTCCTGATCGACGATTCCATCGTGCGCGGCACCACCTCGGTCAAGCTGGTCCGCGCCGTGCGCGCCGCCGGGGCCAGGGAGGTCCACCTGCGTTCGGCCAGCCCGCCGATCCTGTGGCCCGACTTCTACGGCATCGACATGCCCGAGCGGGACCAGCTGATTGCTGCCAACAAGACGCTGGAGGAGATGCGTCAATTCCTGGAGGTCGACTCGCTTGGCTTCCTGTCCGTCGACGGCCTGTACAAGGCCATGGGCGAGACCGGTCGCGACGACCGCACGCCCCAGTTCACCGACCACTATTTCACCGGCGACTACCCCACCCGCCTGGTCGACCGCGAGATCGAGGCCGGCGGCCGCGAGACGGTGGGGCGGCAACTGTCCCTGCTGGTCAGCGCCTAGGATTTCATGACCGATACCCTTCCCCTCGCCAACCGCATCGCCCTGGTCGTCGGTGCCTCACGCGGCATCGGCTATGAAAGCGCGCTGGCCCTTGCCAAGGCCGGGGCCCACGTCGTCGCCACGGGCCGGACCCAGGGCGGGCTGGAGGAGCTCGACGACGCCGTCTATGCGGCCACCGGCAAGCACGCGACCCTGGTGCCGTTCGATCTGGTGGACGGCGGCGGCATCGACCGGCTGGGCGGGGCCATCTTCGAGCGTTTCGGAAAGCTGGACATCTGGGTCCAGGCCGCCGCGACCATGGGCGAGGCCGGTCTGACGCCGGTCGCCCACGCCGAACCCCGCGCCTTCGCCAAGGTCGAGAAGACCAATCTGACCGCCGTCTACCGCCTGATCCGCTCGCTGGAGCCGTTGCTGCGCGCGTCGGACGCCGGGCGGATGATTCACATCACCACCAGCCTGACCCAGGCCCCCCGCGCCTTCTGGGGCATGTACGCCGCCACCAAGGCCGGGGCCGAGACCCTGGTCCGCTGCTGGCTCGACGAGATCGAATCCACCCCGATCCGCGGCACGGTCCTCGATCCCGGCCGCATGCGCACCCAGCTCCGCGCCCAGGCCTTCCCCGGCGAAGACCCCATGGACCTGCCCCACCCGTCCGAGATCGGCCCGCTGATCGTCGAACTGGCTAGGCCCGATCTGACGCCGCCGCTGACGCAGGCGTTCAAGGACTGGAACGCGGGTTTGCCGGTGTCAGCGCTGGTCTGAGCCCCGGCGTCGACTGCCGCCCTACTTTTTCGGCGCGTGCTTCTGTCCCACCCGCACCCGGCCTGACCGGGACACCTGCCTCGCCCCGCCCCGCGCGCCCTTCTGGATGGCCACGGATGAGCCCGCCTTCTTGGATGCGCTGGCCTTGACCGCCCCGATCACGCGCGGCTTGGCGACGCGAGTCTTCTTCTGCTCCAGTGCCTTGCCGGGCAGGTTGGACAGGGCCTCTTCCTTCTCGGCCTTGCGGATCTTGCGCGGCGCGGTCTTGGCGTCGCCCTTGTAGCGTTCCGGTCCCGACTTGGCCCCGCCCTCGGCATAGGGGTTGGGCGAGTTGGACTTGATCGTCAGCCGAAGCGGCGTACCCGGAAGATCAAAACTTTCGCGCAAGCTGTTGGTCAGATAGCGGATATAGTGATCCGGCAAGGCGGCGGCCCGGTTGGCGAACAGCACGAAGGTCGGCGGACGGGCCTTGGTCTGGGCCATGTACTTCGTCTTGATCCGCTTGCCGTCGACGGCGGGCGGCGGATGCCTCTGGGTCGCCATCGACAGCCAGTCGTTCAAATCCTTGGTCTTGACCTTGACCGACCACGTCGCGTGCGCGGTCAGCACGGCGGGCATCAGACGCTCGACCCCTCGCCCCGAATGGGCCGACAGGGCGACGAAGGGGGAACCCTTCAACTGCGGCAGCTTGTCCTCGGCCATCCGCTTCAGGTCGGCCATCTTGGACTGGGGTTCTTCCTCCAGGTCCCATTTGGCGGCGACGTAAACCAGCGCCCGGCCCTCGCGCTCGACCAGATCGGCCAGCTGGAGGTCCTGGACGTCGAAGGCGTTGTCCTTGTCCATCACCAGAACGACCACCTCGGCGAAGGTGATGGCGCGGATGGTGTCGGCGACCGACAGCTTCTCCAGCTTCTCCTGCACTCGTGCCTTGCGGCGCATCCCGGCGGTGTCCACCAGCCGGATGTTCTGGCCGTCGTACTGCCAGTCGACGGAGATCGAATCCCGCGTGATCCCGGCTTCGGGGCCGGTCAGCAGGCGATCCTCGCCGATCAGCCGGTTGATCAATGTTGATTTGCCCGCATTGGGGCGGCCGATGATGGCGATGCGGATCGGCTTGTCCGGCTCGTCGATCTCCTCGACGAAGATATCGACGGAGGCGTCCCGGATCGCGGCATACAGGTCCGCCATCCCCTCGCCGTGCTCGGCCGAGATCGCGACCGGCTCGCCGAACCCCAGCCCATAGGCCTCGCCGATACCGCCACCGCTCTCGCGGCTCTCGGACTTGTTGGCCAGCAGGATGACCGGCTTGTGCTGTTTGCGAAGGCGATCGGCGAAGATCCGGTCCAGCGACGTCACGCCCTCGCGCGCGTCCATCATGAACAGGATCAGGTCGCCATCCTCCAACGCCAGTTCCGTCTGCTCGCGCATCCGGGATTCCAGGCTGTCGTCGTCGATGTCCTCATAACCCGCCGTATCGATCAGCGTCAGGTCCATGTCGCCGATATGGCCGTCGGCATAGCGGCGGTCGCGGGTCACGCCGGGGCGATCGTCGACCAGCGCGAGGCGCTTTCCGACCAGTCGGTTGAACAGGGTCGACTTGCCGACATTGGGGCGGCCGACGATGGCGAGCTTCAGTGCCATGTCGGCGTTCTAACCCAGATTTGCTTGGACGTCAGCGGATGCTGACGAGTTGACCATTGTCGGTCAGGACATACAGCGCACCGTTATAGGCCGCCGGCGCGATATAGGACGCCCCACCGATCCGGACGGTCGCGGTCTGTGCGCCCGTCTTGGGATCGAACCCGACCAGATCGCCGTCGGAATTGACCAGCACCAGCCGATTCGACGCCAGCACCGGGCCCGACCACTCCGGCCGAACCGTGCGATCGAAGAAGCCGAGGAAGCCCCCCTCCTGGCGAACCAGCCCCTCGTTCAGGTCCCGCGTCCAGTAAATGGCTCCGGTATCGCGGTTGACCAGGGTCAGGTCGCCCGACTTGGACACGACATAGACGACGTCTCCGGCAGGCAGGGGCGCATTGACGCCCGCGACCGGCAGCGACCACTTGGCCTGGCCCGAGCGGATATCCATGGCCTGCATCACGCCCGAATGGCTGACCGCATAGACGAACCCGCGCGAGACGACCGGGCGTCCGGCGATGTCGCGGATTTCCGACAGGGCGCTGGTCCGGCTGGTGCGCGACAGGACCTCGGTCCAGACCGGCTGGCCATTGGCGGCGCGCAGCGCCACCACTTCACCGGACGAGAACGGCGCGATCACCGTGTCCCCGACCACGGCGGGCGAGGAGGCGCGAAGGATGCGGGCGGGCTCCACGATGCCGCGATAGGACCAGTCCTGCTGGCCGTTCGCCGTATTGAAGGCGATGATCTGGTTGTCGACATCGACGACATAGACGCGGTTTCCCGACACCGTCGGGGCCCCGTGGATCGGCGAATCGACGGGTACCGTCCACACGACCGCGCCGGTCGCGGCGTCCAGCGCCGTCATGGTGCGATAGCCCGAAGCCACATAGACCTGACCGCCGCCCACCGCCACGCCGCCGCCGAAGCCGCCGCCACCGGTGCCGCCGCCGCCCAGGCCGATGCCGAACAGGGATCGTCCGGCTTCACGCTCGGTGCGTTTGACGTCGACCTGCCAGACGATCTGACCGGTGTTGGCATCGACCGCAGAGACCTGGGCCTCGCCATCCATGACGAAGACGCGCCCGCCGTCGGCGACCACGGGGGCCATGACCTGACGCGTATTGGCCGAGCCTGCGCCGATGTCGCGACGCCAGGCGACCTGGAACTGGGGCGCGGCGATCACGTGTTCGACGTTGTTGCCGGCATTGCCGCCCGGCAATGGCCAGGCCGTGGCCGCCACGGGTCCGGGCAGAAAGAAATCGCGCCCGCTCAGCGCCGCCGACGGCGTCAGCGACTGTTCGAACTCCAGCACCGAGACCCGCGTGCCTTCGCTGGCCGTGGCGGTCGGCGCATCGGAGCCGCCCAAACCGAACGGCAGGACGCGACGCACCGTGCCGCAGGCCGTGACCGTCAAGGCCACCCCACAGATCAGGGCAACCTTCAAAGCGCGGTTCAGGGTCGTCATCCGGTCTCCGGTCGTCGCAATCATCACTGGGAAATCACTGGGCAGCCGGTGCGGCCGGGGCGGGTGCGGCCGGCTGCGCAGCGGGAGCCGCCTGCGCCGGCGCGCCCGGTGTCGCCACCGGCAGGGCCGCCTGGGCCTTCACGATATTGGTCAGACCCGCAGCACCGCCCGAATCGATCATGGCGATCGCCGCCTGGGCCTTCTGGCGGATCGAATCGGGCACGTCCTGACCCAGGGTCAGCAACACGAACACCTCGCGAGCCTGCGGCAGTTGGCCGTTCTGCAACCGCGCCATGGCCAGGGCTTCCTGGGCGAACGGACGCAGCGGGCGACCTTCCTCGGTCAGGGGCGTCAGCCGCGTCTCGACGTCCGCCAGCGAGCCGGTGTCCATCAGCAACATCGCCGCCTTCAGACGCGCCGGATCGGCCAGCAAAGCGTCGCCATCGGCCTTGGCCGCCTCGTCCAGAAAGGCGATCGCCTCGGGAATCTTGTTGTTCGTCACGGCCACGCCCGCGCGCTGTTGCAGCGCCAGAGATTTATAGGCCGCATTGCCGACCGCGGCCGCTTCGGTAAAGGCGGTGTCGGCGGCGGCGGTGTTGCCGGCCTCCAGCGATTCCAGCCCGGTTTGATAGGCGACCGAGGCCTTGTCGGCTTTCGACGTCTCCCATGACTGCCAGCCCCACCAGGCCAGGGCCGCGATCAGTGCGACCAGCAGCACGCCGCCCAGAACGGGCAGCCAAGTCCTGGCCAGCCGTTTCCAGCGTTCGGAGCGAAGCTCCTCCTCGACCTGTTCGAAGACATCAACCACGGAAACGTCGCCCCAAAAATCGCTGCAAAGCCAATCGGCGCGGACCCTAGAGGGTCAGCTTCCGCGCCGCAACGCATCTGAGGGCGTTATGACGTGACGGGCTTTTTGCTGAAGTAGGTCTCGACTTCGGCAGGAAAACGGCGGGCCTTCACATCTTCCGCATACGCCCCGACCGCCCGATCGATCTCGCCGCGCAGATCGGCATATTTCCGCACGAATTTGGGCGTCCAGTCGAACAGCCCCAGCATGTCCGGCGTGACCAGAATTTGCCCGTCGCAAGCCGCCGAGGCACCGATGCCGATGGTCGGCTTGTCGATCGCCTCGGTGATTTCGCGCGCCACGCCCTCGGCCGTGCCCTCGATCACGACGGCGAAGGCTCCGGCGTCGGCGGTTGCCTCGGCCTCGGCGATGACGCGCAGGCGTTCGTCGTCGGTCCTACCCTTGGCCTTGAACGCGCCTTCTGTCAGCACCGCCTGGGGACGCAGGCCGACATGGCCCATCACCGGGATGCCGCGCTGGACCAGATAGGCGATGGTCTCCGGCACCGTCGGCCCGCTCTCGACCTTGACCCCCTGGGCCCCCGTCTCCTTCATGACGCGGGCGCAGTTCTGATAGGCCATCTCCTTGCCGCCCTCGTAGGAGCCGAACGGCATGTCGATCACCACCATGGCCCGTTTGGAACCCCGCATGACGGCCTGCCCATGCAGGATCATCATGTCCAGCGTCACGCCGACGGTATTGGTCATGCCGTGCACCACCATACCGACGCTGTCCCCGACCAGCAGCAGGTCGCAGTGATCGTCCAGCAGGGCCGCCGTCGGGGCGTCATAGGCGGTCAGGCAGACGATGGGATCGCCCCCCTTGCGCTTCATGATGTCGGGCGCGGCCAGACGGCGAACGATCGGTTGGGACTGGGCGGACATGGCAGGTCTCCGGAGCGTCTTTCTCCCGCCCCTTCATGTGGAGGGAGAACGAAATCAAATCTCTTGGGACAGCTTCATCGCCCCGGCACAGGCCAGGGCGACCAACGCCGCCGTACCCAGCCAGAATAGCGACATTCCCCCCATCGATCCAAGCGCCAGCTCCGAAAGTCCCGTCTGGTCCAGCAGCGACTGCAACGACGCCTGGGCATCGACGCTGGCGCTCTGGATATCCTGGCCAAGCGACCGTGCCGGCGCCGGCACCGAGGCCGTGCCCAGATCGACGGCCGCGCCCAGCGACTGCTGGACCGCCACCACGCCCCCAATCAGGCCCGCGACCGTCAGGGCCATCGTTCGCATCCGGGTGCTGGAGGCCAGCTTCGCCTCGATGCCCGCCGCGAACGCATCCGCATCGGCCATGTGGGGTGCGCGGGCGAAGGCCCGTTCCACGAAGGGATCGAACTCGTCAGCCGACATTGGACGTCCTCCCGTAGGGTGCCGGTTCCGGCTGAAGCCGGGCGCGGAGTTTATCCAGACCACGTTTGACATGAGACTTCACCGTACCCAGCGGCAGTTTCAAGGCCGCCGCGATTTCCGGATGTGAGAGGCCCGCACCGTGACACAGGGACACGCACAGCCTTTCGGTTTCGCTGAGGGATTTGAGCGCCTCGTCCAGATCGACCAGACCGGGCGTATCGACCACGGGCGCGATCTCCTCGCTCTCGATCTCGGCGACATAGCGGGCAGTCTTCGACTTGCGCTTCAGGTACAGCCGCGCCGCGATCCGCTTGACCCAGGCCGCGAAGGTACCCTCGCCGCGAAACTCCGCGCATTTCTCGAACGCCTGCAGGAAGGCGTCCTGGGCCACGTCGTCGGCCTCGGACGCCTGCGCCCCCATCCGCCGCAGCAGGCCCCGCACCGCCGAGCCGTGCCGACGCACCAGCTCGCCGAACTCGCGCCGCCCACCCGCCGCCGCGAGGGCGGCGAGCTCGACATCATGCAGGTCCATCAAGGACTTGGTCATCACAGATCCCCCTGTCCTGACCTGCTCAGCCCTTGTTCTTGTTGAAGACACTTAGGACGATGAAGGCCAGACCGATCATCCCGGGAATAGCGGCGACCCCACTGACCGGATAGAAGGCGTCCATCTCCTCGAAGCTGATCAGATACCCCATCAGGGCGATGCCGATGCTGACGGCCAGCAGGATGACCCCGACCCGCAGGTCGCGCGCTGCGGTCGCGACAGGCTTCACGTTCTCACGGCTGAGGGCTTCGATCACGTCGGGCGGCAGCGGCTGGCCCTTTTCGATCGCCGAACGCAGGGTCGCCTGCATCTCGCGACGCTCGCGGCTCTTGATCAAGACCGGGCCAAGCGTGACCGCGACGATCATGGCGATACCCGCCAGTGGTACCAGAACTTCACCGTTCATTGTTTTCCCCTTTTTGCTCGCCGACGCGTCTTGCCCCGGCCTCATGACAACAAGAGGCACCCGGATGCGCCAACGGATGCGCCAAACGACGTGAAATCTTCGTAAGGTGCCGCTCGCCCGCCCGATTCCGCACTGGACCCCCGTCATGCTCGACCGCCGCCATCTCCTTGCGTCACTGGCCAGCCTGCCCGTCGCGGCCTGCGCCTCCATGCCCGCGAGGTCAGGACAGCCCCGCCTGACCGTCGCCACCTTCAACATCTGGCACAATCAGGGCGACTGGGCCGCCCGGCTGCCGCTGATCGTCGAGACGTTGCGGGCCATGGACGCCGACGTGATCGGTCTGCAGGAAGTGCTCCAGGACGCAGCCGTCGGCCTGCCGAACCAGGCCGCGACGATCGCCGAGGCCCTGGGGTACCGGCACGTCTTCTGTTCGGTCGATG
Source organism: Rhizobium sp. Q54 (assembly GCA_943369795.1). GTDB lineage: Bacteria > Pseudomonadota > Alphaproteobacteria > Caulobacterales > Caulobacteraceae > Brevundimonas. The sequence goes on along the minus strand of CALROO020000023.1, from coordinate 14,871 downwards.
GCGAGGACCGGCCGCGTCGATACGGCAACGCCATCCTGACCCGGCTGCCGATCGTCGAGCAGGACTGGACCAGGCTGGAGCCGCTCGACGACTACCGCACCGCCCTCCGCGTCCGGGTCCGTCTGGGCGACCGCCTGATCGACGTCGTCGACACCCATCTGCACCACACGCCCGAAGGCGGCACGATCCGCGCCCGTCAGATCTACAACCTGCTGAGCTGGATCGGCGACGGCGACACGCCCCTGATCGTGCTGGGCGATCTCAACGCCCCGCTGGAGAACCCGGAGATGGCCCCGCTGCGCGGTCCCCGGTTCGCCTCGGCCCTGGCGAGCATCCATCCGGATCAGGCCGCTCGCACCACCCTGAACCCCGCCAAGGGCCACCGGGAGACGCAGATCGACCACATCCTGTTCGAGACCGCCGCCTTCACCCCGACAGCCGCCGCGATCTCGGGCGATCGGCCGACGAACGGCGAATATCCCTCGGACCATTTCGCGGTCTCGGCGACCCTGGCGCTCAAGGTCTGACGCCCGCCTTTGCCAAAGCCGCGGCCTCTCCCCATGTCGAGGATCCACCCGCACCGGAGCCTGCCATGAGCCACGTCACCTACCGTATCGCCGAACACGACGGCGGCTGGGCCTATCGGCTGGGCGACACCTGGTCCGAGACCTATCCCGATCACGACAGCGCCCGCGCCGCCGCGGTCCAGGCCGCGCGCGAACAGCGTGTGCCGGACCAGACGGCGCTGATCGAATACGCCGACGCCTCCGGCAAATGGGTTACCGAGCGCGCCGACGGCCATGACCGCCCGGATGTGGACGTCGAAGGCTAGGACCTCAGCGCGGCGGCATAGACCTCGGGCTTGAAGCCGACGATCGTTCGGTCGCCCAGGTCCAGCACAGGGCGCTTGATCATCGACGGCTGCGCCAGCATCAGGGCGATGGCCTTGTCGCGATCAATGCTCTCGCGATCGGCGTCCGGCAGTTTGCGGAACGTCGTCCCGGACCGGTTCAGCACTGTCTCCCAGCCGTGTTCATCGACCCACCGCCCCAGCGTCGCCCGGTCGATCCCGGCGGTCTTGTAGTCGTGGAACGCGGTCTCGATCCCATGCTCGTCCAGCCAGGCGCGCGCCTTCTTCATCGTGTCGCAGGCCTTGATGCCGTGGATGGTGACCATGTCGCGCTCCGTGTTTCGGCGATCCCGATAGGCCAGGCTCCCGGACATGAAAAGACCGGCCGCGAGCGATCGCGACCGGCCTCATTCAGGCTTCCTTGTCATCCCGGCCTTGAGCCGGAACGGATCACCGCGCGTAGTCGTGCGCGATGGCCCAGTCGTACCAGCTGTCGACCACCGTGCCGGTCAGCAGGATGCCGATTCCGCCGGTCAGGGTCGTCAGGACCGCGAACCACCAGGCCCAGCGGTGGATCGACTCCATCGTGGCGTTGAACCCCATGGTCCAGCGCCAGAACAGCGCCGCCCGCTCCGAGCCCGTGCCGCGATCGGTGATCTGTTCGACCTCGCGATCCGAGCCGTAGCGGCTGGTCGCCAGGATAGTCGCCCCGTGCATGGCGAACAGCAGCGTCGAGCCGTACAGGAAGGCGATCGAGAGGGCGTGGAACGGGTTGTAGAACAGGTTGCCGTAGGTGATCGAAAACGCCCCGGTCCAGTCCAGGTGCGGGAAGATGCCGAAGGGCACGGCCTCGGACCAGCTGCCCATCATGATCGGCCGGATGAAGCCCAGCACCAGATAGAGCCAGATGGCCGACGCGAAGGCCCAGGTCGTATGCGTCCCCAGCCCCAGGGCCTTGGCCCGTTGATAGCTGCGCACGCACCACATGATCACCGACAGCGTCAGGAAGAAGCCGGCCATCAGCCACCATCCCCCGTCGTTCAGCGGCGGAAAAATCTTCAACCCCTGTTCGATCGACGGCGGATTGAGCGCCAGCCAGGGCAGTTCGCCGATGAACCGGATCGGGTTCCAGTTGACCGAGGCCAGCATGTTCAGCCCGATGATCTCGAACGCCAGGAAACCGCTCAGCAGCGAGATGATCCCGGTCCAGCCCAGATGCATGGGTCCGATCTGGGCATTGCCGATCTTGCCGATCCAGTAGCTGAAGAACGGCGTGCCGACCCTCCAGTCGTCGACTTCGTTGGTGGGGGCTCCGGCTTCCGGATGCGACCGGACCTGAACCTGGGTGAAGATGTTCTGATAGGCAGGCATGATCTCTCCCTCCCCCTATTGCCAGATCGGCAGGTTGCGCCAGCCGTCCCACCATTCGGGCCAGCCCTTGTCCCAGAAGGGACCACTGATGACGATGCAGATCGCGCTCCAGATCCCGGCCTGAAGTGCCAGGAACAGACCCACCCGGTGAATGCCCAGGGTGCCGACCGAATAGCCGATGAAGTCGCGGAAGAAGGTGTCCTCATGCTCGGGCTGCCGCACCGGCTTGCCTCCGCCGGGATTGGTCGCGGCCAGCACCAATGATCCGTGCAGCGCCAACGCCATGGTGGTGGCGAAGAAGAAGCTGACGGCGATCATGTGCGCCGGATTGTAGTGGAAATTCAGATACTGGTATCCGACGTTCGACACCCAATCCAGGTGGCTAAAGATGCCGTACGGAAAGCCGTGGCCCCAGGCGCCCAGCAGGAACGGCCGCACCACGACCAGTGTGACATAGGCCAGGATGGCGACACCGAAGGCGATCGGCACATGCAGCCCCATGCCCAGCTTGCGACAGATCTCGACCTCGCGCAGGGCCCAGGAACTGAACGCTCCGACGGCGCAGATCGTGACGATCTGCCAGATGCCGCCCTCCCTGAGCGGCGCCAGCGCCAACCCATACGCGATGTCGGGTGGATTGATGCTGATCAGCCACGGGTTCCAGGTGTCGCCCAGCGACGCCCCGTAGAAGATCAGCGCCGTTCCCAGCGCCGCGAAAAAGGCCGTCGTGACGCCGAAGAAGCCGACGTAGAAAGGCCCGACCCAGAAGTCGAACAGGTCACCGCCGATCAGCGTGCCCCCTCGGACTCGATACTTTCTCTCGAAACTCAACAGAGCCATGACCGCCTCCGCTCAGCCGACGCTCCCCGCGCCGCCGATGCCGTCAAATGTGAAACAGGACGCCGAGGGGCCGTTGAGGGCGGAGACCGATTGCTCGTCCTCCGCCCGCACGCCGATCGGCGAGACGCGAGATCAGGGGGCCGCGGCGGCTGCCGCAGCCATCTGAGCCCGTTCCGCACCGTCGATCCAGTTGTACTTGGGCGAGCTGAGCAGGATGAAGTGGATCAGCAGCGCAAGCGTGAACAGGAAGACGGCGAGAGCGACGAGCGCCCTTCGCGGATCGAACAGAAGCCAAATTCTCCACATGAGCGTGGTCTCCTTAGCCGTTAAACGGCTTGATGGACGTGCCGACCGAGATCGACGCGCTAGGGGTCGATCAGGCCTATTGGCCCAGCCAGGGATTCCACATCCAGACGCCGATATGGGCCAGGATCGCAATGACCGTGAAACCAATGAAGCTGGTCATGAACATGCCGTGGAACTCTTTGGCGGCCTCCGGTGTCAGTCCGGTAAGGGACCCCGTTGGCCTGTCATCAGGTAGATGCGTCATTTTTCCTCCTTCAAGGTGATCGCGGACGTCGGCCACGAGACAGTTCGGGACCGTTTTCGGCGCCGGGCGAACCCGCCGACGAAAAGACTGTCCGCGCCGGGGGAGACGGCAGGGACGGATGGGATGAAGGCTTGCGGGGACGCGGGCTCATGCCGCCCTCCCCTGCAAGACCAGCGAGTTGGCGGCGACCAGGCGATCCAGCGTGACCCGCTCTTCGCCCGCCTGACGCGCCGCGCGTTCGGCGGCGTCGCGCAGCCGTTTGGCGGCGGAAATCCGCACGATCACGGGTTGGGACGCGACCAGCCGATCCAGCTGTTCCGCCGCGTCATTGTCCCAGTGCAGTTCGGCATGGACGCGCGCCAGCGTCGGTTCCGCCTGATCCAGCTGCGACGCCAGCGGCAGGATGTTGAACAGGGCGTCGAACAGGGCGTTGCAGACTTCCTGCACCAGATAGGTGCAGCCGCCGTAGCCCATGAAGGGCGTGCCCGTGTGCCGCCGGATCGCCGCGCCGGGGAAGGACGCCGGCACCCAGACGCCCGAGGGTCCATGCCCGCCGCCACCCTGGGCCGCCGCCTCGGCTAGATAGATGCGTTCGTTGATGCTGCCGAACAGGACCAAGGGCTTGGTCTCGCGGATCAGGCGGCTGACCTCGGCATTGTCGGACTTGGTCCCGGCGCAGCGGGCGATCGCGAACTGGCACGGCAGGCCCAGGTCGTCCTCGAGGAATTTCCTGACCCCCCGCGCATAGGTCTCGTTGGCCACGATGGCGAAGCTGGCGGTGGCGAAGAAGTCCTGCGTCACCGACCGCCACAGATCCCACAGCGGCTTGATCGTGGTGTGTTTCTCGCGCTCGATGAACGGCTCGGGGTCCAGCCCCGTCATCTGGCCCAGCATCCGCAGGAACAGGGTCGTCGACTCCAGCCCGATCGGGGCCTGGAGGTACGGCTTCTCAAGCGTCTCGCAGAGGCCCCGCCCAAACTCTCGGTACATGCAGACGTTGACCTCGGCGTCGGCGAGATTACGCACGTCCGCCAGATGGCTTCCCAGCGGGAAGACCATATTGACCTGGCACCCGATGCCCTCGACCAGGCGCCGGATCTCGGCCAGGTCCGACGGCATGTTGAAGGTGCCGTACATTGGCCCGATGATGTTGACGCGTGGCTTGTCGCCGTCGGCCAGCGGGCGGGGCTTCGGCATCTTCTTTGGCCCGAACTGCGTCCACAGCCAGGTCAAAGCCCGGTCCGCCGCCTGCCACTGATCCTCGTCGATGGTGCGCGGCAGAAACCGCTGGATATTGGTCCCCTCGGGCGTGACGCCGCCACCGATCATCTCGGCGATCGAGCCGGTGACCACGACGCTCGGCAGATCCTTGTCGAGCGTCTTCCACGCCCGCTTCATCGCCCCTTCGGTGCCGTGCCGACCCAGCTCGTCCTCGCCCAGCCCCGTGACCACGATCGGCAGCTCATGCGGCGGCAGGCCGTCGGTATAGTGCAGCACCGATGTCACCGGCAGGTTCTCGCACCCCACCGGCCCGTCGATGATGACCTGCAAGCCCTTGATGGCCGTGAAGGCATAGACTGCCCCCCAGTAGCCACCCGCCCGGTCGTGATCGAGGATCAGCGTCATGTCCCGACGTGCTCCTCGGCCTTGGCGGCAGCCGCCTGGAGCTTGGCGTAGCGGGCCTTGAACTCGGGCCGGTCGGTGGGGGTGTCTTCCCAGATGCCGGTGGCATGGCCGGTGCCGACGCCCTCGAAGAAGGCGCTCATCCGGTCGAAGCGCGCCTTGTTGCCGATGGCGGCGTTGATCACCTGGGCCAGCGACCCCGCCCCCGCCGGTCCCATCAGGGGCCGCGCCGAGATCAGGTTGGTGAAATACAGCGCCGGGATCGACATCGCCTTGGCGTGCTGGACCACCGGCGTCGTGCCGATGGCCAGATCCGGCCTGATCGCATCGACCGCCGACAGATCCTGCTCCAGCGAGGCGCGGTAGTTGACCGTGACCCCCTTGGCTTCCAGCCATTCGCGGTCGGGGTCGGACCATTTCGTCTGCGGACAGGCCGTGCCGACATATTCGACCTCGGCCCCGCTCTCGATCAGCAGACGGGCGACCAGCAGTTCGGATCCCTCATAGCCCGAGACCGTGATCCGGCCCTTGATGGGCGATCCGGCCAGGGCCGCACCGATCGCGCCAACCATGGCGTTCTTGATCCCGTCGATCTGCGCTTGGGGCACGTCGCAGGCCTGGCCAATCGCCTGGAGCCATGCCGCCGTCCCGTCGCGCCCGACAGGCGCCGAGCCGACGACCTTGCGACCGGCGGCTTCAAACTCGCGGACGCTGGCGGTGTAGAAAGGATGGATGGCGGCGACGACGGCACAGTCCAGCGCCGCGTAAAGCTCGCGCCACTCGCGGGTCGGCACCACCGGTCCGGCGGCCAGGCCCATCGGCTCCAGCATCCGCCCGATGATCATCGGATCGGCCGGGAACATCTCGCCCAGCAGGGTCACGGTCGGTCTGTCGGCGCGGGATTTCGGTGCAGGAACAGGCCCTTGCTCCACCTCCTTGCGGGCATAGTTCAGCATGGCCCCGGCCAGCACGTCCTTGGCCTCGGCATGGGTCGGAATGCCGAAGCCCGGCACGTCGATGCCGACGATGCGCACGCCGTTGATCTCTTTCGGCAGCAGCTGCAACGGCACGCCCGAGGCCGTCGGCACGCACAGATTTGTCACGACGATGGAGTCGTACAGCGCCGGATCGGCCATCTCGTGAACGGCGTCGCGGATGTCCTCGAACAGCTTGCCGGTGACCAGGCTCTCGGAGTTGAACGGCACATAGCCGACCGAGCGACGCGCGCCGTAGAAATGGCTCGTGAAAGTCAGGCCGTAGACGCAGCAGGCCGACCCACTCAGGATCGTCGCCGTCCGACGCATCCGCAGGCCCACCCGCAACGACCCGAACGCCGGGCACATCGACTGGGGCTGGTCATGCGGCCCGACCGGATAGTCCTTGGCATAGCGCGCCAGCACTTCCGACTTGCCCGCCTTAGCCGCCGCCGCCGTCAGCTCCGCCTTGCCGCCATGACAGCCGCCATCGACCGAGACCGGTTCGGCGGCATGCTCCTCGGTGATGGCGGTGTCGTCCAGCATGGCGATCACACAGCCTCGTCGTAGACGACTTCGAGCGACGCCTTGGGCACGAAGGTCGAGCCCCGCATGTCGCTCTGGCTCGCAGGGATCAGCTTCACGGCCGCTCCGGTCGTCTCCGGATCGAACAGCCCCAGCAGGCCGTCCTGGGTCAAAGGCCTGGGATGCTGCGGCAGCGACAGCGACACCGCCTCGGCGAGCCCGGCGAACAGACTGCCCCACTCGCTGTCGGGCGTGCCGATGATCTGATAATTGGCTGATTTCCGGCGAATATCCTCATTGGCCGGGATCGAGGCCAGCACCGGGATGCCCACCGCCTCGGCAAAGGCCGCAGCCTCGCCCGTGCCGTCGTCCTTGTTGATGATCATGCCGGCCACGCCGACATTGCCGCCCATCTTGCGGAAATATTCGACGGCCGAGCAGACGTTGTTGGCCACATACAGCGACTGCAGGTCGTTGGACCCGACCACGATCACCTTCTGGCACATGTCCCGCGCGATCGGCAGGCCGAAGCCCCCGCACACCACGTCGCCCAGGAAGTCCAGCAGCACATAGTCGAAGCCCCAGTCATGGAACCCCAGCTTTTCCAGGAGCTCGAACCCGTGAATGATGCCACGCCCGCCGCACCCGCGCCCGACCTCGGGCCCGCCCAGCTCCATCGCGAACACGCCGTCGCGCTGGAAACAGACGTCCTCGATCCGAACCTCTTCGCCGGTCAGCTTCTTGTTGGCCGAGGTCTGGATGATGGTGGGGCAGGACTTGCCCCCGAACAGCAGCGAGGTCGTGTCGGACTTGGGATCACAACCGATCAGCAGCACCCGCTTGCCCTGCTGCGCCATCATATAGCTGAGGTTCGACAGGGCGAACGACTTGCCCGATCCGCCCTTGCCATAGATGGCGATGATCTGGGTTTCCTTGGTCACCTCGCCCGTGTGGACGGGATCCGGCTCGACCTTGGCTTCTTCGCGGAGCGCCTTGTGGGAAATCAGGGTGATGGTCATGCGCAGTGCCTCCAGTCGAGGATCATCTTGAGGCAGTCCGAATCGCCGAACGCGACCGGATAGGCGTCGTTGGCCTCGGTCGCCGGGCGACGATGGGTGATCAGGCCGTCCAGGCTCAGGCGTCCGTCGGCGATCATCTCGGTGACGGCGACCACGTCCTCGGGCCGGAATTCGGCCGCGATCCGGAACCGCGCCTCCTTCATGAAGGCCATCGGAAAGGCGAACGACAGTCGCGCCTCATAAAATCCCGCCAGCACGATCTCGCCGCTGCGGGCCAGTCGCGCGACCAGGAAATCCATCAGGTCGGGCGCCCCGGAGGCGTCATAGATGCTGTGATAATCGCGGCGGTCGTCGGCGTCGGGATGGATCGCCACCCCTTGTCGCCGGGCCGGATTGGTCTCCCAGACCGTGGGACGCTCCGCCCCCATCGCCTCGGTGATCCGCAGCAGCAGCCGCCCCAGCACCCCGTGCCCGACGATCAGATCCGGCGCCGTCCCGCCGACGATGGCGTGATAGGCGGTCGCCGCCAGCGACAGCAGCACCCCTTGGTCGTCCACGCCTTTTGGCAATGTCACCGTCCGCGACTGCGGCGCGATCAGGGTCCGGGCCGCGCCGCCGAACAGGCCGCGCGCGTCGATGAAGCTGGACGATCCCGGCACGAACACCCGGTCGCCGATCCGCGCCTGGGCCATCGCGCCGGCGTCCACCACCGTCCCGACCGCCTCGTATCCGGGCACCAGCGGATAGCCCAGGCCCGGGAAATGCGGCATCCGCCCGTCCCAAAGCAGCCGTTCCGTCCCTGTCGAGATCCCGCTCCAGTCCACCGAAATGACCACGTCGTCGGGACCGGCCGGCTTCAGGTCGAGCGGACGAACCGCCAGACGCCGGGGTTCCTCCAATACGACAGCCAAGGTGTGCATCGTCGTGCCTCGGGAGGTCCTGATCACGATAGATCACCTCCCCTACTGTCAGCTTAGATTGACAGTTTCAGTTGTCAAATCTTGATTACACTTTTGACAGACAAGCGCGCCTTACACATCGCCATCACGCCGTCGCCACGATCAGGCTGGCGATCATAGGCAGGGGCGTGGCGATGTCTCTGGAGCGGCTAAATCCCGCTTCCCAGACCATCTCGTGAATTTCCCACTTTGAACGAGGTCTACCCGACCCCATCGCCAGCAGATACAGGCCGAAATAGGCGTCCCCGACCCGCTCCGCCCCGCGAACCTGGGCCATCGGCTCGGCGATCAGTAAGGTCTGCCCGGGCTCCAAGGCCGCGTGCACCGCACGCAGCAGGATCATGGCCTTGTCGTCGTCATGGTCGTGCAGGATGCGCACCAGGCTGATCACATCGGACCCGGTCGGCAGGGCGTCGGTGAAGAAACTGCCGCCTGTCACAGCCACCTCCCGCCCCTCTGCGACGAATCGCACCCGCGCCCGCTCCGCCACCGGCGGCAGGTCGAACAGGCTGAGCGCCAAGCCGGGCGCGTGGTCGGCCACCGCGCGCAGGAACGTCCCCTCCCCGCCCCCGACATCCATCAGCCGCCGATGCCGCCCGATCGGATAGGCCTGCAGCACCTGTGCCGCCACCATGGCCTGTGACGCCGACATCAATCCGGAATAGGGACCGGCCCCATCCGTGTCGCCCGCCTGCCCCTCCGCATAGGGCCAGTACCCCGACAGCGCCCCGCCCCCGCCGCCGCGCCTCAGCAAGGCCATCGGATCGGCGAGATCGGCATACAGCAACCGGTGATGTTCGATCATCGCCGCCACGCCTGGCGCGCCGAGCAGAGCCGCGCCCTCGACCCCCAGGCCATAGCGCCCGCCGTCCGCCGCCTCGGCCAGCTTCAACGCCACCGCGGCCTTGACCAGGCGCTCGGTGCCGGACGCATCCAGATCGACGACGGGCATTAGATCACCCACCGCCTGAGGCCCCTGCGCCAGCTGCTCCAGCAGCCCCGACGTCACGCAGGCATAGGCGATCTGCGAATAGACGAACCCCGCCGACAGATCGAACAGCGCCTGCGCCCGCCGCCGCGCCACGGGCCGCGTCAGCGGAAACTGCGCCGCCCACCGCTGGAAACCGGGACTGCCGATCAGACCATTGCGCCAATCGCGCCAGCGGCCTTGCCAAGAACGTCCTTCTCCCCTTGTGGGAGAAGGTGGCCGCGAAGCGGACGGATGAGGGGTTTGTGTCATCAGTCTCGCTGTCCGGCGATTGCGTCCGGGTCCGGCAGCCCCCTCATCCGTCTCGCTTAGCGAGCCACCTTCTCCCACGAGGGGAGAAGGCAGGGTCAAGCCGACAAACCCCTTGTGTCAAACAGGTTGGACACCTTTACTGTCGTGTCAACAGGACACGCGAATGCCCAGGGACAGGGTGGTCATCATCGGAGCAGGGATCGGCGGCCTCAGCGCCGCGATAAGCCTGTGTGCCCAAGGCCTGGACGTCACCGTGATCGAGGCCGCAGCCACTCCCGGCGGCAAACTCAGCCAGACCGACATCGCCGGCATGGCCATCGACGTCGGACCCACGGTCTTCACCATGCGCTGGGTGTTCGAGGAATTGTTCGCCTCGGTCGGCCAGACCCTGTCGGACCACCTGACCCTGACCCGCTCCGAAACCCTGGCCCGGCATGCCTGGCCCGATGGCTCGACCTTCGACCTGTTCGCCGATCTGGAGCAGTCGGTCGATGCGGTGGGCACCCTGGCCGGAGCCGCCGAGGCCAAGCGGTTTCGCGACTTCTCCGCCCGCGCCGCCCTGATCTACCGCGTGCTGGAGGGGCCCTTCATGACGGTGGACAAGCCGAACTTGCTGAAACTGACGTTCGACATCGGCCTCCACCGCCCGCGCGACCAGTGGGCCATCATGCCCTACCGCTCGATGTGGGACGAACTCGGCACCTATTTCCATGACCCCCGCCTGCGCCAGCTGTTCGGTCGCTACGCCACCTATTGCGGGGCCTCGCCCTTCAAGGCCCCCGCCACCATGATGCTGATCGCCCATGTCGAACAGCAGGGCGTCTGGCGGGTCGAGGGCGGCATGCAGAAGATCCCGGAGGCCCTGGCCAAACTGGCTACCAGCCTGGGCGCGACCATCCGCTGCGGCGAACCCGTTGCACGCATCGAGACCACCCATGGTCGGGCCTCTGGTGTCGTCCTGACCTCCGGCGAGCGGATCGAGGCGGACACCGTTATCAGCAACGCCGATCCCGCCGCCGTCGGCACGGGTCGATTCGGCCCTGCGGTCGCCGCCACTGTCCGCACCGCCCCGCCCCGCACCCGATCCTTCTCGGCCGTGACCTTCGCCTTCACCGCCCAAACATCGGCCGATCTGGTCCGGCACAATCTCTATTTCTCGCCCGACTACGTCGCCGAGTTCGACGCCCTTCATGCCGGCCGGATGCCCGACATCCCGACCGTCTACCTCTGCGCCCAGGACCGTCACGACGCGGGTGCCCCGGCCCCGACCTGCCCCGAACGCTTCTTCGCCATCGTCAATGCGCCGCCCGACGGCGACGCCCATACCTATTCCCAATCGGAGTTCGACCAATGTCGCTCGCGAACCTTCGCGTCCATGGAACGCTGCGGCCTGAGGATCGACTCGACCTCCAGCCCGATGGCGATCACGACGCCCGCCGACTTCGAGCGGCGCTTTCCGGCGACGGGTGGCGCGCTCTATGGCCGGGCGGGCCACGGCTGGGACTCGGCCTTCCGACGGCCCGCAGCCCGTACCAGGATGCCCGGCCTCTACCTGTGTGGGGGCGCGACCCATCCGGGCGCGGGCGTGCCGATGGCGGCCCTGTCCGGACGGCTGGCCGCCCAGGCGGTGATGCGGGATCGCGCTTCGACACGGCGGTAGGTCCGGGCGGATACGCCTGGTGGTACGTCGATGCCATGAGCGCAGACCGGCGCTTCGGCCTGACCGTCATCGCCTTCGTCGGCAGCGTCTTCTCGCCCTGGTACGGCTGGTCCGGTCGAGGTGCGCCGGAGAACCACTGCGCCGTCAACGTCGCCCTCTACGGCCCCGGCTGCGCCCGCTGGGCGATGACCGAACGTGGCGCGAACGCCGTGCACCGCGACGCCACCAGCCTGTCGATCGGCCCCAGCGCCCTGTCGTGGGAAGGCGACGAACTGGTCATCCGGCTGGACGAGATCACTGCCCCCGTCCCGCCCCTGCCCATGCTGCCCCGCCCCGTGCGCGGCGAGGTTCGCCTGCGCCCCCGCGCCATGAACACCCGTGCCTTCACGCTCGATGAGGCGGGTGGCCACGTCTGGCACCCCCTGGCCCCGCGCGCTGACGTATCGGTCAAGCTCACCGAGCCCGGCCTGTCCTGGACCGGCGAGGGCTATCTGGATCACAACCGGGGCAACGAGCCTCTGGAGAACGCCTTCGAGCTCTGGGACTGGTCCCGCGCCCATCTGTCGACTGACAGCGCCGTCCTCTACGATCTGAAGCGTCGCGACGGCACGGCCGCCAGCCTGGCCATGCGGTTCGGCCCGGACGCCGTCCCTGAACCGTTCGAGCCCCCCGCCATCGTCCGCCTGCCCGACACCGGCTGGGGCATGAAGCGGTTCACCCGCTCCGAGCCCGGCGGCACGGCGGGCGTCGCGGGCACTTGGGAGGACACGCCCTTCTATTCCCGCTCGGCCCTGATGACACGGCTGCTGGGCGACGATGCCCACGGGGTGCACGAGAGCCTGTCCCTGGGCCGTCTACGGTCCCCCGTCGTCCGCGCCATGCTGCCGTTCCGCATGCCCCGATCGCTCCGACGTCCGAGCCGCTGATTCGGCATCGCGCCGCTTCTCCCGCCTCAACGACCACAGCTCCCAGATCGCCCATCCCAGGATCGGCAGGAAGGCCAGTCCCAGGTCGAGCACGCCCATCTTCCAGCCGCTCATGCCGCGATCCCGTCCGCGACCCTGAGAACGACCTCTGCCACCCTTGCAGCATCCTCCTCGTGCGCCAGATGGCCCAGCCCTTCCAGCGTCACGACCTGCGCCCCCGGCACAGCCGCCTTCACCCCCGTCGCCACAGACGGCGGCACCGCCTGGTCCCCTGCCCCGACCACCAGCGTCAGCGGAGCCTTCAGCCGCGGCATCTCCCGCACCAGCGACCGCAGATCCCAGCTCCCCATCATCCCCAGCGTCCCCGCCACATGGCCGGGTCGCCGGAACAGCCGCGCATACAGCTCGATCCCCTCCGCATCGATCCTGGACCCCGTCCCCTCGATCATCCGCGCCACCCGCCGCGTATCGCGCGCGCTGGCCGCAAACAGCCGCGCCGCCAGCGGATTGGCGAACAGCCCCAGCGCCACCCCTTGAAACAGCGGTGCCGCCACGCCCCCGAACGGCTGCAACGCCCCATTCACCGCCACGATCGGCGCAGACCCCACCCTTCCGTCCAGCGACATCCGGATCGCCACCGCCGCCCCCGCAGAATGCCCGACCACCAGCGCCGGTCGCACCCCAAGTGCCTCCAGCAAGCCCGCCGTCCGCCGCGCCATCGCCGGCAACGACAGCCCGTTACCGACCGGCGTCTGGGTGAACCCATGCCCCGGCAGGTCCGGTGCCACGACGCGAAACCGCTCGGCCAGCAGCGGCATCAGTCCGCGCCAGCTATGTGTCGCCGCCCCCGCTCCGTGCAGCAGCAGCACGACCGGTCCCTCCTCCTGCCCCATGACCTGCACATGCCATCGCAGGTCGCCCGCGCTGACGAACCGGCTGGCCGACCGATGCGGCCAGTCCCGCCCCTCGACGTCCCAGTCCGGACGATCGGCCATGCTCAGCTCACGCCTTCCAGCGACCGCACGACCTCGCGCACACGCCCCGCCTCGACATAGGGCAGGGCCGCAAACCGGGCACCCATCGCCTCGGCCAGCCGCGCCCCGTCCCCGCGCGGTCGCGGCGAAATGTCAATCAGGGCCACCGCCATCCCGCTGGCCCGGATTCGCCGCGCCGCGTTCATCGCATCGGTCTCGGCCCGCGTCCGGAACGCGGCCCCATCCAGGGCGATATTGCCCCGCCCGTCGGTCATGATCACCAGCACCGGCGTCCGGCCCTTGGCCCGTTCGGCAACCCCCAGGATAGCCGCCGCCTCCAGCGCACTGGCCAGCGGCGTCGCCCCGCCTCCCGCCAGCTCCGCCAGCGACCGCCGCGCCCGCGTCAGCGACCGCGTCGGGGGCAACAGCAACTCCGCCCCCGCCCCGCGAAAGGTGATCAGCGCCACCTGCGTCCGTTTCACATAGGCCTCGGCCAGCAACAGCTCCACGGCCCCCTTGGTCTCCGCCAGCCGTTGCAGTGCCGCCGATCCCGAGGCGTCGACCACGAAGATCACCGTCGATTCCGACCTCTGCTCGAACCGCCGCACCCGGAAATCGTCCCGCCGGATCCGCATCGGCCCGCGATCGCGCCCCAACAGCGCGCCCCTCACTTTTTGCCACGGAGCCGCCGCCTTCAGCGTCTCCACCACATCAAGCCCTGACGCCTGTCTCGGCAATCCCGGTCGCGACGCGATCCGCCGCCCCCGATCCGGAGACGCCCGCCGCGCCCCCGACCGTCCCGCAGAGGCCACCGCCGAGCGCGATGCCCGCCCCTGATCGAGCCACAACGCCTCCAGCCCCTCCGGCAGAGCCGCCTTCACCGCTTCCAGCACCAGATCGTCCAGCGTCGCCGCCGCGTCCTCATCCTCCGCCGAACTCTGTGCGTCGTCTGGCGGTGCCGCATCCGCCTCCGGCTGATCGGCCTCACCGTCATCCGCAGGCTCATCCGCCTGCATCTCCGGCTCCCTCTGCACCTCCGGCACCCGCGTCGCACGGGGTGCCAGCACCAGCCGCGCCGCCGTGCTCAGATCCTCCGCCTCGATCGCCTCGCGCCCCTCAAGCGCCGCCAGAGCCGCCGCGACCCGCAGCGCCAGCCGGGGGGCCCGCATCGACCCGATCCCCAGCGCCTGGGCCGCGCCACAGATCGCCTCGACCATCGCCGGGTCCGGTGCCGCCACCCGCGTCAGGGCGTCGCGCGCCTCCGCCACATCGGCCACCGTCGCGCTGATCGGCCCGGCATCCCGATGCCCCACCCCGTCCAGATCGATCGCAAACGCCAGATGTTCGGCCAGCGCCTCCG
>CALROO020000022.1:0-63900 GCA_943369795.1 Rhizobium sp. Q54 | reverse complement strand
TAGTGGGTCGCGGGCGGGGTCTTGGTGACGAAGGTGAAGCTCTTGTCCTGATAGACCGTGATCACGGTCGGCAGGGGCGTGCCCTTCACTTCCTTCTCGGTGCGCGCGTTGAACTCCTTGACGAAGCCCATGATGTTGACGCCGCGCTGTCCCAGTGCCGGCCCGATCGGGGGCGAAGGCGTGGCGGAACCGGCGGGCACCTGCAGCTTGATATAGCCGAGGATCTTCTTGGCCATTGGTCTCTCCTGTGAGTGGCCTCGGGTTCAATCGAGGCCGGTGAGCCGTGGTGCGGCATGGCTGCCTCCCACGGATTTGTCCCGAAGCCGGAGCCACGGGAGGCGCGCGTTTAGCAGAGCGGGCAGGCCGAAGCAATGCACGGCCTTGTCCACCGCCGTGGGAGGCGGCCTTCGGGGTCAGAGCCTCAGGATCACCGTTTCCACGATCGGCCGACGGTCCCAGATCTGTTGCGCGGCCTTCTTCAGCACACGCCCGACGGCCGCCTCGACGACCATGTCGTCGTCCTTGGCCGGTCCCTTCAGGCTGCCGACCGCCTGTTCGACCCGCTCGGCCAGATCGTCCAGCGCCTCGCCCAGCGGCGTGACTTCGTCGCCCGGCAGGCCGATGGCCCGCACATCGATGTCGGAAACGATCGCGCCGCGCTTGTCCATCGCGAAACTGACCACCAGGATCCCGTTGGTCGAGGCGTGACGGCGTTCGCGCAGGGCCTCGCCCTGTTCGGTCACCACCATGCCGCCGTCAACGTAGAGCCGCCCATTCGGCACCTCGTCGATGATCGTCGCGGGTCCGGGAGCCAGACGCACCATGTCGCCGTTCCGGGGCGTCACCGTCTCCGGCACGTTCAGCTCGCGGGCCAGGGCCGCGTGTTCCATCAGGTGACGTCGCATGCCGTGCGTGGGGATCGAAATCTGCGGCCGGGCCCAGGCGTACATCTGACGCATCTCGTCTCGGCAGGGATGGCCGGAGACGTGAATGCCAGGGTGGTCCTTCTCGGTGTAGAGCCGCACGCCCCGGTCCGCCAGCCGGTCCTGCAACTCGGCGATCGCCATCTCGTTGCCCGGAATGACCCGCGACGAGAACAGGCAGTGGTCGCCCAGACCCAGTTTGATGAACGGGTGCGTCCCGTTGGAAATCCGCGACAGGGCGGCCCGATCCTCACCCTGGCTGCCGGTGCACAGGTACAGGATCTCGTCGGCGGGCCAGGATCGGGCCTCTTCCTCGGACAGGATGCGCTTGGAATCCCCGAACAGTCCGACGTGTTTGGCCGCCGCCGTGATCCGGTGCATCGAGCGCCCGGCCAGGGCCACGCGGCGTCCAGCCAGATCGGCGGCCTTCATGACGCTGACCATCCGCGCCACATTCGACGCGAAACAGCCGACCGCGATCCGGCCCTTCTTCAGCGACCCGATCAGTTCGATCAGGCCCTTCTGGGCCTCGGTCTCCGACCCGGCCTCGCCCTCGACGAAGACGTTGGTGGAATCGCAGACCATGGCCAGCAGGCCCTCGTCGCCCATCTTCTGGATCGCGGCGATGTCGGTCGGCTTGCCGATCACCGGGTTCGGATCCAGCTTCCAGTCGCCGGTGTGGAAGACGGTTCCCAGCGGCGTCTGGATCTTCAGGCCGCTCGGCTCGGCGATCGAATGGGTCATGGTGATGAAGTCGACGCTGAACGGGGCCAGATCGACGTGGCCGCCCATCGGCACCTCGACGATCTTAACGTCGCGCAGCCCCCGGTCCCGCAGCTTCTCGCGGATCAGGAAGGCGGTGAACGGCGTGGCATACAGCGGGGCCTTCAGGCGCTCCCACAGCCACGGCAGGGCCCCGATATGGTCCTCGTGCGCATGGGTCAGGAAGATGCCCCGGATATTCCCCCCTTCCAGGAAGGCGGGATCGGGCACGATGATATCGACGCCGGGCGTCGACTGATCGCCGAAGGTCACGCCGACATCGACGATGATCCACTGGCGGTTGGCCTCGGGGCCAAAACCATAGGCGTTCAGGTTCATTCCGACCTCGCCCGACCCGCCGAGCGGCAGGAAGACGAGTTCGTCGTTGGTGGCTTTTTTCATTGAGCTTTCAGATCAGAATTGCGGTGCCAGATTTCCAGCAGGCCGCGGATGGTCAGGTCCGGATCGAACCGGTCGATGGATTTCGTTGCGCCTTCGAACAGCGAGGCGACGCCGCCGGTGCCGATGACGGTCATGGGCCGCGCCCACTCCGTCTTGATGCGATCGACCAGGCCCTCGATCAGGGCGATGTAGCCCCAGAAGACACCCGATTGCATGGCCGCGACGGTGTCCTTGCCGATCACGCGATCGGGCTTCTGGATGGCGATGCGGGGCAATTTTGCGGCGGCCTCATGCAGGGCCTGGAGACTGAGGTTGATGCCTGGCGCGATCAGTCCGCCCTCGAACGCCCCGTCAGCGGCCACGATGTCGAAGGTGGTGGCGGTGCCCGAGTCGATCAAGAGCAGGTCGCCGGGATAGACCAGATGCGCCCCGATGGCATTGACCAGCCGGTCGGCCCCCGCCTCGGTCGGCTTGGTGATCCGCACCTCGATGCCAAGATTCACGTTCTCGCCGATCACCAGCGGTTCGACGCTCAGATAGCGGCGGGCCAGATTTCTCAGATTGAAGATCGACTGCGGCACGACGCTGGAGATGATACAGCCATCCAGCTGGCTCATCGACAGGCCGCGCATCTCCAGAAGCTGGTTCAGCCAGACGGCATATTCGTCGCCGGTGCGGTTGCTCTCGGTCGCCGTACGCCATTGGGCGATCCAGGACCCTCCGTCATGGACCGCGAACAGCGTGTTGGTGTTGCCCTGTTCGATGGCGAGCAGCATCACGCGGCCTCACTGAAGAAGACGTCGCCCGCCGAGATCAGTCTCAGCGACCCGTCGGCGAGGCGCATCCGCAGGGCTCCATCGGGGGCCACGCCATCGGCGATCCCGGTCACGGTCTCATGACCCAGCCGCGCCACGCAGGGCTGATCCAGACCCTTGGTCCGCGCCGTCCAGGCGTCGAGGATCGGTTGGAACCCCAGCGTCTCCCACCTTTCCATCCAGAGGGTGAAGGCCTCTGCCAGCACCCCTGCCGCCGCCTCAATCGAAGGCGGATAGGCGATGTCGGACCGCAGGTGCGCGGCCATCGACGTGGCGGGTCGTTCGGTATCATCCGGCGCATGGGCCAGATTGACCCCGATCCCGATCGCCAGCCACAGGCCACCGCCCGCATGCGCGCCCGATTCGACCAGGATGCCCGACGCTTTCTCGCCCGCGATCAGCACATCGTTAGGCCATTTGATCGTGACACGATCCCCGGCCACGAAGGCATCCAGCAGGTCCGCCACAGCCAGCGCCGCGACGAACGTCACCTGCGCCGCCTCGGCAGGCGATTTGCGCGTTGTCAGCAAAAGTGTCGCGGCCAGATTGCCGGTATCGCTGACCCATTCGCGGCCGCGTCGTCCGCGCCCCGAAGTCTGACGTCGCGCCACGATCCAGACCGGCTCGGTCTCGCCCGCCTCGGCACGACGTCGCGCCTCGGCATTGGTGGAATCCGTCTCGTCGAGCAGCAGGATCGGTGCGGGGCTCACCGCCCTACCCGGCTCCGAAGCCCGAGGCGGCGATGCGGGTCAGAGGCTCCAGCCAGGTCACGCCGACGATGACTAGTGGGAAGGCGAAGGCCGCGCTGGCCCAGCCGATCCACTGCGATTCCACCGGGGCCTTGTCGGTCTTGACCTCGTCCAGCGGCGCGTCGAACCACATCAGCTTGATGATGCGCAGATAATAGAAGGCCGCCACGACCGAGGCCACCAGACCCACCGCCGCGACCTGCCAATATCCGGCTTCTGCCGCCGCCCCGAACACATAGTATTTGCCCCAGAAGCCCGAGAAGGGCGGCATGCCCAGCACCGACAGCGACAGCACGGTGATCGCCACGGCCGTCAGCGGACGGTCCTTCTTGAGCCCCGCGAGATCGGCGATCTTCCGGATCGGTCGCCCAGATTTCGACAGCGACAGCAGGATGGCGAAGAAACCGATCTGGTCGATGACATACAGGGTCATGAACATCAGCATGGCCTGCAGGCCCGCTTCCGTCCCCGCTGCGATGCCGAGCAACGCGTAGCCGATGTTGGCGATCGACGAATAGGCCAGCAGACGCTGAACGTCCTTCTGGGCGATGCCGCCGATGGCCCCGACCGCGAACGAGATCAAGCAGATCAGGATCAGCACCTGCGACCACTGGTCATGGATGCCGCCGAACCCTTCGGACAAAGCCCGGGCGATCAGGACCATGGCCGCCATCTTGGGTGCCGTCGCGAACAGGGCCACGACCGGCGTCGGCGCACCTTCATAGACGTCCGGTGTCCACATATGGAACGGCGCGGCCGAAACCTTGAACGCCAGGCCGCAGATCAGGAACACGAGGCCGAAGATCAGCCCGACATTGGCATCGCCGTTCGCGGCGACGGCGGCGATGTCCTCGAACCGCATGGAGCCGGTGAAGCCATAGATCAGGCTGGCCCCGTAAAGCAGCAGGCCCGACGACAGAGCCCCCAGCACGAAATATTTCAGCCCGGCTTCCGACGCCTTCAGGTCGTCGCGGTGATAGGCGGCCAGCACATACAGGGCCAGCGAATGCAGTTCGATCCCGACGTACATGGAGATCAGGTCGCCGGACGACGCCATCATGCTCATGCCGACGGCGGCCAGGACGATCAGGATCGGATATTCGAATTTGGCGATGCGGTTGCGCTGGATCCAGCCTCCGCCGAGGACCACGGCCACGGCGCTGAGCAGATAGATGGCGACCTTGCCGTAGATGGCCAGCGGATCGGCGACGAAGGCTCCGTCGAAGGCGACGCCCAGCGGCCCGGTCGCGGCGATGGCGGCTCCGGCGACCAGCAGGGCCACCGACAGGATCGACACCAGGCGCGCAGACTTGTCGCCGAGGAAGGCCCCCAGCACTAGCAGGACCAGAGCCCCGATCGTCAGGGTCAGTTCGGAGGCCGCGAGGGGAAGGGCTAGGGACAGATCAGGCATGAGGGTCTCACCCGCCGATCGCGGCGCGATAGGTGGTCACGACCGCATCGACGGACGCGGCGGTATAGTCGAGCACCAGACCGGGCTGCACGCCCAGCCAGATGGTGCCCACGATCAGCGGCACGAAGATCGCCAGTTCGCGCCTGTCGATATCGGTGATGGTCATAAGGGCCGGGTTGGTGATCTCTCCGAACATGACGTTGCGATACAGCGTCAGGGCATAGACCGCCGAGAAAATCACCCCCGATGCCGACACCAAGGCGGCCCAGGTCGAGACCTCGTACACCGCCGTCATGGTCAGGATTTCCCCGATGAACCCTGAAGTGCCCGGAAGGCCCACATTGGCCATGGTGAACATCAGGAAGATGGCCGCATACCAGGGCATCCGCGACGTCAATCCGCCATAGGCCGCGATCTCACGCGTATGCATCCGGTCATAGACGACGCCGACGCAGAGGAAGAGCGCACCCGAAATCAGCCCGTGGCTGAGCATCTGGAAGATGGCGCCCTGGATACCCAAGGCGTTGCCGGAGAAGATGCCCATGGTCACGAAGCCCATGTGGGCCACCGACGAATAGGCGATCAGCTTCTTGATGTCCGTCTGACGGAAGGCGACCAGCGACGTATAGACGATGGCGATCACCGACAGGGCGAACACCATCGGCGCGAACGTCTGTGACGCCAGCGGGAACATCGGCACGTTGAACAGGATGAAGCCGTAGCCCCCCAGCTTCAGCAGGATACCGGCCAGGATCACTGACCCCGCCGTCGGGGCTTGGACGTGGGCATCGGGCAGCCAGGTGTGCACCGGCCACATCGGCATCTTGACCGCGAAGGAGGCGAAGAAGGCCAGCCAGAGCAGGGGCTGGGCCTGGGCACTGAACGTGTACTCTTTCAGCGCCGGAATGCTGGTGGTGCCGGCCTCATTGGCCATCCACAGCATGGCCAGCAGCATGAGCACGCTACCCAGCAGGGTGTAGAGAAAGAACTTGTACGAGGCATAGATCCGGTTCGCCCCGCCCCAGATGCCGATGATCAGGAACATCGGCACCAATGTGCCCTCGAAGAAGATGTAGAACAGGAACAGGTCCAGCGCGCAGAACACGCCGATGACCAGCGTCTCCAGCACCAGGAAGGCGATCATATATTCGACGACGCGCGTCTCGATCGATTTCCAGCTGGCCAGAATGCAGATCGGCATCAGGAAGGCCGTCAGCAGCACGAACAGGATCGAAACCCCGTCCACCCCCATGTGGTAGCCCGCGCCCGCGAACCAGGCGTAGTTCTCGACGAACTGATAGGTCGGGTTGGCCGGGTCGAACTGGACCACCAGCAGCACGCTGACCGCCAGCGTCGCCAGGGTCGCGATCAGGGCGACCCAGCGGGCGGTGTTGGCCGAGCCTTCATCCGACTTACCCAGCAGGCGCGCGCCGAAGATCACGGCGGAACCCAGCAGGGGCAGGAAGGTCACGAGCGTCAGGATATTCGGCATGATCTCAGCCTCCCCAGGCCGAGAGGGCGAAGGCGAGCAGACCGGCCACGCCGATCAGCATCACGAACGCATAGTGATAGACATAGCCGGACTGGACCTTGGCCAGCCGCCCGGCGGATTTCAGCGCGGCCCAAGCGGCCCCGTTCGGTCCCAGACCGTCGATGATCCGGACGTCGCAGATCTTCCAGAAGAAATCGCCCAGCGCCTTGGCACCCTTGACGAAGACCAGGTCGTACAGCTCGTCGAAGAACCATTTGTTGTAGAGGAAGGTCCAAAGCGGCCCCTGCTTGTCGGCCATCCGCTTGGCCAGGCCTTCGCGCAACACATAGAACCAGACGGCGGCGAAGGTGCCGATCAGGGTCAGGATCAGCGGCGACCATTTCACCCAGGTCGGAACCTCGTGGCTCTCGTGCAGGACATGGTTGTCCGCGCCGGTGAAGATCGCGCCGCGCCAGAAGTCGTGCTCGTGATGGCCGACGAACTGTTCGTAGAAGGCGAAGCCCGCCGCCACCGCCCCGACCGACAGCAGGATCAGCGGCACCAGCATGACCCAAGGGCTCTCGTGCGGCTTCAGCGGGCCGTGATGGCCGTGGTCGTCATGGGCATGATCGCCATGTGCGTGGTCGTCGGCCAGCGGCTCCGGATGGGTTTCCAACTGTGCGTCCGACGCATGATCGTCGTGGTGATGGGCGTGCGCCTCTTCCTTCCACACCGGCTTGTTGTGGAAGGTCATGAAAACCAGCCGCCACGAATAATAGGCCGTCAGACAGGCCGCGAACAGGCCAATGAAGAAGGCGAAATAGCCCGCTGGCGAATGACCGCTGGTCGCCGCCGCATAGGCGCTCTCGATGATCGAATCCTTGGAATAGAAGCCCGCGAAGCCGCCGATTTCCGGGATGCCCAGGCCAGTGATGGCGATCGTCCCGATCATCATCACCGCATAGGTGATGGGCAGCAGCTTCCACAGCCCGCCCATCTTCCGCATGTCCTGTTCGTGGTGCATCCCGTGGATCACCGAACCCGCGCCCAGGAACAGCAACGCCTTGAAAAAGGCGTGGGTGAACAGGTGGAACATGGCCGACTGATAGGCCCCGACGCCCGCCGCGAAGAACATGTAGCCCAGCTGCGAACAGGTCGAATAGGCGATGACCCGCTTGATGTCGTTCTGCATCAGACCGACCGTCGCCGCGAACAGGGCCGTCACCGCGCCCGTGATGGCGATCAGCAGCGACGCCGTCGGTGCGTATTCGTAGATGGGCGACAGCAGGCAGACCATGTAGACGCCCGCCGTCACCATGGTCGCCGCGTGGATTAGGGCCGACACCGGCGTCGGTCCCTCCATGGCGTCGGGCAGCCAGGTGTGCAGGAAGAACTGCGCCGACTTGCCCATCGCCCCGATGAACAGCAGCACGCCCGCCAGATCCAGCGCCGACCATTCGTGATTCAGGAAGACCCAGCCAGTGGCCTCGCGCGATGCGATCAGCGGGAACAGCTCGGCGAACTGGATCGTGCCGAACATCCAGAAGACGGTGATAATGCCGAGCGCGAAACCGAAGTCGCCGACCCGGTTGACGACGAAGGCCTTGATCGCGGCGGCGCTTGCGGTGGGTTTCTTGAACCAGAAGCCGATCAACAGATAGGACGCCAGCCCCACCCCTTCCCAGCCGAAGAACAGCTGCATGAAGTCCGCCGCCGTGACCAGGGCCAGCATGGCGAAGGTGAACAGGGACAGATAGGCGAAGAAGCGCGGGCGACTGTCGTCCTCGGCCATATAGCCCCAGCTGTACAGGTGCACGAGCGAGGACACGCTGGTCACGACCACCAGCATCGTCGCCGACAGGGCATCGATGCGGATCGACCAGGCCGACTGGAAGTCGCCGACGTTGATGAATTGGGCCAGCTCGACCGTGAAGGCCTGCAGGTCGCCCCAGACCCACGACCCGAACACGGTCCAGGCCACGGCGCACGACACGAACAGCAGGCCCGTGGTGACGGCCTGGGACGGGATGTCGCCGATGCGGCGACCGAAGAAGCCCGCGATCGCGGCCCCCAGAAGCGGCGCGAAGACGCCGACGATGACGAGCAGTTCGAAACTCACGATCAGCCCTTCATCACCGAGGCGTCATCCACGGCGATGTCGCCGCGATTGCGGAAGAAGGTCACCAGGATGGCCAGGCCGACGGCGGCCTCCGCCGCCGCGACCGTCAGCACGAACATCGCCATGATCTGTCCCTGGACGTCGTTCAGATAGGCCGAGAAGGCGACGAAATTGATGTTCACGGCCAGCAGGATCAGCTCGACCGACATCAGGATGATGATGACGTTCTTCCTGTTCACGAAGATGCCGAACACCCCGATGGTGAACAACATCGCCGCCACGGCCAGATAATGCGCCAGGGACACGACCATCAGCGAAGCTCCTCTGGGCTCAGGCCCGCACCGGTCGTGGCACCCTTGATCTCGATCGCCGTCTTGGCGTCGCGGCCGACCTGTGTGGCCACGCTCTGGCGACGGACGCCCGGCTTGTGGCGCAGGGTCAGGACGATGGCCCCGATCATGGCGATCAGCAGCACGATCCCGGCGGCCTGGAAGAAATAGACATAGTCCGTATAGAGCACCCGCCCGATGACCTCGATGTTGGACGCATCGGGGCTGGCGGGCGTCAGCGTATCGCGCCCCGCCGCCGCCCCGCCGTTCACCACGGCCATGGATATCAGGATCATCTCGGTCAGCAGGACGCCCGCGATCACCAGGGCGAACGGCAGATAGCGCGCGAAACCCTCCCTCAGCCGCACAAAGTCGACGTCCAGCATCATGACGACGAACAGGAACAGCACCGCCACTGCCCCGACGTAGACGACGACCAGCAGCATAGCCAGGAACTCGGCCCCCAGCAGCACGAACAGCCCCGCCGACGAGAAGAAGGCCAGGATCAGGAACAGGACGCTGTGCACGGGATTGCGCGCGGTCACAACCAGCAGGGCGGAAACCACGGCGACCGTCGCCAGCAGATAAAAGGCTATGCCTTGCAGCATGGAGGCTTTCGCCCTTTCAGACTCGAATTCGGCCCAGCGGAATCGCCGCACCTCTTAGACACCGATCGCCCCGAATAGAAGCGACATTCACGTCCCTCTCCCGAGGGAAAACGGCTCCCTCTCCCAGCGGGAGAGGGAGACCGCGCACGAGAGCGAAGCGATCGTTCTGGCGCGGTCGGGTGAGGGGCTAAGCTGGGGCCCATCGGACACCGTAACCCCTCACCCTTTCGCGCAAGGACGACGGCAGGCCGTCGTGCGCTCAAGCCCTCTCCCGCCGGGAGAGGGATCATTCCTCACCGATACGGCGCATCCAGTTCCAGATTCTTTGCGATCTGCCGTTCCCAACGGTCGCCGTTGTCCAGCAGCCGCGCCTTGTCGAAATACAGTTCTTCGCGCGTCTCGGTCGCGAACTCGCTGTTCGGACCCTCGACGATGGCGTCCACCGGGCAGGCCTCCTGGCACAGGCCGCAGTAGATGCATTTGACCATGTCGATGTCGTAGCGGGTCGTGCGGCGGCTGCCGTCGGCGCGCGGCTCGGCCTCGATCGTGATGGCCTGGGCCGGGCAGATGGCCTCGCACAGCTTGCAGGCGATGCAGCGTTCCTCGCCGTTCGGATAGCGGCGCAGGGCATGCTCACCCCGGAACCGAGGCGACTGCGGATTGCGCTCGAACGGATAGTTGACCGTGTGTTTGGGCCGGAAAAACTCGCGAAGCGTCAGCCCCAGCGCGCCGACCAGGTCGAGCAGCAGGGCCCCCTTCACGGTCTGTTGGATACGGGCGATCATGGTTGAACTCCGGGTCGCGCGGCGCAGGCGGCGTCGGCGGCTCTGGCGGGTTGGGCACACAGGGTCTTGCGTTCGGCCTCACGGCGCTCGATCGCCTCCTGCCGCCGCTGCCATTGCAGGGGCGATGTCGGCGTCGACGGATCGGGCGCGCAGCCCGCCAGCAGCCCGACGATCAGGATAGGAGCCAGAACGCGCATCACGCCCCCACCGCGAACACGCGCCAGGCCGAGACGGCGACCACGGCCACCAGCGACGTCGGCAGGAAGATCTTCCACCCCAGTCGCATCAACTGGTCATAGCGATACCGGGGCACGAAGGTCTTCACCATGGCGAACATGAAGAACCAGAAGACGATCTTGATGCTGAGCACCAGCAGGTAAAACAGGTTGGCGATCCAGACCGGCCAGCTGTCCAGCCCGATCAGCGACACGTCGAACCCGGGGTTCCAGCCGCCGAAGAACAGCAAGCTGATCATGGCGCACATGAAGATGATGTTGACGTACTCGCCCATCATGAACAGCAGGTACGGGGTCGAGGAATATTCGACCTGATACCCCGCCACCAGTTCCGACTCGGCCTCGGGCAGGTCGAACGGCGGGCGGTTGGTCTCGGCCAGGGCCGAGACGAAGAAGATGATCGCCATCGGGAACATCACCAGCACCGTCGGCCACGTCCCTGCCCCGCCGCCGAACGCGAACCAGTTCCAGATCCAACCGTCCTGCTGCGTCACGATCTGGGTCAGGTTCATGGTGCCCGCCAGGATAATGACGTTGACGATCACCAGCCCGATCGAGACCTCGTACGACACCATCTGGGCGGCCGACCGCAGCGACCCCAGGAACGGATACTTCGAGTTGGACGCCCAGCCGCCCATGATGATCCCGTAGACGCCCAGCGAACTGATCGCGAAGACGTACAGAATACCGACGTTCAGGTCCGAAATGACCCAGCCCGGCGCGAACGGGATCACCGCCCAGACGATGAATGCCGTTATCACGGTGATGATCGGGGCCATCAGGAAGACCGCCTTGTCGGCCCCCGCCGGCACGACGATCTCCTTCAGCACGAATTTGATCATGTCGGCGAAGGACTGGAGCAGGCCGAACGGCCCGACGACATTGGGCCCCTTGCGCATCATCACCGCCGCCCAGATCTTGCGATCCGCCAGCAGCAGGAAGGCGACCGAGATCAGCACGCCGACCGTGACCAGCAGGACCGCACCGGTCGTGGCCAGGGTCCAGCCGACGGGCGTGGTCCAGAAACTCTCGGTCATGCGCGGGCCTCAGTCACAAACATTCCGCTCATCCCCGCGAAAGCGGGGACCCAGTGCTTTGGGTGATAGGCTATGATGTGAGCGCGCGAATGCCTATCCGACGCACCGTGCTTCAGCGAAAGAACTAGGTCCCCGCTTTCGCGGGGATGAGCGGTAAATGGAGTGAGCATCATTCCGCCGCCATCGCGACCGGAGCGATCCGCAGGGCGGACAGTTCGGCCATCGTCGCGCTGGCCCGCGCGATCGGGTTGTTCAGATAGGGGTCGATCACCGCCGACACGAACGCCACGTCGCCCAGATCACCCTTGGTGCCCAGGGCCGCGACGTCGAACGCCGCCGCCGGGGCCAGATAGTCGATCCGCCCGAACGTCGGATGATCGGCCATCAGCCGGTCGCGCAGCTGGTCGAGGCTGTCATAGGGCAACGTCTGGCCGACCCGCTCCGACAACGCCCGCACGACGGCCCAGTCGTCCTTGGCCTCGCCTTTCGGGAAGACGACCCGCTCGGCCATCTGCACCCGGCCCTCGGTGTTGACGTACAGCCCGGCCTTCTCGGTATAGGCCGCGCCCGGCAGGATCACGTCCGCCCCATGCGCGCCATTGTCGCCATGGCTGCCGAGATAGACCGTGAACGCGCCCGATCCCGACGCATCGATCTCGTCCGCGCCCAGCAGGAACAGCACGTCCAGTGCGCCGGGCCGCACCATCTCGATGGCCGTCAGACCGCCCTCACCCGGCACGAAGCCCATGTCCAGACCGGCCACACGCGACGCCGCCGTATGCAGGACGTTGAACCCGTTCCAGCCATCGGCGACGACCCCGGCCTTCTTGGCCAGAGCGCCCAAAGCGTTCAGCACAGCCGAACCGTTCTCGCCCGAAATCGCCCCGCCGCCGACGACGATCGCCGGACGTTCGGCCTTGGCCAGCAGATCCGTCGCCGCCTTGGGCAGTTTCGACAGCGTCTTCGATCCTGCGCCCAGATAGCTGTATTCATAGGTCAGATCGGCCTGTTCGCCGATCAGCATGATCTCGGTCTTGCCGCCCAGCCAGGCCTTGCGCAGCCGCGCGTTCAGCAGCGGGGCCTCGGTCCTGGGATTGACCCCGACCAGCAGGATGACGTCCGCCTGTTCGATGCCCGCGATGCCGGAGTTGCACAGCCAGCCCTCGCGAGCCCCCTGTCCCTTGGCGTCGGGGCCCAGCGCCGATCCGTCCTGTCGGCAATCCGTATTGGCCGACCCCAGCGCGCGGAAAAGGTCCAGCGTCGCCTTCATCGATTCCGCGTCCTGCAGATCGCCCGCGATCGCTCCGATCCGGTCCGCCGAGGTGCCGGTCAGCTTGCTTGCCACGACCCCCAGCGCCTCGTCCCACGACGCGGCCCGCAGCCGGCCGTTTTCACGCACATAGGGCTTGTCCAGCCGCCGCTTCTGCAAGCCGTCGACGATGTAGCGGCTCTTGTCCGACAGCCACTCCTCGTTGATGCCCTCGTTGACGCGCGGCAGGATGCGCATCACCTCGGCCCCCTTGGCCTGGGCCGAGATGTTGGAGCCAAGGGCGTCCATCACATCGATCGTCTCGGTCCGCTTCAGCTCCCACGGGCGATAGTGGAACTGCCACGGCCGGTGCGTCAGCGCCCCCACGGGGCACAGGTCGTTGACGTTGCCCGACAGCTCGGAATCGACCGCCTTCTCCAGATAGGTGGTGATCTCGGCGTCCTCGCCGCGCGAGATCATGCCGATGTCCGGAACGCCCGCGACCTCGGTCACGAACCGCACGCAGCGGGTGCATTGGATACACCGGGTCATGAAGGTCTTGACCGTCGGCCCCATGTTCTTTTCTTCGACCGCGCGCTTGTTCTCGGCATAGCGCGAGCCGTCGCGGCCATAGCCCATGGCCTGGTCCTGCAGGTCGCACTCGCCGCCCTGATCGCAGATCGGGCAGTCCAGCGGATGGTTGATGAGCAGGAACTCCATCACCCCTTCGCGCGCCTTCTTGACCATCGCGGTGTCGGTGAAGATCTCCTGACCCTCGGCGGCCGGCAGGGCGCATGACGCCTGGGGCTTGGGCGGTCCCGGCTTCACCTCGACCAGACACATCCGGCAGTTCCCGGCGATCGACAGCCGCTCATGATAGCAGAAGCGCGGAATCTCGGCACCCGCGCGCTCGGCGACCTGGAGCACGGTCATCCCGGGCTCGAACTCGGTCTCCACGCCGTTGACCTTGGCGATCGGCATCAGGAAGCAGCCTCTTGTTGAACCGGCACGGGCAGCATCGCTTGCGACGTGGTTCCGTCCGGGTTGGTCTGGTTCAGGACGATCTGGTCGCCCTCGAAAGTGAAGCGCACGACCGGATCGGTCGGGGTGTTCGACCACGCCGCCGTCTGGCCCTCGGGCAGACGCGCCGGACGCCACTGAATGGTGTCGTTCTCGACCCGGCAGTCGGCATAGCGGCGACCGCCGTCGACCGGCGCGGGCCAGGAGGCGGCCATGACGCCGCTGGTGACACCCTCGGACTGGATCGCCCCGACCTGCTGGCCGTGGATGAAGGCCAGCCCCGCCCGGCACACCGAAGCCAGGCTGGCATCCGTCAACGCCACCGCCGACACGGGCGCAGCCTCGACCGCAGGCGTCGCCGCCGGGGCGGGCGCCTCGGGCGCGGTGGATTCCGGCTCGGAGCCACAGGCTCCCAGCACCAGTCCACCCATCGCGATGACGACGACAGCCCGCATGATCACTCCGCCGCGATCGCGTGACCGGCGAAATTCGCCCGCCGCGTCCGATACTGCGAAATCCGGTCCTCGATCTCGTGGCGGAAATGCCGGATCAGACCCTGCACAGGCCAGGCGGCGGCGTCGCCGAGGGCGCAGATCGTATGCCCCTCGATCTGGGTCGAGACCTCAAGCAGCATGTCGATCTCGGACGGGTCGGCCTCGCCCACCGACATCCGCTCCAGCACGCGCCACATCCAGCCCGTGCCCTCGCGGCACGGCGTGCACTGGCCCCAGCTCTCGTGCTTGTAGAAATAGCTGATCCGCGCGATCGCCTTCACCAGGTCGGTGGAGTTGTCCATGACGATCACCGCCGCCGTACCGAGGCCCGACCGCATCTCGCGCAGACTGTCGAAATCCATCAGCGCGGTTTCGCTCATCTCGCGCGTGATCAGCGGCACCGACGATCCGCCCGGGATCACGGCCTTCAGATTGTCCCAGCCGCCGCGCACCCCGCCGCAATGCTCTTCCAGCAGCTGCTTCAGCGGGATGCTCATGGCCTCCTCGACGTTGCACGGTTTGTTCACATGGCCCGAGATGCACATCAGCTTGGTGCCGGTGTTGTTGGCCCGGCCGAAGCCCGCGAACCACTCCGCCCCGCGCCGCAGGATCGTGCCCACGACCGCGATCGACTCGACGTTGTTCACCGTGGTCGGGCACCCGTACAGCCCCGCACCCGCCGGGAACGGCGGCTTCAGGCGCGGCTGGCCCTTCTTGCCTTCCAGCGACTCCAGCAGCGCCGTCTCTTCGCCGCAGATATAGGCCCCGGCACCGTGGTGGATATAGACGTCGAAGTCCCAGCCGTGGACGTTGTTCTTGCCGATCAGCTTGGCTTCGTAAGCCTGCTTGACCGCCGCCTCCATTCGTTCGCGTTCCAGCACATATTCGCCGCGCAGATAGATATAACAGGCGTGGGCCTGCATCGCGAAGGAGGCGATCAGGCACCCCTCGATCAGCAGATGGGGATCATGGCGCATGATCTCCCGGTCCTTGCAGGTGCCAGGCTCCGACTCGTCGGCATTGACCACGAGATAGTGCGGCCGATCCTTCACCTCCTTGGGCATGAAGGACCACTTCAACCCGGTCGAGAACCCCGCCCCGCCGCGTCCGCGCAGGCCACTGTTCTTGACGTTGGTAATGATCCAGTCGCGCCCCAGGTCCAGCATGTCCCTGGTCGCATTCCACGCCCCGCGCGTCTTCGCCCCCTCCAGCGTCCAGTCCTGGAAGCCGTACAGGTTGGTGAAGATGCGATCCTTGTCTTGCAGGATTCCGACCATGGTTCAGTTCATCTCGCGCATGCGGCGGCGGTGATATCGGGTGCGAAGAAAGATGGCGACCAGCATCAGCGCCCATCCGGCCGCCAGCGCCGCATAGCCGCTCCACAGCACGGTCTGAGCAGCGTCGCCAGCTTTCTGCGAGGCATAGACCATCACCGCGCCCAGCAGAACCAGCCCGAACCCGGCCAGCCGCTGCGTCCGTCCGACCGCGCGGATTTCGGCGCGATAGGTGGCAAGGGCTTCGTCCGATGAACGCTCGTTCTGAGTCACGCGGGCACCTTTGCGGGCTCGCTGTTCGGCAGTTTCTTGATCGGCTTGGCCGCCGCCCCGTCATACAGGCCCGCGTCGGTCAGGGTCAGGGCCCCGCCCGTCGGTTCCGACGTGTGCCGACCCGCATACGACCCCGGCTCAGGCGTCTTGCCCGCCGCGAAGTCGTCGATGATCTGGCCCATCGTCTCGGCGGTCAGATCCTCGAAATAGTAGTCGTTGATCTGGGCCATCGGCGCGTTGACGCAGGCCCCCAGGCATTCGACTTCCTGCCAGGTGAACCGCCCGTCGGCGCTCAGCGTGTCCCTGGGCCCGATCTTCGACTTGCAGACCTTCATCAGCTCGCCGGAGCCGCGCAGCATGCAGGGCGTCGTGCCGCAGACCTGGATAAGCGCAGCCGTTCCAACGGGTTCGAGCATGAACATGGTGTAGAAGGTGACCACCTCCAGCACGCGGATATAGGGCATCCCCAACAGGTCCGCGATCGCCCGCAGCGCCGGCTCCGGGCACCAGCCCTCCTGCTTCTGGACCAGCCACAGGATCGGGATCACCGCCGACTGACGCCGGTCAGCGGGGTATTTGGCGATCCACCATTCGCATTTCGCCATCGTCTCTTTCGAGAAGGCGAAGCTGTCGGGCTGGATCTTGGCGAGACGACGGACCGACATCAGACTTCAAGTTCCTCAAAAACAAGGCCTTCGCCCAGCATCTTCTTGCGGATCGTCAGGACCTTGTGCTGCCCCTGCCGCTCCAGCAGGATGTTGTGATAGACGCCGGTCCCGCCAAGGTCGTTCACCGCATACGTCACGATGGTCCAGCCTGCGGACACGGCTTCGCTCAGAGGCTTGTCGGTCACCGATCAACCTCGCCGAACACGATGTCCAACGAGCCCAGAATGGCCGAAACGTCGGCCAGCATATGGCCCCGGTTCATCCAGTCCATGGCCTGCAGGTGCCTGAACCCTGGCGCCGAAATCTTCACCCGGTAAGGCTTGTTGGTCCCGTCCGATACCAGATAGATGCCGAACTCGCCCTTGGGGGCCTCGACGGCGGCATAGACCTCGCCCTCGGGCGTCTTAAAGCCTTCGGTATAGAGTTTGAAGTGATGGATCAGGGCTTCCATCGACCGTTTCATCTCGCCGCGCTTGGGCGGGACGATCTTGTTGTCTTCGACCATGACCGGCTCGCCGGGGCAGTTGCGCAGTTTGTGGATGCACTGCTGCATGATCCGGACGGACTGCTTCATCTCCTCGACGCGGCACAGGTAGCGGTCCCAGCAGTCGCCGTTCTTGCCGACGACGATGTCGAAATCCATCTCCGCATAGCATTCGTACGGCTGGGATTTTCGCAGATCCCAAGGGATGTCCGACCCGCGGAGCATCACGCCGGAGAAGCCCCAGGCCAGGGCCTGTTCCTTGGACACCACGCCGATGTCGACGTTGCGCTGTTTGAAGATGCGGTTCTCGGTGACCAGGCTCTCGATGTCGGCCAGCTTGGTCGGGAAATTCGTGCACCAGATGTCGATGTCGTCGATCAGGGCACCCGGCAGATCCTGATGCACGCCGCCGGGCCGGAAATAGTTGGCGTGCAGCCGCGCGCCACAGGCCCGCTCGTAGAAGACCATCAGCTTTTCGCGCTCCTCGAAGCCCCAGAGCGGCGGCGTCAGGGCCCCCACGTCCAGCGCCTGGGTCGTCACGTTCAGCATGTGCGACAGGATGCGGCCGATCTCGGAATACAGCACCCGGATCAGCTGGGCCCGGTACGGCACCTCGATCCCCATCAGCCGCTCGATGGCCAGGCAGAAGGCATGCTCTTGGTTCATCGGCGAGACGTAATCGAGCCGGTCCAGATACGGCACGTTCTGAAGGTAGGTCCTTGCCTCCATCAGCTTTTCGGTGCCGCGATGCAGCAGGCCGATGTGCGGATCGACGCGCGACACGATCTCCCCGTCCAGCTCCAGCACCAGCCGCAAAACACCATGCGCGGCCGGGTGTTGCGGGCCGAAATTGATCGTGAACTTCCGGTCGTCCATCTCCCGCGCATGAGCGGTGCGGTTATCGGGTTCGTCGTCGAAGATGTCGGTGCCGATCGGCGGAGCCAGGGTCGCGTCGATCATGCCTTGCCTCCCGACGGTGCGATCGCGCCGACCGCCGCAGCCTGGGCCGCCTTCTCGTCGCCCGGCAGGACGGCGTCCGGATAGTCGGCCCCCTCCCACGGCGAGAGGAAATCGAAGTTGCGATATTCCTGGGTCAGTTTGACGGGCTCATAGACCACCCGTTTCTGCTCCTCGTCGTACCGGACCTCGACATAGCCGGTCATGGGAAAGTCCTTGCGCAGCGGATGCCCCTGGAACCCATAGTCGGTCAGCAGCCGGCGCATGTCCGGATTGCCCTCGAACAGCATGCCGTACATGTCGAACGCCTCGCGCTCGAACCATTCGGCGGACGGCCAAACGGAGATGACGCTGGGCACCGGCGCGACCTCGTCGGTCGAGACCTTGACCCGGACCCGTGCGTTCCGCGTCAGGCTGAGCAGGTGATAGACCACCTCGAACCGCTCCACCCGATCGGGATAGTCCGCCCCGCACAGGTCCATCAGCTGCTGGAACCCGAAGCGGTCGCGCAGATTGGTCAGCACCTCGACGATCCGCTCGCGCGGCGCGGCCAGGGCCAGTTCGCCGAACGCGACATGCGCCTGCACGTCCAGCTCGGCGACCATCTCGGCCCCCAGCGGGGTCAGCAGCGTCTCGTTATTCGCCGCGACAGCGTTATGCCCAACGACGACACTCATCGCACGATTGTCCCGGTCCGCCGAATCTTCTTCTGCAAGGTCAGCAGGCCATAGACCAGAGCTTCTGCCGTAGGAGGACACCCCGGCACATAGACATCGACCGGAACGATCCGGTCGCAACCGCGCACGACACTGTAGCTGTAGTGGTAGTAGCCACCGCCGTTGGCGCAACTCCCCATCGACAACACATAACGCGGGTCCGGCATCTGATCGTAGACCTTGCGCAATGCCGGAGCCATCTTGTTGGTCAGCGTTCCCGCCACGATCATCAGGTCCGATTGGCGAGGGCTGGCGCGCGGGGCCATGCCAAACCGCTCCAGGTCATAGCGCGGCATCGAGGCCTGGATCATCTCCACGGCACAGCAAGCCAGGCCGAACGTCATCCACATCAGCGACCCGGTCCGCGCCCAGTTGATGACGTCGTCCAGCGAGGCGGTCAGGAACCCCTGCTCGCCCAACTCGACATTGACGGCCTCGAAGAATTTGTCGTGGATCTTGGGGTCATAGCCCTCGACGGTCGAGCGGGCGCCCTGACCGAACGCCACCGGCGACGATGCGCCGACGAGCGACGGCGTCAGCGGGCTGGTGGGTGCGACTACTCCCATTCCAGGGCCCCCTTCTTCCATTCGTAGATGAAGCCGACCGTCAGCACGCCCAGGAAGGCCATCATCGACCAGAAGGCGAAGATCATGCCGCCCTTCGACAGGTCGAAGATCGACACCGCCCACGGGAACAGGAAGGCCACTTCCAGGTCGAAGATGATGAACAGGATCGACACCAGATAGAACCGCACGTCGAACTTCATCCGCGCGTCGTCGAAGGCGTTGAAGCCGCACTCGTAGGCCGACAGCTTTTCGCTGTCCGGACTGGACGGCGCCATCAGCCAGGCCGCGACCATGAACAGGATGCCGACGACCGCCGCGATCCCGATGAAGATCACGATCGGCAGGTATTCTAACAGGAACTCGTTCATTCGGGAGCCTCGCGCGCCGCAGGGGGAGGACGGCAGCGGTGGTGGATTCGGCGCTTCTTAGACCCAACCTCGCCGGGGTTCAAACCCGTGCGGCAAAAGGCTTTTCATTGAGAATGGTTCGCACGGATTGGCGCCTCGGGCTTGCCTTTTGGCCCAGCCCCCTGCCCTTATGCCCACCAACGCAACGGCAAGGACGACAGCCCGCCCCATGAGCGAGACAATCCCCGACGCCCTCCCGCCCAACAAGGGCTTCCTCGGCTTCGTCGAACGTACCGGAAACCGGCTGCCCGATCCGGTCTTCCTGTTCCTGTGGCTGATCCTGGGACTCATTGGCCTCAGCATCGTGGGGGCCAGTCTGGGCTGGCAGGCGGTCAATCCGGTCACCGGCGACACATTGATCGCGCAGAGCCTGCTGTCGTCGGAGAATCTGGAAAAGCTGATCATCGGCATGCCCCGGACCCTGGCGGATTTTCCGCCGCTGGGGATCGTCATCACCATCATCTACGGCGCGGCGGTCGCCGAACGCACCGGTCTGTTCACCACGGCCATTCGCGGGGCGTTGCTGAATGCGCCCAGGATCATCCTGACCCCCGTCGTGGTGATCGTCGGCATGGTCTCGCACCATGCGTCCGACGCCTCCTATGTCGTGGTCATCCCCCTGGCCGCCGTCATCTTCGCCGCCGCGGGTCGCCATCCGCTGGCCGGTCTGGCCGCCGGGTTCGCAGCCGTTTCTGGCGGCTATGCAGGCAATCTGTTTCCGGGGGCCTCCGATGCGCTAATCCTGGGCATCACAGAGCCCGCCGCCCATCTGATCGACCCGTCGTATCAGGTCAGTATCGCCGGCAACTGGTTCTTCATCGTCGGGGTCGTGATCGTTTTCACCCCGATCGTCTGGTTCATCACCGACCGGATCATTGAGCCCCGCCTCGGCAAATGGCTGCCGCCCGCAGGCGTCGCCCCGCCCGCCCAGGAGGAGCGCGAGCCGCTCACCGCGCCCCAAAAACGCGGCCTGATGTTCGCGGGCCTCGCCCTGCTGTCCATGATCGCGCTTTGGACACTGATCACCTTCCTGCCCGGCTCGCCCTTCATCGATCCGGAGGCCGAGCCCGCCCAGCGTTACAATCCGCTGTACCGGTCCTTGGCCGCCTTCTTCGCCGTGACCTTCTTCGTGACCGGCGCGGGCTTCGGCACCGGTGCGGGCACGATTCGCAGCCACCGCGACCTCGTCCGCATGATGGGCGAGGGCATATCCGTCCTGGCACCCTATATCGTCCTGGCCTTCTTCGCCGCCCATTTCGTGGCCATGTTCAACTGGTCGGGCCTTGGGCCCATCCTGGCCGTCAACGCCGCCGCCAGCCTTCGCGAACTGGCCATGCCGACGCCGCTGCTGCTGATTTCGGTGGTGCTGGTGTCGTGCTTCTTCGACCTTTTCATCGGCTCAGCCTCGGCC
This sequence comes from Rhizobium sp. Q54, assembly GCA_943369795.1. Classification (GTDB taxonomy): domain Bacteria; phylum Pseudomonadota; class Alphaproteobacteria; order Caulobacterales; family Caulobacteraceae; genus Brevundimonas. The sequence goes on along the minus strand of CALROO020000022.1, from coordinate 42,734 downwards.
AAATGGTCGGCGCTGGCCCCGATCGTGGTGCCCATGTTCATGCTCTTGGGCATCAGCCCGGAGATGACCACCGCCGCCTATCGGATGGGTGATTCGGTCACCAACATCGCCACGCCCCTGATGAGCTATTTCCCGCTGATCCTGGCCTTCGCCCAGCGGTGGGATCCGCGCTTCGGCCTCGGCTCCCTAATGGCCACCATGTTGCCCTACGCTGGATCGTTCCTGGTGGCCGGCCTGATCATGGTCGCGGCCTGGGTGGCGCTGGACCTGCCGCTGGGGCCAGGCGTCGGCGTTCACTACGAACTGCCCGAGCCCGCCGTAGCCGCACAGGCTCCGCTGGATGGGGGGATCCTGGGGCCGGAGACCCCGCCACAGCCCGCCGCCGCATCGCCTGCCGCCGCCCCTCGCTGAGGTCGGGGCCGGTTACGAAACATTGTCATCCCGGAAATCGCATCTCCGACTATCCGGGGCGCTTGACAGTGCGCGCGCCCCCCGCCTAAACGACGCCCCTCGCCGCGACGCAACTGCTCGCGGCGGGCCACGCGGGTGTAGCTCAGTTGGTTAGAGTGCCGGCCTGTCACGCCGGAGGTCGCGGGTTCGAGTCCCGTCACTCGCGCCATTTCTTCTGATACAGAGGAAATGGCGCAGCCCCGCTTCGTATTGTTAAATTCGATGCGTCAGACGGCGACACCCAAGGTGTCGCCGTTCGCATTTCGGCGTCAGTGCACGGCCCACTCATCCTCGGGCTGGACGAACGCCGACTGGCCGCTGACGTCACCATAGACCATACACAGCTCTTCGAAGACGCGGTTCCAGGCGAATTTCTCGACGGTATGCACCCGTGCCGCCTGGCCCAAGGCCTCGACGTCCCGCTCGAACAGAGCCGCGATCGCTTCGGCATAGTCATCCGGATCGGCAGACACCGACAACTGCCCTACCGACGAATCCACCGTCTCGGCCACGCCCCCGGCGTTGACCCCCACGACCGGCACGCCGCAGGCCATGGCCTCCAGCACGATCAGGCCGAACGGCTCCTTATCGTTGGCGTGGACGAAGGCGTCGCAGCTGGCGATGATCCGCGCCACGGCCTTGGGATCGCGTTCATACGGCAGGGCAATAACCCGATCCTCGGGCGGCATGCCCGTCCCCGCTCCGACCAGCACCAGATGATAGGGCGCGCCCAGTTTCTGGACCGCCTCGATCAGCACATCGATGTTCTTTTCCTTGGCGGGCCGTCCGGCGAAACACAGAAGCCGCGCGTCCGATCGAAGCCCCAGCCGCTTCAGCAACCACGCCCGATCACCCCGGTCGGGCCGGAAGGTGTCGATCTCGACGCCCAAGGGGCGGATTACGATATTGCCGACGCCGGCCTCGATCAGCCGCTCGGCGATGAACCGGCTGGGAGAGATCACACGGTCGAACTGTCCGAACAGCCGCGCCCAGCGCTTCTCGACCGGCTTCTTGGCCCATTCCCCAAAATGCAAGGCCGCCAGACCTGCGGGGTCGGAGTGACAGAAGCCGACGACCGGGCATCCAACCCGCTGACCGGCCTCCAGAGCCCCCTGCCCCGGCGTATAGGGATCGCCCGCCTCGATCAGAGCCGGCTTCATAGAGGAGACCCAGGCTCCCCACCGCTTGACCGACGTCGGCCAGCGATAGCCGTCGCCGAACGGCAGCTTGGTCGCATGAAGTTTCACGATCCCGTCGCTGCCCGCCTTGTGGCTGGCACCCGGCACCACGAGGGAATGGGCGATGCCGGGGCGATTCGCCTCAAGCCAGGCTTTCTTGGACAGCAGGTAGCGTTTCACGCCGCCGGACCGTGGCGCATACAGCATCGTCGTATCGACCATGCGCGGACGTGGATCGGCGCTTGACGCCCGCAGGATGCGCAGCGTCTCGGCCACCTCCTCGTCGAGCCCCGGGAACAGTCGCAGTTCGCCCTCCTGGACGTCCAGATCGGTCTGGGTCGTGGGGGTCTGCTCCGCCTTCGTCAGGGCTGTAACGGGCCAGGCGGATGTTCGGCTGCGTGCGGACGATTTGCGGCTGACCATCTCACCGCCCTAGCCCCCGATCCGGCCAAGCTCAAGACCTATCCTTCCGATGCCCTCGGCACCGCACGATCCGGTGGATCACGGGTCGTCCGACAACCCCGCCATCGGCCTTGCAATCGCCTCAAATTCGAGAAACTTGAGGCAGGCTGGAGTAAGCCCTGTTAGAGGGTCGCCAGCATCCGTGCGCGCCGTGTCCACAAGGGTTTCTTCAAGCATGCGTATTCTGCTCGCGACTGCGGTGGCGCTCGCCCCGCTCCTGGCCGCCGCCGGTGCCCAGGCCCAGGTCGTGATCTCCACCAGCCGCACGACACCGATCTCGACGTCCAACGCGACGGGCTCGGCAGCCGACAGCATTCGTTTTGCGAGCGGCGGCGGGGTCAACATTACATCCGGCACAGCCGTGACCATCGACAGCAGTCACAACGTGTCGACCGAAAGCGGCAGCGTGATCAATCTGGCCAACGCCGCTGATGGCGCGACCGGGATTCTAGTCAACGGAGGCAACACGGCCAACCTGACACTGGGTGGACAGATTTCAGTCACGGACAGCATCACGGACTATCCGGATACCGACAATGACGGCGATCTAGACGGCCCGTTTGCGACCGGTACAGGCCGGTACGGTGTTCGCGTGGTCGGCTCAGCGCCCTTGACCGGAAACATCTTGGCCGACACGGGCAGCACGATACTGGTCGAGGGCAACAATTCGTTTGGGCTCTCGCTCGAGTCGAATCTGGTTGGAAATCTCGGCAATTTCGGGACTATCCGCGCCGTCGGTGACAACAGCATCGCCGTTCGCACGTCCGGCAATGTGACGGGCAACGTCGATATGAGTGGCAGCATATCTGCCGTCGGGCTGAACGCGACCGCAGTGGCCATCGGAGGTGACGTGTCCGGCAGGCTGACCCTGCAGGGCGACATCAGCGCCACGGGGTATCGATACACGACGCTCGGTTCGGACGCCTTCATCGCCGGACTGGAGGCCGAAGATCGGCTTCAGGGTGGTTCAGCGGTCTCGATCGCGGGGAACGTCGCCGGAGGGGTCGTCTTCGACACGCCTCCAACGGACGCCGATACCGCCAACGCAGACGAGGACGGAGACGGTAGGCCCGACGCCAACGAAGGTTCGGCCACAGTGAACAGTTTCGGGTCTGCCCCGGCCGTGAGCGTCGGCGCCTCTGATCGCGCGATCCGCCTGGGGGTCGTCGGCACAGGATCCAACAATTACGGATTCATCAATCGCGGTCAGATCAACGGCCAGGGGGTTTATGATTCCATCTCGGCCAACGCTGTCCGCTTCGGCGTCGACGGGGGCCAGGCCGTCGTAATCGACGGGGGGGTGCTGAACAGCGGCGTGGTGGCCGCGCTCGCCTCGGAAGCCAATGCCACGGCCTATCGGTTTGGAGCCAACGTTTCGACACCGCGTTTCGACAATACCGGGACCATAACCGCCGGTTCGGCCTCTTCCGTTGCCGGAGAAGTCACTGCGGTTCAAATCGACGCCGGTGCCAACCTTGCGTCCTTTAGCAATAGCGGATCGATTCTGGCCACAACCGGTGGCGGGATCGCCAACGTCACCGCACTGCGAGACCTTAGCGGGACGCTGACGTCCATCACCAATACCGGCTCGCTCCAGGCCAACGTGACTGCCAATGCGGATGGAGACGCGACCACCGGAACTTCGACCGCGATCGATGTCCGGGCGAATACGACCGGCGTGAACTTGGTCCAGCGCGGTGTGCTGACGCCCGCTCCGGGTACCGGCCAGCCAGCGATTGTCGATGCGGACGGCGATGGCGTGTCCGATGCTGACGAACCGTTTCTGGCAGGCAATATCCTGCTCGGATCCGGGGCGGACGTCGTGAATGCCGAAAATGGTACGATCCAGGGAGACATTGCCTTTGGTGACGGTGCCGATCGTCTGTCGATCACGGGCGGTGCAGTTGTGCGGGGGGCGCTGTCGGACACGGACGGCCAGTTGGTGATTGATGTCGCGAACGGGACGCTCGAGGCACGTCAGACCGGCCAGTTGACCCTGACGGGCCTCAACGTCGGTTCGACGGGCGACCTCCTTATCACCCTGGACCCTCAGAGTGCCGGTTCAACCGGGTTTCGCGTGAACGGAAACGCCACGCTCGCCGACGGTGCGGGGTTGGGCGTTCGGTTTGCATCGTTGATCGATGATCCGCGCCGATTCACGATCATCGACGCGGATACGCTCAATTTCGGTTCGATCGACGCGGCGGGTGTCCAGGCCAACTCTCCCTACCTCTTCGTCGTCAATGCCGGAGCCGACTTCGCGGCGGGTGATGTCTTCGTCGATGTGCGTCGCCGCACGGCGGACGAGGCCAATCTGATCGCCGTGGAACGTCAGGCCTTCGATGCCTTCTATGCGGCTCTGGACGATAACGACACCCTGCTGACAGCCTTCCTGAACCAGACGGATCGCGAGGGCTTCATCAACCTGTTCGAACAAGTTCTGCCGGACCACTCCGGTGGACCATTGTTGTCGCTGGCGTCCGGCGTCGATGCCGTGACCCGGGCTCTGACCGGGCGCAATGCGTCGGCCGCGCCGGGCGAGACCAGCGCCTGGCTGCAGGAGATCAATTTTTACGCCGACAAGGACAAGACCGACACCTACGGCTTCCGCTCGGAGGGCTTCGGCATCGCGGGCGGTTTCGAACGCGGCACGGGTCTGGGTGCCGTCGGCGTGTCGCTGGCCTTCACCTCGTCGGACCTGGAAGACCCTGAGGCGGAAGCCGAGGAAGTTCTGTCCGCCAGTCTTATCGAACTGGGGCTCTACTGGCGCGCGCAGGGCCGCAACTGGACGACCTGGGCCCGGGCGGCCGGGGGCTATGCATCGTTCGAGGCTGAGCGCGCCTTCGTCGGCGAGGGCCTGAACCTGTCGAACAATTCCGAATGGCATGGCTTTACGCTGGCCGCTGCGGCGGGCGCGTCCTACGAGCGCAATTTCGGTCGACTGAACGTGCGTCCCGAAGGCTATGTCGAATATTTCGGTCTCAACGAGGAAGACCGCGTCGAGGAAGGCGTGGGCGACGGTTTTGATCTCGAGATCGACGAGCGAGAGGGCCATCTGTTCGCGGCGGTGGCGGCGGTCAACGTCGGCTATGGCTTTGGCACGGACGGCTGGATACGGCCAGAGCTTCGCCTGGGCTGGCGTCAGAACATCTCGGTCGATCCGGGCGAAACGATCGGTCGGTTCGCATCGGGCGGCCCCGACTTCCGTCTGACGCCCAATACGATCGAGGGCGGCGGGCCGATCGCGGGCTTCCGCCTCGGCATCGGCAACGAACTGGGCCTCCTGTCGATCGCGGCGGATGCCGAACTGCTGGAAGACTACGTGCGCTACACCCTGCTTCTGCGGGCCAGCTTCCGGTTCTGATCGGGATGCCCTGAATGAAAAGGCCGCCGGAGCGATCCGGCGGCTTTTCTCTTTGGGCGGTAGGCGGCGACGGGTTCGAACCGCCGACCCTCTCGGTGTAAATCGCCTAAAACGTGTATTCCGGGCGTTTCATCACATTTCAAAAACGCGATAAGTTACTGTAATTACTCATTCGGACCTTTGCAGGGTTGTGCATGGGTTTGCAATGAATCTTGCGCAAACTGCCCCCATATTGCCCCCATGAATGGTAGGCTGATGGCGACTGATTTGCTCAGGATGCCAACCGTGCCAACACAGGTTATCACGACCGATAGACAGATAGCAGCCTTAAGGCCGCTGAACTGCCGTTTCGAGCGGCGTGTGTCGGGCGTGAGGGGGCTGAGCCTTCGCGTCTATCCGTCGGGCCTGAGACAGTTCGAGGTACGTTTCGCGCTCAAGGGTGGGCCGCGGCGTCGGGCGGTCCTGGGCGATTATCCGGAGGTGTCCCTGGCGGATGCCCGGCAGAAGGCGGCGGAACTCAGGCTCGAGCTTCTCAAGGGTGTCGATCCCGTCGCTGAGCGGATTGCCGCTCTGATCCCTGCTCCGGCCCAGGACTGTCTCGACGATGTCGCCGAGACCTACTGGGCCGCGTCGGCGCTAGGTTTGCACGGCGGGCGTCGGCGACCCAAACGACCCAGAACGATCGCCAATGAGCGACACCTCTGGAAGCGCCACATCTCCGCGACTTTCGGCGCGACGGCCCCGCGAGATCTGAAGCGGGCCCAGGCCAAGCCCTTCATGCGCTCGCTGGTCACCGACCGGCACCTCTCCGCCGCCAGTGCCGCCTCGATCGGGGGGCTTCTCCACAGCGTCCTGGCTTTCTGCGTCCAGGAAGAGATGATCGACGCCAACCCCATGGTCGGCCTCGCGCGGCCCCTCGCCCTCGTCTCCCGCGACCGGCTGCTTGACGAGCCGGGCCTAAGGCTGGTGTGGGGGATTGCGCTGGAGGGCGCGGAGCCACGGCCTCAAGGCTATCTCAACATCGGCCACGCCGCCCGGCCCGAACCCGTCATGGCGCTCGCGATTCAGCTGCTGATGCTCACCCTGACCCGGCGCAATGAGGTCGCGGGAGCCCGCAAGGCGGAGTTCGACCTGGATGCTGCGCTTTGGGTCATCCCGGCCGAACGGGCCAAGGCGAACCATCACCACGTCGTACCGCTGAGCCCGCAGGCCATCGAGGTGCTGTGTGCCGCCTACGCGCTGGATCCCGACAGTCCGTTCGTCTTCCCCTCCCCGCGGGTCTCCGGTCAATGCATCGACGAGCAGGCGATAACGCGAACCTTTTCACGGATATTCGAGCGGAGAAAGTTGCCGCTGCGATCGCCCCACGACGTCCGTCGCACGGGTGCGACGACCCTGACCGGTCGATATGGCGTCTCCCGCTTCATCGTCGGCCTGGTCCTGGGACACACGCCCAAGGACGGTGCAGCGGTCACGGCAGTCTATGACCGCTATACCTATGTCCCCGAAAAGCGTGAGGCCCTCCTCAAATGGGCGGCACACCTCACCGGCGTGTCGATCGGCCTCCCTGCCGCCCCGCCCGACCAAGCCGCTCTGATTGCGGAACGCGCGGAAGACCTGGAGAAGGCCAAGCGACGGGCTCTGCAACTCTGCGCGGACGGGCGGACCCATCAGGCCGTCATGATCATGTGCATGGCGGCCAGCCGTGTAGGTACAGTCTCTCCGGCTCACATGGAGGTTCTTGCGAGCGTCGGTCTCGACCTCGCCGGTAAAAACGACTGGTCGGATCTCGAAGCCTGGATAAACGGGTTCGGCTGAAGATTCGACTATTCGCCCACCGCCATCAGCCCGCACACTGTTTTCAAAGGTCAGGTCAGACACCAAACGGTGGATCGGATGTCCGATTACCGGGGGCCAACAACTCGGCTGATGTCGCTCCATTATCAAACTATTCGACACAATCAGGCCGATTGACGCCAAGACATTCCCTCTTAACGCGCACGCGATGCGCGTCAGTGGGTTCATGTCGAGCAACCGGATCTATAAGCTTGGGCCACCGAACGATTGGCAAACCTCTCAAACGTGCGGGGTGCGCCTGACGGAACCGGCGTACCCGGCCAGTGTTGGAATGGGCGTCCCAACCGTCATCTGAGGCCACGAACCATGGAAGCGAGCGAGTTGATCCCGAGCCTGGCGCTCTTCACCCTTGTGGCCGTCATCGTTATCGCGATCGTCGGCTATATTCTGTTCAAGCGAAAACCCGCCAACCGTCATCCGATGGAACAGCGCTCCGATGACGCGATCGCGACCGTCCGTGTGAGCGAAGACGCGCCACCGAAACCCAAATTGCGGGGCACGGACGAGACGCCCTGAGGGCCTGGATCGCCGATGTCATTCGCTCGCTAAACTCGAAGATGGTTCATGCGACGCTCGCTTGCGAGGAGCGGTCTCGGGCATCTGGATTAAAAGCGGGACGACGCAGACACCGACGATAGCGATCATGATCCCCGGGGTTATAACCCATCCTGTCCGTTCGATCACCACCTGCGCAATGTAAGGGGTCAACCCTCCGAATATCGCCGTTGCGGTCGTGGCCCCGAGGGCCAGACCCGTCAAACGCCCCTCGCCGGGAAACTGTTCTGCGGTCGAGACGGCCCCCACAGCGCTCACACCCGCCGCGACCGCCGCCAGCGCGACGGCACCAAGCAAGGCCTGTGTCTGGCTCCCGCCCGCCATCAGGGAGAACAAGGTCGCAGGCAGGAGCGCACTCGTCAGCGCGAGACCCACCAGCACGGGCCGCCGACCAATCCTGTCTGACAGGGCTCCAACGACGGGCGTGACGAGGATCACCACCACGGCTGCGATTGTCGCGATCCAGAGCGCCAACGCCTCGCCCAGCCGCCCGACAGAGGTCAGGAAAGCAGGAACATAGGTGATCCCCACATAGTAGGTGATGGAACCGAGCGCAGAGATGGCGAACCCGCGAACTATGCCTGCACGATGGTTTGTCAAAGCGTAGCGAAGAGGACGGGCGGGTATCGTGCCGGTGTCGCGCTGCCGTTCGAAGTCAGGCGATTCCTGCATGATCGACCGCGCGAGCCAGACGGCAAAGGCCAAGGCGGACCCGAACAGGAAGGGTATCCTCCAGCCCCAGGCGTCGAGGTCGGTCTGGCTGAGCGCGTAGACGGTGAGGGCCGAGACGCCGACGGCAAGAAGCGCGCCGACCTCACTGGCCGCCGAGGCGAACGACGCCACCAGCCCGCGCCGCAATGGTGGCGCGCCTTCCATGAGGTAGGCGACCACGCCCGTGTACTCACCGCCGACCGCGAACCCCATCACACAGCGGAGTGCGAGCAGACACCATCCTGCGGCGGGGCCGATAGCGGACTGGGACGGTAGGAGGGCCGTCGCCAGCATCGCCGCCGTCATCAGCCCCACCGAGACCAGCATCATCGGACGGCGTCCGAACCGGTCCCCGAAATGTCCGAACACGACCGCGCCGAGCGGTCGCATCAAATAGGCCACGGCGAACCCGGCCAGCGTCGCGACCAACGACCCCTCCCCTCCGCCGAAGAACACGCGCGAGAGGACGGTCGCCAGAAACAGGTACAGGGTGAAATCGTACCATTCGACAACGGTCGAGAAGGCCGCGATGGCCATGGAGCGACGTGACATGGGGAGCGACGGAGACTGTGATGGATCGATCGCGGTCATGACCGAGCAGTTCTCACGACCGGGCCCATGGCGTCCAGAGGTCCATCAACGGGTTTGCCAAGCCATTTGAACACGGGCCTTGTGTTGACGGATGAAGATGCGGCGAGCGCCTGATCAAAAAGACCCCTCCTGCGGTTGGCGGGCCGCCTCGAGCTCGGCGCGGGGCGGAACCCGTAGCGACAAGAAGCAGTCCGGCTCGATCCTCGAAAGTCCATGGCGTCCAGAGGCGTCTAACCGGCCCATCATCGGCCAGCCTCCCCAAATTTCCCGGATGGTCCCGACGCTCGCAAGAATTTCCTCCCAATGCTGGAGTGGCGGGTCAAGCGCCGTGATGCTTTTGGGAGGCCCCTGCCCCGACCATGAAAAACAGCGGCTTTGCGGCAAAGGCATCAACGGTGATCGGGACCACGAGATCGGGCACGATCCCGCGTCGGGCTGGTGCGTCGCACAGGACGACGACCTTGCCGTTGACGGCCCTTCGGTGAGATCAGGGTTGTCTCGGCCCCGTCATCCAAACGGATCAGGCGATAGAAGCCGGCTGGGTCTTCGAAAGACACCGCTTGATTGCTCCGGAACGGGTCGAAGTCCATGAGGTACTTCCTCGCCTGCTTGCGCAGCGAGACGCCGAAAGGCGCGACGCCCTGAGGTGACGTAGCCCTGGACGGAGTCGAACTCTGTGCCAGGCGGCGGGGGCGGAGCCTTTCCGATGTCGGTTGGGCTGACATTACGGGAACGAACGAATCGGAGCGAGCATGAGCGCAGAATGGACGGGAAAAACGGAGGGCTGGCGCTTCTGGATCGACCGGGGTGGGACGTTCACCGACATCGTTGCACGGGCTCCTGACGGCGCGCTGCAGACGCGAAAACTGCTGTCAGACAATCCGGAACAATACCGCGACGCCGCAGTCGAAGGCGTTCGCCGCATCCTGAAGGCCGGGGTTGGGCCTCTACCTGCCGGTCTGGTGGCTGAGATCCGGATGGGTACCACTGTGGCTACCAACGCGCTTCTTGAGCGGAAGGGCGAGCCGGTCGTGCTGGCGATCACATGCGGTTTCGGCGACGCACTCCGCATCGGATGGCAGAGCCGGCCAGACATCTTCGCGCGGCATATTATACTGAACGACCAGCTTTATGACCGGGTGATCGAGATCGAAGAGCGGGTCCGGGCCAACGGTGCCATCGATCGCCCGCTGAATGAGGCGCAGGCGAAGGTCGACCTAACGGCGGCGCGAGAAGCCGGGTTCCGTGCGCTGGCTATCGTGCTGATGCACGGATGGCGGTTCACTGACCATGAGCAGCGGTTGGCGGACATCGCCCACCAAGTCGGGTTTGCACAGATATCAGTCAGTCATGAGGTCGGGGCGCTGATCAAGCTGATTGGACGTGGCGACACGACGGTGGCGGACGCCTACCTGTCCCCGATCCTGAGAGCCTATATCGAGCACGTAGGAGCCGACCTTGGCCCCTCGACCCCACTACTTTTCATGCAGTCGAGCGGCGGACTGACCGCAGCGGAAGCCTTTCGCGGCAAGGACGCCATCCTTTCCGGCCCGGCAGGCGGCGTGGTCGGGATGGCCGAGACGGCCAGGGCCGCTGGCTTCGACCAGGTCATCGGCTTCGACATGGGCGGCACATCGACCGACGTCTCGCATTTCGCCGGTGACTATGAGCGGACATCCGACGCCGTCGTCGCAGGAGTGAGGCTGCGCGCGCCGATGTTGGGCATCCATACCGTGGCGGCGGGCGGCGGCTCCATATGTCGCTTTGACGGCTCCCGCCTTCGGGTCGGACCGGAATCGGCGGGTGCCGTCCCTGGTCCGGCTGCCTACCGCCGTGGCGGGCCCCTGACCGTAACGGACTGCAACGTCATGCTGGGAAAGCTGCGGCCGGACCAGTTTCCTGCCGTCTTCGGACCGGACGGCGATCAACCACTGGACGCCGATGCTGTGACTGCCGCGTTCGAAGCCATGGCCGAAGAGGTTGCCTGCGCCACAGGCCGGCCGACCGCGCCGCAAACGGTGGCCGAGGGCTTTGTCACAATCGCCGTCCAGAACATGGCTGAAGCGATCAAATCCGTATCGATCCAGCGCGGTTACGACGTTACACGATACGTGTTGAACTGCTTCGGTGGTGCCGGAGGGCAGCATGCCTGCCTGGTCGCGGATGCGCTGGGCATGACGCGCGTCATGCTGCATCCCTTTGCCGGGGTGCTGTCGGCCTACGGCATGGGATTGGCCGAGGTGCGCGCGATCCGTCAGGCGACGGTGGCCGTGCCCCTGGAGACCTCCAGCGATAGAGACCTCGCACAGCAGGCCGCCGCACTTGAGGCGAGGGCAAAAGGCGACCTCTTGGCGCAAGGGTTCCAGAATGCAGCGCTTAGAACCCTGATCCGCGCGGAGGTGAAATTTGTCGGCTCCGACGCTCCGCTCGCTATACCGTTTGGTCCGTCTGATCAGATGCGGAGTTCATTCGACAGCCTCCATCGTCAGCGGTTCGGTTTCTTTGCCGATGACAAGGCGCTCGTGGTGGAAACGCTGGAGGCGGAGGCGGTCGCAGCTTCGACGCCGGCGGGGTCTTCTGCGGCCTTCACCGATCCCGACACCGTTCCAGGCATTGTTGGTCGAGGGCCGGTCTGGATGGCGGGATTGGAACACGACACCCCCGTCTATCGCCGCAGCGATTTCGGTCCCGCCGCCAACGTTTCCGGGCCTGCGATCATTCTTGAGGACACCGGCACGACGGTGGTCGAACCTGGTTGGCGGGCGGCCACGGACGCTGGCCTGAACCTGATCCTTGAACGGACGACCCCCCTTCCCCGGCGCATAGCCATTGGAACCGATGCCGATCCGATCATGCTGGAGATCTTCAACAGCCGTTTCATGGCCTGCGCCGAGCAGATGGGTGAGGCGCTGCGCGCCACGGCCTATTCGGTCAACATCAAGGAACGTCTGGACTTCTCCTGCGCCATTTTCGACGCCACCGGAGCTCTGATCGCAAACGCCCCTCACATCCCCGTCCACCTCGGGTCGATGGGCGAGAGCATCCGCACCGTGATCGCTTCTCGCGGCTCGGGAGCAGAAGGGCGCGGCATGAAGCGGGGTGACGTCTACATGCTGAACGCCCCTTACAACGGCGGCACCCATCTGCCGGATATCACCGTCATCATGCCGGTGTTCCTTGAGACAGACGCTGGGCCCGCCTTCTTCGTTGCGGCACGCGGCCACCATGCAGACGTCGGCGGCATCACCCCCGGGTCCATGCCGCCATCTTCGACGACCGTTGAGCAAGAAGGCGTCCTGATCGACGACTTCCTACTTGTGGACGCTGGTCTGCTGCGGGACAGCGCAACCCGCACCCTGTTCGCCTCGGGCCTCTACCCGTCACGGAACGTCGAGCAGAACATGGCCGACCTGAAAGCTCAGGTCGCCTCCTGCGCTCGCGGTGCCGACGCGCTGGTCCGAATGGTCTCCGAGTTCGGCAGACCGGTCGTCTCGGCCTACATGGGCCATATTCAGGACAATGCCGAAGAGGCTGTGCGCCGAGCGATCGCCGTACTGAAGCCGGGATCATTCACCCTTGAAATGGACGACGGGGCTGTCATCCGGGTGCGGATTGACGTCGACGCCGCCGCTCGCAGCGCCGTTGTGGACTTCAGTGGGACCAGCGGCCAGCGTCTCAACAATTTCAATGCGCCGCTGTCCATCACGCGAGCCGCGACACTCTACGTCTTCCGCACCCTCGTCGATGACGCCATTCCGCTGAACGAGGGGTGCATGAAGCCGATACGGATGATCGTGCCGGAGGGATCGATGCTGAATCCAAGCTATCCCGCTGCTGTCGTGGCGGGGAATGTCGAAACGAGCCAGGCCGTGGTCGACTGCCTTTACGGAGCCCTCGGCGTCCTGGCGGCCAGCCAGGGTACGATGAACAACTTCACCTTCGGCGACGACGCACGCCAGTACTACGAAACCATAGCCGGCGGATCTGGTGCCGGGCCGGGCTTCGATGGCACCTCGGCCGTCCAGACCCACATGACCAATAGTCGTTTGACCGATCCGGAGGTGCTGGAGACTCGCTTCCCGGTGCTGCTTGAGGGGTTTTCCATCCGCCGCGGGTCGGGCGGCAACGGAGCCCACCGGGGCGGTGACGGAGCGGTCAGGCGCGTCCGTTTCCTCGAACCACTGACAGCTGCCATCCTTTCCAATCACCGGCGGACCGCTCCGTTCGGCGCGGCTGGCGGCGGAGACGGGGCCGTCGGAGTGAACCAGGTTGAGCGGATCGATGGCTCTTTGGAATCACTGGGCGCAACGGCCGAGGTAGCGATGGCGGCGGGCGACGTGTTCGTCATCGAAACGCCAGGTGGCGGCGGGTTTGGCGCGAAAAGGGCTTCCTGAACGGGGCGTTCGGCGCGACCATTCCGCCAAGGGGAGAATCCTATGCTGGTGCTTCTGGGAATTGCGGTCGTCGTTGTGGGTTTCGTCGCGCGCATCAATCCGCTGCTGGTCATATTGATCGCCGCCCTCGTCACCGGCGTCACCGCTGCCGTGGTGCCCGGCGTTGAGCTCAGGGCGCTGGCGCAGGCCGGCGTCGCCACGCTGGCGGCCTTCGGCGAGGCTTTCAACGACAACCGCTATTTCCACATCACCTGGCTGATCTTGCCGGTGATCGGCCTGCTTGAAAGGGCTGGCCTGCAGGAACGGGCCCGGATGCTGATCGCCCAGGTCAGGGCGGCCACAGCCGGTCGCCTTTTGCTCAGCTACCTGTTCGTACGTCAGGCCACCTCGGCGTTGGGCCTGACCTCATTGGGCGGCCACCCCCAGATGGTCCGGCCGCTGGTCGCGCCGATGGCCGAGGGCGCGGCTGAGGTCCAGGCCGGCGGTGACCTGCCTGACAAGATACGCTTCCGCATCCGCGGCATGTCGGCCGCCACCGACAATATCGGCCTGTTTTTTGGCGAGGACATCTTTATCGCCATCGGCTCGATCGTGCTGATGGTTGGCTTTCTCGAACAGGCTGGGATCATCGTGGAGCCGCTGCAGCTCTCTGTCTGGGCCATCCCCACGGCGATCGCCGCCTTCCTTGTCCACGGGCTGCGTCTGTTGCACTTCGACCGGGAAATCAACCGTGCTCTGGCCGCACGTGATGCGGAGGCGGCCAATGATTAATCTCGACCACGCCTATATTCTCGTCGGCTTGATGTTCCTGGCCTTCTCCATCCTGACCTTGCGAGACCGGGAGCATCCAACACGTATTCGCAGCGCCGTTTTCTGGGGGCTGATTGCGGCCTCAATGTTGTTCGGCTCCTGGCTCGGCGGGCTTGGCAATGGCGTCCTGGTGCTGGCGCTCGTCGCTGTCGGCGGCCTCAAGGTTCTGTGCGTTGGCCGACCGTCGACGACCACCCCGGAGGAACGGCGCGACAGCGCAGCCCGGCGACGAAACAGTCTCTTCATTCCGGCTCTGATCGTGCCGCTGGTGGCCGTCGGCGGCACCCTCGCGGCCAAACACACCCGTGCAGGGGAATGGTTGATTTCATCGAGCCAGACGACCCTGATCGCGCTCGGCCTCGGATGTCTGCTTGCGCTCTTTGCCTCTATGGCCTGGTTGCGCCCCCTCATCATGGCGCCAGTTCAGGAGGGACGCCGGCTGATGGATTCGATCGGTTGGGCCGCGCTCCTGCCACAGATGCTGGCCTCGCTCGGCGCGGTCTTTCTCGCGGCGGACGTTGGGGGCGTCGTCGGCGAACTTGTCACGCAGGCGGTGCCAATGAGCTCCCCCTTGATGGCCGTGGCGGCCTATTGCCTGGGCATGGCCATTTTCACAGTCATCATGGGCAACGCTTTTGCCGCATTTCCGGTGATGACCGCTGCGATTGGCTTGCCGTTCGTAGTCGGTCAGTTCGGCGGCAATCCGGCCATCGTCTGTGCCATCGGCATGCTGGCGGGTTTTTGCGGCACGCTGATGACGCCCATGGCGGCCAATTTCAACGTGGTGCCGGCGAATCTTCTGGAACTGCCAGACCGCGAGGCACCCTTTAACGGTGTCATCCGGGCCCAGATGCCAACGGCCCTGGTCATTCTGGGGGTCAACATCACCCTGATGTATTGGCTCGCATTCAGGTTCTGAGATGACGCATCGCCTAGACGCCGCGACCGCCTCCCGTTTTGCATCGGCCGCACTGGGCCATGTGACACGGGAGTATCCCAACAAGATGGATCACGTCCTCTCTGGCCCCAAAGACGTGCAAGGACCACGAACCATGCATCCGATCTTTTTCGGCAGCTTCGACTGGCACTCGTGCGTGCATGGGTGGTGGACCTTGTTCACCCTGCGGCGTCTATACCCGGAGATGGCTGAGGCGGGCCGGATCGACGCCTTGGCCGACCAACTGTTCACCCGGGGAAACGTCGCCGTCGAGACGGCCTATCTGGATCGCCCGGAAAGTCGGGGGTTCGAGCGCCCCTATGGCTGGGGTTGGCTGCTGATGCTGGCGGCGGAACTCGAACGACACGGCGACGGTCGCGCCGAAGTCCTGCGTCCGCTGGCCCGCGCCTTCGTAAAGCGGTTCGTCGACTTCCTGCCGCTGGCCGATTACCCGGTCCGCGTCGGTACCCATTACAACACCGCCTTCGCCCTGCGGCTTGCGCTCGACTACGCCGAAGGCAGCGGTGACGACGCGCTCACAGCCCTCTGTCGCGACCGCGCCCTGCACTGGCATGAGGGTGACCGTGACTGCCAGGCCTGGGAGCCGTCACAGGATGAGTTTCTCTCGCCCGCTCTGATGGAAGCCGTGCTGATGCGGCGGGTCATGAGTCCCGACGCCTTCGCAAGCTGGTTTACCGCCTTCCTGCCCCGTCTCGACGAAAGCAAACCTGCGGCGCTGTTCCAGCCAGCGGGCATCAGCGACCGCTCGGATGGCAAGATCGCTCATCTCGATGGTCTGAACCTGAGCCGCGCGTGGTGCTGGAGGGAGATCGCCTCGGCGCTGCCGGCGGGCGATCGCCGCCGCGCAGTCGCGCTTAAGGCCGCAGAAGCCCATCTGGACGCCGCCCTGCCCCATGTCACCGGCGACTATATGGGGGAGCACTGGCTGGCCAGTTTCGCCTTGTTGGCGCTGCTTGCTGAGCCGGGGCCCATACGGACGCTGTAGAACTGATGATCTATGCAAGGCCGGGCTATCAGACCTTCGGAATCGTTGCTTTTCGAGTGCGTCTTTACTCACTGCGATCGGGAGCTTCGAGCTAAGAGACGTCACTGCCGATGGGGCTGCAACCGTCAAATTTGGAACCGACGACTGGATCATATGAGGCGGCGCTGGCTCCAGCCAAGATGCCGTAGAGCGGCAGAAGTGCGCCACGAAAGGAGATTGCCGCCTCGCCAGCGAAGCGGCCCTCCGTCATTGCGCAGGTCCCTGTCCTCACCTCGCCACAACCCCGTCCTTTCATGAAACGTAGGAGCCTTCTCATGGTCCCTGCGTCTGATCGCAGGCCCAGCGGCCCTGATCGCCGTAGCCGCGGCAGGCACCGCCTTGGCTTGCAGTTGTTTCGGACATGCTGAAACTGCGACCCAGCTATCCGAAACTCGCTGAATGGCCGTCAGCGATCAGGGTTGAAGGTCGGCGAGCCGATCCACGTCGAACACCACACCGGGATCGTCGCAGGCGATCTGCGCCACTGCATCGCCAAATGCCGCCAGCACGCCCCGTGCGCCTCGATCGCCTTCCAGCCCGGCCAATGTCTCGAATGTCGCGCACGAGAAGGCCGCCGGATGCGCCGGTCCCAGAGGTGACGTCACGACGGCGGCCACCGCACCCTTTTCGACCTCATCCAGTACCCGATCGACCAGCCCTTCTGGGATCGACGGCATGTCGCCAAGCAGCATCGCGACCGCGAATGCGTCGTCGGGCAGGGCCGCGATCCCGGCAATCAACGACGCCGACATCCCACGGGCCCAATCGGGGGCCTGAACGACGACCAATCTCGCCTCATGCATTCCGGCGGCCAAGTGCGCCAAGGCTTTATGCTGGGCACCGGTCACCAAGACGACCGTCTCGACCTGCGCACTTAGGGCCGTGCGGATCGCGGCGAACACCAACGGTTCGCCATGCCAGTCGGCGAGCAGCTTGCCGCCCCCGAACCGCCTGCCTCTGCCGCCCGCGAGCACCAGCGCATGTCTCCCGCTCGATGCCCCCTCACTCGCCATGGCGATGCCCGCCTTCGTCTTGGACGGACATCTGCGCGATAATCTGGGCGATCACCGACACGCCGACCTCGGCCGGGGTCCGTGCGCCGATGGCCAGGCCGATTGGGGCCTGCAAACACGCCGTGGTCGCCTCGGACAGACCCGCCACCTTCAGTCGTTCCAGCCGTTCGGGCAACCGACGCCGTGCGCCTAGCACACCGACGTAGCCCGCCTGGGAGCCGAGCGCCAAAACCAGCGCTGCATGGTCCAGATCGTCGTCATGCGTGGCAATGGCGACGGCGGTCCAGGCGTCCAGCCGGATTTCCGCCAGGGCTTCATCCAGATCCTCGTTGCGATAGTTGACGGGGATCGGCGGCGGCGCGTCCGGGCCCTTGGGCCGCAGCAGGACAACGTCCCACGACTGGTTCAACCCTTGGGCGGCGATAGCTAGGGCGAAGGGATCCCATCCAATGACCACCAGCTGCCGGGTGGGCAAATAGACCCGCGCGCCCTGCGGCACAGCGGCCTCCATCAACCCGGTCCGCCGCGTGACACCATCTGACCGGTACCATCCCGCCTGGCGCGCGCTGGACATCCGCGCCAGTTGCGCCAGAACGGCGTCATCGGGCGTGATCCGCTCGACCAGCAGATCCAGCCGTCCGCCACAGGGCAATCGCGTGTCCACGAACGGACTACCCCGGCCATAGACCAGATGCCGCGCCACGCCATCGGCCAGCACCTCGCGCCCATGCAGGATCACGTCGGCCTCGATGCAGCCTCCGGACAGGAACCCAGCCGCTTCCTGCCGCGTCACCACCATCTGGCTGCCCAGCCCTCGCGGCCCACCGCCCTCGGCCGCCACGATGGTGATCAGTGCGAACGCCTCACCCCGATCACGCGCGGCGAACATGCGGGGCCGCATGTCGTCCTCCAGCCCCGCCATGTACCAGTCGCTCATCCGCCCCGGGCGCCCCTCGACAAAATCATGCCTTGGGCAGGCCCGCGATGATCTTGTCCAGCGTCAAGGGATAGTCGCGGACCCGCACGCCACAGGCGTTGTAGACCGCATTGGCCACTGCCGCGCCGACACCACAGATGCCCAATTCGCCGATGCCCTTGGCCTTGATCGGTGAGGACTTGTCGTCCAGTTCGTCCAGGAAGATCACATCCATGTCGGGGATATCGGCATGCACCGGCACCTGATATTCTGCCAGGTCGTGATTGACGAAATAGCCGTGGCGCGTATCGACGACCTGTTCTTCCATCAGGGCCGCGCCGATACCCATGGTCATGCCACCCAGACACTGACTGCGCGCCGTCTTGGGGTTCAGGATGCGACCGGCGGCGCAGACGCTCATCATGCGCCGCACACGAACCTCGCCCGTATCCATATCGACGGCGGCCTCGCAGAAATGAGCCCCGAACGCCGCCTGCACATATTTTTCGGTCAAATCGCCAAACTCGACCGAACCCTCGGCTGAGACACCTTCCGATCCGGCGACGTCGCTTAGATCCAGGCTGCGACCCCCACTGGTGATCTGGCCATCTTCGAAAGTCACGTGGTCGCTGTCGAACCCAGCCTTCTCAGCCAAGCTCGCGCGAAGGGTTTCGCAGGCATAGAAAAGCCCTGCCGTCGAACTGTTGGCCCCGAACGATCCCCCTGAACCGGCGGCCTGAGGAAAGTTGCTGTCGCCCAGCTTTACCTGAACCCGGTCCAAGGGCAGACCCAGCATCTCGGCCCCGACCTGGGCCAGGATCGTATAGCTGCCAGTGCCGATATCGGTCATCTGGGTCTCGATCACCAGGACGCCGTCGCCCCCCATCGTCACCTTGGCGCCGGACGACACCACGAGATTGCGCCGCACCGCCGAGGCCACGCCGATGCCGACCAGCCAGCGACCGTCGCGCACCTGACCCGGTTTCGGATCGCGCTTGTCCCAGCCGAACCGATCGGCCCCGACCCTCAGAGCCTCGATCAGATTGCGGGTCGAGAACGGTCGCTCCGGTCCCTTTTCTGGGTCGAACTGGACGTCGTTGCGGATGCGGAACTCGACCGGGTCCATATCCATCTTCTCGGCCAGTTCGTCGACGGCACATTCGAGCGCCAGCAGGCCGACCGCCTCACCCGGTGCTCGCATGGACGCCCCTTTTGGCAGGTCCAGTACAGTCTGGCGGTGGCGGATCAGGCGGTTCTCTCCGGCGTACAGGATGCGCGTCTGGTCTCCCGCCTTTTCAGGGTCGCCGCCCGGTTGATTGCCACTCCAGGTATCGTGACCGACCGCGACCAGCTTTCCATCCGAGTCCGCGCCGAGCCTCAACCGCTGGATCGTCGCCGGGCGGTGGGTCGTGTGGTTGTATATCTGGGGCCGCGTGAGGGCGACCTTGACCGGCCTGGCCAGTTTTTTCGCTGCCATCGCCGCCAGAATGGGATCACCATAGATTTCCAGTTTCGAGCCGAATCCGCCACCGACATAGGGGGTAAGAACCCTCACCTTGTCCTGAGGGATTTGCAGCGTCGAGGCGATACCGTCTGTCGCCCAGTGCACGACCTGATGGGAGGTATGGACCGTCAACTGATCGCCCCGCCATTCGGCGATGCTGGCGTGCGGCTCCATCATCGAATGGGCCTGGTCCGGCGTCGTATAGGTCACGTCAACCGAAGCCGCCGCGCCTGAGAAGGCCTCGTCGAACGACCCGACCACGATGTCAGGCGTGTCCTCGGGCGCTTCGCCCTTGTCCTTCTCGGCCTCCAGATCGAACCGGCCCTCGGTCTTGCGATACTCGATCTTGACAAGGGCTGCTCCCGCCCGCGCCTGTTCGAACGTTTCGGCGACGACGAAGGCGACAGACTGGTCGAAGAAGGCGATCTCAGGTCCCTGAAGCTGCGGCGCGTTGTAAGTTCCCTCTTTGGATTGGCTGGGAGCGTTCTTGTAGGTCAGCACCAGCACGACGCCCGGGGCAGCCTCGGCCTCGCGCGTGTCGATCGAGGTGATGATGCCCTTGCCGATGCCCGCACCCTGCATGACGCCATAAGCCAGATTGTTCAGCCCCTCATGGTATTCGTACGCATAGGTGGCCTGACCCGTGACCTTCAACGGTCCGTCGATGCGGTCATAAGCCTTTCCGACCACGCGCTCACGGTCAATGACATTGGGGCCGGCGGGGGTGTTGAACTCGGTCATCTGATCCTACGCCCGCGCTTCAGCGACGACGGACTGAAGGGTCCGGCGCACCAGCGGAAGTTTGAATGCGTTTTCTTCGGTCGTCCTGGAGCCACTCAGCACGACGTCGGCCACGGCATCCGCCCCGTCCGAAAGCCGCGCCTCTGCCGCCTCGACCCGCCAGGGTTTGTGCGCCAGCCCGCCGAACGCGAACCGCGACCCGCCCTCTGCATCGATCACGCCCGCGACCGAGATGGTCGCAAAGGCATAAGACGCCCGGTCTCGCACCTTGCGATAGATCTGCGTACCCCCGATCGGCGCAGGCAGGACCACGCCTGTTATGAACTCTCCAGGCGCCAATACCGTCTCGATGTGTGGCGTATCGCCGGGCAGGGTGTGGAAATCCTGGATCGGAATGGCGCGCGTTCCGCCAGTCGGCGAGACCGTCTCGATCGTGGCGTCCAGAACCCGCATCGCCACCGCCATGTCCGACGGATGGGTGGCGATACAGGCCTCCGACGTGCCCATCACCGCCAGGTTACGGGTAAAGCCGCCGATCGCCGAACAGCCCGCGCCTGGCTCACGCTTGTTGCAGGGTTTGGTCGTGTCATAGAAATAGGGGCAGCGCGTCCGTTGCAGCAGGTTGCCCGCCGTCGTCGCCTTGTTCCTGAGCTGGCCCGAGGCTCCAGACACTAACGCCCGCGTCAGCACGCTATAGTCACGGCGCACGCGCGTATCGGCGGCCAAGTCGGTGTTGCGCACCAACGCGCCAATTCTCAGACCGCCGTCAGCGTCCTCGATCGTGTCCAGCCCCAGCCGGTTCACATCGACCAGATGCGTGGGCATTTCGATCTGCAGCTTCATCAGGTCCAGCAGATTGGTGCCGCCCGCGATGAATTTCGCGTCGGGGTTTTTCGCGACCATCTCGGCGGCCTCGGCTGGGGTCGATGCCCGTTCATAGGTGAACGCCTTCATGCGCCCTGCTCCTGCACATCGCGGATCGCGGCGACGATGTTGGGATAGGCGGCGCAACGACAGATATTGCCGCTCATCCGCTCGCGCACTTCGGTGTCCGAGAACGACACCCGCTCCAGGTTTTCGGTGACGTGACTGGGCACGCCCGCCTTGATCTCGTCCAGCATCGCGACGGACGAACAGATCTGGCCCGGCGTACAGTATCCACATTGGAACCCGTCATACTGGACAAAGGCCGCCTGCATGGGATGCAGCGACCCCGGCTTGCCCAACCCCTCGATCGTGGTGATCTCGTCGCCGTCGTGCATGACCGCCAGAGTCAGGCAGCTGTTGATCCGCCGCCCATCGACGATGACTGTACAGGCCCCGCACTGGCCATGGTCGCAGCCCTTCTTGGTGCCCGTCAGATGCAGGCTCTCACGCAACGCATCCAGCAGGGTCGTACGGGGATCGAGCCGGAGCGCGTGCTCAGCACCGTTAACTTGCAGGCGCATTTCCGTAGACATGGCAGGGCTCGTCGGGTTTGCGTTGGAGGTTGTCATTGAGAAAGCCTGTGACGCCACAGGCAAAGATGCGCCGACTGCCACTACAGTGCCAGTGGCCAGAACCCGGCGCCGACTGACGGACGATGAAGGATGGTCGGATGTCATGCACAGCCAATGACGATGGCCGTCAAATGTTGCCTGCGAGTGTCTATCAATTGGTCTGGTCACCCCCCCCCAGTCGCGGCAGGTTCAGGGTATTCTCGCCAAGTCGGAAGCTTCATACCATGCTAGGTTCTGGCAACTCCCCCGTCCAAACGCACGCCGCCCGGGCGCTGAAGCGGCGAAGGGTCGGCCTGCTAATCAGATGCCTTTAGATATTGAAGCTACCCTCAAACAAGCCTGCCACCTGATAGCGGACGTTCCGAACGTCTCTGATGGGTCAAGAGCGGCGGTCGAACTTCAAGGTCTCCGAAGCGCCAGAACCGGTCATTCACGCAGCGCCGGCAACACGACATTCAGCCATGCCGTCTGAGCTTGGGAACGTCCGCATTTCGGTTCAATCTCTCCGGCCGCTCTCGACCCGTTTCAGAAATTCGATCTCTTGAGGTTTCACGGTCACCACCGGTGGACGCGGCCCATCTCATTGACCAAAACGGAAAACGCCGTTGTGCCGGTGGACAGCGTTCTCTGAGACGGCGTAGTAGGTGGTCGGTTCCGGGGGGAAGCATGCCGTATCGCCACGCTTGGCTGTTCATCGTCGCATTGATTGCCGCGACCGTCTTCGCCTTCTGGCGCAGCTATTTCGGCGTGCTTTCCAGCGCTCCGACCGGGTTCCACATCCACGGCATGACCGCGACGCTCTGGATGTTGCTGTTGTTGGCCCAAAGCTGGACGCCGCATCAGCGTCAGATGGCAGCCCACCGCTTCATGGGCCGACTAACGTTTGTCGCCGCCCCGCTGTTCGCCGCCGGGGCCATGGGCGTCCTGCATTCGATGGCGGTCGGCACGCGCGATGGCAATCCGTTCTATGCCCTGTGGGGCGTCAAGCTGGGCGTCCTCGACGCGCTCGCATTCGGGGCCGTGCTTTATGCCGTCGGCATGGCGCTTCGACATCGCCGGAACGTTCAGCTTCACGCCGGCTACATGCTATCGACTGCCTTGCCACTGGTCAGCCCAGTGCTGGGGCGTGTCTTCAACCAAACGGTTCCCGGTCTCATCATCCGCGGGCCCCAAGACTTCCCCGTGTTTGGCGGGGGTGTGCAACTGGCCAACCTGGTCGCGGGGCTCGCCGCGCTGTGGCTTTGGCGGCGCGACCCCCGCTACGGCCATCCCTGGGCCGTCGCACTGGGGGTGGTCGTCGTCCAGATGATCGGCTTTCAAGCCATGTCTGCCACCGGCCCAGGCCGCGCGGCTTTTGAATGGCTCGGCGGGCTGCCGTTGGGCGTCATGCTTGGCCTCGGCCTGTTGATAGGCGGCGTTACCGTAGCCCTAGGCTGGACCACCATATCGAGCCGCCGCAACCCTGAGCGAGCTGGGGTCGAAGGCCGCTAACCACCCCTGTTAGCGGTTAGGAAGGTCCGCTTTCCGTCATCGGAAAACATGTCCGCTGTCCGCCTGCCATCATGTCCGATCTCGACCCAAAGCGGATGCCTCTACACGGCAGCTTTAATCGTTTCGGGCTTTTTTCCGTCCGGCAGTATACGGCGCAGTTCTTGGTGCACGACTCCCGCAGAGAACGGCTTTGTGATGAAGACGGCTTTGGCTGGCATGTCGCTATCTACCGGTTTCACGTTGCCGCTCGAAACTACGATCTCGATGTGGGGCCAATGCTGGGCCACGTGTCGCGCCAAGGCAAAACCGTCGGTCTCACCTGGCATTTCGACGTCCGTAAAGAGCAGAACTACAGAAGCGAAGTGCTGCTCCAGCAGGTCGATTGCAGCATCGCCAGACGCCGCTTCCATACAGCGAAACCCAGCCTATTCGAGGATCTGACAGGCGTCGATCCGAATAATCGCTTCGTCATCAACGGCTAACGCATAGGGCACGGTTGTTGAGCTCATGGCTAACCCAATCCGCAAATAACAGTCAGGTTCACGGCCCAGCTTTCCAGATTTCGCTTAAACGATCGCGGATGGCCTCAGGACATCAGGTCTCTGGGCTAGAATCCACGGTCGGCTTTCGGCCGATTTGAGAAATCAAGGCGTTTGCGTTTGGACGCCGTCCGCGCCCGCTGAGCCAAGAGATGGACGAAGACGGCTCTGTAAGGGCTGATGGAAGAATGCGCGTTTCACGAGAAGATTCAACGAACATGGTTCGATTCCAGTATTCACGACAACCTGGAATTGCTGTATATGTAATTGGACGTATTTGATTTTAATGGGGCATTAAGCGAGAAGGCATCTTGATGCACTATCTGGCCAATTCAAGGAGGATCATCATGGCCCAGGGTATGCCTTTTCAAACTACATTCTCTGTTTGGGTCAACAACTACCAATCAGAAACTGAACCTGATGATGTTGCATTTGAGGCGATGGAGTCGTTGGAAAAATCCCTGCTTCGCCATGTGCCGACCTCGCTCGACGAAGTGGTGAGTGTTCTAAGGATACTCAGGATCAACATCGAACTGGGAGGGCGATCCGACGGCCTGGACGAAATTGCATTGACCAACGTCATCAATAGCTTGCCGCTTATAGCGAGCAGCAGTGCGGATGAACCCGCCATCTTCAGCGGACAGTCGCACGCGGCTTAGCCCCACGGCACTCACCGATTTCTTTGATAGCCTCGTCTGTCTCAGACGGGGCTATTTTCGTTTAGACGCGTATTGACGTTTTCTACCCCTAGCTACCGTCCAGCACGTCCGCCCTCGGGCGATAAAGCGAATGTCCAGGTTCTGGGAAAGGCCAACGTCGCAGATCGACCCATACCGGACGGCCGCCATGCACAAGGTTTGGGGCGGAGGCCGCAACATTCGACGGCGTTACCGATGATTAAGTTGCGCAGGGGTGTGCAGGTCGCGACGGTTTACCGAACCTGGGGACCACTATTTTGAGAATGCTCATACTACTGCTGTCCGTCGCGTCGGCGGTTCCGGGGATTTCGCTCGCGCAAGCCGGGCCATCGCGCTCATTCTTCGACGCCGGAGCCTGCGCCGTCGAGGTTGCGGCCGATGAAAAAATTGACTGCGGCACATTGAACGTTCCGGAGAACAGGGCCGCGGCCGACAGCCGGATGATCCAGCTCCCCGTGATCATCTTCCGCAGTCGCGCGGCCGAGGCCCTCGCGGACCCGGTCATGTTCCTCACAGGTGGTCCCGGCAACAGCGCCCTGACCGGCCAGCGGTCGGGGCGGAGTAATCCATTTCTCGAGGCGCGCGATCAGATCTTGCTGGAGCCGCGTGGCGCGCGCCTATCGCAGCCCGCTCTTGAGTGCCCGGAGATCAACGCCGTGAAGGGGGAGATCGGAGCAGGCAGAGTGAGAGCCGGGGCTGCACATACCGGGCTGGCTGCGGCCGCCGGGACCTGTCGAGCCCGACTGGTCGAGTCGAGCGTGGATCTAAATGGCTACACCTCCTCCGAGGCCGCCGATGACATCGAAGATCTCCGCGTGGCCCTCGGCTACCCTAAACTCAACCTCTATGCGCTTTCTTACGGAACGCGGTTGGCCCTGACGTTCGCCAGGCGGCACCCCACGTCGGTGCGCGCCATGGTTCTGGACTCCGCCCTGCCGCCGGAAGTCAGCTATGACGAGACCGCGAGCGCCAACACTTGGCGCGCCCTCAATGCAGTGTTTGACGGCTGCGCCGTTGATCCGGTCTGCGGTGCGGCTTGGCCTGACCCAAGGGCGGACTTCGAGGCCCTTGTGGCTCGCGCGGACAGCGAGCGCCTTCCGTTCGGCCTCACGGACCCATCTATCGACGCCAGAGGCGCCGAGGTGGTGCGGGCGATAGGCGGAGCCCTGCAAGACCCGCTTCGCATTCCGCTGATCCCTCGCGCGGTAGGCGAGGCCCGAGCGGGTCGCTATGAAGAAATGGGGCGCTGGATCACGCTGGCGCAAGGACCATCCGCCTTCACATGGGGCCTGAGGTTGTCGGTGTGGTGCGGCGAAGATGCGCCGTTCGAAAATGCTGACCTTGTTCGGGCGCAGACGTCGCTCAACTATGGCCTCGGCGGCATGGACGCCCGGGTGGCGTCGCCGGAGATATGCACCGCCTGGAACGTCGCGGCGGCGTCGGCAGCCGCGAATGAACCTGTCACTACCGATGTTCCAACCCTGATCTTCGCTGGCGAGTTCGACCCATCTACGCCGCCGCAATGGGGCCGACGTTTGCTCGCGAATATGCCTGAGGCACATTTCGTCCAAATGCCTGGTCTCAGCCATGGCGCGAGCTTCAACCCGTGCGCCGGCCGGATGGCGTTTGACTTCATCAACGATCCCACCACCCCTCTGGTGATGACGTGTGTGGCGAAGCTTCAGGGGGCTGACTTCGCCGCCAGTGCGGCGAAAGCAGATTAGGCGGATGGTGAGTGACGGAAACTCATGCCCTCATCTCAGACAAAGTCCGCTTTCCACCGACACTGTTGAAAAAGTCCGGTGACTGCCAGAATGGCGCAAAACCCGTGCGAATCACGAAATCCCGCCGCAACGAAATCAATAGCTTAGTTCTCGCAGCAGTGCCAGATCGCGCCAAAAAGGGCCGATCAACGGCAGGCTCGCGGACTTTTTCAACAGTATCCACCCCTCAGAGACATTGGGGCAGTCCGCTTTCGGCGGACTGCCCCAAGACGGCCTATAGGTCTATCTGCTCCGAGATCTCCAACGCGTCGTCCACTTCGATGCCGAGATACCGGACAGTGCTCTCTAACTTCCCGTGGCCGAGCAGAAGCTGGCATGCGCGGAGGTTGCCGGTCTTCTTGTAGATCAACGCCACCTTTGTCCGTCGAAGGCTGTGGGTGCCATACGCGCTTGGGTTCAGGTCGATCATCCTCACCCAAGTATCAACCAGGCGAGCGTATTGCCGAGTGCCTATGTGCTCTCCATCTCGGCTGCGGCTAGGGAATAGCCAGTCGTCACGCCGTCGCCCTCGGCGCTCCAGCCAGTTAGCTAAAGCTTCCCTCGCGGCTTCCGTGATCTCGAAGGGCACCGGTCGGCCGGTCTTTTGCTGGACGACGATAGATCGCTGCCGAATGACGCCGCCCTGTGCGATATCACCGAGCCGAAGCTTTACCAGATCACAGCCCCGGAGTTTGGCGTCCAAAGCGATGTTGAACATCGCCAGATCCCGGATCGATCCTACAGACTTGAGGTGCTGTCGGATCGCCCAGATGTGCTTTGGCTTGAGTGGGGCCTTGGCACCGGTCATTCGGCCAGCGTTCCAGGGCTTGCGAGGTAAACGAAACAGATCGGGCTGGCTCATGGCCACCTCCCACGATCGACGCCCCTCCTCAGAATACGCTTCAAACAGCGCAGATGCGCCAATAGCGGACATCGGCCCGCTGCCCGGTAGCCGACGTTCGCGTGTCGAGCGGATCGAGGCCTTTCGCAGCCCGCGCCGTGCTCGGGTATGAGGCAAAGTCCGCTGGCGGCGGCCGTGAACTTGGAGCCGTGGTCCTAAGCCGCTGTTCGTGTAACCATCGGCTTGTGCCAACTCCCACGCCGCCGAGAGCCATCCTTGCCACCGCCGGATCACTTGGTGATCTGCACCCGTTCATCGCCTTGGCGACTGCGCTGCGAGAGCGGGGCTTTCAGGCGGAAATCGTTTCCTCCCCCGACTACGCAGCCAAGGTCCGCACCGAAGGACTAGGCTTCCATTCAGTCGGCCCCAGTCAAGCAGAGCTTCAGGCGCAGATGGGAATGGATGCGACAGAGCTGACCCGGCGGGTGGCGGCTTCGAACAATTTTCTCTTTGAGCGCCTGCTGCTTCCCAACTTGGAGGAAGGCGCTCGCTCGCTCATCAAAGCCGCCTCGGGCGCCTCGGTCATTATCGGGAGCACCTTTGCTGCGGGAGCAGCAATCGCGGCCGAGAAGCTAGGTGTGCCATTCGTGCCCGTAGCGCTCCAGCCTGCGATCGTCTTCTCCGCCTATGATCCGCCCCGGCTGCCCGCTGCACCTTGGCTGTCGCCGGCTGACGGCGGACTGCAGCTTCAACTTAACCGCCTCACTATTATGCTGGCTCGCGCGAGCACGGCTCGGTGGACCGCCCCGTTAGATCAGATCCGATCACGGTTTGGCCTAGCGCCAACCCGGCGCAATCTCCTGCTCGACGGGCTCTGCAGCCAGCCGCTGTCCATCGGATTATACTCAGAGCTCCTCAGCCATAAGCAGCTCGATGCTCCTTCGGGTTTCCAGGTGGCCGGCTACGCGCCCTATGACAGCGACAAGGGAGGACCGTCAGTGATGCCAGACACCCTCGCTGACTTCCTTGCTGCGGGCTCAAGTCCGATTGTTTTCACGCTGGGGAGCGCCGCTGTGAATATCGCGGGCGACTTCTACGTCGAAGGTCTCGCAGCGGCGCGCCGTTGCGGCCGCCGTGCCGTGCTGCTGGTTGGGCCGGACGGCGATCTCTCGGCCGGTCATGGCGATGACGTGCTCACGCTTCCCTACGCGCCCTACTCCACCCTGTTTCCGCAGGCCGCCATCATCGTGCATCAAGGGGGTGTTGGCACGACCCAGCAGGCGCTGCGCGCTGGCCGTCCACAGCTGGTCATTCCCCATCTCGGCGATCAGTTCGACAACGCCGCACGGGTTGTGAGGCTCGGCTGTGGCGCGACCCTCCCCCGCCGACGCTACACCTCGCAACGAGTGACCGCCGCGCTGGAGCGTTTGCTCTCATCTGCTGAGACGCGCGCAACTGCCCAGCGCGTGGGGAGCATTGCAGCGCGCGAAAACGGAGGCGCGGTCGCAGCGAAGTTGATTGCTGAGTTGCTCAGCTAATGGCAGCCCAGCGCCAGCAGCGGACATTGACGCCTGGCTGGAACGTAGACCTTCAGCTTGGTCGATGGCGAAGGGCATCGACCACAATCTGGAATGCTGCCAGGTTCTGCCGGCGGCTCGGGTAATAGAGGAAATAGCCGTCGAACATCGGGGACCAGTCGTCCAGAACCAGTTCGAGCGCGCCTGACGCCAGATGCGACGCGACGATGTCGTCGGGCACATAGGCAATCCCCAATCCGCTGACCGCTGCATCGATCATGGCGTAGGAGTTGTTGAAGGTGACCTGGCCCTCGACGCGAACACGC
Organism: Rhizobium sp. Q54; assembly: GCA_943369795.1. GTDB lineage: Bacteria > Pseudomonadota > Alphaproteobacteria > Caulobacterales > Caulobacteraceae > Brevundimonas. Next base: position 13,532 of record CALROO020000022.1, on the reverse strand, counting down.
AGGGCCTGACCGTCCTTCTCGAACTCCCAGGCATAAAGGCTCCCCGCCGACTCGTGGCGCATGTTTATGCATGAATGGGCGACCAGGTCCTTGGGGTGAACCGGCCTGCCGCGTTCTGCCAGATAGCCGGGTGAGGCGACGGCGACGAGACGCCAGTCCGGACCGATGCGCACGGCGATCATGTCCTTCTCGACGCTTTCGCCCAAGCGGACACCGGCGTCGAACCGTTCCTCGACGATGTTGCGGAAGGTGCTGTCGAGGATCAGTTCGATCTTGATGTCGGGATAGGCCGCGAGGATCGGGTTCAGCTTGGGCCAGACCACTCTGTCCAGCGCATGGTCAGACAGCGTCAACCGGATGGAGCCCGCCGGCCTGTCGCGCACGCTGGTCAGGCTTTCGATTTCCTGCTCGATCTCGGCCAGACGCGGGGTGATCGTTTGCAGCAGACGCTCGCCCGCCGCCGTGGGCGCCACGCTGCGCGTTGTGCGGGTCAGCAGCCGGATGCCCAGACGCGCCTCAAGCTGGCGGATGGCGTGGCTGAGGGTGGACTGGGCCACTCCGATCCGGGCGGCGGCCTTGGTAAAACTGCGCTCCTCGGCCACGATCTGGAACCAAGTCAACTGGTTCAGGTCCGGTCCGGCCACGGGCGACCTCCTCGATTAATCGTCCGTATCGATTAGTTCATGCCGATCTCCCTGACTAATCCTCTTTGACGCGCGCGCCTAGTTTGTCCCTCGACGAAAGAGAGAGACGACCATGCTGGCAGCCACCGCACCGACATCCGAAGCCACGACGCCAACCGCCGCCTGGGGCGCGGTCCTGTCGATGGCGCTGTGCGTGGCGTTGCTGATCGCGTCAGAGTTCATGCCGGTCAGCCTGCTGACGCCTATGGCCGAGGGCCTCGACGCCTCCGTCGGGCAGACCGGTCAGGCCGTATCGATCAGCGGCCTTTTCGCGGTCATCGCCAGTCTGGGGGTGAGCACGGTCGCAGGTCGGCTGAACCGCAAATGGGTTCTCGTCGGCCTGACGGGTCTGATGGGTGTCTCGCTGGTGCTCGTCGCCGCCGCGCCGAACTTCGAGGTCCTGATGGTGGGGCGCGCCTTGCTGGGCCTCTGCATCGGCGGGTTCTGGGCCCTGGCGACCGCCGTCATCATGCGGCTGGTCCCGGCGTCTGACGTGCCGCGCGCCCTGGCCCTGATGTATGGCGGACAGGCGATCGCCGCCGCCTTTGCCGCGCCCATAGGCAGCTATTTTGGCGGCCTGTTCGGCTGGCGCGAGGTCTTCTGGGCGCTGACGCCGCTCGTGGCCGCCAATCTCGTCTGGCACGTCGCGGCCCTGCCGTCGCTGCCGGCCCGTGGACAGCGGGGGATCGGCGACATGCTGGACCTGCTGCGTCGCCGCTATTTCCTCGTCGGCCTGATCGCCTCGATGCTGTCCTGGGGCTCGGCCTTCACCCTCTTCACCTATCTGCGGCCCTTCCTCGAACAGGTCACGGGCGTGGGCGTCACCGGCCTGTCGATCCTGCTGCTCGCACTCGGCTGCGCCGGCTTCGTCGGAACCTGGGCCTCGGGGCGCTTAATCAAGGGTGATGTCTCCAGGCTTCTGCGCCTGCCGGCCCTGGTCATGGGCACGGTCACCGCCGCGCTGCTGCTCGTTGGCGGCTGGCCGATCGCGGCCGGCCTTCTCCTGGTCGTCTGGGGCGCGATGAACACCGCCATGTCGGTGATCTGGATGACCTGGATGTCCCAGAACGCCGAGGACGCGCCCGAGTCAGCCGGCGGCCTGATGGTCGCCGCCGTCCAGGCCTCGATCCTGCTGGGTGCCGTCGTCGGCGGCCTGCTGCTCGACCACCTCTCGATCAGCGCCGTCCTGGTCGCCAGCGTCGCCCTGGCCGTCATCGCCGTCCTGATCGTCCGCGACGGCCGCGCCCTGCTGAAACCCCGCTGAATCACACCACGGAGCCCGACATGACCCTGCCTTCCCCCGACCTTCAGACCCGCCCGTCCCTCCCGATGGATCGTCGAGGCCTAATGAAACTGACCGGCGCCGGCGTGACCGCCCTGGCCGCCGCATCGCTCCTCCCCACCTCCAATGCAAAGGCACAGACCATGACCAGTGACTGGGACAAGGTGTTCCCCCGCGACGAAGCCGTCGACCACCAGAAGGTCACCTTCACCAACCGCTACGGAATCACCCTCACGGGCGACCTGTATCGACCCAAAGGCCGTGACGGCCAGCGCCTGGCGGCGCTCGCGGTCGGCGGCCCGTTCGGCGCGGTCAAGGAGCAGTCGTCGGGCCTCTATGCCCAGACGATGGCGGCACGCGGCTTCGTCGCCCTGGCGTTCGACCCGTCCTTCACCGGCGAAAGCGGCGGAGAGCCGCGCAACTTGGCCTCGCCCGACATCAACACCGAAGACTTCATGGCGGCGGTCGACTTCCTCGGCCTGCACCCGTCGGTCGATCAGGAGCGGATCGGCGTCATCGGCATCTGCGGCTGGGGCGGCATGGCGCTGAACGCCGTCGCGGCCGACAAGCGGGTCAAGGCCGTCGCGACCAGCACCATGTATGACATGAGCCGCGTCATGTCGCGCGGGTACAACGACAGCGTCACGCCCGAGCAGCGGGCGCACTCGCTGGATCAGATGAGCCGCCAGCGCTGGGTCGATGCCCGCAACGGCAGCCCCGCCTACGGTCCGGCCGCCAACGAACTGAAGGGCGGCGAAGCGCAGTTCCTGGTCGATTACCACGCCTACTATATGACGCCGCGCGGCTATCACGCGCGGGCGGTGAACTCCGGCAAAGCCTGGACGGTTACGACGCCGCTGTCGTTCATGACATTCCCCCTGATGACCTACATCGCGGAAATCTCGCCGAGGCCGATCCTGCTGATCCACGGCGAGAACGCCCACTCGCGCTACTTCAGCGAGACGGCCTTCGCGGCGGCGGCCGAGCCGAAGGAACTGGTGATCGTCCCCGGCGCCAGTCACGTCGATCTCTATGATCGCGTCGACCTGATCCCGTTCGATCTGTTGACCCGCTTCTTCGAGGAGCACCTGTCGTGATCCGCCCCGTTCTCGTCGCCGTCACGGCGCTCATGGGCGTCCATTCTCCCGCACATAGCCAGGAAGGCGCGCCCGTCATGGAGATCACCCGCAAGGCCGACCAGACCACCATCGACGGTCCGGCCGAATGGTTCACCGGCCGCGTCACCATCAGCGGCCAGTTCCAGCGCGAAGCGCCCTCTCGTGTCGGCGGCGCCGTTGTCCGCTTCGAGCCTGGCGCGCGCACCGCCTGGCACGTCCATCCGCTGGGTCAGACCCTGATCGTCACCGAAGGCGTCGGCTGGACCCAGATCGAGGGCGGCCCGAAGCTGGAGTTTCGCGCCGGGGACGTCCTCTGGTGCCCGCCCGAACATAAGCACTGGCACGGCGCGACGCCGCACGAGGCCATGACCCACATCGCCATCCAGGAAAGCCAGAACGGCTCGCCCGTCACTTGGCTGGAGCATGTGACCGACGAACAGTATCTTGCCGAGACGTCAGTGACGGAAGCAATGGCAGACCAATGACCGACAACATCGCAGGCAAGAATGTCGTCACCACCGGCAAATCAAGCGACATGGGCGCGGCGGCGGCCCTCCATCTGGCAGCAGTAGGTGCCGCCGTCGTTCTCGGTGCCCGCCGCACGGCCTTATCCGATGTGGCGCTGAGCTGACAACTGTCCCGGCTCACGCCCAATCCGATCACCGTCTGCGAAGTGTCCGCAGAATCAACTCGGTTCACGCCAGGAAAGGTGAGCGATCGCGGCGACAAGAACGGCAAGGCCGAGACCCGCTCCCAAACCCAGTGCCGTCTCAGCCCTCCATGCTTCGGTCGCTAGCATGTTGATCGGCATCTGCCACGGAAAGAAGACGCCCTGTTTAGCTGAGGTAGCAACGACGGCGAAGAATGTGCCGCCGATGCCCAGCGCAAGCGCGGGGACGAAACTGTTGAACCGCATGGCGGTCCAGAACTGGATAGCCGTCAGCAGGATCGCGGAAGCGGCGATCTTGGCCGTGGTGACGAGAGCGCCAAGCAGGTCCATAGGGCCGACCGGCGAAAGGTCGGGCTTGATGGCAGCGGCCAGGTTTACGGCTCCAAGGGTGAGCGCTAAATTGAGGCCGCTCATGCCCGCGATCAGAACTAGGACGCAGATAGCTTTGGCAGCGTAGATCTTCCACCGGCCGACTGGTAGGGCGCGCAGGTGATCCCAGGCACGAGGGCCATGCTCCATCTGGGCGACGAGTGCCGTGATTGCGGTCGCGCTCATCGGCAGCATGAAGAAGGCCCAAATCGCCGACGCGCCTCCGAGCCAAAGGCCCCAAGGACGGGGTTCGTCGTAGCGCAGCATGTTGAAGAAGGCGAAGATCGCAACGAGGCTGGGTGCCGCGAGGGCGAGCATAAGAACCAGGGAGCGGTTCAGTTTTTGAACCTCGACTGTGAGAAGTCGGATCATCCTGTGGCTCCCGATGGGTGTTGGTCACCGCCTTGGTTAGGGTTCGATGCCCGCTCGTAAATGCCTTCGAGCGAGGGCGCGCGGGCTCCCAGGGCGAAGACACGGATGCCAGACCCCACCAGATCGGCGTTCAGGGCGGAGCAGGTTTGATCATGGTTCTGTCCGTCGCGAAGGCGGACCACCAAATTGGGTCCGCAATCGGAGACCCAGAGGTCCCAACTCCGCAAAAGGCTCGCCGCTCGTGCGGGATCGTCGACACGGATTTGGAGTTCGGGCGATTGTTCGGCCCTGAGCCGCTCGAGAGAATCCTGGACGACCAGTCGACCCAGGCTCAGGATGCCGACGTGGGTGGCGACCTGCTCGATTTCACCGAGCAGATGGCTGGACAGGAGAATGGTCGCCTTAGCGGTCTCGGGCAAACGCCTCAGGAGATGCCGCATGTCGGCGATACCTTCCGGATCCAGCCCATTGGTCGGCTCATCAAGGATGAGCAGCGATGGTGCGCCCAGCAGGGCGCGTGCGAGGCCGATCCGCTGTCGCATGCCGAGGGAATAGTCCGAGACGCGTCGTCCGGCATCGGCGCGCATCTCGACGATCTCCAGCACGCGGTCGATTTCGGTCTTCGGGAAGCTGCGCAAGGTGCAGGTCAGGCCGAGATTTTCCCGTCCGGTCAGGTTCGAATAGAAGCCATGTGTCTCAAGCAAAGAGCCGATCTGGCGGACAGCCCCGATCCGGTCAGTGGACACGTTGATGCCGCTAACCAGCGCCCTGCCGGATGTGGGCTTGAGTAGGCCGAGGAGCAGCCGGATCGTAGTGGTTTTCCCGGCCCCATTGCGACCCAGGAAGCCGTAGATCGCACCCTGTGGCACCGCTAGCGAAACAGAATCCACGACCGTTTTCCTGCCGTAGCGCCGGGTAAGATCGATTGTTTCGATTGCCAAAGGGGGCATTGCAGAGCCTCTTCATTCAAGTCAGGCTTAAAGTTCGAAGGCCGTATCGCCGCTGAGGCCGTTCAACCTAGCTGACCACGAATATCGGAGCAGGTATCGATAAGTCAGTATCGGCCAGGGTCCTACCGCCGAAGAACCGGACCAACAGGCTCTGCACCTCCGGGTGGGCCTCAAACACATTGTGCCCGGCGTTTTCGACCAGGACCTGGGACTTGTTGCGGAATTGATCGGCCACCTCGGCCTGTTCTTCGAGCGGGGTGCGGCCATCCAGAGAGCCTGCGATCAACAGGGCGGGGGTGTCGATGCGAATTGCTTCGCGGAAGGTCTGACCGAGATCGACGTTGGGAATTGAGCCCAGCAGATGCGGCATGGGGAAGTTGAAGGCATCGCCGAGGACAGCGGTCCTGGCCTCCTCTTCGACTAGGGCCAGCCTCCCAGGCGATACGCCGGACGCCAAGTCCATGGCCTCGGGCATGCCGCTTATGCTGAACAGGCTGCTCGGATCGGGCAGGACTTGGCTGAGAACCTCGGTCATGCCCGCGTCGAGCGCCAGATAAAGACCCGGCACCATGGACAACGTTCTTGGATTGGCCACGAGCCCGCCGCTCATAAGCTGGACGCCGAAGCCGCCGATCTTAAAGCTCTTAGGCCCGGTATCGCTTTCAAAGGTCAGTTCCACCGGATCAGCTTCCATCCGGGCGTGGACCCTTCGCATCAGAGCCAGGAGGTCTGGCACCGCGGCGCGGGCGATGGGGTCTTCTCCGATCAGACGATCTACACGGCCGAGGAAAGCGTCGATCCGCGCCGGTCGCTTGATGGTCTGGTCTTGACCTTCCAGACTGGCCAACGCGACCCGGCCGATGACATCTGGATGGCGATTCAGAACCGAGAGGGCGAGGTGGGTGCCGTAGCTAATGCCCCACAGGTTGATCCTGTCCGCACCCAGATGACGGCGCAGGTCGTCGATGTCGTCGGCACTCTGTTCGGTATTGTACCCAGACATGGCGACGCCGGCACGAGTCCAGTCGACCCAAGCCTCCTGCATCGCGTTGCGATACCATTCCGTCATGCCCACACGAGTGAGGGCCGGAAAGGGTCCGATCGGCGCGGGCCGGTCAGGCAAGCTAGTCGATAGCCCTGTCCCACGCTGGTCGAAGGCGATGACATCGGCGACAGCCCGGAGCGCCATGAAGATCGGAAACCGCGGACCGGTCGCGGCTCCCGACCCTTCTCCACCTGGGCCACCGGCGAGATAGACGATGGGCGGACCCGGATTGGGTGAGGTCGAGGCGAAGCGGATATAGCCTAGGCGGATGCGGCGAGAGCCGGGGATGCGACGGTCTTCCGGCACCTCGAAGAAGCCGCGCTCGGCGTCGGTTTCCTGCCCGTCCCTGGCAACGAAGCGGAAGGGGCCGGGTGGCAAATCCAGTTGCGTCTGAGCGACCGCGGCTCGGGGTAGGCCAATGGTCGGGAGAGCGAGGCCGGCGGCGGAGATCAGGGCGCGGCGGTTGAGGGATATGAGGGTCATGGGCTGTTCAAAGCATAAACTTGAACATGGTGGGACGCGCTTCGGCGAACGGTGGATATGGCTCGGTGAGCGGCAGGGCTTTCCGGCGAACGGCACGCTAGGATGTCGAGATGTGGCGGCTTCTTCTCATCGTGATTCTTTTGACGGCCTTGCCGACAGCGTCCCGTGCTCAGGGCGAGGTGCAGGATTGGCTGTCTTGTCGAGGCGATGCGCGCTCGGGGGGGGGCACGCTTCAGGACTGTCGCCCGATCAACGGAGTCATCGACCCGCAGGAACGAGAGCTTTGGTTACGGTCGGAGATCCTGCGACCGAACGGCAATGCGCCTTCCGCCCTTTATGTCGTAGGCGTCGCCTCGTCCCAGGTCTGGCTCAATGGTCAGAGTCTGGGAGCCAACGGTCGGCCAGGCGGTTCGCCGTCCACCGAACGGGTCGGACGTTACGAGGCTGCCTTCCCGATTCCCGAGCGGATGTGGCGGTCAGGCCAGAATGTGGTGGTAATCCACATGTCGTCCTTTCATGGCTCGGTGCGCCTCGATCGTCCCATCGCCGGGCTCGTGTTCGCGCCTTGGCCGCGGCCGGAGCGGACGGGGTCTCTGGCACTTGCCTTTGTAGCGGCAGGTGCCCTGTTTGCTGCCGCCTTCGGTTTTGGCGTCATCCATAGCTTGCGACGCACAAGCTCCAGCTTGATCCTGGCAATCTTGGCCGCGGTCTCTGGATTACAGGCCATCCTGGAGAGCCTGAGGGCGCTCGTCCCCTATGCCTATTCATTCCACGGCTGGCGCCTCGTCGGAATCTGGGTGCTGACAGCAGTCTTCGCGGTCCTGCTGGTCGCCTATGTTGTGTCCCGATTTTGGCCCCGGACCCGCCGACCTCTGATCGGCCTCGCCGTTGTAGCGGTGGGCGCAACGTGGCTGGCCCAAGGTTTTGATCTGAAGGCTGTCTTGGCCCTGATGGTGGGGCTCGGCCTTTCATCGATTGTGGCGGCCGTAGCCGTTTACCGCCGGGTGCCTGGAGCCAAGCTTGCCTTGGCCTATCTCACAATCTTCTTGGCAATCGGTCTGATGTTTCCGACTTGGCTGGTCGATCTGTCCTACTTCTTGTTCGCGGCCGGTCTCCTTCTGCCCCTGTTAATGGTCGAGGTCGTCAGATTGGGGCGCGGCGATCAGCAGCGCGAGGCTGCGCTGACCCAGGCAGCCACCCGACCGGATTGTCTGACGGTCGTTTCGTCCAAACGCGTTGAGCGGGTTGCCATCACGGAGATCGTGGCTGTCGTCGGAGCGGATGATTACGTCGAGCTTCGCCTGACGGATGGCAGGCGATTGCTGCATGCCGCCCGTCTTGATCGACTGGAAACCGAACTGCCAAAATCCTTCCTGCGGATTCATCGTTCGGTCATCGCCAATCTCGCCCATGTTGTTGGCTTGGAGCGCGAGGGCGGGCGAGGTCGGCTGACGATGTGTGAAGGCGTTGCGCTTCCCATCAGCCGGAATCGACTTGCGACCGTTCGGGATGCTTTAGATGACCCCCGCCCTGTCACGGACCGGTAATCGGAAACAAGGGGCTGATAACGCATCCCTTTTGATACCGGGGTTGGAAGAGCCACGTTTTGGTAAGCGGGCCAACTACCGGTTCTGGCGGTCCCGAGACCTAATGAAATCTTATAGCGGTTCGCATTGTCCGCCCATCGCCCCATAAGTATCAAACCGCAACATTTTTAAGTTTTGAGATTGGCCCACCCCTGCCGCAACCAGGCATGCGGACGCTCCGTCGGCGGCAGTTGCGTGCACAAAAGTCAATCTCCTTACCGTGCGAAGAGGCAGGCCTAGGCATTCGTCGGGTCTTCAGCGCGGCATCCAAAGCGGACGTTGCCAACGGCCGGGTAGAGTCAATTTCTGCCATTCGACAGACGTGGTTTCAGGTTTGTTCAGAAGCCGAAATCGATTTGACCGGGGGCCACGACCTGCCCGCGAGCGCGCTTGCGGACTGGTGTCCGCACGGGAAGCTTGAGCTCATGCTGAATTTCCTGAGATCGCAGTTCGGTCGGCGCAGGACGGGCTGACCGCGCCGTCTGGATGAGCTTGGGCATATGCGCCGGTGCGAACGGACGGGGTCGTTTGCGCCCGCTGGCCATGCGGCTGGCCTTCCAGGCCGTCAGCTCGCTTTCCCACCATCCGACCCGATTGGGCGAGATCGGGACGGGGTTCGGAAAGTCGCCGGTCTGCTGCATCCGCCAGGCCGTCGCCCGACTGATCCCGGCCATGTCCCTGACGGTCGGCCAGGACAGAAGCCGGTCGTGGGCTCCGCCCGTCTCGGGCGGCGCTTCAGTCTCATCCCCTGTCATGTTGCCGATCCAAGAGTCTGTTCAAGACGGGCCCAAAGAAGGCCAAGGAGCACCACTGCATCGTTTACGGCGTCCACCGGATCCCGAGCCACCCACTGGCGCAGCACGCCTTTCAGGGCGTTGCTGGCGGTTGGGTCGGTCAGGACGCCATCCAGATCGGGTCGTTCACCCTCAACCACGGCGTCGCCCCTTGGCGGCTGGAGGGGCACCAGACCGGATCTCCGTAATCTGCGAACGGGCCCAGGCCACCAGCAGATGACGGGGGTAGAAGGGCTTGGAGCGAATGTGACGACAGGGTGGCCCGTTGCCGGCCGTAGACCAGAGCCGCGCCAGGGTAGCCGGCTTCATCCGGATACCCATCTCCGCCAGGACGATCGACGCCTCGGCCCGTGTGAGCCGGACTTCGTCATCCATCTCACTGGCCCCGAAGATCCCGGGCATCTCTCCCCCGGCGCTCACGGCGAAACGCTCCGGGGCCGACAGTGCCGCGCCGATGTCACCGCCCGCCCGGCGGTCAGGGCCAGGTAGCAGTCTACGACTGAGGTGACATAAGCCTGGGTCTCGGGGATATCCGGGATACGGCCGAGCCTGGCCACCCGCCCCGGCCCGGCATTGTAGGCGGCCAGAGCCAACCGCACATCCCCGAACCGCAGAAGCTGCCTCGCCAGATAGTCCGCCCCTCCCCTCACATTTTCAGCTGGATCGAAGCGATTCCTCACACCCAGCTCGAGGGCCGTTGCGGGCATCAGCTGGGTCAGACCGCCCGCGCCGACCGGCGATGTCGCGTCTCGACGATAGCCGCTCTCGACCACGATGACCGCATGCAGCAGTTTGGGATCCAGCCCGTGCCGTTCGGCGGCCGACCGGACAAGGTCAGCGAAGGGTTGGCTCAGAGGGGCCAGGACTGCGTCCGGAGCTCCATCGGACGACCCGTCCTCACTCGGTACCGTCACAGCAGGTCGCCCGAACAGATCGCCGCCCGCCCGCGCCCAGTCCACTGTCTGGGCCTCTGCAAACGTGGGCCAGATCAGGCAGACGCCGCTCAGGATCGCCGCCCTCACCATGTCACGGCCTCCCGATAGACGCCGATGACGTAGTCTCGCCGAACCGGTCCGAAGTAGCGGCTGTCGAAACTGGTCTCGGTGTCGCCCAGGATGAACAGTTCGTCCGCCGCGAGCGCCCGGCACCCGACCCAGGCCGGCAAGGCTCGACCCTGGCGGTCCTCGGACAGGACCCGGTAGCGACCGATCGGAGTCTCCAGCGCCCCGTCGCCCACGCAGACGGTCTGGCCGCCAGACGCCACGACCCGCTTGATCAGCGGCAGGTCTCGCGGGACGCCCAGCGAGGCCAGATAGGCGCGGGCACGATCAGGCTGGTGCACGGCCACCACACGACCGACCCCGGCCCCGACCCCGGCCTGATGCCAGTAGAGACCCCGGGGCAGGCTTGGCGTCTCGTTGACGAGGGCCAGTGGCGGATGCTGGCGGGCGGCTGTCGCGGCCGACAGGGCCAGGGCGACCGGAACGACGACAATGCCGCTCAGGACACGGTGCCGCCGCCGCAGTTTGTCTCGAAATTTCATGACCGATAGGGCTCCAGGATGAGATCGCGTGTGATCAGCACACGCACCGCCACGCCGGGGCGTAGCCGGATTGAGGGACGCACCTCGAGTTCGCGATCGACCAGACGCCCCCCCACCTGCGCGCCCTCGATCGCCGCCGCGTCGCCGGCGTCGACCAGCAGCCCGCCGGACGATCCACCCGCGTCGTCGCGCGCAACCTGGCCCAGGGTGGTGATCGCTCCGGCAAAGAGCGTCCCGACCAGAAGCGGAAACAGTCGCCGGTCGACCTCGCCGCGGACGCCGATGGCGCCCTGGGCATCCACACCGGGCTCGGCATCCAGAACGAGGCTCTTGCCGTTCGGCAGGATGATCCGCTCCCAGGCCAGGAAGGCCCGCCGATCGCCATAGGCGCTCTCGCCCTCGTGGCTGCCGATTAGCCGGGTGCCCTGGGGCAGAAGGAGATGGCGACCCGTCACGCTGTCGAAGACGTTCTGGGTGACGGTGGCGACGACCGGACCGGACCGGGCCGTGTCCACCGCCGTTAGGAGCACGGCCGGCACCATGGCCCCGGCCTTCAGCTCGAACGGCGAGACCGGACCGACCAGGGCGTTGGGATTGTAGAAGTCCGGCGTCTGCCGCACCGGCCGGGTCTGGCTCGTCATCGGCGACGCTTCATTTGCGGTCCGGCCGGACGCGCCCTGCCCCGTTTCGAAGAACAGGGCGGAGCGGGCCGCGAGCTCGCCCGGACGCGGTCCGTTCTGGGTCGCCCGAGCCTGAGGTTCGCGATAGGGTGGCGGCACGTCGTAGGCGTAGGCATCCGACCGATCGTCCGTGGGCTCGGTGTCCGGCGACGGCTCGGTCCCAAGACCTCGCGGTTCGGGAAGACGATCATAACTGGCCGGCTGGTCGGTCACGGCCTCCGAGGGTCGAACTGCGCCTGTGGCCGCCTCCTCCCGCTCCGCGACCGCTCGGGTGCGGGCCTGTTCGCGCAGGTCCGGCTGGATCACGAAGGCCCAGGCCAGGGATCCCGACACCAGGACCGCGCCTGTGATCACCAGACCCTGGACCACGGAGCGGCGCAGTCTCACGACCGGCGGGCGCGCCGCGCGCATCGACAGTCCGGGCGGCGGCGCCTTGGCCAGCGGAGCGTCGGGATCAGCGGGAGGCATTGGTCCTCCTGGTGTTGTGGGCGCGGTCATGGTCGGCCTCCTGCCAGGCGTTCGACCCGCACGACCTGCGGCCGGGGATCGCCCAGCCTCAGCTCGGCACGGTCGAAGACCCGATCGACGACGAACACCCCATCCTTCTGGCGATAGTTAACCAGCTGGGACTGGCCGTCCGGCGCGATCACGAACAGCGCGGGTGCCTCGTCCATCGTCGCCCCGGTCGGCAGGGTGATGAAGGTCCGGACCCCGTCATTGAACGCCGCCGTCGGCATCCAGCGCGGGGCACGACCCTGGGACCGGATGCGATAGCGGGCATCCAGCACAGTCTCCGCTCCGATCACTGGTGGCGGCGCGGGCGCAGCGTCTGTTCCGTCCGCCGTCGTGCCGGTCGTCGGGATCACCGGCACATCCCAGGCGATCGCAGCGTTGAAGGCCTCAACGGCCCCGCTGCGCAGGGCCAGCAGATAGACGCGGTGCGAGGTGGTCAGCACGAGGTTGGTCTCGAGGCCGCGCTCGAGCGGCTTGAGAAGGACGTGGGTCCGGGCGACCCTCCCCTGGCCCGAGGTCGCCTCGCCGATCTGCCAGCGCACGGTGTCCCCCGCCGCCTTGGACACCACGGTCTCGCCAGGTCCGAGCGTGAGGGTCGTCACGCGCAATGGGGCCGTCCAGACCTCATAGACGCGACCCGGTGCCCAGCCGAAGACCTGGACACCGCCCACGAACTGGTCCGAGCGCGACGCGGCCCGTGCCTCGAGATTGGCCGCCGCGATCGCCGCACGTCCCGTCCGTGGCGTAACTTCGGCCACAACCGCAGTCTCTGAAGGTCGATCCCGACCCGCCGTTTCCGCCCTTGCCTCCGGCAGATAGGGTCGAGCCGTTTCCGGGACCAGGTTCGGAACGACGACCATCGGTTTTGATCGGTCGATGGCGATCGATACCGTCTCCAGTGGCGCATCCAGCGAGGGCGAGGCCGGATCGGCCAGGCTGGCGCATCCCGCCCCGAGACAGGCAGCTGTGGTTATGGTCAGGAGGCGTCGGGTGTCCATGAGATGTCCTCGATCTTCAGTCCAAGGGGGTTTTTCATCAGCTCGGCTTCGGTCCGGGGCGGCTGCACCCCCGTGGTGATCAGGGCGCGCCAGCGTTCCGACCCCGCCGACTGACCATTGACGAACCGGGTCTCTCGCCATTGCAGGTCGTAGGTCTGCTCGGTGCGGCGCACGACGTTGAGCACCTCGACCGACACGGCCTCGCGGCCCACGTCCGCGAACGGGTCATAAGTCTGGGCCCAGGCATTGAGGAAGCCGGCGGCCTTCGGTGTCATCAGGTCATAGGCCCTGAGCCAGTTCTGGCGGATCACGACCGGGTCGATGCTCTTGCCCCGCACGTCCCGGATCCAGCCCGACAGCGCATGGCCGATCTGGGCTTCGGTCGGCTCGTAGCGCCCGCCGATGGCGGTGATCTTCTGTGTCTCGCCCCAGTCGGACACCTCGAC
>CALROO020000021.1:0-66527 GCA_943369795.1 Rhizobium sp. Q54 | reverse complement strand
CGACGACCCCGACCAGCAGGACCGGCGCGCACAGCTGGATCGTCAGCCACAGGGCATCACGACCCACGTCCAGAACCTCGGCACCGTTCATGACATACTCCCTGAGCCTATCGGCCTTCGACCGACTTGAGGCCGACGTCCTTGCGCCTACCGGCCTTTGGCCTGCTTGAGGCGGGGGACCGAAACTCGGCAGAAAATGCCGGGAGCGTGGTTAATGCGAGGTTAGGAAACGCCGTCTCCCCATCGATCGTCTCGCGCGATAGACAGGCGATATGAACAACCCCGCCCCCGACCCGACCGACATCGCCGGCCTGACCTTGGCGGCGGACGCCGGGGACGGCGAGGCTGCTCTGCGACTGGCCGTCCTGTGTGGCCTCGGTCTGGGGCGACCGCAGGACTGGGCCGAGGCGCTAGGACGACTGAATCAGGCCGTCGCGGGAGGGCATGCCGATGCCTTGGCGCAGACACGCCTGCTGGCCCCGCGTGGCGGCCCGATCGACCTGATGCACTGGCTGACCCCGCCTGCCTGGGCCGTCGTGTCGGAGCGCCCCCATATCCTGAGCCTGCCGGGGTTCACCTCGCCCGATATCTGCGACCGCCTGATCGCCCGGGCCTTGCCCGGCCTGAACCGGGCCGAGGTCTATGATGCGGAGACGGGTCGGGGCCGGGTGGACCGGGTACGCAGCAACAGCGCCTTCGTCTTCGACCTGACGGCCACCGACCTGGTTCTGGTGATCCTGCGCGAGCGGATCGCGCGGACGGCGGGCCTGCCGATGACCGGCCTGGAGCCGACACAGGTGCTGCGCTACGGTGTCGGCGAGACGTTCGACTGGCATGTCGATTTCCTCGATCCGGCCATTCCCGGACAGGCCTCGGATCTGGCGGCGCGCGGCCAGAGGATCGGCACCCTGCTGCTCTATCTCAACGACGATTTCGAGGGCGGCGAAACCGCCTTCGAGACCGGGGCGATCCGGCACCGGGGGCGAAAGGGCGACGCGCTGATGTGGGCCAACACCCTGCCGCAGGGCGGGGTGGATCGGCAGACCCGACATGCGGGCCTGCCGCCGACGCGCGGCGAGAAATGGGTGTTGTCGCAGTGGATGCGACCGGCAGCGGTGACCTAGGCCGCCTGGACCTGCGCCTGCTCGAGCGGCAGCAGCGACCCGACCACGAGCCGGGACAGCATGCGGCCTTCCAGGGGGATGATGGCGTCGACGAACTGGTCGTTGGCGTCTGAGTCCATGGCGGGTGGGGCCTGGAGCAGGCTGGCGGCCAGCTGGAAGGTCTCCTGGACCCCGTCGACCAGGACGCCTGCCATGCGGGTGCCGTGCTGGATCACCACGATGACGTGGCGGCTGGACGGCTCGGTCTTGCCCAGACCCAGCCGGCAGCGCAGGTCCAGCACCGGCATCACCGCGCCGCGCAGATTGATCACCCCCAGGATATAGTCCGGCGTCTGGGGCATCGGCGTGGTCGGGGTCCAGCCGCGGATCTCGCGCACCGAACGGACGTCGATACAGTATTCCTGACCCCCGATCTCGAACGAGATCAGCTCCAGCATCGTGTCCTTGTCGGGGGCGGCGGCCTCGGTGTCGAACGGCGTCATGCTCAGAACTCCTCCCACTCGTCGGACTTGATGGCGGTGTTGCCGACCGACCGGGGCACAAGCTTGGCCGCAGGCCGGGCAAAGGCCTCGATCCGGGCCTGGGCGGCATGGACCGGGTTCGACCGTTTCGTCGCCGGAGCATTGCCCACCTTGAAGCGCGACACCAGCCCGTCCAGCTCGCCCGCCTCGCTCTTCAGCGAATGGGAGGCGGCGGTGGATTCCTCGACCATGGCGGCGTTCTGCTGGACCATCTGGTCCATCTGGTTGACGGCGGTATTGACCTGGCTGAGGCTGGAGGCCTGTTCCTGGGCCGAGGAACTGATCTCCGACACCAGGCCGTCGATGGCCGCGACCTGTTCCACGATCCGGGCCAGGCTCTGGCCGGTCTCGGCCACAAGGGCCACGCCCTGGCTGACCTGCTGACCCGAGGTCGAGATCAGGCCCTTGATCTCTTTCGCGGCCTCGGCGGACCGTTGCGCCAGCGCCCGCACTTCCTGGGCCACCACCGCGAAGCCGCGACCGGCGTCGCCCGCCCGCGCGGCCTCGACGCCTGCATTCAGCGCCAGCAGGTTTGTCTGGAAGGCGATCTCGTCAATCACCCCGATGATCTGGTTGATCTCGGCCGACGACTTCTCGATCTGACCCATGGCGGCGATGGCGCGTTCGACCACCTCGCCCGAGGCCTGGGCATCGCCCCGCGCCGAGGCCACCGCCTGGGCCGCCTGCTGCGAGCCCGAGGCCGTCCGCTTCACCGTCACCGTGATCTGCTCCAGCGCCGCGGCGGTCTCCTCAAGCGAGGCGGCCTGCTGCTCCGTGCGCTTGGCGAGCTCATCGGATGCAGCGGCGATCTCCTCCGAACCATTCCGGATCGAACCGGTCGTCTCGCGGACCGAACCCATCGTTTGATCGAGCTGCGCGACGGCACGATTGAAATCGTCCTGAAGCTGTTTGTACTCGGCGGCAACCGGCTCCGTCAGCCTCGCGCTGAGGTCGCCTTCGGCCAACCGGTTCAGCTCGCGCGCCATGGCATCGACGATCGTCTTCTGTTCCAGACCGGCGGCTTCGAAGGCCGCCTCCATGTCCTTGAGCTTGCGATCCAGTTCGTTCTGGAAGCCAAGGGCATCGTTCTTCAGCGTCTCGTTCTCCATCCCGGCCTGGCGCAGGATTTCCAGAGCCTTGGCGATG
The DNA here is from genome assembly GCA_943369795.1 of Rhizobium sp. Q54. Classification (GTDB taxonomy): domain Bacteria; phylum Pseudomonadota; class Alphaproteobacteria; order Caulobacterales; family Caulobacteraceae; genus Brevundimonas. The sequence continues at coordinate 63,736 of CALROO020000021.1, read as the reverse complement.
TCGCCGATCTCGTCCTGGCGGTCGCGTGACGGCACGGCGATGTCGAACTGGCCCCGGACCATCCCCTGCATCACCCCGGTCAGGATGCCCAGCGGCTTGATGGCGCGGGTAGCCCAGAAGGCCAGCGCCCCGCCCAGGGCCAGGCCCAGCAGGCACAGGCCCGCGATGATCATGAAGAAGGTCTGCACCGCCGCCGTGGTCTCCTCGCCGATCGTCTTGTTGCGGGCCTCCTGCAGGTCGATGAACTGGTTGATCCGGGCCAGCCATTCGACGAAGGCCGGGCGCGCCTGGGTCATCAACAGGACCTCGGCCCCGGCAACGTCACCCGCCGTCCGCAGGGCGATGATCCGTTCGACCATCGGCAGGGTCCGGGCTTCGGTCTCCTTGATGCTGTCCAGGATCGCCTGTTCGTCGGGCGTGACCTCGGCCCCCGACATCATGGCGTCCAGCGGACCGGCGGAGGCGGCATACTTGTCGGTCAGGGTCTCTATCGAGGCGAGCGTCTTGTCGATGTCGGCGGGGTCGCTCAGCAGGGTGAGGTCGCGCACGTCGATGGCTCGGTCGTGGACGCTGCCGCGGAAATTGATCGCGTATCTCTGCTTGACCGAGTTGACCTCGTTCACGGCCCGCAGGTTCTCCTTGATCCCGTTGACCTCGAAGGCCGCGACGACGGCGACGATCACCGAAATGGCCAGCACGCCGACGAAGGCGAGGTTCAGTCGGTTCTTGATGTTCAGCCTGGGCATCGATGATCTTCCCTTGATGGGAATCGCTCGGGCCTAGGCCCCGATCCCCGCGTTCGCCTGGTCGGAAGGATCGGCGCGAACGTGGTAAAGAATCGTCGCCGACTGCATACGCAGTTCTACCTAGAGAACGATGTTCGTTTTTCGGGACGGCGAGCGGGATCGCGGCCCGGCGTTTGCAGGACCGTCGTCGAACCTTGTCCGATGGAGGGCCCGACCGATGGCCTGGACCGCGATTTCGACCCGAAACGAGACACCGCCGATCGCGCGCGGCGGGTGGCTGGATGCCCTGCGGTTCATCGTGGCCTCGCTGATCATCCTGCATCATTTCCAGGCTGCGGGGCCGCATCCCCTGGCCGAGACGATCCATCCTGTGTTCGAGCGGGGCGGATTTCTGCTGACCAACTTCTTCCTGATCGATAGTGGCTATGTGCTGATGCGGGTCTATGGCTCGGCGGTCGGGTCGGGGCGGATGGGCGCGGGCGACTTCTTCGCCAAGCGGTTCCTGCGGGTCTATCCGGCCCATCTGATCATGGGGCTGAGCCTCGTCGTTCTGGTGGTCGGCAGCGGCCTGATGGGCATGGCTCCGCGCAATCCGGAATGGTTCCGCTGGGACCAGCTGCCGGCGCAGCTCCTGCTGGTCCAGGCCTTCGGCGTCCCCGGCGGGCTGGGCTGGAACGCGCCCAGCTGGTCGGTGTCGGCCCTGATCGGTTGCTATCTGGCCTTTCCGTGGATCCTGCGCGGCCTGAAGCGGCTGGGGCCGTGGAGTGCGCTGGCGGTCGTGGTCGGGGCCTATCTGCTGGCCAATTCCCTGACCTGGATGCTGCTGGATTATCCGGTCTACCAGATGCCCATGATGTACGGCTTCATCCGGGGTCTGCCGCTGTTCGTGCTGGGCATGGGGCTGGCGGTTTTCTCCGAGCGGGTGTTCGTCGCGCCGAAACTGGCCGGATGGATCGGGATCGGGGCGGCATTGGCCCTGGCTGGCGTCCAGTCTTTCGACAAACACGCCCTGGTGTCCCTGGCCCTGATCTCACTGATCATCCTGGCGGCGGGTGCCGTGCCGGTGACCAAGCCGTCGAAATGGGTAGAGAAGGCTGCCGTGGTCTCCTTCTCCATGTTCATCACCAACGAGGTCGTCCGCATCGCCTGGTTCGGCGTGGCCAATGTCGTCATCGCCCGGTTCGCCCTGTCGGAGCCGGTGCAGTGGGCGATCTGGGGTGCAGGCGTGGTTGCGGCCTTCGTCTTCGCCTGTGTCTTCCACCTGGCGATCGACACCCCGATCCAGAACCGGATCAAGGCCTGGCTGAAGGCGCGACGGTCGCGTCCGGCAGTCGCCGTGGGTCCAGTGGTGTCGCTGGAGGGCTGAACCCAAGGCGGCGCTTGACGACCGCTGGATCGCGGCTCAGCCTTCGTTGTCCCGACCCCATGTCGCGGTCTGGCCTGTAGCGAGTTCCCGACCATGTGGCTTTCGGCGATGATGGCGTTTTCGATGAGCCTGTCCTGCCCGTTCGCCGACGCGGTCTACCGCGACATGGGCGGACGAGGGTTTTCCTTGACGGCATCGCCCATTGCGGGCGGCGTCCTCCTTGAGGTCCAGTCCGACGCGACCGGCCACCGCTACCGGTTCCGAACGACTACCGGCAACGGCTATTCCACCACGACCCTGCAGGCGCTCGTCGATGGCGAGCCGGTGCGGACGGCGCATCCGGTGACCATCTACGCCATGTCAGAAACCCTGGACGCCAACGGAGACTTCCCCCGCGCCGACGATTCGGCCCCCGCCCATATCTTTGCCCCGGAACTGGGGCGGATGCTCTGGCATGAGGCCGAAGGGCTTGGCGGGCCGAGCCTCGTCTCGGGTGTACGCGAACAGTTGGGGCGCATCCCGTTCAAGCTTGCCTCCTGCGACGGCGCCTGACGTCTCTATTCGGCGCTGTTCAGGTGCAGGATGTTGCCGTCGGGATCCTTGAACCAGGCCATCTGAAAGTCCCCGTCGCTGTGGATGCCGTCCTCATAGGTCGCGCCCTCCATGTCATACTGTTCGAACGCAACCCCCTTGGTTCGCAGGTCGGCGACGATGTCGACGATCTCCTCGCCGACCGCCCAGACCACGGCATTGGCGCGATTGGTGCCGGCCGCCTCCGAGCGATAGACCACCAGGTCCGTCGCGCCGGTCTTGAAGGTGATGACCTCGCCCAAAGCATCGTCGGTGACCGTCAGACCCAGCAAGCCCTCGTAGAAGGCGCGGGCTCGCGCGATGTCCGAAACGGCGACGATGGCGGCGGAGGATTTGTCTTTCAGCATGGCGGCGCTCCCGGGATGTCTGAAAGGATCAACCGGCGAAAGCCGATCGGGTTCGCGCACCCGCCGTCAGATCGGCATCCGCATGATCTCCTGATAGGCGGAGATGACCTGGTCGCGCACCGCGACCACGGTCTGCAGGGACGCCTCGGCGCTGGAGACGGCGGTGACCACGTCGATCATCGAGCCCTGGCCCTGGACCGCCATGGCCATCTGGCCCTCGGCGGCGCGCGAGGACTGGACCGTGTCGGCCATGACATTCTGCAACAGTTCGCCGAAGCCCGGCTGGGCCACGGGCGCGCCCGCGCCGGTCGCCATCCCTCCGCCCTGCACCGCCGCATAGGCCTTGGCCGCCATCAACGCGTTCATCGATCAGGCCCTCAGCGTTTCAGGATGTCGATGGTGCGGCTGGACATGGCGCGCGCGGTCTCGATCACGTTCAGATTGGCCTCATAGGCCCGCTGGGCCTCGCGCATGTCCATGGCCTCGACCAGGGTGTCGACATTGGGCCGCAGCACATAGCCGTCGGCATTGGCGGCGGGGTGGGACGGGTCATAGTCCTGGCGGAACTCGCCGTCGTCCGGCCGGACTTCGGCCAGGGCCACCCCGGTCGCGCCGTTGACGTTGCGCGCCTCGAACACCGGGATCTGGCGGCGATAGGGAGTGCCGCCCGCCGTGCGCGCGGTGGATTCGGCATTGGCGATGTTCTCGGCGATGATCCGCATGCGCGACTGCTGCGCCTTCAGCGCGCTGGCGGCGACGGCCATGGCGTCGTTGCGGGGCGGTATCGCTTGGGGCATCGTTCAGGCCTCCCTCGTCACGCGCTAGGCTTGCGCGACGCCAGACGGATCATGTCCATCGACTTGGTGTACAGGCCGATGGCGGCGTCATAGGCCATGCGGCTCTCGGCCATCTTCAGCATCTGTTCCTCGACCACGACGGAGTTGCCGTCCTGGGTGGTCTCCGAATCGGGCGTCTTGTCGGACTTGAACCGTTCGACCGCACCGTTCGTGGCCGGAAGGTGGGCGGCGCTGGTCCGGACCATGGTCAGACCGCCGCCTTCGCGCAGAGCCTTGGCGAAGTCCGTCGGGGCCTTCAGGTCGCGGGCGACGTAGCCGGGCGTATCGGCATTGGCGACGTTCTGGGCCACCACGCGCTGGCGTGCGTCCAGCCAGGTCATGCGACCCTTGATCTGGTCCAGAAGCGGGATGTCGGCGAAGCCCATGGGCAGAAAATGCCGCCTGCATGGTTAATGAAGCCTTATCTAAACGCGACGTTAACCACGACGGTTAAAACCTGCCCCCGACCGACCGCCCCCGTTCGCGGTCCCATCCGGGCGTCCTCGCATCATGAACCTGCTCGATCTCGCCCGCGCGATCTTTGGCCTGGCCTTCGTGCTGGGCCTGATCGGCCTGTGCGCCTGGGCCGCGCGCCGGTATGCGCCGCAACTGATGGCCCGGCTGTCGGCCGAGAAGGGCGAACGGCGGATGCAGGTGGTGGAGACCCTGGTGCTGGATCCGGCAAGGCGGCTGGTTCTGGTGCGGGTCGATGCCGAGGAGCGGCTGATCCTGCTGGGCGAGGGCAAGGAACTGATCGAACCGCGCGGGGTGTCGAAATGAACTCCCTCTCCCGGCGGGAGAGGGGGACCGCGCACGGCGGCGCAGCCGTCGTCCTGGCGCGGTCGGCTGAGGGGCCGGTGTCGCCAGTTCCCACGATCAGCCCCTCACCCTTTCGCGCGAAGACCGATCGCTGCCGCTCTCGGGCGCTCAAGCCCTCACCCGCCGGGAGAGGGATCGTGGGCCTCCCGACTCGCGACGAACTGAAACGCGCCTTCCTGCTGTCCCTCCTCGCCACCCTCGCCTGCTGGCTCTGGCCCCTGGCCGCCTTCGCCCAGGACGCCGCAGCGACCGGCTCGGCCATCAATGTCGACCTCGGCACCGGGGCCGGACTGACCGAGCGCGTGGTCCAGCTGGTCGGGCTGATGACCGTCCTCAGCCTCGCCCCGTCGATCGTCATCATGACTACCAGTTTCGTGCGGATCATCGTCGTACTCAGCCTGCTGCGCACCGCGCTCGGCATGCAGCAGTCGCCCCCGAACGCCGTCCTGGTGTCCCTGGCCCTGTTCCTCAGCGCCATCGTCATGGCCCCGACCTGGCAGGACGCCTATGATTCGGGCATCCGTCCCCTGATGGATCAGCAGATGGAATTGCCCCAGGCGTTCGATCTCGCCTCAGAACCCGTCAAGACCTTCATGCTGGCCCAGGTGGACCAGGACGACCTGGCCCTGTTCACCCGTCTCAGCCAGATTCCGGCCCCGACAGAGGTCACCGAACTGCCCCTGCGGGTGGTGGTCCCGGCCTTCATGATCAGCGAGCTGAAGACCGCCTTCGAGATCGGATTTCTCCTTTTCGTTCCGTTTCTTGTGATCGATCTGGTGGTCGCCAGCGTCCTGATGTCGATGGGCATGATGATGCTGCCGCCGGTGGTGATTTCCCTGCCGTTCAAGCTGATCTTCTTCGTGCTGGTGGACGGCTGGAGACTGGTCGCGGGCAGTCTGGTCGAGAGCTTCCAGCGGGCGTCCGGGACCGGATAGTTCCCGCCCTGACTGACTTTTAGACCTATGCCGTCTTGCCAAGACGCTACAAACGCGTGTTGATCCGTCCGTCATCGTCCGGAACGGGCGAATTTTTGGAAACGACCCATGACCACACAAGCTGAACTCATCGCCGCCGTCGCCAAGGACACCGGTGTTTCGCAAGCCGACGCCGGCAAGGTTCTGACCGCCATCGTCGAGCAGATCCACGCCAGCCTGAAGTCGGGCAGCGACGTCCGCATCTCGAACCTGGGTGTCTTCGACACCGCCGACCGCGCCGAGCGCGAAGGCCGCAACCCCGCCACGGGCGCGACCATCAAGATCGCCGCCTCCAAGGCCGTGCGCTTCCGCGTGTCCAAGCCTCTGAAAGACGCCGTGAACGGCTAAGAAATGCCTTCCCTCTCCCCTTGTGGGAGAGGGCTTGAGCCTCCGAGAGCGTAGCGATCGGCCAGGCGAAAGGGTGAGGGGTACAGCCGTGGGACAGCATCCACCGCTTCACCCCTCACCCGCCCGCGCCAGAACGACGGCCAAGCGGCCGCCGTGCGCGGCCTCCCTCTCCCACAAGGGGAGAGGGGAATCTTCAGGCGGGTGCCGCCGCCCTTGTTTTCGCCGTCTTCTCTCGCAGCGACGTCTTCATCGCGGTGACCCAGCCGGTAAAGGTATCGGCATTGGCCGTCAGACCGGCGAAATCGCCCGCCGCCGCCGGCCCCTCCATCCCGTCCAGACCATCCAGCGCGATCCGCACCGAGGCGGGTGACCTCGCCCGCTCGACGAACGGCAGGGCATTCCTCGACAACCGCGCCAGGGCCGCATTGTCCCGCGCCAGCGAATAGCCGACGCCCGCCCGGATCAACCGGCTCTCCTCGTCCGCGCTCAGCGGCGTCGCCGTATCCGCGAACCGGTCGCCCAGCCGGGATTCGTACAGGGCCGCCGCGCCCTTCCAGTCCTGCTTCTTCCACAGGATCTCGGCCCGGACATCCTTGGCCGCCGGGCTCTGGTCATTGCCCAGCACCTCCAGCGCATGGTCGGTACGCCCCAGCTCCATCAGGGCCCGCGCCTCCAGCCCCCGCCGCTCGGCGTTCAGGGCGCTGGGCAACAGGGTCGAGCGCGATGACCACAGCGCCTGCAGCGCTGGTTCCGGCTGGCGGTCCATCAGATAGACGGTGGCCAGATCGGTCGCGACCTGGGCCTTGGCCACGCCTTCCAGCCGGTTGTCGACCTGGTGTTTCAGCAGCTCGGCCGCCGCATCCAGCAGGTCGACGTCGATCAGACGCCGCGCCAGACGCCGCACCATCTCGTCCCCGTCGGCCCCGACCGGCGTCAGCTCGCGGAAATCATAGAACAGCCCCAGCGCCTGAACTGGCTGCAGCCCGTCCGCCGCCCCGTCCAGGAACATGGCCCGGAAGGCATTGGCCAGATCGGCCTGAAGCTCTGCTCCGCCCGGCATGGTCGCCAGCCGATTGCCGGCCCCGCGCAACGCCTCCAGCGCCTCGCGATAGCGCCCCTGCGACAGGTACAACCCGCCCAGGGTCCGGATCACGGCCAGTTCGGTCGCGTCCCCGCGCCAGCGCCATTTCAGCGTCTCCAGCTCGGCGGCGGCGGCATCGGGCTTCAGCGTGCCCTTGGCCAGCTCCAGCTTGACCACCCCCAGCCTGGCGGGGGTCGCGATCCCGTCCATCGGCGTGCGCGCTACGGCCTTGTAGATGGCCAGGGCCGTGTCGCTGCGCCCGTCCTGTTCGAACAGCCGGGCCTGAAGCAGCCGCGCGGCCAGCTGGTCGGTCGCGGGCGCATTCTGGGCAAAGACATAGTCCAGCAACTGTCGCGCCCCGGCCAGATCGCCGGTTTCCAGCGCCGCCAGGGCATGGGCCGTGCCGAACCGGGCGCGCCATTCGGCCGGGAACTGGTCGATGACGGCGGCCCCGGCGGCGAAGTCCTGGCGCGCGCCCGCCCAGTCGGCCTGGTTGGCGGCCAGATAGCCCTGCCAGACCCGCGTCGACGGATCCCCCGCCAGCGACCCGGACGAAAAGTCGGCCGCCGCCTCCTCCAGCCGCCCGATCGAGGCCCGCGCCGCGCCCCGCAAACCCCGCAACTCCGGCTCGCCCTGCAAACTTGGCGTCTTGTTCACCAGGGCATTGACCACCCCGATCGCCTCGAACCCCAGACCCGACCCGACCAGGAACCGCGTCAGGGCCAGACGCGCCTCGATCGGCTGGCGGGGATCGTCGGTCGCGGCGATGGCTTCGTTTGAGGCGGCGTCCTGAAGCTCGCGATAGCGGGCCTGGAAATCGGCCTGGCCGGTATCGGCCCATTCGCTCAGGATCAGGGCTGGATACCGCGCCTTCTTCGGCGCACCCGCCGCATCACTGGCGGCCTCGAGCTCCGCCGACGGCGGCGACAGGGTCAGGCCGCCCGGACGGCTGACCGTCACCAGGTCGCCCTCCGGCACGATGATCAGGTCGTCGGTCGGCGTCTCGATCGCCAGACCCTGGGCGGTCGGCAACAGGGTCGCATCGACCGTCTGTTTTCGCGCCCCGAACCCCTTGCCAGGCGCGAGCGCCGTCACCGCCGCGAAACGGTCCCCGACCATCGGATCGGTCAGCCAGACCGTCTTGGTCGCCCCGGCCATCTTGGCCACGAGGGCAGGCTCGCCGGTATCGTCGCGACCCAGCTCGACCCCCGCCGAGGCCTCCGGCGACCCGCCGAGGGTCACCGTCCAGCCCGAGCCGTCGCCCCGCGCGGACACCGCCAGGGCAGCCGCCGCCGGGATGCGAACCACCGTATAATCCGCCCCGACCGCCCAGCGCGGCGCACCCGCCGGGCCGGTATCCTTCGCGCCTGCCATGTCCAGCTTGGCGGCGGTGTCGAACACCACCCAGACCGCCTCGCCGCGCCTGAACACGGCGGCCCCGACCGGTGTCGGCCACTGGAACGACAGCACGGTCTTCTGGGCGGTGGATTCGGTCGAGACCGGCACCACAGTGTCCGGCGAGATCGTCGCCGCCTCGACCGCCGGAGCCTCGCCCACGGCATAGAGGTTCAGCCACACCGCCCCGTCGTCCGTCCCGGTGCGGACATTGGCCCCCTCGGCCAGGGTCAGGACGATCTCGGTGGCGTTGCGGGCCGCGCGGGTCTCGACCTTTTCGACTCCCGCCGGCGGATCGACCTTGAGGCGGCTGACATCCGGCGCAGCGGTCGAGCCGATGCGGACGACGACCGCCTGGCCCTCACGACGCACCCGGGCGCGCGATCCGACGACGCCGGCGAACTCAACCCGGGTAAAGCCGTCGTTGGCCCCGATACGGATTGTGACGGGATCGACCGCCACGCTCCCGGCCTCCTGGGCGACCGCCGGTGCCAGGGCCGGACCGATCGGCGCAAGCACCATCGTCCCCGCGGCGCCGAGCGCGACGGTGGTCCTGGCGATGCGGGATCGGCTGCGCGGGGCGGACATCGCGCGCACACTCACGCGAATGGCCTTACATCGCGGTTAATGAGGCGTGACCTTTCCGCCGATCCGCTTGCGCCCGGCATCGATGCGCCCGACATGGAGGATCAGGAGCCACAACCCCATGCCAGACCCCACGGTCGATCCCGTCTATCCGCCACTCAACACCCTCTCGACCGGCCTGCGCTGCCGCTGTCCGCGCTGCGGTCAGGGGCCGCTGCTGCAAGGCTATCTGACCATCCGCGATCACTGCCCGGCCTGCGGGCTGGACTATGGTTTTGCCGATCCGGCGGACGGCCCGGCCTTCTTCGTGGCCTCTGGTGTGGGTCTGGTCGGGATGATCGCCTTCATGGCGTTCGAGTTCACGCTTCACCCACCGATCTGGGTGCATTTCGTGGTGACGTTTCCCCTGCTGATCCTGGCCTGCATCGGCTCGCTGCGCCCGTTCAAGGGCTGGCTGGTGTCCGAGCAATACATCCACAAGGCCGCCCCGCCCGAGTTCGAAAGCATCGGCAAGCACGGCGAAGGCACCGGCTGGCGTGGTCAGGACGAACGCGCGGCCCGGCGCGCGGCGAAGCGGCCCGACTGACGCCTCAGCGATCCTCGGCGATCGTGCCCAGCAGGGCCTCGCGCCCGCGGGGGTTCAGCACGGCCCAAAGGATGATCGCCACGATCAGCGGCGCGACCGACATGGCCAGATACCGCCCGACGATGGCGATCTGGGCGATCACCGGATGCAGAGGCTCCACCGCAAGCCGCGTCGGCGGCCCACCCGCCGGAGCCAGGGCTGGGTTCAGCATCGGCGCGATCTCGCCCCACAGGAAGCTGGTGAACGAGACCAGGAACAGCAGGATCAGGACCCCGGCCCCGATCAGCCCCGCCCGGACGGGTCGATCCGCACGCGGTGGCGCGATCATGAAGGCCAGATAGAGCGGCACCCCCAGCATCAGCCGCCGCAGAACCTCCTTGGCCACCGTATAGTTCAGCGCGCCTGATCCGTCGGCCAGAGGCAGGCCCGTCGAAACGATCCAGCCGCCGTCCGGTCCCGCCGCGATCCCGCCACCCAGCCCGAACAGACCCACCACCATCGACGCCACCGGCCGCAGGGCTTCGATCAGGAGGTCCGCTCCGCCGAACCACCAGACCGGCAGGATGACGATCAGGCTCAGGCCGACCCAAAGCCCGAACCGACGGCGATCGGCCTCCTCCGGCGTGCGGGCGGCGATACCCCGGGCCGGGGTCACGCCGGGGCTCCGGCCGCATCGTCTGGCGCGCGCGCGACGCGGTCATGCCGCCCCTGCCACCGTGCCCAGAAGAAGAAGACCAGCAACCCCTCCAGCCCGATCATCGCGTCCCAGACATAGTGGTGGAAGAACTCGAACACCTCCTGCGACCCGCGCGACAGGTAGAGCAGGGTGATGATCCGGAACAGATTGACGGTTTGCAGCGCGAGAACCCCCAGCCCCGCCCCGATCAGGCAATCCCTGAACCTTGCCGGAAACGCCAGGATGGCGGCGGCCAGCAGCGCGCAGACCTCCACCGCATTGCACCCCGCCAGAACCTGCACTGCGCCCAGTCCGTCGCTGAACCTCAGGATGTCGCCGTCGGCGATGACCCGGCTGTCGAACGGCCGGATCAGGAAGGCGGTGATATCAACCAGTCCCTGGGTAAAGGGCTGCACGAACAGCCGCTCGGCCCAGGGCGTGGCCAGCACGCTGAACAGCGCCAGCCCCACGATCGCGAACGTCATCAGATATCGGACGCCCGGATTGTTCAGCAGCGCCTTCATGCCGCCCCGCCGTCGTCCGGCACGAACCCTGTCTCGATCATCGTCGTATCCCCCGACACCTGCGATACTGTACCGCGTTTTGATCCCGACCTACACGGCCCACGGGCAGGGTCAATGGGACTTGAGTAACTGTATCAGATGGTATTACAGATAAGGCTCACAGACCCGAGACCCCGATGACGGACGCCGCCGCACCCGCCCGCCGGCCCAGCCGCTACAGCCCCGTCGCCATGGCGCTGCACTGGCTGATCGCCGCCCTGATCGTGCTGGAGATCGGGCTGGGCTGGCGGATGGAGGGGCCGCCCGGCGCGGTGACCTTCGCGGTCTATCAGCTGCACAAGTCGATCGGCATCATGATCCTGTTGCTGACGCTGGTTCGCCTCGGCTGGCGACTGACGCATCGCCCGCCGACGCCCGAGACCGGAAAGCCGTGGGAGCGGGGCCTGGCCGCCGTCGTGCATCTGGGCTTCTACGGCCTGCTGCTGGCCATCCCGCTCAGCGGCTGGCTGATCGTCTCGGCCTCGCGGACGGGGATCGACACCGTCCTGTTCGGCCTGATCCCCTTCCCCCACATCCCCGGCATCCCCGGCCTGGAACCGGCTTCGAAGGCGGCGGTCGAGGACGCGGCGGAGACGGCGCACCGGCTGCTGGGCTGGGCCCTGTACGGCCTGCTGGCCCTGCATGTGCTGGGCGCGCTGAAGCATCATCTGGTCGATCGCGATCACGGCCTGGCCCGGATGCTGCCCGGTCCGCGCAAGGTTTCGCTTGCGGACATTCGGCTGGTTGCGACCGCCCTGATCGTTGCCGGGGTGGCGATCGTCGCCGCGACTTATCCCTGGACGTCGTCGGCTTCCCGCTCCGTCGCGGCCGCGACCCCGCAACAGCCTCTCCAAGACGCGGGTGCCCCGACGACCGAGGTGCCGATTCCGGCCCCGACCCAGACAGCCCCCACCGAGGCCGTTGCGGCCGCCGTCGAGGCACCGGACACCGCCCCCTCCCGCTGGCGGGCCCGCGCCGCCGACTCGCGTGTGACCTTCTCGACCACCCAGTCGGGATCGCCGATCCGGGGGCGGTTCCGCGACTGGAGCGCCGACATCGTCTTCTCGCCCGAGGCGCTGGAGGCATCGCGCGTCCGCGTGACCATCGACATGACCTCGTTCGCCACCGAGGATTCCGACAGCCAGGGCGTCCTGGGCGGGGCGGAATGGTTCGACGTCGCCAACCACGCCCGCGCCACCTTCACGGCAAACCGGTTCCGCAGCCTGGGCGGCGACCGCTACGAGGCGCGCGGAACGCTCAGGCTCAAGGGCGTTTCCAGCCCCGCCACCCTGCGCTTCACCCTGACGATCGAGGGCGACACCGCGCGGATGACCGGCACGACGACCCTGGACCGTACCGCCTTCGGGGTCGGGACCGGCGAATGGGCCGCGACCGACGACATCCCGGCCTCGGTCTCGGTCGAGACCACGATCGTGGCGACCCGCGACGACGGTTGAGCGTCGGCTCTGGCGAACGGTCGGATCGCCTCCCATGTCCGGATCATGCCGATCCTACGCCGCCGATCCCGCCACCAAGACCGCCGATGACGGAGCCTGCCGAGGCCTGCCGCGTCGATGTCTGGCTCTGGCGCGCGCGGTTCGTGAAGACGCGGTCTCTGGCCGCCGCCCTGGTGGAGCGGGGCGCGGTGCGGCTGACCCATCAGGGCCGTCAGGTGCGGCTGGACAAGCCCAGCCGCTGCGTCCACCCCGGCGACGACCTGATTTTTGCCTTGCATGAGCGGGTCACCGCCGTTCGCGTCGAGGCCCTGGGCGAACGGCGCGGACCCCCGTCGGAGGCCCGCACCCTGTATTCCCTTCTCGAGCCCGATTGATCGGGCCGTACGGCCTCAGCTGCTGGCCAGGTTCCGCAGCACATAAGGCATCACGCCCCCAGCCTTGAAATAGTCCAGCTCGGTCTGGTTATCGATGCGGCAACGCACCGGGAACCGCGCCATCTTGCCGTCCGACGGACGGAACAACTCCACCCACAGGTCCTGGCGTGGACGCAGGCGACCGACGTTGACGTCGGACAGACCACGCACCGTGACGATTTCCTCGCCGGTCAGGCCCAGCTTCTGCCAGCCGTCGGCCTTGAACTGCAGCGGCACCACGCCCATCCCGACCAGGTTGGACCGGTGGATACGCTCGTAGCTTTCGGCGATGACCGCGCGCACGCCCAGGAGGCGCGTACCCTTGGCCGCCCAGTCGCGCGACGAGCCGGTGCTGTATTCCTTGCCCGCGAACACGACCAGCGGACGGCCCTCGGACGAATACCGCATCGCCGCGTCATAGATGGACATCGTGTCCTGCGACGGGAAATGCTTGGTCACGCCACCTTCGATCTCGGGCGTGATCTTGTTGCGGATGCGGATGTTGGCGAAGGTGCCGCGCATCATCACCTCGTGGTGGCCGCGACGGGCTCCGTACGAGTTGAACTCGGCGGATTCGACGCCGCGTCCGTTCAGATAGACCCCGGCGGGCGAGGTCGTCTTGATCGACCCGGCCGGCGAGATGTGGTCGGTGGTGATGCTGTCGCCGAAGATGGCCAGGACGCGACCTTCGACGATGTCGGTGACCGGCGTCGGCTCCATCGACAGCCCCTCGAAATACGGAGGGTTGGCGACATAGGTCGAGGTTTCGTCCCAGGCATAGGTCTGCCCACCCGTGACCTGGATCGCCTGCCAGTGTTCGTCGCCCTTGAAGACGTCGGCATAGCGTTTGGCGAACATGGCCGGGGTGACGGATTTCTTCTGGATCGCGGCGATCTCGGCCGAGGTCGGCCAGACGTCCTTCAGATAGACGTCCTGGCCGTCCGAACCCTGGCCGATCGGCTGGGTCGTGATGTCGATCCGCATCGACCCGGCCAGGGCATAGGCGACGACCAGCGGCGGCGAGGCCAGATAGTTGGCCTGGACGTCGGGGTTCACGCGACCCTCGAAATTGCGGTTGCCCGACAGGACGCTGGTGGCGACGATGGCGTTGTCGTTGATGGTCTTCGAGATCGCCGGGTCGAGCGGACCCGAGTTGCCGATACAGGTGGTGCAGCCGTATCCGACCAGATTGAAGCCCATCGCGTCCAGGTCGGCCTGCAGACCCGCATCCGTCAGATAGTCGGTGACGACCTGCGATCCCGGTGCCAGCGACGTCTTGACCCACGGCTTGACGGTCATGCCCAGGGCCCTGGCCTTGCGCGCCACCAGACCGGCGGCGATCAGGACCGAGGGGTTGGACGTATTGGTGCACGACGTGATCGCGGCGATCACCACGTCGCCGTCTCCGACGGTGAAGTCATGGCCTTCGACCGGGAAACGACCCGCATCGGCGGCACGGCTGAAAACGTCGTTCAAGGCCGTCTCGAACGACGGCGCGGCGACGTCCAGCGCCACCTTGTCCTGGGGGCGTTTCGGACCGGCCAGCGACGGCACGACGGTCGAGATGTCCAGTTCCAGAACGTCGGTGAAGACCGGGTCTTCCGAGTTCGCGTCGATCCAAAGCCCCTGCGCCTCCGCATAGGCCTTGACCAGGGCGACCCGCGCCTTGTCGCGACCCGTGGCGGTCAGATAGTCGATCGTGGCCTGAGATACGGGGAAGAAGCCGCAGGTGGCGCCGTATTCCGGCGCCATGTTGGCGATGGTCGCCTGATCCTCGATCGTCATGTTCGGCAGGGCGTCGCCGAAGAACTCGACGAACTTGCCGACCACGCCCTTTTTGCGCAGCATCTGGGTGACGGTCAGCACGAGGTCGGTCGCCGTCGTGCCCTCGGGCATGGCGCCGGTCAGTTTGAAACCGATCACTTCCGGGATCAGCATCGGGATCGGCTGGCCCAGCATGGCGGCCTCGGCCTCGATCCCGCCGACGCCCCAGCCCAGCACGGCCAGGCCGTTGATCATGGTGGTGTGGCTGTCGGTGCCCACGACGGTGTCGGGATAGGCGACGGTCTTCTTGCCCTCGTCGATGGTCCAGACGGTCTGGGCCAGATTCTCCAGGTTCACCTGGTGACAGATGCCGGTGCCGGGGGGCACGACGCGGAAATTGTTAAAGGCCGAAGAACCCCAGCGCAGGAAATTGTAGCGTTCGATGTTGCGCTCGTATTCGCGCTCGACGTTCTGGCCGAACGCTTGCGGCGTGCCGAAATTATCGACCATGACCGAGTGATCGATGACCAGGTCGACGGGCACCAGGGGATTGATCTTCTTGGCGTCGGCGCCCAGGGCATCCATGGCGTCGCGCATGGCGGCGAGGTCCACGACGGCGGGCACGCCGGTGAAGTCCTGCATCAGGACGCGGGCCGGACGGAAGGCGATCTCGTGCTCGACGGAGCCCTTGTTCTCGATCCAGGCGGCGACGGCCTTCAGGTCGTCTTCGGTGACGGACACCCCGTCCTCGTTGCGCAACAGGTTCTCCAGCAGCACCTTCATGGAGCGCGGCAGGCGGGAAATCCCGGTCAGGCCCGCTTCCTCGGCGGCGGGAAGGCTGTAGAAGGCGTATTTCTTGCGCCCGACGGAGAGATCCTGACGGGTCTTGAGGCTGTCAATCGACGGCATGGGAGAGTCTTCCTCTGATGTACGCCGCCCGACCATCCGGTTGCGCCCTCGCGCGACGAACGCCAGGGCACACAGGTCCATGGCGCGCGCGCAGAGAGCCTGCTGCGGCTGCGGCGGATATAGCGACGGTGGGGGCCTGCGTCCATGTACCCGCGTCGGACGTGGGGACATTGAGAACGGGTCTCATATTCCTTCTCCCTCCCCTTCATGGGGAGGGACGATCGCGCAGCGATCCGGGTGGGGACGTTCGAGGCGCGCGCCTCGCTTCACACGGCCCCACCCGCGCTCCCTTAAGCTCGCGGTCCCTCTCCATGAAGGGGAGGGAGAAGCCGTGATCCACACCGTCGCCATCACCGCCTTGACCGTGACCCGTGGCGAGCGGCGACTGTTCCGCGACCTGAACGTTACCCTGTCCGGCGGCGAGGCTGTTGCCCTGACCGGGGCCAATGGCTCGGGCAAGACCAGTCTGCTGCGGGCCATTGCCGGTTTCCTGCGCCCGGACGCGGGCGAGATCGCCTTCCACGACGTTGACGCCAAGCCGATCGATCCGACCACCGCCCGCGCTCATGAGGTCCACCACCTCGGCCACCTCGATGCGCTGAAGGGGGCTCGCACCGCGCGCGACGAGCTGACCTTTCAGTCCGAATGGCTGGGCCACAGCCACTCGGGCATCGCCGACGCGATCGACACCCTGGGCCTGAAACCGCTGCTGGACCTCGAAGTCCGAAAACTGTCCGCCGGTCAGCGTCGCCGCCTGGCCATGGCCCGGCTGATCGGCTCGCCCCGCGCGCTCTGGCTGCTCGACGAGCCGCTCAGCCCGCTCGACGCCTACTGGCGCGAGGCGGTCGGTCGGATCATGCAGACGCACCTGAATGGCGGCGGCCTGATCGTCGCTGCGGTACACGACCCCCTGCCGATCCCGACCCGGTCGCTCGATCTGGGAGCAGGGGGGTGAACGCCGTGCGGATCCTGTTCCGCCGCGAGCTGGCCCTGGCCTGGGGCGGAGGGGGCGGGCCGTTGCTGGCGTGCGGGTTCTTCGCCTGCCTGACCGCCATCCTGCCGCTGGCGGCAGGCGGCGATCCCGGCGTGCTGAGACCGGTGGCGTCCGGCGTAGCGTGGCTGGCCCTGGCCCTAGCCAGCCTGCTGTCGCTCGAACGCCTGTTTGAACGCGATCTGGAGGATGGCGCACTCGACCTGCTGACCACCGGCCCCCTCCCGCTGGAAGCCGTCTTCGCCATCAAGGCGCTCAGCCAGTGGCTGGCCACCGGCCTGCCCCTGGCCCTGACCGCCCCGATCGCCGCCCTGGCCCTTGGTCAGCCGGTCGCCCTTCTCGCCCTGACCGCGCTGGGAGCCCTGATCGGCGGTCTGGGCTTCGCCTTCACCGGCGCTCTCGGGGCCGCACTGGCGCTGGGAGCCAAAAGGGGCGGGCTCCTGATCGCCGTCGTCGTCCTGCCGCTGTTCATTCCGCCGGTGGTGTTCGGCTCAGGCGCACTGGACCGGGCGGCCGCCGCGCTCGATCCCCTCCCGGCGCTCGCCCTCCTGTCCGCCTATGTCCTGTTCGCCTGCGCCATCGCCCCGATTGCGGGGGCGGCGGCCATCCGCAATGCCCAGGGCTGAACTCCGGCGACCCACGTCGAACAAGGCGCAGATCGCCGGTCGTCATCAGGCCGCCGTCTTCATCGCCTCGGCATTGATCGAGGCGTCGGCGATCCCGGTCAGATCTTCGTCGGTCTGGGACTCTTCCTGGAGGGTCTCGTCCAGCAGCTTGGCGGCATCCTTCATCCCCAGCACCAGGGCCCACCGCTTCAGCGTGCCGTAGCGGGTGATCTCATAGTGTTCGACCGCCTGGGCCGCGGCCAGCAGACCGGCGTCCAGCGCCGCCGTGCCCTTGTACCCCTCGGCGATCTCGTCGCCCTCGGCCAGGATGCCTTCGATCGCGTCGCAGGTCTTGCCGCGCGCCGGCTTGCCGATGATCTCGAACACCTGTTGCAGGCGTTCGATCTGGCCTTCTGTCTGGTCTTTATGCTTCTCGAACGCGGCCTTCAGCTCGGGCGACTGGGCCGCACGAGCCATCTTGGGCAACGACTTCAGAATCTTCTTTTCGGCGTAATAGATATCCTTGAGGGTGTCGTGGAACAGGGTGTCCAGGGTCTTGTCGGCCATGATCGGAATCCTTTGGTGAGCGCCCTTCGCGCCCCGACTCAAGGCACCAGGACCAGGGCCGTTCCTGTGTTCGGAACCGCACGGACGACCGCTGGCTTGACCTTCGTCGCCATCGCCTCCAACGCTCAAGCTCGTAACGGAGTCGTCACATGAAATCGTCCCTCGCCCTTCTGACCCTGCTGCTGACCGGCGTCGCGAGCGCGGCCATGGCCCAGGATCTGGTCATCCGGGGCGGCACCATCCACACCGGCGTCGAGGCCAACCCGACCGCCGAGGTCGTGGTCGTGATGGACGGCCGCATCGCCTATGTCGGCGACGACCGGCCCGATCTGGCCGCGCCCGATATCGAGGTCATCGATCTGGGCGGGGCCACCCTGTTTCCCGGCTTCACCGACGGCCATGCGCACCTGGACGGGATCGGCTGGCGCGAGCTGACGCTGAACCTTGAAGGCTCGACCTCGGTCGCCGACGCCATGGCCCGGCTGTCGGCCTGGGCAAAGACCCACCCCGAGGGGCCGATCGTCGGACGCGGCTGGATCGAGACCCAGTGGCCGGAAGCCCGGTTCCTGACCGCCGCCGATCTGGACGCGGCGGCTCCGGGACGGATCGTCCTTCTTCAACGGGCCGACGGCCACGCCAGCACGGTTTCCACCCCGGCGCTGCAGGCCGCGAACATCACCGCCGACACGGTCGCCCCGTCCGGCGGCGAAATCCTGAAGGGACCCGACGGCCAGCCCACCGGCCTGCTGGTCGATGCCGCCGAACAGCTGATCTCCGCCCTTATGCCGCAACAGGACGCCCAGGCGGTCTATGACGCCTACCGCGCCGGGTTCCGGGTCGAGGCCGAATACGGCTGGACCGGCCTGCATTTCATGAGCGCCC
This sequence comes from Rhizobium sp. Q54, assembly GCA_943369795.1. GTDB lineage: Bacteria > Pseudomonadota > Alphaproteobacteria > Caulobacterales > Caulobacteraceae > Brevundimonas. Next base: position 45,235 of record CALROO020000021.1, on the reverse strand, counting down.
CCTGGTCCCACGTCCCCCTTATGGAAGCGATGGCCGAGGCCGGTCAGGCCCCGATCCGGGTCTATAATTCGATCACACCCGAAGGGGCTGCGGCCCTGATTGCGGGCGGTGCGCGCAACGCCTCGGATGGCCGGATCATCACACGGGCCATCAAATACTATGCCGACGGGGCCCTGGGGTCGCGCGGCGCAGCCCTGTTCGAGCCCTATGCCGACCGGCCCGACACGACCGGCCTGATCCAGCTGGACGAGGCCACCACCCTGCCCCTGTACGAAGCCGCCCTGAAGGCCGGGATCCAGGTCGCGACCCACGCGATCGGCGATCGCGGCAACGCCTCGGTGGCCCAGTGGTACGAAAAGGCCCTGGCCGAGGTGCCGCCCGCCGAACGGCCCAACGGCGAAGACGTCCGCTGGCGGATCGAACACGCTCAGATCCTGCGCCCCGCCGACTACCATTACTTCAAGGACCTGCCGATCATCGCCTCGATGCAGCCGTCGCATGCAATCGGCGACTTCTATTTCGCGCCCGCTCGCCTGGGCGATGCCCGGCTGGACGGGGCCTATGCGTGGAAGAGCCTGGTCGATCTGGGCGTCATCGTGGTCGGTGGATCGGACGCGCCGGTCGAGCGGGGCTCGCCGCTGATCGAATTCTACGCCGCCGTCGCGCGCCGCAGCCTGGACGGCTTCCAGGGCCCGGACTGGCGTCCGCGCGAGGCTGTGTCGCGCGAGACGGCGCTGAAGATGTTCACCCTCTGGCCCGCCTATGCCAGCTTCCGCGAAGGCGAACTGGGCACGATCGAGGTGGGCAAGCGGGCCGATTTCACCGGCTTCGACATCGACCTGATGACCGTGCCGGAAGCCGATATCCTGAAGGGCAGGGCGGTCCTGACCGTGGTCGATGGCGAGGTCGTCTATCGCGCCTCGGAGTCCTCGACCGACAGGCCATAGCCCTCCCACAGGGACAAGTCTTTCAGGGTCGCGGTCAGGAAGGCCTGATGCCGGGCGCGTTCCTCGTCCGTCGCGCGCGGTGTCAGGGGACGCGGCCGGGCGCGATGACCCCCGGCTGCCGCGAAGGCCGTCGCCGCATCGGCTCCACGACGGCTGGTCAGGTCCAGCACGCGCTCCTTGCCGCCGCGCAGTTCCAGATAGACCTCGGCCAGCAGCCGCGCGTCGATCAGGGCGCCGTGCAGGCTGCGTTCGACCAGCGAAACCTTGAACCGCTTGCACAGGGCGTCCAGCGAATTCGGCATGCCGGGAAACCGCGTCTGGGCCAGTTTCAGCGTGTCGATCCAGCGAGTCTCGGCCAGCAAGGGGTGACCGCACCGTCCGCATTCGTGATCGATGAAATTGCGGTCGAACTGGGCATTGTGAGCGATGACGGGAGCATCGCCGATGAAATCCATCAGGTCGCCGACGATGGCCGCGAACAGGGGCGCGTCCTTGACCTTGTCATCGGTGATACCGTGGACGCGGATCGCGTCGGCGGGGATCAACCGCTCCGGATTGACGAACCGGTGAAAGGTCCGCCCCGTGGGCAACAGGTCGTTCAGCTCGATACAGCCGACCTCGATCAGCCGGTCGCCCGTCCTGGGGTCGAAGCCGGTGGTTTCCGTATCCAGAACGATTTCGCGCGCCATGGGACCTTAATGGGGTGGTTCGCTTTCGGACGAAAGAGGCCGCGTCGGGTCGGGAGGTCCCGAAGGGCCGACGAGGGAGGCCCCCCGGGACGGCGTCCAGTCCGGCGACAGAACCGTCCCCACGATTTCGGCCACCTGGTCGCGTGCGACCTCCAGACCCCGACCCGTCTCGACGACGAAGTCCGCCCGGCGGCGTTTCTCGGCGTCCGGCATCTGGCGCGCCAGGATGGCGTCGAATCGAGCCCGCGTTATGCCTGGGCGGGCCAGAACACGGTGGGCCTGCACCGCCGCCGGAGCCGTGACCACCACCACCCCATCGACCGCCGCGTCGCCACCGGTCTCGAACAGCAGGGGGATGTCCAGCACGGCTAATCGCGTCCCGGCGGCTTCGGCCTGCGCCAGATCCGCCATGCGGCCGCGCGCGACCAGAGGATGGACGATCGCCTCGAGCCGCCGGAACGCCGTCTGGTCCCGGCCCAGGGCCTCGGCCAGTCGCGTGCGGTCCACCGCACCGTCGATCACCACGCCGGGGAAGACCTCGCCCACCGGCCCGACCGCCGCACCGCCCTCGGCATACAGGGCATGGACAGTGTCGTCGGCGTTCCAGACCACCGCTCCCAGATCGGCGAACATCGCCGTCGTCGTCGACTTGCCCATGCCGATCGATCCGGTCAGGCCCAGGACGATCATCCGGCCTCTCCCAGATGCGCCAGGGCGATGGCCCGCACATCGATGGCGGGCGGCTCCAGCCCGAAAAAGCTGGCGAACGACGGCCGCGCCTGACCGATCAGCATGGCCAGACCATCCACACCGGTCAGGCCCCGCGTTCGCGCCGCCGCCAGAAACGGGGTCTCCAGCGGGCGATAGGTCATGTCCATCACCACCGCGTCGTCCGGCAAGGCTGAGAGGTCGATCGTCGGCGGCACGCTGAGCGCATTGACCACCAGGGCGGCGTCCCGAAGATCGTCTTCGGTCCCGACCCGCGCGCTCAGAGCCTCAGCCAAGGCCCGCGCCCGCTCGGTCGTCCGGTTCAGCACCGCCACATCGGCCCCCCGATCCATCAGCGCCGCCACCGCCGCCCGCGCCGCGCCCCCGGCCCCCAGCACGACCACGGTCCGTCCCGCGACGGACAGGGCCGGGGCCTGTTCGGCCAGGGCCTGCATCAGGCCGTCACCGTCTGTGCTGTCGGCGCGGACCTGTCCCTCTTCGAACACCAGCAGATTGGCCGACCCGGCCCGGCGCGCCACGTCCGACGTCGTATCAGTCAGGGCCAGGGCCTGTTCCTTGTAGGGGGCGGTGACGTTCAGGCCCCTCAGCTCACCCGCTCGACCCCGCGCGACGAGATCGGCGAAGGCCTCGTGCGTCCCCGGTCCATGGGCCTCATAGCGCGCATCGATCCCCGCCGCCGCGATCCAGGCCCCGTGCAGCAACGGGCTGAGCGAATGGGCGATCGGCCATCCGACGACCCCGGCCCGGACCGTCATGTCAGGATCACCCCGGCCCGCCTCAGCTCGGCCAGAACGGGCCACAGCGGCAGGCCCAGGACCGTGAAATGATCGCCCTCGACCGCGTCGAACAGTTGTGACCCCATGCCCTCCAGCCGATACGACCCGACGCAGGCCAGCAGCCCCTCGCCCTCCGCCGCCAGATAGGCGTCGAGGAATCCGTCGGAAAAATCCCGCATCCGCATCGTCGCCGTATCCACCCCGGACCAGACGATCTGCCCGCCCCGCGCCAGGGCCGCGCCCGAATGCAGCGCATGCGACCGGCCCCGCATCGTCTGCAACCGGCCCCGCGCCTCGTCCAGCGACCGGGCCTTGGACACCAGCCCGCCGTCGAAGGCCAGGGTCTGGTCCGCCCCCAGCACCCAGGCCTCGTCATGATGGCCCGACACCGCCAGCGCCTTCATCTTCGCCAGATCGACGGCCAACGTCGCGGCATCGACCCCCGGCGTCTTCAGCCCGTCTTCGTCCACATCGGCGACCTGGACCGAGAAGGGCACGCCCGCGTCGCGCAGCATGGCCTGTCGCGCCGCACTCTTCGACGCCAGGATCAGGATCTCGTCGCTCGGTCGCTCCGGCAGGCGGAAGGCCGCATCGCCGCCTACCATGGAGCCCCCAGTCGCCGGGACCGGCGCTCGCTCAAAAGATTGACGATGGCCGCCGCCGTCTCCTCGACCGAGCGGCGCGTGACGTCGATGGTCGGCCAGCCGCGTCGCTCGAACGCCCGCCTGGCCTTGACGGTCTCGTCGCGCACCGCGTCGTGATCGACGTAGTTGGAGGCTCGGTCGGCATTCAGCCCGTCGAGGCGATTGCGTCTGATCTGGATCAGCCGGTCCGGCGAGACCGTCAGCCCGACGACCAGCGGATTCTTCAGCGTCACCAGCCGTTCCCCGTCCTCCTGCCCCGGCACCAGCGGTACATTGGCCGCCCGGATGCCCCGGTGCGCCAGATAGATGCAGGTCGGGGTCTTGGACGTTCGCGACACCCCGACCAGGACCACGTCCGCCCCTTCCAGCTGATCCGCCGTGCCCTGGCCATCGTCATGGGCCATGGCATAGTCCAGCGCCCCCATCCGGTTGAAATACTCGTGGTCCAGCGTGTGCTGAGCGCCCACCCGTGTCGACAGCGCCGCCCCCAGATAGCGCGACAGAGCCCCGACCAGCGGATCCAGCGCCCCGATCTGGGGCATGTCCAGCGCGCGACAGCCGTCCTCCAGCTGTGCCCGCAGCTCGCGATCGACCAGGGTGTGCAGGACGACACCGGGGGCCACGGCGATCTCCTCCAGCACCCGCTCCATCTGTTTGGACGAACGAACCAAGGCATAGATATGCTCGATCGGGATCACCCCGTCGAACCGCGCCGTGACCGCCTTGGCCATGGCGTTCAAGGTCTCGCCGGTCGAGTCCGAGACCAGATGCACATGGAAATAGGTGGCCAGGCGCGCGCCGGCGGGGCGGGCCGGACTCATCGGGGAGCAACCATCAATACCGGAGTCATAACCGTCTCATAACCGCGTCTCCGCCTGTGGATCGTGCTGGGCACCGACCCGGCCGGTTGGGCAGGAAATCCTATAGCGAGCGACGCAGCGTGCGGCGAGTGGGGAGACATCGGGACGATCACGACGGTTTGGTGACCCTCCGTCCCCGGACCAACGGCGGTGTCTGGAAGGCCTGGGGAAAGTCTTAACGAAAGGTAAACGCTCCGATCGGACCGCCAGGCTGGGCCACCCAGGCCAAACCCTTGTCCGTTAAGCGGTTGTTAAGATCTGTCCCCGGTTCCTACAGCCTGTCCGAAGCCGCCGCCGATCTCACCATCCGGTCGTGGAAAACCCGTTTCCGCGTGGGGATGACCGCGATTTCATCCCCGTCATCCCCGGCCCTACCCACCTTCCTCCAAAGACTTAATTCTTTTGAACAGAACAAGGTTGGTCGGTGGGCTTGAGGCCGGACCGGTCCCCCCGTAAAGCCGATGACATGACCGAACCTCTGCTGCTCCAGGCCCTCAAGGGTCAGACCACCGCCCGGCCTCCGGTCTGGTTCATGCGTCAGGCCGGACGCCATCTGCCCGAGTACCGCGAGCTGCGCAGCCGGGCCCCGGACTTCATGGCCTTCTGCATGAATCCGGAGATGGCAGCCGAAGCCACGCTGCAGCCGATGCGCCGGTATGGCTTCGATGCCGCCATCGTCTTCGCCGACATCCTGCTGATCCCCGAGGCGCTGGGCCAGCAGGTCTGGTTCGAGGCGGGCGAGGGGCCGCGTCTGGGCGAACTGTTGTCCATCGAGGCCATGTCGGCCCTGACGTCCCAGGCAGGCGAGGCGCTGAAATCGGTCGGCCAGACCCTGTCGATCGTCCGCTCCGAGCTGGAGCCCCACCGTGCCCTGATCGGGTTCGCCGGGGCCCCCTGGACCGTGGCCACTTACATGCTGGACGGCGTCGCCCGGACCATCGGCAAGGGCGAGCGCGCCACCGCCCGGACCTATGCCTATGAGGACCCGGAAAAGGTCGATGCGGTCCTGGCCGTTCTGGTCGAGGCCACGGCCCATTATCTGAAGATGCAGGCCGACGCCGGGGCCCAGGCGCTGAAGATCTTCGAGAGCTGGGCCGAGGGCCTTCCTGACGACCTGTTCGAGCGGCTGGTCCTGAAACCGCATCAGGCGCTTGTCGCCCGCGTGCGCGAACTGGGCGTCACCGTGCCCTTGATCGGCTTCCCGCGCGGCTCCGCGGCCCTGGCCGAACGCTACGCCGCCGAATGCGACGTCCAGGGTGTGGCGCTGGATACCGCCTGTCCGCTGGCCGTCGGAAAACGCGTCCAGGCCATCAAACCTATCCAGGGCGCGCTCGACCCGCTGCTGCTCCGCGTCGGCGGTGCGGCGCTGGACCGCAGGGTGGACCAGCTTGTCGAGGCCTGGGGTGACGGTCCATGGATCTTCAACCTTGGCCACGGCATCCTGCCGGACGTGCCGATCGCGCACGTCGAACAGGTCCTGAAACGGATCGGAGCCCAATGAGCCGGACGCCCGGCCTGCAAATGACCGGAGGCACAACGTCCGACACCGTGCGTTTTGGCGGTCGCCGGATCGCGGTTGTGCTTTTCAATCTGGGCGGGCCGGACGATCAGGCGACGGTAAAACCCTTCCTGTTCAACCTGTTCAACGATCCGGCCATCATCGGCCTGCCGGGTCTGTTCCGCACGCCCTTGGCCAATCTGATCGCCTCGCGGCGGGAGGCCAGCGCCCAGGCCAACTATGCCCTGATGGGCACCGACTACAACGGCGGCTCGCCCCTGCTGCCCGAAACCCGCAAACAGACGGCGGCACTGGATGCGCGTCTGGCGCAGGTCCTGCCCGGCGACACCGTTAAGTCCTTCATCGCCATGCGCTACTGGCATCCGCTGACCGAGGAAGCCGCCGCCGAGGTCGCGGCCTTCGCGCCGGACGAGATCGTGGTGTTGCCGCTGTATCCGCAGTTCTCGACCACCACGACGCGGTCGTCGTTGCGCGCCTGGCACAAGGCCTATCGCGGGCCGGGCCGGTCGCGCGTGGTCTGCTGTTATCCGCAAGCCGATGGCTGGATCGAGGCCCAGGCCCAGCTGATCCGGGACGGACTGGACCAGATCGGCGACCAGCCCGTGCGGGTTCTTTTTTCCGCCCACGGCATCCCGGAAAAGCTCGTCACCAAGGACGGCGATCCCTATCAGGAACAGGTCGAGGCCACGGTTGCCGCCGTCGCCGCCCGCGCGGGCCTGACCGACCACGCCCTCTGCTACCAGAGTCGCGTCGGGCCTCTGAAATGGCTCGGCCCCTCGACGCCCGAGGCCATCGATCAGGCGGCGGAGGACAAGGTGGGGGTCCTGATCGTGCCGATCGCTTTCGTCTCCGAGCATATCGAGACCCTGGTCGAACTGGATCAGGAGTACGCCGAACTCGCCGAGGAAAAGGGCGTACACCCCTATGTCCGTGTGCCGGCCGTCGGGATCGCCGAACCCTTCATCGCCACCCTGGCCGAGGCCGTGGTCGATGCCCTGGGCCATGACGGCATCCGACCCTTTGGTCCCGGCTGCCAGGCCAAATGGAAGGCCTGTCCGTGCCAGAACCCCAAGATGGCGGCGTGAGAACACGATGAACCTGTATGATCTCGCCCGCGGCCTGCACATACTGGCCGTCATCGCCTGGATGGCCGGTCTGCTGTTCCTGCCGCGCCTCTACGCCTATGACGCCGAACAGGCCGACAAGGCCGAGCCGTTGCGCACCGAAATGCAGACCCTGCTGCGGGCCTGGCAGACGCGGCTGATGACCATCATCCTGAACCCCGCGATGGTCCTGGCCTGGGTGTTCGGCCTGTGGCTGATCCATATTGATGTGCAGATGCGCGGGGCTGGCTTCTTGGCCGAGCCCTGGATGATCGCCAAACTGGTCGGTGTCCTGCTGCTCAGCGGCTGGCACGGTTTCCTGTCGGCGGAGAAGAAGCGCATCGCCAAGGGCACGTCGAGGAAGACCGGCAAATTCTGGAGGATGACCAATGAGGTGCCCTTCGTCCTGGCCGTTATCATGGTGCTGTCGGTCACAACGGAGTGGCGGTTCGGCTGAGCCGGGGACCCGCCACGCTTGACCTTCGTCCGCTCATGTGGTTCGGCTGACGGTGAGGGGCGATCCGTCGCCCTGCCCTTCTCTCGCGACGCCGGTCGCTGAGGACGCTTCCGTCCCGCCCCCGGATCCCGCCGCATCCCCACGCCGGTCGAAAGACCAAGACACGACCCATCCCTCCCGCCCGCGTGACCCCCTGGTTTCGCGGCGATGACGCTGATTGCACGCCCCATGACCGATCCCACAGACGACACCCCCGAAACCGAGATCGATGCGGTCGAGCCCGACATGGGCTCCGACGAACCCGTCGACACCTCCATCGTCGATCAGGAGGCGGACGCTGACGACGAGGAATCCATCGTCCCGTCCGGCCGGATCACGCTCCAGGAACTGAACGACAAGACCCCGGTCGAGCTGGTCGCCTTCGCCGAACAGCTGGAGATCGAGAACGCGTCGAACCTGCGCAAACAGGACCTGCTGTTCGCCATCCTCAAGACCCTGGCCGATGAGGAGGTCGAGATCATCGCCTCGGGTACGCTGGAAATGCTGCCCGACGGGTTCGGCTTCCTGCGCAGCCCGGACGCCAACTATCTTCCGGGTCCGGACGATGTGTACGTCTCCCCTTCGCAGATCCGGCGCTTCGGTCTGCGGTCGGGCGATACCGTCCACGGGGCCGTTCGGGGCCCGCGCGAGGGTGAGCGCTACTTCGCCCTGCTGAAGGTCGATACGATCAATTTCGAGGACCCGGAGACGGTCCGCACCAAGGTCAATTTCGACAACCTGACGCCGCTCTATCCAAATGAGCGGCTGATCATGGAGATCCAGGATCCGACACTCAAGGATCGCTCCGGTCGGGTCATCGATATCGTCGCCCCGCTCGGCAAGGGTCAGCGCTGCCTGATCGTCGCCCCGCCGCGCGTCGGCAAGACGGTGATGCTGCAGAACATCGCCAAATCCATCGAGGCCAACCATCCCGAGGTCGTGCTGATCGTCCTGCTGATCGACGAACGGCCCGAGGAAGTCACCGACATGCAGCGCACGGTGAAGGGCGAGGTCGTCGCCTCGACCTTCGACGAACCCGCCACCCGTCACGTCGCCGTCGCCGAGATGGTGATCGAAAAGGCCAAACGTCTGGTCGAGCACAAGCGCGACGTCGTCATCCTGCTGGACTCGGTCACCCGCCTGGGCCGGGCCTACAACGCCACGGTGCCGTCGTCGGGCAAGGTCCTGACCGGTGGCGTGGATGCCAATGCCCTCCAACGGCCCAAGCGGTTCTTCGGCGCCGCACGGAACGTGGAAGAGGGTGGCTCGCTCACCATCATCGCCACCGCACTTATCGACACCGGCAGCCGGATGGACGAGGTGATCTTCGAAGAGTTCAAGGGCACCGGCAACTCCGAGATCGTGCTGGACCGCAAGGTCGCCGACAAGCGCATCTTCCCCGCCATCGACGTGCTGAAGTCCGGCACCCGCAAGGAGGAGCTGATCACGCCGAAGGATCAGCTGACTAAGACCTATGTGTTGCGCCGCATCCTGAACCCCATGGGCCCGCAGGACGCGATCGAATTCCTGCTCGACAAGATGCGCCAGTCCAAGAACAACGGCGACTTCTTCCAGTCGATGAACACCTAGGTTCTAGCCCTAGCGCCGCCCGCGCGGCCAGCGGCTGCTTGAGGGCGTGTTTCACGTGAAACGGGGAGACGATCATGAAGGTCAATATCGAGATCGAATGCGAACCGGCCGAGGCGCGGGCCTTTCTGGGCCTGCCCAATGTCGAGCCGCTGAACGATCATCTGGTCGCCGAGATGCAGCGGCGCATGGACGAGAACATGGCGCTGATGCAGCCCGAGGAAATTATGAAGACCTGGACCAGTTTCGGCATCCAGGCGCAGGACCAGTTCCGCCGCCTGATGGAGTTGGCGGCGACATCGACCAAGCCATGATGCCTTATCCTCCCCATCCGCCCTTGCGGATGGGGAGGGGGACCGCGAAGCAGTGGAGGGGTTCTGTAAGCGGCACCGGCCTCGGGTCAGCCAGCCCCTCCGTCGCGTCGGTTCGCTCCGATCCCCGTCCCCATTCGCTTCGCCGATGGGTAGGACAATGACCGACACTGTCTTCGCCCTGGCCACCCCGCCCGGCCGGGGGGCTATCGCCATCCTTCGCCTGTCCGGTCCCGCAACCGATGCCACTCTGGCCGCGCTCGGTGCGCGGGACCTTATCCCCCGCCAGGCGTCGCTCCGCACATTGCGGCATGAGGACACGGTCCTCGACCGGGCGCTCGTCCTCCGCTTCCCCGCTCCGAACAGCTATACCGGCGAGGCCTGCGCCGAACTCCATCTCCATGGCGGTCGGGCCGTGGTCGAAGCGGTCACAAAGGCCCTGATGGCCGAGGGCCTGCGCCCCGCCGAGCCCGGCGAGTTCACGCGCCGGGCCTTCGAGAACGGTCGCATGGACCTGGCCCAGGCTGAGGCGGTCGCCGACCTGATCGACGCCGAGACCACGGCCCAGGCCGCCCAGGCTCTGGGCCAGCTCGACGGTGCCCTGAGCCAGACCTATGCGGGTTTCCGCCGTGACCTGCTCAAGGCGATCGCCCTGGTCGAAGCCGAGATCGATTTTCCCGACGAGGACATCCCCGACAATCTGGCCCGGACGGCGGGGCCGGTCCTGGCGCAACTCACCGCCGATCTCCGGGTCGCGTTGGCCGATGCCGATCGCGGGCGTCGAGTGCGGGAGGGTTATCGGATCGTGCTGGTCGGCGAGACCAATGCCGGCAAGTCGTCGCTGTTCAACGCCCTGGTCGCGCGTGAGGCCGCCATCGTCACGCCGATCGCCGGGACGACCCGCGATGTGCTGGACGCCGACCTCGTGATCGGCGGCTACGCCGTGACCCTGTCCGACACAGCGGGGCTGCGCGACAGCGAAGACCCGATCGAGGCCGAGGGCGTTCGCCGAGCCGAGGCGCGCGCTCGCGAAGCCGACCTCCGCCTGTGGGTCCGGGCCCCCGATCAGGCTGGCGACCGCGAGGCCGCCTTCATTCGACCGACCGACCTGGTGGTGTTGACCAAGGCCGATCTGGGCTCCGGACACGAGGTCGGAGACATGGAGTTCCTGTCCCTCAGCACGACGACGGGGCAGGGGCTCGGCGCACTGCACGACTGGATCGCGGCCCGGCTTGCCCGCGATCTGTCCGGCTCCGACTTCCCCGCCGTGACGCGAGAGCGCCATCGGCGTCGTCTTTCAGAGGCTCTCATCTCGGTCGAGGCCGCGATGGCGGCCCTCGCTGTCGCGCCGGAGATGGCGGGCGACGATCTGCGCCGGGCCGCTGATTCCCTCGGTCGAGTGACAGGGGCGATCGGGGTCGAGGACATCCTCGGCGAGGTCTTCTCGACCTTCTGCATCGGAAAGTGATCGCGACGCGTTTCACGTGAAACACCGCGCCGGTGGAAACCGGACCGGTTTTCGACTATGTGACCCCTCCCATGTCCAGTTCCTCGTTATTCGACGTCATCGTCATCGGTGGCGGCCACGCCGGGTGCGAGGCCGCAGCGGCGTCTGCGCGCGCGGGAGCCCGCACCCTGTTGCTGACCCAGAAGCTGGAAACAGTCGGCGAGATGTCCTGCAACCCGGCCATTGGCGGTCTGGGCAAGGGTCATCTGGTGCGAGAGATCGACGCCATGGACGGGGTGATGGGACGCTTGGCCGACATCTCCGGAATCCAGTTTCGACTGCTCAATCGCTCCAAGGGCGCGGCGGTGCGCGGCCCCCGTAGCCAGATCGACCGCCGTCTGTATCGGGAGGCCATGCAGGCGGAACTGGCCCGAACGCCGAACCTGATCCTGATGGCCGGGACCGCCGAGGGCTTGATCATGTCCGGAGATCGCGTCGTCGGGGTCACGACCGGGGAGGGCGGCGAACTTCGTGCCGCCGCCGTCGTGCTGACGACCGGCACCTTCCTGAACGGCGTCATCCATCGCGGCGACGAGCGGATCCCCGCTGGACGCCATGGCGAGGCTCCGTCCACAGGCATGGCCGCCGCCCTGTATGGCGCGGGCCTGATGATGGGTCGCCTCAAGACCGGCACGCCGGCCCGTCTGGACGGCAGGACCATCGGCTGGGACCGGCTGGAGATGCAGGCGGCGGACGCCGACCCCGTGCCGTTCAGCTTCCTGACCGACCGGATCGACGTCCCTCAGATCGCTTGCGGCATCACCGCGACGACCGAGGAAACGCACCGGATCATCGCGGAGAACATCGGGGAAAGCGCCGTCTACGGTGGCCATCTGACCGGGCGCGGTCCGCGCTACTGCCCCTCGATTGAGGACAAGGTGGTGCGGTTCGCGGACAAGACCTCGCACCAGGTCTTCCTGGAACCCGAAGGGCTGGACGATCCGACCGTATATCCCAACGGCATCTCCACCTCCGTGTCCCCTGAGACCCAGATGGCCTTCCTGCGCACCATGCCCGGGCTGGACGCTGTCGAGGTTTTCCGTTTCGGCTATGCGATCGAGTACGACTATGTCGATCCGCGCGAACTGACCCCCGCTCTGGAGGTCAAGAAGCGGCCCGGTCTCTACCTCGCTGGCCAGATCAACGGCACGACCGGCTATGAGGAGGCGGGGGCGCAAGGGCTGATCGCCGGGCTGAATGCCGCTCGCGCCGCCGCAGGATCCGACCCGATCGTGCTGGGTCGCGATCAAGCCTATATCGGCGTCATGATCGACGATCTGGTCACTCGCGGTGTGACCGAGCCCTACCGGATGTTCACCAGCCGGGCGGAGTTCCGGCTGACCCTGCGCGCCGACAACGCCGATCAGCGGCTGACCCCCGTGGCGGTTGCCGCCGGGATCGTGTCGTCCGGGCGGCGCGCTGCGTTCGAGGCCAAGGCAGCACAACTGGCCGAGGCTTCGGTATTGGTCCGCGAAACCCGGTTCACGCCGAAGGAGGCCGCCGCCATCGGCGTGCCGGTGAACGCCGACGGCCAGCGTCGATCGATGCGCGACCTGCTGGCCTATCCGGGCGTCGATCTGAGCCTGTTCCAGAATGCCTATCCGGCCATCGCCGCCTGGACGGCTTCGGTGCGCGAGCAGGTCGAGATCGATGCGGGCTATGCCGGATATCTGGACCGCCAGACTGCCGATGCCGAGGGACTGAGACGCGAAGACGGGCTGCATCTGCCCGCCGACCTCGACTATGGGGCGATTGGCGGCCTGTCCAACGAAGCACGCGAGAAGCTGGCTCTGATTCAGCCCCGCACCCTCGGCCAGGCCGGGCGGATCGAGGGCATCACGCCCGGAGCCCTGACGGCCCTGTTGTCGCACGTGAAACGTTCGCGTCCGACGGTCGCGGCCTGATGTCCGAAGGCGAGACCGGGTTTCAGGCCCAGACCGGCGCGACCCCGGCACAGATGGCGGATCTGCAGATTCTTCTGCAGCGGCTGACCGAGACCAATGCGGTCATGAATCTGGTCGGGCCGGACAGTATCCCCGACTTCTGGAACCGCCACGCGCTCGATTCGGCGCAGCTGCTGGACCATGCGCCGGAGGCCATGACTTGGGCTGATCTGGGGGCGGGAGCCGGGTTTCCCGGGGTGGTCCTGGCCACCCTGCTCAAGGGTCGCCCCGATGCCCATGTCTGGCTGATCGACAGTCTGGGCAAGCGGTGCCGCTTTCTGGAGGCCGTCGTGGCCGAACTGGCCCTGCCGGCCACGGTCATCAACGCTCGTGCCGAGACTCAGAAGTTGCGGGTCGATGTGGTCACCGCTCGCGCGCTTGCGCCTATGGATAAGTTATTGGGTTACGCACAGCCCTATATGACCCGGGGCGCTCTGGGTCTTTTCCTGAAGGGCGAAAAGGCGGAAACCGAACTGCAGACGGCTTGGGCCTCGTGGAGGTTCGAGGCCGACCTTTCCGTCTCCCGCAGCGACCCGCGCGGGCGTATCGTCACCGTCCGGAGCCTTCATGCCCGCTGACAAGCCCACGCGCGTTTTGGCTGTCTCCAACCAGAAGGGTGGGGTGGGCAAGACGACGACCGCCATCAACCTCGGCACGGCCCTGGCGGCCATCGGCGAGCGGGTCCTGTTGGTCGATATGGATCCTCAGGGTAATGCCAGCACCGGTCTTGGTGTTCCACGTGAAACACGGCGCATCACGATCTATGACGTGATCGTCGATGGCCGTTCCGTTGACGACGCGGCAGTCGAAACGGCCGTACCCGGCTTGCACATCATTCCTGCCGATGCCGACATGTCAGGGGTGGAAATCGAGCTGAGTCAGGCGGATAGACGCTCCTATCGGCTGCGCGACGCCCTGGCCCTGCAAGGCGGTGTCGGCCATCCCCGGTATGACTATGTGCTGATCGACTGCCCGCCGTCGCTCAACCTGCTGACGCTCAATGCGATGAGCGCGGCCGATGGGGTCCTGGTCCCCCTGCAGTGCGAGTTCTTCGCCCTGGAGGGGCTGACCCAGCTGATGAAGACCATCGAGATGGTGCGCCAGAGTCTGAACCCGGTGCTCGAGATCCAGGGCCTTGTCCTGACCATGTACGATCGCCGAAACGCCCTGTCCGGTCAGGTGGCGGCGGATGTGCGCAAACATTTCGGCGACAAGGTCTATGACGCCGTCATCCCACGGAACGTCCGGGTGTCGGAGGCACCGTCGTTCGGAAAGCCGGTGCTGATCTACGATCTCAAATGCACGGGCAGCCAGGCCTATCTGAAGCTGGCCAAGGAAGTCGTCGCGCGCGAGCGCAATCGCCGCGCCTGTCTCGCGGCTTAGAAAAAGAAACGGGAATCAACGCTTTGTCGGAACGCCAAAGAGGTCTGGGTCGGGGTCTGTCGGCCCTGTTGGGAGAACAGGTCGAGGCCGCACCGGTGTCGGGGGCCGAGCCCATACCGTCGGGTGTGATGCGGGTTCCGATCGAGAGCGTGAAGCCGAACCCGGACCAGCCACGCAAGATCTTCCTGCGCGAGGACCTGGAGGAACTGGCCACCTCCATCCGCGACAAGGGGGTGCTGCAGCCGATCCTGGTGCGGTCTCAGCCGGGTGAGGATGGCGTCTGGCAGATCATCGCCGGCGAGCGTCGCTGGCGCGCATCCCAGATCGCGCGCCTGACCGAGGTGCCGGTGATCGTCAACGAGATGGACGATCTGGCCGTGTTCGAGGTCGCCATCATCGAGAATGTGCAGCGCGCCGACCTCAATCCGCTGGAGGAGGCCGACGCCTATCGCATGCTGATGGAGCGGTTCGGCCGCACCCAGGACGCGGTGGCCGGGATCGTCGGAAAATCACGCAGCCATGTCGCCAACACCCTGCGGCTGCTGCAACTGCCCGAGGAGGTGCTGTGGTTCGTGCGGCACGGGAAGCTGAGCGCCGGTCACGCCCGCGCGATGATCACCGCGCCGGACCCCGTCGCCCTGGCCCAGCAGGCCGAGCGCGAGGGCCTGAACGTCCGCCAGGTCGAACGGCTGGCGCGGCAGGCGGCGGAGGGTCCGCGCAAGACGTCCGGAAAGACGAAATTCCGGCTGGACGCCGATACGTCGCCCGACATCGCCGCCTTGGAACAGGACCTGGCCGACGCCTTGGGGCTGAAGGTGTCGCTGGTCGATCGGGGCGGGAAGGGCGAGCTGAACCTGACCTATGCCTCGCTGGAACAGCTCGACGACCTGTGTCACCGGCTGATGAAGCTCTGAGGCGTTTTTCGTGCTAGTCTGTCCGGATGACTGATCAGCCCGAAACCGCCGCCGAAGCCCTGAAACGCGTCCTCGCCGCCAAGAAGGCCGCCTCGCCCGCCCATTCCGGCATGAATGGCGGCAAGGCCGAGGAACGTGCGGTGGCGGCGAAGAGCGCCGCCCTGGCCAAGCCCGCGTTCCGGAAGGCCTCGAAGCGAGGCTGAGTCCTTCTCCCCCTGCGGGAGAAGGTGGCACGCGCAGCGTGACGGATGCGGGGTCATAACAGCCCATCCAAGAGGTTTCGACACGCTCACAGGTGCCGCCCGTGCGACCCCTCATCCGCCCCTCCGGGGCACCTTCTCCCGCAAGGGGAGAAGGAAGCTAGAGCCCCAGCCGCCTCGCCCGCGCCGCGATCTCCAGCATCAGCCGTTCGGCGATCAGCTGGTCGGGCATGCCGGTCGTCTTGGTCGCCACGTCGGCCGTGTTGATGCTGTCCAGAACCGTGTCGAGATCCTCCAGACGCCAGGCGCGGGCCTGGCGCAGCATCTCGGCCTCCTGTTTCCAGAATACGCCGGCGGCCTTGGCCGCCTCCTTGGCTCCGGCTCCACTGGCTTGCAGGACATTGATGCGGCGCAGTTTCCCCAGATGGATCGACGCCTGTCGCACGGCCATGACTGACGACTCACCCTCGGCAAAGGCGCGTCGCAAGCCCGACTGCGCCGGCGCCGCGCGGCCACCGAACGCCTGCAGCGCCGCGTCCTGAAGCGAAGCGTCGGGTTCGACGCCGAGATGTTTCTCCAACTCCTCGACATCGATCGACCGGCCCGATCCGGGGCCGATGTAGAGCGCCAGCCGCTCGATCTCCTGGCGCATCAGGCCGCGTTCGCGGGGCAGGCGCGACACGAACCTGTCCAGGGCGTCGGACGTCAGACCGACCTTGTCGGCGGCCAGGGCCTCGCGGGTCATGCGGGCCACGTCGCCGGTCTCGTCCTCGTAGCAGACGATGGCAGCGGAGCCCTTGCCGGCTTCGGCGGCCTTGCGCAGGGCGGAATCCCGCCCCAAGGCCCCGGCCTCGATGACCAGCATGGCGTCCGGGTTGTAACCGCCCTCGGCATGGACCTTGAGGGCGGCGGCCAGCATTTTGTCGATCGAGACCTTTTCCGACCTCAGCCGCACCCGGACCAGCCTGCGTCCGCCGATCATGCTGAGCGCGGTCAGGGCCTCCTCCAGCCGGGCCTCGTCGCCGTCGATGTCGCTGTCGGTCAGGGAGGAGACGTTGAACGGGTCGTTCAGGTCGGGGGTGATCGCCTTGCACAGAACGATGGCGCGTTCGGAGACGCCGGAGCGGTCCTTGCCGTGGATGACGACGGCGCGGATGCCGGGGTCGGGCCGGGCCAGGAAGCGATCGATCTCGGGGCGTTTGGCCAGGATCATCCGGCGCTCACGCCCCCGACAGGGCCCGCAGGATATCGAGACGGATCAGCCGTGAAAGCTCGGCCGTGGCGCGTTCCTCGCCGTCCTGCTGTGCGGCGATGGCGGCATAGGGCTGGTCGGCGGCGGCATAGGTCAGGATGGCGGTCTCGACACCGGTCAGGGGAGCGCCCCCTGCCACGGGGGTCAGGACCCAGGCCGCCTTGACCGTCAGCTCATAGCGGGTGGCGGTATCGTCGATCCGGCGACCAAGCGGACGGCGGCTCTGTTCGACCTGGGTCTGGAGCCGAAAGAGAGGCGTGGCCTCTCGGTCCCAGCCGAGCGCATCCTCGAGCTGATCGCGTAGCCGGTAGCCGAGGCGGTCATCCTGCGTCTGGATCGCGATCCGTGACAGGGCGGGCGACCCGGCGGCGGTGCCATACAGCGGCGTGAACCCGCACCCGGCCAGAAGCAGGGCCACGAACGCCACCGCAACCGAAGCTGTTCCCGCCGCGGCGCGCCCGCCGCTCATGAGGCCACCAGATTGACGATGCGGTCGGGCACGACGATCACCTTTTTCACGGACAGGCCATTGGCCGACAGATACGCCTGAACCTGGACGTTGGCGAGGGCGGCGTCCTCGACGGTTTTGGCGTCGGCGCCCCTGGGCATCGTGATCTCGCCGCGGCGTTTCCCGCTGATCTGGATGGGCAGGACGACGTCGTCGTCGGCGGCCAGGGCGGGATCCCATTCGGGCCAAGGGGCATCGAGGATCAGGCCGTCGTTGCCCCCCGCGCTTTGACCTAGCGCCGTCCAGCATTCCTCGGCGAGGTGCGGCGTGAAAGGCGCGATCAGGCGGGCCAGGGCTGACAGGGCCTCGGTTCGGGCCACGCCACCCGCCTGATCGTGATCGCGGACAGTGGCGACGAAGGCGTAGAGCTTGGCGATGGCGGAGTTGAAGCGGAAGCCCGCGACGCCTTCGGTCACGGCCTTGATGGCCTTGTGCGTTTCGCGGATCAGGGCCGCGTCGGCCTGTGTGTTGGCGGGGGCGGAAGCGTCGAAGCCGTCGTAGAGCGACCAGACGCGCTGGACGAAGCGGCTGGCCCCCTCGACGCCGCCGGGGGTCCATTGCACGTCGCGTTCGGGCGGGCTGTCGGACAGGACGAACAGACGACCCGCGTCCACGCCATGGGTCGACAGGATTTCCTGCGGGGCCACGACGTTCTTCTTGGATTTCGACATCTTCTCGATGTCGCCGATCATCAGGGTCTCGCCGGTCGAAAGCTGGCGGGCGCTGCGTTTGCCGGCCTCATTGGTCAGGTCGACGTCGGTCGGCTCGACCCACTGGCCGTCGGCCCGGCGATAGGTCTCGTGGACCACCATTCCTTGCGTGAACAGGCCGGCGAAGGGCTCCCGGACGGTCATCAGCCCCGCATCGCTCAGGGCGCGGCTGATGAAGCGGGCATACAGCAGGTGCAGCACAGCATGCTCGACCCCGCCGATGTACTGATCGACCGGCAGCCAGCGGTCTGCGGCGGTGGCGTTTATCGGGGAAGCCGACGTCGGGTCGGTGAAGCGGGCGAAATACCAGCTGGAATCCACGAAGGTATCGAGGGTGTCGGTCTCGCGGACGGCGTCGGTCTCGCAGGTGGGACATTTGACGTGTTTCCAGGTCGGATGCCGGGCCAGCGGATTGCCGGGCACGTCGAAGGTCACGTCGTCGGGCAGGACGACGGGCAACTGGTCGCGCGGGACTTCCTGCGGCCCGCATTTGGGACAGTGGATGATCGGGATGGGGCAGCCCCAATACCGCTGGCGCGACACGCCCCAGTCGCGCAGGCGATAGATGGTCTCGGCCCGGCCCTGATCGGCGGCTTCGACGCGGCGGATCGCTTCGGCCTTGGCGTCCTCGACCGACAAGCCATCCAGAAAGTCGGAATGGAACAGGGTGCCGGGACCGACATAGGCCTCCGTCCCGACCTCAAAATCGTCGCCAGCGCCCGCGGGTCTCACAACAGGGACAACGGGCAGCTCGTACTTGCGGGCGAAATCCAGGTCGCGCTGGTCGTGGGCCGGGCAGCCGAAGATGGCCCCGGAGCCATAGGTGGAGAGCACGAAATTGGCGCTCCAGACCGGCAGGGTGCGGTCCGGATCGAACGGATGACGCACGCGCAGGCCCAGGTCGACGCCCTGTTTCTCGGCCTTCTCGATCTCGGCTTCCGAGGTCCCCAGGCTGGCGCAGGCCTCCATGAAGGCGGCGACCTTGGGGTCGTGGGCCGCGACGGCCTTGGTCAGGGGATGGTCCGGGGCCACGGCCAGGAAGCTTGCGCCGAACAGTGTGTCGGGGCGGGTCGTATAGACCTCGATCGGATCGCGGGCGTGGTTGGGTTCGCCGTTCGGTGACGCGGGCAGGAAGGCGGGGGCCTCGGCGATGTCCCACCACAGGGTCGCGCCCTTGGACTTGCCGATCCAGTTCTCCTGCATCAGCCGGACCTTGTCGGGCCAGCGGCCTTCCAGCTCCTTCAGCCCGTCGATCAGGTCGTCGGCATAGTCGGTGATGCGCAGGAACCACTGGTTCAGCTTGCGCTTCTCGACCACGGCCCCGGACCGCCAGCCCTTGCCGTCGATGACCTGTTCATTGGCCAGGACGGTGTTGTCGACCGGGTCCCAGTTGACCACGCCATCCTTGCGATAGACCAGGCCCCGCCGGTACAGTTCCAGAAACCAGGCCTGCTGCTGGCCATAGTAGTCCGGATCGCAGGTGGCGAACTCGCGCGACCAGTCAAGCGACAGCCCCAGCAGTTTCAGCTGCTCCCGCATCGTGGCGATATTGTCGTAGGTCCAGCCCTTGGGATGGATGCCGCGTTCCATGGCCGCGTTCTCGGCCGGCATACCGAAGGCGTCCCAGCCCATCGGATGCAGGACGTCGAAGCCTTGGGCCCGTTTGGAGCGCGCCACGACGTCGCCCATCACATAGTTGCGGGCATGACCCATGTGGATGTTCCCCGACGGATAGGGAAACATTTCAAGGACATAGTATTTCGGCCGACCGGTGTCCTTCGTGACGAAGGCATCGGCGTCCGCCCAGCGGGCTTGCTGGCGGCGTTCGGCTGTTTTCGGTTCGTAACGGGCCACGATCAGTTTTTCCGGTTCCTTCTCCCCTCGTGGGAGAAGGTGGCACGCGGAGCGTGACGGATGAGGGGTATGCCAGACAAGGATGCTATGACGGGATCAGCCGTGTTTTGCTGAACCAACCCCTCATCCGTCAGGCTGCGCCTGCCACCTTCTCCCACAAGGGGAAAAGGAAGATTATCCGGCGTTCGAGAGGTTGAGCTGGCGCGCGCGGGTCAGGATGGCGTTTTCAAGGTCGGTCTCGGTCTGGGCGGCGACAGGAGCGGCGGTCCAGCCGCCGGTGGCGTCGCGGACTTCCTTGGTCACGGTGACGTTCAGGGCGTCGGCCCGCAGACGGGTATCGAGGATGAAGACGGTGGCCTTGAACCGCTCGTTCGGCGTCTGGGGGTTGGTATACCAGTCGTAATTGATCACCCCGCCCCAGGGATCGGCGGTGGTCAGGGGCATGAAGCTGAGCGTGTCCAGCGTCGCGCGCCACAGATAGCCGTTGACGCCGATGCCCTGCTGGACGTCGACCTTGCGGGCCGTGTCGCGGTTGCCGACGAAGGGCAGGCCGCCACAGGCCGACAGCATCAGGCCGGACGCGATCGCGACGATCGCGGCACCGCGCACGGACGCACTCATAAAGGCCATCTGGGGATTCTCCGTATCCGTTTGGGACGCCCGACCCGCAGCGGATACGCGTGTTCGAGGCACGATCGTTCCCGCGCGAACGTGGACGCCGCACCTGGGCTCTATAACACGGTGAAAAGGGGCGATGACAAGGCGAACCGAGCCGGGATCGCTGATGTCGGGATCAACCCGCAGACATGGGACGGCGCTCCGACCGTCTTTCGGCCCGAATCCCGTGACGCTTGCGCCACAGGCGAGGCCCAGAGTCGGCGGAACCGGGGTGTGTGGACGACGTTGCGTTGACCGAGCGAAAGATGGGTGTCTTATCGTCGAAACCATCGATGAATACATCGGGGACAAGGATATCGGGCGGGCCAATTGTCCCGTCAAAGGGTTGGAAATGACGCTGCGTCTTCACATCGTCGGACTGGTCGGGGCGGTTGCCCTGACAGGGCTGGGCGCCGAGGCCTCGGCCCAGACGGCCCGCACGCGCGCGCCTGCCATCACCCTGTCGGAAGCCAATGCCGCCCAGCGCAGCGCACCGGCGGCCCAGACCCCGCGTCGGGGTCTGCGCTGGAACGAGAACGGTCGCTGGGGCCTGAATTTCAACGCCAGCCAGCCTGTAGGCCGAGAAGCCGAGTGGGGCGACGTGGAGGCCGGGGCCTATTACCGGCTGAACCCGCGCCTCAGCGTCGGTGCAGCGGCCGGTCTGGGAACGGTGGAACAGGATCCGGCTCGAGCGCCGGAAACGGATCGCCGGTCGCAGCCGCGCATCCGGCTGGAATCCATCTTCAAATTCTGACGTTTTCGACGGCCTTTGCGAAGGCGTCGATGCCCGCGATTCCGCACGCGCCACTGTCGGTCAGGGCCTCGGCCCGATCCGCATCAATGCCCCCCAGCGCATAGACCGGGGCTCGCGACCGACGACAGGCGTGCATCAGGGCCTCGCTCCCGAGAGCTGGGCGCTGGCTGGACGATCCGCCCGCCGGAAAGATCGGCGACAGAACGACTGCATCCAGATCGCGCGCCCGTTCGGCGCCCTCAACCGAATGCACGGCCCCGGTCAGCAGCCAGTCGGGCCGTTTGCCGCCCAGCGCATAGGCCGCCGACAGGGCGCGTTCCGGCAGATGCACCCCGTCGGCCCCGACCCGATCGGCCAGGTCGGCGTCCATGCCGATCAGCAGAACCACACCCCGCTCGCGGGTGACGGCGCGCAGCCGTTCGGCGACCGCCACCGCATCCGGGGCTCCGAAGGCGCGATAGACCAGACCGGCTCCGGGCGGCAGGCGCTCGGCGATCTCCCACGGACGCGGCAGGCGCTCCGGGTCGATGAAGACCAGCAGCGGCGGGGGTGCGACCCTGGGCAGGGCACCGGATGCGCTGACAGCGGCGACGCGGCGGGCTAGAGCGGTGGCATTCATCCGCCGCGCGGCCTCCCACAGCCGTCGGGCGTCGTTGGACAGGATCATGACCCCCTCATCCCCCGCTTCCACCGACACGTCCATATCCGACCGGTTCGCCACGGTCCGCGCCCGGATCGACGCGGCGGCGAGAGGGGCGGGCCGCGATCCCGCGGACGTCACCCTGGTCGCCGTGTCCAAGACCCAGTTACCCGAGGCGATCGACGCAGCCCTGGCCACCGGTCAGCGGATGTTCGGCGAGAACAGGGTGCAGGAGGCGCAAGCGCGCTGGACCGCCCGCCTTGCCGAAGTGCCGGATCTGTCTCTGCGGCTGATTGGACCGCTGCAAACCAATAAGGCCGAGGATGCCGTAGCCGTTTTCGACGTGATCGAGACCCTGGACCGCGAGAAACTGGCCCGCGCCCTGGCCGACGCCATCCAGAAGACGGGGCGCGATCCGTCGGTCCTGATCCAGGTCAATACCGGGGCCGAACCGCAGAAGGCCGGGGTGGCGGTCGCCGATGTCGCATCTCTGCTGAGCGCCGCGCGCGGGACCTATGGCCTTCGCGTCGAAGGATTGATGGCCATCCCGCCGGTGGATGAAGTCCCCGAACCGCATTTCCAGACCCTGGCCCGGATCGCCGCCGATCACGGCCTGCCGGTCCTGTCGATGGGGATGAGCGGGGATTACGCCGCGGCCATCGCCCATGGGGCCACCCATGTGCGGGTCGGATCGGCCTTGTTCGGGGAACGAAAACCGCCGCTTGCGGCTGTATAGGCTGAACCCGACCCGTTTTTTCGGGTCCGTGCCTTGGCGCGGAGCCCAAGCCTGACCATTCTGTACCCATGCCGACGCCCAAGACCATCCTGATCATCGACGACGACGACGACCTGCGCGAGGCCCTGGCCGAGCAGCTGGCCCTGCATGAGGAATTCCGACCGGTCCAGGCCGCGACGGCGACCGATGGGCTGAAACTGGGCCGGGAGATCCGCGCCGAGCTGATCCTGCTGGACGTCGATCTGCCCGACATGGACGGGCGCGAGGCCTGTCGCCTGTTGCGGCAATCCGGCGTTACCACCCCGGTCATCATGCTGACGGGCCAGGATTCGGACGCCGATACCGTTCTGGGGCTGGACGCCGGGGCGAATGACTATGTCACCAAGCCGTTCCGGTTCGCGGTCCTGCTGGCCCGTATCCGCGCCCATCTGCGCAGTCACGAGCAGTCGGAAGACGCTGTCTTCCAGATCGGTCCCTACGAGTTCCGGCCCGCCACCAAGGCCCTGGCCGACGGCAAGGGCAAGCGGGTGCGGCTGACGGAAAAGGAAACCAGCATCCTGAAATACCTGTTCCGCTCGGGCGGAAAGGCCGTGTCGCGCGAGGAGCTGCTGACCGAGGTCTGGGGCTATAACGCCAGCGTCACCACCCATACGCTGGAGACCCACATCTATCGCCTGCGCCAGAAGATCGAACCGGAGCCCGGCCAGGCCCGGCTGCTGCTCACCGATGGCGGGGGATACCGGCTTCAGGCCTGAAGGATCAGTTGACCCGCCATTCGGACAGGGTCGAGCCGGTCGCCGCGTCCTCGAAGGCCACCCGGTCCAGCTGGACTGCCGCCACGCAGGTCGGACGCTGGTCCGGGCTGTAGGCGACGCAGCGGCTGGCGCGACCGTCAGGGAAGCCGACGATCCGACCTTCCAGCCTCAGCGCAAAACCCTGGGTGGGTGGGGTCAGCGGCGCATCACCTTCAGCCCGGATCGCGTGTTGATAGGCCCGACCGTCGCGGCGGGCGAGGCGTGAGCCGTCCTCCGGGAAAACAGCGACGATACCGACCGTCTGGGGCGACGGAGGCGCGCTGATGGATGACGCCAGACGGGCCGTGGGGCAGGCGTCGCCGGCCAGCCAGGGCCGGGCGATCCAGAACCCCTCGACGGCCTCCCAGGCATTGTCGGGCGACGCGTCGTCCTCGGTAACAACGGCACCGGCGACCAGGGGCGAGGCGATCCAGTCGCCGGGCGTCATCGACAGGCGGATGCTGGTCTGACCCTCGCCCCAACGCCACTGCGCCACACCCTCTGCGTCCTCCCCCGCGACTGCCGGTCCACTACAGCCGAACGGCAGCTTCACCGAGAAGGACCGCCCGACCAGCGGATCGGACCCGGCGACCGTCGATCCGGCGGCGAAGACTGAAGCCGCCTGGGCCAATCCCGCGATCAGTTCGGCCCGGCCGAGCGGTGGTGGCGGGGTCAGGGGGCCGGTGGCGATCTCGACCGGGGGCACAACCTCGGGCGCCGATGGTTCGGTGACGGCTGGGCGGTCCCGGTCGCACTGGACCAGCAACAGGGCGACGGCGACGAACGCGACTGAACGGGACAGGCGGACAGAACGAGCTTGGCGTGACATGGGAACCAGCCTAGCACGCGAACGCTGTGGATTTGGAGGCAGGGCAGGGATGAATTTCGATCAGATCGCGGCCCTGGTGGTCCTGGTCGCCGTCGTCGGCGTGCTGATCCACGGCAAGATGCGGTCGGACGTGGTGGCTCTGACGGGAGCGGCGGTGCTGCTGCTGCTGGGTGTCGTGCGGCCTGTCGAGGTCCAGGGTGCGTTTGCCAGCCCCGCCGTCATCGCCCTGGCCGGGCTATTCGTCATCGCCTATGCCATCGAGATATCTGGCCTGCTGGGGTTGCTGATCCGTAAGGCCACCGCCTTGTCGGCGCGGCTGGGTGCACGCGGGATCTGGCTGGTTCTGGGGATGTGCGGGTCGCTGGGTGGGTTCTTGAACAACACGCCGGTGGTGGTGCTGGCCGCACCGGTGGTGCGTGACATGGCGCAGTCGCTGCACCTGTCGCCCAAGCGGTTCCTGATGCCGCTCAGCCATCTGTCGGTGATGGGAGGTCTGCTGACCCTGATCGGCACCTCGACCAATCTGCTGGTCAACGACATGGCCAGCAACGCTGGCCAGCCGGTTTTCAGCCTGTTCGAGATCACGCCTGTCGGGCTGGTGATCGCCGCAGCAGGGGCCGTGTATCTTTACTTCGTCGGAGCTCGACAACTGGGTCGCAGCGTCGCCGCCGACGAGGCCGAACTGGCCAGGGCCAAACTGGCGCAGGAAGAGGCGGAGGCGGCGCGTCTCGAGGCGGAGAAGCGACGCCTGCGTCTGCCTTTCGGGCTGCCGCGACTGGGTGAATCGCGCAACCAGTCCGATGGTTCGGGCGATGCGCATCTGGGCGACGTGGCGCTTTATGGAGCCGCCGACCGCCCGTTCCAGCCGCGTCGGGCGCTGATATCGCTCGGCATCTTCGTCGTCGTGGTGGCGGCGGCGGGTCTGGGACTGGCCCCGATCGCGGCCTCGGCCTTCGCCGGGGCGGTGGCGCTGATCCTGCTTCGGGTCATCACGCCCGAGGAGGCCTATTCCGGACTGCGGCCGGACATTCTGCTGCTGATCGCGGGGATGGTGGTGGTCGGGACGGCGATCGAGGTCACGGGCCTGGCCGAGGCGGGGGCCGGCCGCCTGATCGACGTGATCCGCCCGTTCGGGCCCTTGGTGGCCCTGATCATCCTGTATGGGGTGACCCTGTTCGCGACCGAGCTTCTCTCCAACGCGACGGTGGCGGTGCTGATCACGCCGATCGCCGTGGCCCTGGCCGAGAGCCTCGGCGTCGATCCCAGGCCCTTCCTGGTCGGGGTTATGATGGCCGCCAGCGCCGCCTTCGCGACGCCTTTCGGCTATCAGACCAATGTGCTGGTGTTTCAGATGGGCGGCTATTCCTACATGGATTTCGTCAAGGTCGGCCTGCCGCTGAACCTGGTGACCTGGGTCGCAGCCATGGTGGCGATCCCGATCTTCTTCCCGTTCTGAGCTAGTCCACGACACTGAAGCGGCGGCTGTCGAAGACGCGCAGCACCTGGGACAGGTCGCGACCGCGTTTCAGCACGATGCCGCCCTCGCCGACCACGGCCCACTGGCCCTGGCGGGTTTGCAAGGCCGGGCGTTTCTCGATGCGGTAGGCGGGGGCGTCGCCGTGGCGGCGAAAGACGGCGAACTCGGCGACGTCCCTGTGTCCCACCATGGCGTAGTCGCGCCATTCGCCCTGGGCCACCATCCGACCATAGACCCTCAGGATCAGGTCAAGCTCTCGCCGGTCGAAGAAGACGGGACCGGCCTGCGGCGGCGGTGTTCCGGATGGCGTGGGATCAATGGACATCGTTACTGAAACCTAGGCGCGCCGCCCGAAAAAACCAGCCGCTCCGGAAAATCGCCTCGAACACGAAATGGCCCCGTTTCGGTCCATCGCCCGCCCGGTTGCGCAACGAAACAGCCCTTGTCGGCCTTTCGGAGTTCGGACGCGTCCCGGAACCTGAACAGCCCCCCCAGCCCCCCTGGATGTGTCCAGTACGGGCTCCGCAGGGCCGACGCTTCCTCCAAGCGAGACGCCCGCCTGCCACCCTCCCCCTCCCGGCATGCGGGCGTTTTGCTGTCTGGAGGACGGCGGGCGCAGACTGTTCCTAGCCGCCCAGGGTGATGTCCAGGGTGTCCGCGCCGCGTTTCACCCCCAACACCACGGCCGCCGCTTCGCCGGCCAGGGGCTGAGCCAGACCGGCCAGGTCGGCGACCGGCGCGGCGTCGACCGTGGTGACGATATCGCCCGCGCGAAGCCCCTGCGCCGCCGCAGCCGATCCCGCCTCGACCGCCGTCACGACGATGCCGCCCGCCGCATCCCGGAACTGGGCGCCGAAGGCCTGAACGGCGTCGGCACCGACGACCAGACGAGGGGCTGCGGGGTCGGCCACGGTCAGCGAGGTCGTGCGGTCGCGGCCATCGCGCATGTAGGTCATGTCCAGCCGTGTCCCGGGCGGTGCGATGCCGACGGTGGCCAGGACCGATCCGGCATTGGCGACCGGGCGGTTCTGGATACGGCTGATGATGTCGCCACGGCGCAGACCCGCGACCTCGGCCGGGGATCCCGGCGCGACATCCTCGACGATGGCCCCGCGCACGATCCCCAGACCCAGATCGCGCGCCCGCTCGGCGGTCAGGGACCCCAGGATGGCCCCGATCTGGCCCCGGCTGACCGCGCCATTGGCTCGAATCTGATCGACCACGAAGGTCATGATCCGCGTCGGGACGGCAAAGGCGATGCCGTCGTTGCCGCCCCCGCCGCCGAGGCCGAGCGGATCGCCGCCGCCGGACAGAATGGAGGTGTTGATGCCGATCAGCCGCCCCCGGCTGTCCAGCAGCGGCCCGCCCGAATTGCCCGAGTTCACGGCCGCGTCGGTCTGGATATAGTCCTCGACCGCATCGCCCAGCCCGGACCGGCCCAGGCCCGAGATGACGCCCATGGTCAGGGTCTGGTCCAGCCCCAGCGGATAGCCGACGGCGAAGGCCAGGTCGCCGGTGCGCAGGGTGTCGGAATCGACGGTCTCGACCTGCGACAGGTTCAGCGACTGGCCGTTTGCCTCGATCTTCAGCACGGCGATGTCGGTGGCCTTATCGGTCCCGACCAGGACCGCGTCGAACAGCCGTCCGTCGGTCATGTCGACGGTGAATTTTGTGCCGTTCTCGACGACGTGGTTGTTGGTGACGACGATCCCCTGGGCCGCGTCGATGATGACGCCGGACCCCCCGGAGATCGGCTTGGGCTCTGTCTCGCCGGTGGTGGGGCCCCGCGATTGTCCCAGGGTCGTGACCTGAACCACGGCCGGAAGCGACTTCTCGAGCCCAGCGGCGAAGGTGAAGACGCCGCGCTGGGCATCATAGGGAAAGGGGGCAGGCGGGGTCTGGGCGGCCACGCCACCGGGCAGGGCCAGCACCAGGATCGCCCCGGCCGCGCCGGTCAGGAAGATGGAAGGCCGCATGGTCGGATCCCGGATCATCGCGCCGGGCATCGGTCCGGACGATCGCCAAGCCTAGCCGCACTCTTTGCGTCTGACGATGGGGCAATCGCGATCCTTTTCCGCGGTCACGCGTTAACCGGCCAAGCTGGCCTCTCCCCGGTGCGCGGCTCTCAACACACAGGATCGACCATGAAGACGTTGTTGCCCCTCCTGCTGGCTGGTTCGGCCCTGGCGGCCTGCCAGACCGCCCCGGTCGCCGACGCCGGTTTCCTGAGCACCTATGGTGGCCTGACGACGCGGGAAGGCACGCTGCGGGCCTCGATTCGCGAGCGGCGCGACGATGCGGCGGCGACCGGTATCGAGCGCATCTATCTGGAGCCTGCGGTCCTGGTCGGCTCGGTCGGGACCGGTCTGAGCGAGGAAGAACGCCAGGCCGTGCTGCGCGAGGTCGATCGCCAGGTCTGTTACGAGGTCAGCGAACGGTTCACCCTCAGCCCGACCGCGATCGGGGCCGCGCGTCTGCGCACCGGCGTGATCGGCATCGGGGAGACCGGCGCGGCCGGGTCGGGCGTGGCGGCGGTGGCCAACATCCTGATCCCCGGACCCGGCACCCTGCGCGTGCCCGGCACCACGGGCGGCCTGGCGGCGGAGACTGAAGTGCTGGGCGAAGGCGGTCGGCAGGTCGCGGCCCTGGCCTGGGCCAGAAATGCCAATGTCGTGGGGATGGATTCGCCGTCCCTGTCGCGCGTCGGCGACGCCCTGCAGATGGCCGAGGCCTATGGCGACGCCGTGGGCGACGCGATCTCGCCGCCGGACCGTGCGGTGCGCCCCATCGCCGACCCCGATCCTTGCGCCGTCTATGGTCCCCGGACCCAGGCCGCAGGCTTCCTCACCCGGATGGCGACGGGGCTCTATGTGCCGGAGGTCAACACCGGCAGCCGACCGGAGACATCGCCAAAATAGGGACAGGCTGGGGAAAATGGCGCACCCGACACGATTCGAACGTGTGACCTTTGCCTTCGGAGGGCAACGCTCTATCCAGCTGAGCTACGGGTGCGGCGACCGACCATTAGGCCGGGACGGGGGTGCTTAGCGCAGGTTCACCCCCGTCTCAATCCCAAAGCGGCGGGTTCTATTGCGTGGCCAGCCGGACCAGCTTGCCGTCTTCCTCGTCCGTGATGGCCCAGACGGCACCGTCGGCTCCGACGGCGACGTCGCGGATACGGGCTCCCAGACCCGTCAGCAGCCGCTCCTCGCCGACCACGCGGTCGTTCTGGATCACCAGTCGCGCAATGTGTTTCTCCTTCAGCCCCGCGACGAGCAGATTGCCCTGCCAGGCCGGGAACATCGATCCGGCATAGAAGGTCATGCCGCCCGGCGCGATGACCGGGTCCCAGTAATAGACCGGCTGTTCGGTGCCCTCCTTGGCCGTCAGACCCGCATTGATCGGCCCGCCGCGGTATTCGACGCCGTAGGCCGCGTCGGGCCAGCCATAGTTGGCCCCGGCCTTGTCGAGGTTGATCTCGTCGCCGCCGCGCGTGCCGTGCTCGACCGTCCAGGCCGCACCGGTGCCGGGCTGGATCGCCACGCCCTGGACGTTCCTGTGACCCAGGGACCAGATTTCCGGCAGGGCCCCCTCGCGACCGACGAAGGGGTTGTCCTGCGGCACGGTGCCGTCGGCGTTGATGCGGATGGTCTTGCCCATGTGCGAGCCCAGATCCTGGGCCTGGGGCCGCATCGGGGCGTCGGAGCGGTCGCCCAGGGTCACGAACAGGTGACCCGCAGGATCGAAGGCCAGCGACGATCCGAAATGCTTGTCGCCGTCGTAGACCGGCAGGGCGCGGAAGATGACGGCGGCGTTCTGGACGCTGCGACCATCGGCCGACAGGGTACCGCGCGCGACGGAGGTGGCGTTGCCGCCGGTGCGGGCCTCCGAGAAGCTCCAATAGATCATTCGGTCCTGGGCGAAGCTCGGTCCGATGACGACGTCCAGAAGGCCGCCCTGACCCACCGCATCGACGGCAGGCAGACCGGTGATCGGTTCGCCGACCTGGCCCTGGGCGTCGACGATGCGCAGACGGCCCGGCTTTTCGGTGACCAGCCAGCCACCGTCCGGCAGCTGGGCCAGACCCCAGGGGTTTTCCAGGCCCGAGGCGACGACCGTATGGGCCATGGACACGTCCGAGCGGACTGACGGGGCGCGGGTCTGACCGGGGAAGGCCGGGGTCTGGCCGACGCCCTCTGCTGGCCGGGTTTCCAGCGGGGCTCCGGTCGCGGCGGCGGCACCGGGATCCTGAGGTTCGCCGCTGGCGTTGCAGGCGGCGGCGAGGACGAGCAGGGAAGCCGAGGCAGCGGCGATGATCGGACGCATGGAAACTCCGGGATCGAGGATGGAAAGGGATCGCACGCGAAACGCGACAGTGCGGGTTACCGTTCCTTTGCAGGACCGTCCAGCGCGCTGGTGCCGAGACCCACGGGCGACTTGAACCGAAGGGCTTGCGTCTGTATAGGCACGCCTCTCTCGCGTGCTGGCCCCCGTTGCCACCCGCCGGGGCTGGGTAGCTCAGATGGTTAGAGCGGTGGATTCATAACCCACAGGTCGGCGGTTCGATCCCGCCTCCAGCCACCACCCCTCAGATCCCCGCGTACCACTCATAGCCGCGATCGGGCCAGTAGCCGCCGTTGCCGCCCTGGATGTGGGCGAAGCTGTCGACGACCTCGATCCGCCGGATGTATTTGGCGTGTTTGTAGCCCAGCTGGCGTTCGACCCGCAGTCGAAGCGGGGCTCCGTGCGGTACGCCCAGGGTCTGGCCATTCATGTCATAGGCCAGGATGGTCTGGGGATGGCGGGCGTCGATCAGGTCGATGCTCTCATAGTAGCGCGGGCCGTCCTCGGTCTGGGTCAGGGCGTCGAAACAGTGGAAGACGACGTATTTCGCCTCGGGCTTCAGGCCCGCCTCGTCCAGCAGGGTCTCCAGCCGCACCCCGGTCCATTCGCCGATCGCGGTCCATCCCTCGACGCAGTCGTGTTTGGTGATCTGGGTGCGTGACGGGCGGGTGCGCAGGTCCGCCAGCGACAGTGTCGCCGGTCGCTCCACCAAGCCGTCGATGACCAGCCGGTAGTCGGCGAAGCCCGCATCGCGCAGGGCGACATAGTCGGCCGCCGAGGGATCGATCGAGCCATTCGGTTTGAAGTCGGGGGAAATCTGCGCGCGCGAATATTCCGGGGCCAGGGCCTCGCGGGGCAGGATCAGCCGCTGCACCCGATAGGTCAGGGCCTCGGCCGAAATCTTGAGACGTTCGCCGATGGCGATGCCGCGGTCGCAGCCGGCCAGGGCCATCACGCCTGCGGTGGCCAGGGCACGGCCTATCCAGCTTCGGCGCGAAAGCGTGTGATCCGTCATGCTGCACCTCCGTCGCGGGGTTTGGAGGGCTCGATCACGAACCAGCCGGTTATCATCGCCCGCATGTTGTTGAACAACCCTGTCCATATCACCAGCCCGACGTGGAGGACGATGAAGCCGACGATCAGGCCGCCGGAAATGAAATGCAGGGTCCGGGCCGACTGACGCCCGCCCATGAGGTCCAGCAGGATGCCACCGATGGCATTGAATCCTGGCGACATCGACAGGCCCGTGATCAGCATCATCGGCAGGACGATCAGGATCATGGCCACATAGGCCAGCTTCTGGATGACATTATAGGTCCGGGCGTGGTCGTCCTTGGGGAAGTGAAACCGGGCGTGCTCGACGACCGAGGGCCAGAAGCCCTTCAGGTCGGTCAGGGTCGGCCACAGCCTGCGTCCGAAGCGGCCGGTGACGAAGCCGTAGACCAGGTAGGCCAGGCCGTTCAGCACGAACAGCCAGGCGAACAGGAAATGCCACTGCCGCGCCTCGGCCAGATTCCGTCCCTGCGGCAGCAGCAGCCAGTTCGGGATCGGTGGAATGCTGACCCAGGCGTCGGCGAAGGTCGAGCGGATGCCCCAGTAGAGATGCGGATGGGCCAGCAGGATGTTCAATCCGCTCATGATCAGCACGACCACGGCGATCACGTTCAGCCAGTGGCTGATCCGCACCAGGGGCGGATGGCGATAGGTCAGGGTGCGGCCATTGGACAGGGGTTTGTCGGGATGGCGATCCGTGTCCGGCGCATCCAGCGGGGTCGGGTCGGCGGTCTGGTCGGTCATCGCATGTCCCCTGGCCCTGGCGCGACGGTCTCACGACCACGGCCTTCGTTCAATGACGTTTCGGCCCGGCAAAAGGTTACGCGGCTTCCGGAAATCCATCGGCTGGCATAGGGTCGCTGCATCATGATCCTGACCACCGCATCCGGCGACCATCCGATCCCGTCCGAGGTGGCGCAGAAGCTGCCCACGATCCCGCCGCTGCCGGAGGAGGGCGCGCGCGACTATCGGCAGCAGGTCAAGGATTTCGAGCACTGGCTCGACGCCGATCCGCAGCACACCATCGATTTCGAGCGGCTGCGGCGCTGGCACACGGTGCAGGAAGAACGCGCCGCTGCCGCCCATGCCGAGGGGCGGCCCTTTGCAGTCACCGACGACGGACTGGAATAGGCGTCATCGGCCTGTCGTCATGGACGGGCATGGAGCCACAATGTCCGCTCGTCTGATCGCCGCCGGCCTGTCGATCGCCGCCATGGCCTGGGCGGGATCGGGCGAGGCCGCGCCGGTGCCCGCTCCGCTTTCCGCGCCGTCCGCCGCCCAGTTCTATGTGCTCAGCTTCACAGACGCGCCGATCGCGGAGGTGGCCGAGGCCGTCGTCGGCGGGGCCCTGTCGCGCGATCTGTCGATCGACCCGGCGGTCGAGGGGACGATGAGCTTCACGGTCGAGGGGGCCTTCACGCCCGAGGCCCTTTTGCAGGAATTCGGCACGGCGGCCCTGGATCAGGATCTGGCTCTGATGCGGTCACGGGCGGGCGACCTGGCCCTGGTGCCGCACGCGAACATGGCGATGGAGATGGCTCGTGGAGCGACGCTGGTCGCCTTGCCCGTGACCGGTGCGGCCGCGCCGGTCAAGGCGACTGCGACGGCTGCCGCCCCGATCTTCTATGGCCGGGACCGGTGGTGGGACGGACCCGTCGGCGGACTGCTGATCTTCCTGACCGGGGCTGTGTCCGGGGCCGGGGCGCTGCTTGCCGGTCAGCGCATCCTGCGACCGGTCGGCCCGATCCCGCCGACGATGATCCGCATCACCCACACGCCGGTCGCTCCGGTCGAGCCGACGGCGACTTGGGCAGATGATCCCGAACTGACCATTCCCCGCTTCGAGACGCGATCGCGAAAAGACTGACGCGCGGCTCAAGTGGCGCGAAGCGCGATAGCCGCCAGAACCCGCGCGGCTCAAGTAGCCCGAAGGGCGGTAGCCGCAAGCATCATGGCGCCCAGTCCTCGTAGCTGACGAAGGCGCGGCCCTCGTCGTCGATCTCGCCCCGGGTCCTGCGAACCTCGTGCCAGGCGGCGCGCAGCAGTTCCGGCACCCCTTCGCCGGACACGCCCGAAACCAGCATGGGCGTCTTGCCCGAAGCCTCGGCCAGGGCCGCGGCCTTTTCCGCGCGGAGTTCCGGCGTCAGGGCGTCGATCTTGTTCAGGGCGACGATCTCGTGCTTGTCGGCCAGACCCTCGCCATAGGCATCCAGTTCGTGGCGGATGATGCGATAGGCCTCGGCCACGTCGTCCTGGGTGCCGTCCACCAGATGGATCAGGGAGGCGGACCGTTCGACATGGCCCAGGAACCGCGTGCCGAGACCGGCCCCGTCCGAGGCCCCCTCGATCAGGCCGGGGATGTCGGCGATGACGAACCGTTCGCCGGGGCTGAGGTCCACCATCCCCAGATTGGGGGCCAGGGTGGTGAAGGGATAGTCGGCGATCTTGGGCCGCGCGGCGCTGGCGGCGGCCAGGAAGGTCGACTTGCCGGCATTGGGCAGGCCGGCCAGGCCGATGTCGGCGATCAGCTTGAGCCGCAGCCAGATCCATTTCTCCTGCCCCTCCTGGCCCGGGTTGGCGTGACGGGGAGCCTGGTTGATCGGCCCCTTGAACCGGACATTGCCCCAGCCGCCGTTGCCGCCGCTGAGCAGCAATTCCCTCTGACCCACCTCGACCATGTCCAGGACCAGGGTCTCCTTGTCCTCGTCCAGCACCTGGGTGCCGACCGGGACCTTGAGCACCACGTCCTCGCCCTTGCCACCGTGCATCTGGCGGCCTTGGCCGTGGGCCCCGGTGGCTGCCTTGAAATGCTGCTGGTAGCGATAGTCGATCAGGGTGTTCAGCCCCTCGACCGCCTCGATCCAGACGTTGCCACCATGGCCGCCGTCACCGCCGTCCGGCCCGCCGTTCGGGATGAATTTCTCGCGCCGGAACGAGACGGAGCCCGCCCCGCCATTGCCGGAGCGGATGTAGATCTTGGCCTGGTCGAGGAATTTCATCGATGGATTTTCAGAGTAGGGGCACTGACGCTCGCCCCGGATCGGGTCCGGGGCGCGCGACTTGAGGGCGGCTTATGACGCAAACGGCCCCAAAGGGCGAGGGTTCGGGCTTCACCGAGGGTTAAGACGGCCGTGTCAGGGTCGCGGCCACTGTCAGCAAAGCCGCCCATGTCGCTCGCCGTCACGACATCCCCGATCGCCTATGCCGACGTTCGCGCCGCCCGCGAGCGTCAGATCCAGACGCGCGATGCCGACCGGCTGAAGGCCATGAAGGCGGCGGTCGAGACCCTGAGAAGCCAGCCGGTGGACCGTGCCGCCGAACGCAAGGCGGCCGCGCGCCAGAAGGTCGAACAGATCCGGGAACGTATCCGCCTTCTGGCCATGACGGCGTCTGGCGATCCGAAGGCCACGGCGCGCCAGGTGGCCCAGCTGGCGCGCGAACTGGGCCAGGCGGTCAGGGCCTATGCCGCCGCCGGGGGCACGGCCTCGGTGGGGTCTGCGCCGTCGCCCCAGGTGCCGCCCGCGTCCGACGCCGCAGCTGTGACGGCCGAACCGGTGGCGTCCCCCTCGGGCACCGAGACGATCGCGACCGAGGCAGACCCCCAGACGGCGACCTCCGATCGGGAACCCGCGCAACCGGTCGCCGGGACCCACCCCTACGACAAGAGCCTGGCCAGCCTGAACGATCAGGCGCGGGAGATGGATCGGCTGCGCGCAGCCCAGGACGCCGCGGGGCGGGAGAACAAGGAATTCATGGATCTGGTCCGCGACCTGGCGCGCAAGCTGAAGGACATTCTGCGCGAATCACGACTGAAGGACCCGCAGAGGCGCGACCCCGAACTGGACGAGAAGGCCGATGCGGCGATCAAGACCATGGATGCCGAGATCGGCGCGGCGGGCAGCGGCCTGAACACCTTCACCGGCGCGAGCGTCTCGGCCTGAGCCTCAGCCGTAGGCGATCCAGCGACCCGCGACGACGACCGTCAGCCAGAGGCCGAGTGACGCCAGGGCCATCATCCTGGCCCCGAACGGCACCGGGTCGCCGGGATGCGCATGGACGAACCGGAACGCCAGGGCATTCAGGCCCGCCAGCCCGATCAGGACCAGCTTGGTCCGGAAGATGTCCGACCCCACCAGCGCTGTGGCGTCGGCGGCGAACAGGACGGCACCACTGACCACCATCGTCGCGAAGCCGAGGAGCGCGATCGGCGTCAGGGCTCGAACCATCACGGGCAGGGGCGCACCTCGGGCATAGCCGAGCAGCCGTAGATCGAGCAGCCCGATCGCGCCGACCAACAGAATGGCGCCGATCACATGGGCGGTGTTGGCGACCGGATAGGCCAGGGCGGATTCCGTGGCCCAGATCGCGAAGGCCGTGCCCTCGACGGCCTGGGCCAGGCCCGTCAGCTGTCCGGTGCCGCTCAGCGCAGTTCGACCGTCTTGTCGCCGACGATGATGCGTTCGGCGCGGATTTCGGCGGTGCCGTCACGGCGGGGATAGCCGACCACGGTCACGGTCTTGCCGACCGCGATATCCTCACGGGCCAGGCCCCGGGCCTCCATCCGCGCGACGGGGGCCAGAACCACGTCCCAGCGCTTGCCGTCCACGGCGATGACCAGCGAACCATGCGGACTGCCCCAGCGCGATTCGACCACCTGGGTCGTCGGGCTCAGCGTCTGGGCCGCGTCATAGGAGCTCCAGCCGTGGTGGGCCAGGGCGACGCCCGCCGGGACGGCGAGGGCCAGGGCGGCGGTGGCGATCAGTGTGGCGGCACGCATCGGTCATCTCCCTTGGTCTGTGATTGATGTTCTGAAACCCTGGCGGCGAACCCAAGGTTCCGCAAGCGGACGATCCGCCTCAGTCCTCGCTCTCGATGGCGTCGATGTCGTCGTCGGTCAGGCCGAAATGGTGGCCGATCTCGTGGATAAGGACGTGGGCGATCAGGTCGGACAGGGCGACGTCGCCGCGCTCGCACCATTCGTCGAGGATCGGGCGGCGATACAGGAAGATGCGCGAGGGCTTGGGCGCAGGCCCCAGGCTGTCGCGACTGCCGATATCGACGCCGTGA
Source organism: Rhizobium sp. Q54 (assembly GCA_943369795.1). Lineage (GTDB taxonomy): Bacteria > Pseudomonadota > Alphaproteobacteria > Caulobacterales > Caulobacteraceae > Brevundimonas. Next base: position 8,952 of record CALROO020000021.1, on the reverse strand, counting down.
TACAGGCCTGTCAGCTCGAACGGATCGTCCATGCCGAACCCGGCCAGGACCTCTTCGTCGGCGAAGTCGTCGATGCGGATGACGACCTCGCCCGCCGCCGTTCGGAACTCCGCAGGCAGGGCGTCGAAGGCCTGACGCGCCAGTCGGGCGAAATCGTCGAGCGAAGGGGCGGTGGTGGGTTCGGCCACGGTTCAGGTCGCCGTGATCGAGAAGGGCGCGGGATGGGCGCTGCGGTCCAGGTAGTCGAGCACCTGGCTGAGGCTGAGATCGCGCAGGCCGTCGAACACGCGGTTGTTCTCCGACACCCATTGCGGATTTCGTGCCGGATCGTCGAACAGGGCGGTGCCCCAGCGGGCGTACACCAGCGCCAGCTCGCCCTCGTCCCAGGCGCGCTTGTCGGCGTTCGAGTTCAGGCCGCGCGTCACGGACTCATGATGGGTCAGGACGATCGACGGCGCATACAGCACGCCGAACCCGGCGGCCCGCACGCGCAGGCACAGATCGACGTCGTTGTAGGCGATGGCCAGATGTTCGTCGAAACCGCCGACGGCCTCGAACACGTCGCGGCGCACGGCCATGAAGGCCCCGGTGACGGCGGCGGCCAGATGCGGCCGGTCCCAGCGTGCCAGGGGACCGGCGTCGGATCCGGGTCGGGTCAGGCCCTCGTGAACCGCGCGACGCTCGATCGTGGCCCCCAGCGCGATGCCGGCGTGCTGGATCGTGCCGTCGGGATACAGCAGCCGCGCCCCGACGACGCCGACATCCGAATGGCCCAGCGCCTGGCGCAGTTCGGTGTCCCAGCCGGGGCTCAGGGCCTCGACGTCGTTGTTGGCGAACACCAGTCCGGTGGCGGCATGGCCCTCGACGGCCAGATTGTTGAACCGGGCCCAGTTGAACGGCTCGTCCATCGCGCGGCGGGTCGCCAGGCCGCGCGTTTCCAGATCGGCCAGCACCGTGGCCGTGCGGGGATCCGTGCTGCGGTTGTCCAGCACCACGATGTCGATGTCTTCGGGCTGGTCGGCGCGAGCGATCAGGCTCTCCACGGCGGTGGCCAGCATGTCGGGCTCGTCGCGCGTCGGGATCACCACCCGCAGGCGACCCGACAGAGGTTGGGTCGCGGGCGGCAGGGCGTTGCGTTCCGGAGCGACCCGATCCTCCGCCGTCTCGCCGTCGGCGAGGGCGACGCTGGCCAGAAGGCGCGGCAGATGGGCGAGGCTCTGGGCGGTCGAGGCCAGCAGCAGCGAACGACGGGCCTCTGGTCCGGTCTGGTCGAGGATGTCGGCGATACGCGTCGCCTGAGAGGCGGAAATCAGGATCAGGACGGGCGGTGTCCGGCTCGATGCGATCTCGAACCGGTCGGGCATGGGTTGCAGGACGGGAGCGGACGACACCGTGCCCCGTCGCCAGTGGCTGTGATGATGGTCGTGATCGGCATAGACGGCAGCGGCCCCGGTCCGGGCGGCGGCCAGGATCATCCAGCCCAGCGCCTCCGGGTCCAGCCGAACCCCGGCGTCGGTCAGGATCACCGGACGGTCGGCCTGCCGGGTCAGGGCCTCGCGGGCGGCGTCGGCGTCCGGCCCGATCAGCTGGATACGCTCATCCTGATGGCCCAGGCTGGCGACCGGATGATCCAGCACGGCGACATCGACCCGCACGATGGCGGTCCAGTCGGCATGCCGCTGGTCGATCAGGCTGAGCAGCGTCAGACGGATGTCGGCGGGCGAGGCCCCCCGTCCGTCGATCAGGACGCAGACGGGCTGGCCCGGACCGTCCCGGTCCATCGGCGGCGGCTGGACCGGATGGGCGTGGCGAAAGGCGTCATAGGCCTCGATCGGCCAGGTGGAGACCGTTAGCCAGTCTCGAGCGACCTCGACCACCTCGGCCAACCGGGTGTTCAGCCCCGCCAGCCGCTCGGTGCTGGCCCCCGGCCCGAACACCGCTCCGGGCAGTCGCGCGCGCCCGCCGATGGCGATCAGTTCGTCGCGCGCCGCCGTGAAGGTCGGATCGCGGTTCAGCGACAGGGAATAGGCATCGGTCGCCTCGGCCGACCGGCCCTGGATCTTCAGGATATGCCCCAGATGCAGCGGCGGATCGGGATCCAGGGGGGCGGTCTCGGTGGCGGCGCGATAGGCGGCCTCCGCCTCGGCCAGCCGCCCCGCCTCCTTCAGGGCATGACCGTACTGGACCCGCAGCCCGGCGTCGTCGGCCTGGTCGATCAGGGCGATGGCATACTGCCGCGCGGCCTCCGGCCAGTCCTCGCGATCCCGCGCCTGATCGCCCAGCACGCGCGGCGTGGGGCCGGCGGGGGCGCGAGGCGCAGCCGTGGGAAGGCCCAGCAGTCGCCGCATCCAGCGGAGTGTCGCCATCTCAGCGGCGCTCCGGACGCGCGACCGCATGACGAGGCGAGCGGGCCGATAGGCAGTGGTCGATGGGTGGTGTCTTCACGAGGGACCGTAGTAAGGACGAGGTGCGATCCGTCAACCGCCGCGTCGGTCGGCAGGCTCGCGACCTGACATTCCGGATCGGGCATGCGTGCGTGGCTGGATGCGAGGTTGCCGACTTCACGATGCCACGCCAGCCGGAGTAGCCTAGCGACATGAATGCTCCCCCCTATGCGATCGATGTTTTAGCGGTCTTTTTCGGCAGGTTGACTATCCGCGGTTGGGTGGCGGCACCTTCGGGCTCGCGTCTTCAGCTGGAGATCGGGGACCGAAGCTGGCCGTTGCCGTCATGGGGCCTGTCCAGCCCCGACGTCGCGGCCGACATCCCCGGGGCGGTCAATGTGCGCTTCGACGACACGATCGAAATCGGCGACAAGGTCGGCATCGTCCAGACGGCCCGACTGGTGCTTATTCTGCCAGACGGCCAGGCTCTCGCCTATGGCAATCTCGCCGCTACGGCCGACCCGACCCGCGAACTGAAATCCACATTCGGCAGGATGCTCGCCGAACGGCCGGCAGGCACCTTGCTCGAACTTGGCTCGCGTGCCCGGTCTGGCGTGGTCAATACCGGCATCGTTCCGAAGGGCTGGCGCTACGTCGGGTTGGACATTCGCGAAGGGCCGAACGTGGATCGGGTGGGCGATGCGCATGCCCTGTCCACGCTGTTTCCGGACCAGCGCTTCGATGCAGTCATGAGCTTTTCGGTTATCGAACACCTCCTGATGCCGTGGAAAGTGGCGATCGAGCTCAATCGCGTGATGAACGTCGGCGCGATCGGCCTGTTCACGACGCATCAGGGCTGGCCGCTCCACGATGCGCCGTGGGATTTCTGGAGATTTTCGAGAGAATCCTGGAATGCCCTGTTCAACGACGCGACAGGGTTCCGGGTCGTGGCGGCCGAGATCGGAGAGCCGGGATATGTTGTGGCGCAGCGGTGCCATGCGGCCACCAATTTCGGCGACCAGCCCATCTATCTGTCGTCCGTCGTGATGTTCGAGAAAACGCGCGAGACGAACTTGAGCTGGGATGTCTCGCTTTCCGATGTGATCAAGACCGAGTATCCGACCGGCGAGCTGCCGACAGTGGAGTGACGGGTCGATGGCGCGTGCCCGTCGCTGAAACGCGATGATGGTGGATTGTCTCGCAGATGCGAGATATCAGGGCGGAGATGTCAGGATCTGCCCTATGAATCTGAAACGCCAGATAAAACGTCTCGCGCGGCGAGTGTCGCTTGATGTCCCTGCGCCATCGGAAAGGCGGTTTGCCGATCTCGGTGACGCCGCGCGTGACCGAGGTGATTGGGCGGCCGCTGCCGATCACTACGCCCGTCACCTGAGGGCCAATCCAGACGATTTCGCGATCTGGGTCCAAAGCGGTCATGCCAACAAGGAAGCCGGTTCGCTGGATCGGGCGGAGCAGAGCTATGGGCAGGCCCTGAAATTGAATCCGCAAGATGCTGACCTGCTGATCAGTTGCGGCCACCTGAAGAAGCTGCGCAACGATTTCACGGCGGCGGCGCAGTTCTATGCCCAGGCAGCGGAAATCGAGCAGGGCGGGCATGGATTGGTCGAGCTGACGTCGGGAGCGTTCTCGGATCACCTCACGGGCGAACTCGCACACGTTCGCGACACGGTCACCCAATCCAGGCTGCAACGGCGACTGGACGGCCTCACCCTGATCGCATCGGACGGCGTATCGTTGGTGGGGGAAGACAAGCTCGCGCTGACGTCGGGCGATCCCTGGCTGAAGTTAAAGGTTTCGGCCGATCGCGATGCCAGGCTCGGCGAGTTGCGCATCAGCCTGACGAGTGACGATCATGATCGTCAGCCCTTGCAGGTCGTCTATCTCGACTACGGTTGGGGATTTTCCGAGAAGTATTCGTTCGAGCTGCCTGAGGCCGAGGACGGCGAAGTCGTGCTTCACATAGCGGCACCGGCAATGCTGGACGCCTTGCGTTGGGATCCCGACAACAAGGAAGGCGTCGTGCGCTTCACCGGAGCGACCTATCGCGACATCGAGGATATCGATCTGGTCCTGCCAACGATCCGCGCGCGGATTCCGTCGGCCCGCAGCCTTGACGATGCCTTCGCCAAACTCGAACGACGGCTGAAGCGTCAGACCTTCACCCCCGAAAGCGCCTTTGCCGCCACGCGATCAGCCGCTCGTCTCGGCGTCGATGGGCCGACGGACTATGCGACATGGCTGCACCGGTGGGTGACGCCCGACGCGAAGGATTACGTGCGCATCGCGGCGATGACCGACGCCCTTACGGTTCGCCCGAAATTCTCGTTCGTGATGCCCGTTTACAATCCGCCGCCGGACCTTCTCGTCGAATGCCTGGATTCGATGCTCGCGCAGACCTACGAGGACTTCGAGATCTGCATCGCGGACGACAGATCGCCGGACCCAGAAATTCGACGGATTCTGGAAAGCTATGTCCAGCGCGACCCTCGGATCAAGGTGACATTCCGCGAACGCAATGGTCACATATCGGCCGCCAGTAATTCGGCGCTCGAACTGGCCACGGGCGATTTCGTCGTCCTGATCGACCATGACGACTTGGTTCCGGACTATGCCCTGTTCGTAGTCGCCCACGCGATCAACGCGAAGCCCAAGGCGCAGATTCTTTTCTCGGACGAAGACAAGATCACCACCAGCGGTGAACGCTTCGAGCCCTACTTCAAGGGCGACTTCGATCCGTTCCTGATGTTCGCCCACAACATGGTCAGCCATTTGGGCGTCTATCGCCGCGATCTCATCGAGTCGATTGGCGGCTTCCGGCTCGGACTGGAAGGCAGCCAGGATTATGACCTCGTGCTGCGTGCTCTGGAGAAGGTCGAGCGCGACGCCATCGTCCACATACCGCACGTCCTGTATCACTGGCGGGCGATCCCAGGGTCGACCTCGATCTCCGGTGACGAGAAGGGCTATGCGATCGTTGCGGCACAGCAGGCGATCAATGGGCATTTCGAGCGGACGGATGCTCCGTTCCGGTCCGTCAAGGGAGCCTTCCCCGGTGTAAACGCCATCAAGGCCACCCGAACCGATGAGGCCCTGATCTCTATCATCATTCCGACGAGAGACGGACTGGACGATCTTCGGGCCTGTATCGCGTCGATCCGGGCCTTCGATCACGCCAATGTCGAAATCCTCGTCGTCGATAACGGGTCTGAAGATGAGGAAACTCTGGCCTACCTGAAGCGCATCGGCGCGGATCCGGACGTTCGGGTTCTGGCCTATCCGCAAGAGTTCAACTTCTCCAGCATCAACAATTTCGCGGCTGCCCAGGCTCGGGGAGACATCATCTGTTTCCTGAACAACGACACCGAAGTGCTGGCGGCCAACTGGTTGGATCGCGCGCGGGCGCTGTTTGCGCTTCCGGGCGTCGGAGTGGTGGGGGCAAAACTCCTGTACCCGGATCAGACCATACAGCATTTCGGCGTCATCGCTGGATTTGGTCGGCACCGCGTTGCCGGGCATGCCCACCACGGCCTGCCCCAATCCTCGCGTGGCTACGCGGGCAAGGCCGTTCTGCTCCAGCAGTTTTCGGCGGTTACGGCCGCCTGCCTATTCATCAAGGCCGACTTTTTCCAGGAGATCGGAGGTTTCGACCCCGAGTTGCGTGTAGCCTACAATGACATCGACCTTTGCCTCCGGGCACGCAAGGCGGGTCGTGCGGTCTTGTGTGATCCAGAGATTCTTCTGATCCACAAGGAATCCAAGAGCCGAGGCAGCGACAAGGCGGGTCTCAAGGCCAGGCGGCTGGACGAAGAGGCCGCCGTGATGCGAGAGCGCTGGGCGCAAGCGCTGGACAACGACCCCTTCTATTCGCCGAACCACGATCTGGATCATGGTGATTTTCGCTTCGCCCAACCGCCACGAACGCCGCTCCCGTGGCGCATCGGCGACGAGAGGGAGCGAACGTTTACCCACGCGATGGTGGTGCCCTCCGCAAGTCGCCTGGATTCGATATGGCTGCGTCGAAACCGGGGAAAGCGACCGACGATCAAGGGGCCTTTCGATAGGTCGAACGTGCCTGCTGAGCTCGGAATCGCCGTGTGGGCCGTCGGCGCGTCAGAGGCCATGATCGAGAAGACGTTGCGCAGTCTGAATGCACAGCAACGCGCGGCGGGGCAAATATTTGTTCTGAGGGATGACGCTGCGGCGTCACCAAGCGGCGACGGCTCGCAGATTCCGACATTCGATCAGCGCGCTCGCGTCATGGCCGATCAGATTCGGCAGCCCTGGATCATGATCGTCAAGGCGGGGGACGAGTTGGAGCCAGAAGCGATCTCACGCTTCAGCGACGCTTTCGAGCCCGACATCGGGATGGTGTACTGCGACGAAATGGTTTCGGATCCTTTCGGGGACACAGTTTCACAGTTTCACGCCAAGCCCGTGTTCAGCCGCGATACCTATCTTTCCCGTCCATACTTCGAGCGCGGCGTGGCCATCGATCGAGCCTTGATGGCACGGGTGCTTCAGTCTTCAGTCGCTGACCCGCTCGTGAGCGAAGCGGACCTGATCCTTCGCGTCACGGAAATAGTCAATCACGTCGCCCATATCCCGGCCTTCCTGTACCGCACGGCGAGCGGTGAATCGGCAGCAAGCGCCGATCATCTGGGATCGATACGCCGACATTTGGCGGTAACGGCACCGACCGCCCAAGCCGTTCCTGGGTTGGCTCCGGGGTCATTCAGGATCGACTATCCTGACGACGGTGGGCGCACGCTGATCGTAATTCCCACCAAGGATGGTGTCGAACTGCTGCGAACCTGCATCGATTCGCTCAAGCGGACCGCAGCGGATGCGGACATCGTGATCATCGATCATGAATCGGTGAAGCCGGAAACGCTCGATTATCTTTCCGGCCTGTCGGACCAGGTCACCATCATCCCGTATGCTGGCAAGTTCAACTACGCCCACATGAACAATGTGGCCGTTTCGAAGATGACCGGCGATTATCGCTATGTCGTGTTCATGAACAATGACGTGGAGGCTATCGAGTCCGGATGGCTGGAGCGGATGAGGAGCCTGGCTTCCCGACCGGACGTCGGTGTCGTCGGCGCTACGCTGCTTTATGCCAATCGCACGATCCAACACGCCGGAGTCACGATCGGTATCGGGGGATGTGCGGCGCACGCCCATGCCGGGACGCCGTTCGAGCATCGGGGCGTTCGCCAGCCGGGCTACGGCGGAAGTCTGGTCTCGACGCGGGAATATTCTGCGGTCACCGCCGCCTGTATGATGATGAGGATGGATGTCTTCCTCGGCGTCGGTGGGTTTGACGAGCAGTTGGCCGTCGGCTTCAACGATACCGACCTGTGTCTCCGAGTCGGTAGTTTGGGATATAAGATCATCAACGACGCGCACACGGTCCTGTACCACCACGAGTCTGCGACGCGTTCCCTGACGGATGATTTGAAACACCCCGAAGATGCGATCTTCTTCCGTCACCGCTGGCACATGCTGCTGGCGAAGGGTGACCCGTTCTACAACCCCTTGCTATCATTATCGAAAGACTACGAACTGGGTGACTTCACCGCGATGAACAATCCGGTTCGGGTGCGTCCCGTCAGCCCCGAGCTACGCCCGCTTTCGTTCGGCCGACCCTCTCCGGCCCCGGCCCCCTTGCGCTATCACGGCAATCCCTCGACATACAGGAACGTCGCCCCATGACCCCTCCCTCCGTCAAACTGATCAAGACGCGCCGGTTCGGGGATGATCGGGGATGGTTCGCGGAGACCTGGTCGGACAAGCGGGCCGAGGCCGAAGGCATCGATCTGCGGTTCGTGCAGGACAACCAGTCGCGCTCGACCTTCGTCGGCACGATCCGGGGCATCCATTTCCAGACCCCGCCCCATGCCCAGGCCAAGCTGGTGCGATGCCTGAAGGGGCGGATCCTCGACTATGCGATCGATCTGCGGGCCGGATCACCGACCTATGGCCGACATGTCGTCGCCGAGCTGAGCGAGGAGAACGGCGATCAGCTGTTCGTGCCGGTCGGCTACGGCCATGCCTTCGTGACCCTGACGCCCGATGCCGAGGTGGCCTACAAGGTGTCGGACATCTATGCGCCCCAGTGCGAGGGCGGCATCCTGTGGTCCGATCCGGCGCTCGGGATCGACTGGCCCCTGCCCGAAACCGGCGCGGTCCTGTCGGACAAGGATCTGATCCTGCCGACCATAGCCGATTTCGACAGCCCCTTCGCCTATGACGGCGTGCCGATGGCGTCGCTGGTGGCATCGGGGGCCTAAGGCCGCTAGAAGCCTCGGCCAAAGACGAACGGAGACAATCCCTTGCGCATTCTCGTGACCGGCGGGGCCGGATTCATCGGCTCGGCCCTGGTGCGGCGGCTGATCGAACACACCGACCATGAGGTGCTGGTGTTCGACAAACTGACCTATGCCGGGGTGCTCAGCTCGCTGGCCCCGGTGGCCGACAGCAACCGCTACAGCTTCGTCCAGGGCGATATCTGCGATGCGACCGCCGTCGCCGCCGCCTTCGCCGA
>CALROO020000020.1:0-68053 GCA_943369795.1 Rhizobium sp. Q54 | reverse complement strand
GCCGCACCGGCGCGATCAAGGACCGCGACGAGGTCGTGGGCAACACCACCCGGGTCAAGGTCGTCAAGAACAAGGTCGCCCCGCCGTTCCGCGAGGTCATCTTCGACATCATGTATGGCGAGGGCATCTCCAAGCTGGGCGAGATCATCGACCTGGGCGTCAAGGCCGGCATCATCGAGAAATCCGGCTCCTGGTTTTCCTACGACTCCACCCGCATCGGCCAGGGCCGCGACAACGTCCGCAACTTCCTGAAGGCCAACCCCGACATGGCCGACGCCATCGAGGAGCGGGTCCGCAAATCCACCGCCAAGATCGCCGACGAACTGCTGGGCACGCCCGAGCCGGACGAAGGCCAGGATCTGGAAGGTTGATTTTTTGTGGGGCTACCGCGCTTCGCGCTGCTTGAGCCCTGATTGTAGGGGCTAGAGCGCTTCGCGCTGCTTGAGCCCTGTCGAGACACTCCGCCCGGTTGGTCCCCGCGACCCGCCGCCGACCCCGCGGGGTTCGGGCCGGATGGAGTTGGGCCGCCCGACCTCGTGTCGGGCGGCCTTTTTTTCGTCAGGCCGAACGCCGTTCGCGGTCCATCATCCATCGCTGCAAGCGCGGACGGATGCGCAAAAAAACGACATAGGCCGTCTCCAGCAGCTTCAGCACCACAGCGTTACGCGCCACCAGCCCCAGCGGCCTCAGCACCGGAATCGCCCGCCACATCGCCGCAAACGCCTCTGCCCCTGATAGAATCTGCCCGTTCTCCCGCACATGAAAACGCGCCAGCAAGGCCCCGCGGTCCAGCGGGCAGGCCGCCTCTCCTGCGTCCACATCCACGAAATCGATCACGCTTCGCCGGTCGAGACGCCGAATCAGCGCGATCTCGCGCCGACACAGCGGACATTCCCCATCGAACCAGACCGTGACCTGTGCCATGGCCGGACCATAGCCGCCCGTCCCCCGGTCCCGCCATGCGTCAATCCGCGTTCGGGAAACGAACGGGCACCGAATGCCTTTCGCGCCATTAAGCAGATGCCTAACCGGAGCCCACCATGACCGACGCCGTCGAAACCCTGTCCTTGTTCAACCTGGCCGAAAGCGATGACGGCTTCCTGCTGGAGATCGGCGGCAGCGGCGGCAGCGCCATCACCGTCGCGGCCAGCGCCGAACAGATCGACGCCATCGTCGAGGCCCTCGACGCCCTGCTGTCCGAAGACGACGATGCGATCGAAGACTGATCCACGCGGAGCAAGCGGGGTGATGCGTTCGCGCTCAATCCCCTATATGACGCGCGTTCCTCATTTTTCGTCCGCCTGAAACCGAACACCTATGTCCAGCCTGAACGACATCCGCTCGACCTTCCTCGACTTCTTCGCGGCCGACGGTCACCAGAAGATTCATTCCGCGCCCCTGGTGCCGCAGAACGATCCGACGCTGATGTTCGTCAATGCGGGCATGGTGCCGTTCAAGGACTATTTCACCGGCGCGGCGACCCCGCCGACGCTGCGCGCCACCACCAGCCAGAAATGCGTCCGCGCGGGCGGCAAGCACAACGACCTGGACAATGTCGGCTATACGGCGCGGCACCTGACCTTCTTCGAGATGCTGGGCAATTTCAGCTTCGGCGACTATTTCAAGGAACACGCGATCGACCGGGCCTGGACCCTGGTCACCCGGGATTTCGGCCTGGATCCCAAACGCCTGCTGGTCACCGTCTATATCGACGACGAAGAGGCTGCGGCGATCTGGAAGAAGGTCACCGGCTTCGGTGACGACAAGATCATCCGCATCGCCGGCTCGGACAATTTCTGGGCCATGGGCGACAACGGCCCCTGCGGCCCCTGTACAGAAATCTTCTGGGATTACGGCGACCACGTCCCCGGCGGCCCTCCCGGCAGCCCCGACGAGGACGGCGATCGCTATGTGGAGATCTGGAACAACGTCTTCATGCAGTTCGAGAAAGAGAACGACGAGATCGTTCGCGACCTGCCCAAACCTTCGGTCGACACCGGCATGGGGCTGGAGCGGATCGCCTCGGTCCTGCAAGGCAAGAACTCGGTGTTCGACACCGACCTGTTCCAGACCCTGATCGCGGCATCGGCCGACGCGACCTCGACCGCCCCGACGGGCGACGCGGCCGCCAGCCACCGGGTCATTGCCGACCATCTGCGGTCGTCGTCCTTCCTGATCGCCGACGGGGTCACGCCGTCGAACGAGGGCCGCGGCTATGTGCTGCGCCGGATCATGCGCCGCGCCATGCGCCACGCCCACCTGCTCGGTGCCGCCGATCCGCTGATGCACCGGCTGGTCCCGACTTTGGTCGACCAGATGGGCGAGGCCTATCCCGAACTGGCCCGCGCCCAGGCGAGCATCGAGGACACGCTGAACCAGGAGGAAATCCGTTTCCGCACCACGCTGGGCCGCGGCATGGGCCTGCTGGACGAGGCGACCGCCACCCTGTCGGAGGGCGGCGTCATCTCGGGCCGGACGGCCTTCACCCTTCACGACACCTATGGGTTCCCGCTGGACCTGACCCAGGACGAGGCGCGTCGTCGCGGCTTCACCGTCGATACCGACGCCTTCGATGCGGCGATGCAGGAGCAGAAGACGCGCGGCAAGGCCAACTGGAAGGGCTCGGGCCAGACCGCCTCCACCGGCGAATGGCTGGCGCTGAAGGACCGCCTGGGACCGACCGTCTTCACCGGGTACGACGCCGTGGACGGCTCGGGCGAGGTGCTCGCGATCCTGAAAGACGGGGCCCAGGCCGACAGCGTTCAGGCCGGCGAAGCCGCCGAAGTCCTGTTCGACCAGACGCCCTTTTATGGCGAGGGCGGCGGACAGGCCGGGGACAAGGGCGAGATCGAATGGTCGGGCGGCAGCGCCCGCGTGCTGGACGTCCAGAAGCCGACCGGCGACTTGTATGCCCACATGATCGAGGTCACCTCGGGCACCCTGACGATCGGCACCCGCGCCCAGTTGCGGGCCGCGCCAGACGCCCGTCTGACCACCCGCGCCAACCACTCCGCCGCCCACCTGGTGCACGCGGCGCTGAAGAATGTGCTGGGCCATCACGTCGCCCAGAAGGGCCAGCTGGTCGACGCCGAACGGATGCGTTTCGACTTCAGCCACAACGCCCCGGTGACCGAAGCGCAGCTCGAGGCCATCGAGGCCGAGGTCAACGCGGTCATCCGCCAGAACCTGCCCGCCGAGACCAAGCTGATGGCCCCGCAGGAGGCCATCGCCGCCGGGGCCGTCGCCCTGTTCGGCGAAAAATACGGCGACGAGGTGCGGGTGCTGACGCTGGGCAAGTCCCTGAACGACGACACACCTTACTCGGTCGAACTGTGCGGCGGCACCCATGTTACCCGCACCGGCGACATCGGCCTGTTCAAGATCACCGCCGAGACGGGCATCGCCGCCGGCATCCGCCGCGTCGAGGCCCTGACCGGCGAGGCCGCGCGCCAGTATCTGGAAGCCCAGGCCGGCGTCGCCCGCCGCCTCGCCCAGAGTTTCAAGATCCAGCCTCTGGACGTCCCCACCCGCGTCGAGGCCCTGACCACCGAACGCAAAGCGCTGGAGAAACAGGTCGCCGATCTGAAGAAGCAGCTGGCCCTGGGCGGCGGCGGTTCGGCCAGCACCGCACCCGAAGAGATCAACGGCATCAAGCTGATCGCCCGCATCCTGGACGGCGTCGATGGCAAGGGCCTGCGCGGCGTGGCCGAGGACTTCAGGAAACAGGTCGGTTCCGGCGTCGTCGCCCTGATCGGCGTCAACGACGGAAAGGCGGCGGTCACCGTGGCAGCCACCTCCGACATCACCGACCGCGTGAACGCGGCCGATCTCGCTCGTGCCGCCGTCATCGCGATGGGCGGCCAGGGCGCAGGCGGCAAGGCCGACTTCGCCCAGGGCGGGGCACCGGACGGATCGAAGGCCGAGGACGGCCTGGCGGCCGTCCGCGCGGCTCTGGCGGGTTAGATCGACGGGCCCCCCTCCCGCTGGGAGGGGGCTACTCCCTCAGTCCACCGCCTTCACATTGTCGTCGGAGTTCCGGTCGATCCATTTGTTGTAGGGATCCACGCCCGCGAACGCTGGCTTCTCGTCCGTCACGAACCGGAACACCTGGGTGCCCGACCGCAGGGGCCGCCGCTGGAAGGCCATGACGTTCTTTGTATCGAACGCCTTGTCGCCCGGTGCCGCGCTGAACAGCCCGATGTCGAACGTCTCGTTCAGCGGCGCATCCGTCTCCACCCCCTTGCCGTCGGCATAGAGTTTCTTCGCCTCGACCGTGACCGCGACATCCCAGCGACCGTTGTCCAGCCGTCGCGCGGTCGTGTCGGTGACCTTGACGTCATACAGGGTGATCTTCTGGAACAGGTCGGTGATCAGGGCCTGCTTGTCCGCCGGAGCCTCGGCCCTCAGCGCCGCGACCAGATCGACCGATCGCGGATAGGGCGCTGATTTGAAGGCATACTGGTCCAGCACCCTCCGCAGGGCCGCATTGACCGCCGCTTCGCCGATCTGGTCGCGCAGCAGATACATGACCAGCGCGCCCTTCTGGTAGTGGATGTACTGCTGGTTTTCGACCCGCTCCAGCGGCAGCTCCTCCAGCCGCTCGGTGCCCCGGCCACGCAGATACCGGTCCAGCTCGTATTTCAGGAACCGGCGGATCTTGTCCGGCCCGTCCAGCTTCTCCATCACCATCAGGGCCGAATACTGGGCCAGGGTCTCCGACAGCGACGTCGCTCCCTGCATGTCGGCCCCGACCACCTGATGCGCCCACCATTGGTGCGCGAACTCGTGCGCCCCGACATAGGTGACATAGTCGATCTTGGACGTGTCGCTCAGATCGGTGATGAAGCCCAACCCCTCCGACCAGGCGAAGGTGTTAGGGAACGACTGGGCATAGCTGCCGTATGGAAACTCGCTGATCCGGGCCTGGCGGAACTGGTACGGGCTGAAGTTGGTGGCGAAATAGTCCAGCGACCGGGCCAGGGCCGTCTGCATCCGGGGCACGTTCCGGCCATGGGCGGGATCGTAATAGACCACCGTCTCGACCCCGGCATGGGTCCGGCGCGAGATCTGATACTCCGCCGACTGCACCGACAGGAAATACAGCACGGGCGACTCGGTCACGAACCGCACGGTGCGCCGTCCGTCCCGGGTAACGTCGCTGCGCTGATAGCCGGGGGCCAGCGGCGTCTGGTCGGCCTCGGTGGTAACGGTGATGTCGGCATTGACCCAGTCCACGCCGATATAGTTGCGCCCTTGCGCCGAAGTGTCCTCGAGCTTGGCGGGACGCAGTTCGGCGGGCAGGCCGAATTTCCGCCGCTTGGCCCGGTCCTGCAACAGGCCGGAGTTGCGGTTCATGCCGATCAGCGGCGCGAACTCGGAGTTGGTGACGAAGGTGCCGTTGTCGACGATCCGGTTGGAGTTGCCGCTATTCTTGAAGCCGCGCTGGGTCAGCACCGTCTCGAACGTCACCGTGCGGCGCTCGCCCGGCTGCATCGGCGTGGCGAACCGGTAGATGGCATAGTCGAACTCCGGCCATTCCTTGGCCAGGGTCGCCCCCTGCACGGTCATCGCCGCGATCTCCAGATCGTCGTTCCAGCGCATGTGCATCTCGCCCAGCGGCGCGCCCGTGCGGTTCTCGATCACATAGGTGCCGCGCGTGGTCAGGCGGGGCTCATGCGGATGCAGGTCCAGCACCAGTTTGACGTCGGTCAGCGTCGGCTGCGGCGTGGTCTCGAACCGCAGCAGGGTCTTTTCGTAGTTGGCCGAGCGCGTCTCGTTCTGGTCCCGCGTGCGGTACTCGTTCCAGACATTGGTGTTGACGAAGATGAAGGCCCCCAGCCCGACGAAACTGGCCAGGGCCACCCCGCCGACGATCCCTGCGGGCCCCTTCAGCCGACTTGGCAACCGCTTCAATCGCGGCATGAACCGCGTCTCGGTTCCCCGCCGCCACAGGCCATAGGCCAGGGTCAGCAGGACGATCCCCGCCGCCGTCCAGTAGGCATTGGCCCAGTGGGCGAAGCTCCGGAAATGCCCCGCGCCGTTCATGTCCGACAAGGGCACGCCGATCGAGGACCCATAGCGGTACAGGACGTGGTCGAGGCCCAGGCTACCCATTACGATGGTCGAGATCATGTAGACGACCATGATGGCCCAACCGACGAATTTGTTGGGCGACAGCGACTGAACCACGATGGCCAGGATCGCGAGCTGGGCCGCGTTTAGTGCCTCGGGCCCGACGTACCACGCCAGGTATTTGTCCAGCTCGTAGTCGTGAAAGCCCTTGAACGTCTGGACCCCGACCCCCGCCATCACCCCCACGATGGAGATCGACACCAGCACTAGGATCAGCGCCAGGGTCTTGGGCACCAGGAAGGTCCAGTCCGGCGTGGACGAGGCGTCGATGATCTCGTGCGCCTTGCGATCGCGGTCACGCCAGACGATTTCCCCGGAATAGTAGATCGCCACGATGATCGAGATCAGTCCGAACGATCCGGTCAGACCCGTGATCACCACCCGCGTCACCAGCAGCACCGGGGCCCCGTAGATCTCGCCCGAGAACAGGAGGACAGTGACGGCGAACGCCAGCCCCAGCGCCAGCAGAACCGCATAGGCCGGGCTCTTGAACACCTGACCCATCTCGAACGCGGTGCGCCGGACCAGTTGGGTCACGCCGCTGCGCCAGCCGTAGGTCGGCGACGGCAGCCGCCCGACGACCGGGGCGACGGCCGGCGCCGCGACCGTGGCGGCTCTCAGCTGGTCGGCCTTCTTCGCCTTGGAGCCCCGGACGACGGGTTGGTAGAGCAGATGAGCCAGGCCCAGGAACCCGACGCTGACCCCGATCCAGATCAGCCGGTTCCACAAGAGGATGTGGTTGAAATCCGCGTCCAGCAGGGGCGCGTTGATCGTGTTCTTCTCGACCGGCGTCCAGTATTCGGTGACCAGCCCATAGGCGCCCGCTCCGAACGGCTCGGCCCAGGCCATGGCGGTTTCGAACTCGGGCTTGGAGCCCAAGACGCCGGTCGTGACAAGATAGGCGATGAAAAGCCCGACCACCCCGACATAGGTGGCCATCATCGACCGCGTCACGGTCGCCAACGCAAAGAACAGGGCCGAGGTCAGGAAGACCCCCGGCACCCCGAACACGAGATAGGCATAGAGGTAGTCCAGCGGCCGGAACCCGCCGATCGTTTCCGGATCGACCCAGGGGGCCAGGGACCCGGCCAGGAACCCGACCTCGACGCTCAGAAACGCCAGGCACGCCACGGCGAACGCGCCCAGGAACCGACCATACAGATAGTCGAACTTGCTCAGCCGCGTGGACTGGATGATCGGCCCGAACCCGGACTGGGTGTCGCGAACCACCACATTGGCGACGATCGCCGTGGTCGCCAGCATGAAGAAGGTGGACATCACCCCGTTGATCAAGGCGAGGGCATAGGGGGCGTTCTTGTTGACGTTGCCGCCGGTGCTGACGTTGACGTCCGGCACGGCCACCATGCCGAAACTCAGCAGGGTGAACAGGATGGCGATGACCCAGAAGGCGGGCTGGCGAAGCTGATAGCGGAACTCGAAGGCGGCGACCTGGAGGAACATGCTGGCGTTCCCGGATCAGGCGGCGACGCGGCGCGAGGCGCTCAGCGTCGAGAAATAGACGTCTTCCAGACCGCCGTTGACCGGCTCGAACCCTTCGCTCGGACGGCGATCGGCCAGCACATGGATCAAAGTCCGGCCGGCGAACAGACGGGTGGAGATGACCTCGAACCGGGCGCGGTGATCCTCCAGCGCCTCCTTGTCGATGGCCTTCTTCCAGACCCGGCCCTCCATCCTGCGCATCAGGTCGTCCGGCGCGCCTTCCAGCTGGATTTTGCCGCCTGCCAGGACCGCCATGCGCGGGCACAGATCGGCCACGTCCTCGACGATGTGGGTCGACAGGATGATCACCACCTGTTCGCCGATCTCGGCCAGCAGGTTCAGGAACCGGTTGCGCTCCTCGGGGTCCAGCCCCGCCGTCGGCTCGTCGACGATGATGAGTTTCGGATTGCCGATCAGGGCCTGGGCGATGCCGAACCTTTGCCGCATCCCGCCGGAGAACCCGGCCAGGGCTTTCTTGCGGACCGGCCAAAGATTGACCTGGTTGAGCAGGCTCTCGACCGTCTCCTTGCGATCCTTTCCGTCGGCGATCCCCTTCAGCACCGCCATGTGATCCAGCATGTCGTAGGCCGAGACGCGGGGGTAGACGCCGAAATCCTGCGGCAGATACCCCAGGGTTCTCCGCAACTGATCCGGCTCCTTGATCACGTCGATACCGTCGAAATCGATCGATCCCGACGTGGGTGTCTGCAGCGTCGCGATCGAGCGCATCAGGGTCGACTTGCCCGCCCCGTTCGGCCCCAGCAGGCCGTACATCCCGCGTGGCACCTCCAGGCTGACGTCGTCCAGCGCCCGCGTGCCGTTGCCGTAGACGTGGACGAGATTCTTGATCGACAGCATGACACACCCCTGAGCTAGTCAAGGAACCTTGTCAGGGGGGCTGGCGGGTCGCAAGTTACGGATTGGTCAGAATGCCCGCTCACATCTCGGCGGCGCGCTCGCCTTTCCACCGACCATCGATGCTTTGGAACCTATCGACACCGGTCATCCGGAACCGCGCCACGACGGTATCGCCCGACGCCAGCAGTTCGAACCCGCCTGCAACCGGTCGCCAGAGCGATGCCTTGGCCAAGGCCGGAACGGCGCACCGCTCGACCGTCGCCATATGCCCGTTTCCCCGACTTTCGGCACTCAGCGCGATGCGACAGCGGCTGTCACCCTCGCGGATGGACCACAGCCCATAGACCTCTTCCACGGTGGCGACACGTGAGACGGGATCGGAGGCGGTCTGGTCGGTCATGGCACCCTCGGCGGACGAACAGGCCTGAACCGGACTCGCCGCCAGCAGCGCAAGGCCGAGCAGGGTGGGACGAAGGCTGTGCGACATCATCATCGATCTCCGGCCCGCCCGTCTGAACTATCCGCTCCTTGCTCGCGCCCGACAAGCCTGCAGCCTTGAAAATCGGTGCCGACCGCCGATGTCTGTCCCTCGCGACCGCCTGCCCGGATTCCAGACGATCCAGACGTTCCAGACCCGCTTTTGAAATCCACCCGCCTCCGCCCCTCAACGCGCCTGAAAAACCCCCGCCTATCCCCGCGCTGCCGAAACGGGTAGATTTCCCCCTCAACGGAGCCGTCGCCTCGCGTGTTCAGTAACCTGCTTCCCACCAAACCGGGCACCGAGCCCCTGGCAGAGGCCTTCCGCGCCTGCCGGGTGCATTTCGTCTGGGCGGCGGTGTTCAGCGCCCTGGTCAATGTCCTGTACTTGGCCCCGACCCTTTACATGATGCAGGTCTACGACCGCGTCGTGCCGACCGGGGGGATGGTCACCCTGACCCTGATCACCGCCGTCGCCGTCTTCGCCCTGGCCACGCTCGCCGGCCTCGACTGGCTGCGTACCCGGCTGCTGGTCCGCGCCGGCCTGCGGCTGGACCGCAAGCTGGCCTCCAAGGTCATGGCCCGCGTCGTCGACCTGCAATCGCGCCAGCCCGCCACCCAGGCGATCCGCGAGTTCGATAACGTTCGCGCCGCCGTCTCCGGCCAGGGGGCCCTGGCCATCTTCGACGTGCCGTGGACGCCGCTGTATCTGGCCTGCTGCTTCCTGCTGCATCCCTGGCTGGGGGTGCTTACCCTGGTCGGGGCGGCCATCCTGTTCGGCCTGGCCGTGCTGAACGAGCGCGACAGCCGCCCGCGCCTGAAACGCGCCATCCAGTCGACCAACGCCGCCTATGCCGCCCAGGAAGGCGTCGTCGGCCAGACCGAGGTCGTCCGTGCCCTGGGCATGAAACGCTCCAGCATCGCCCGCCAGATCGCCCAGCGTCAGGCCGCGACGGACCAGCACGCCGACGCCCAGTTCACCGGCGGCAAATACACCGGCGCGATCAAATTCCTGCGCCTGACCCTGCAATCCCTGTCGCTCGGCCTGGGGGCCTATCTGGCGGTCAAGGGAGAGATCTCGCCGGGCGCCATCATCGCCACCTCGGTTCTGCTCAGCCGCACCGTCGCCCCGATCGAGCTGCTGGTCGGGGCCTGGCCGTCGCTGACCCAGGCAGTGGCCAGCTGGAAAAACCTCACCGACCTGTTCGCCGATACGGCCGGCGTCGATCGCCCCCGCACGGCGCTTCCCGCCCCCGTCGGCAAGCTGGCCGTCGAACAGGTCAGCGTCCGCTTCCCCGAAACCGAGGCCCCGCAACTGCGCGCCGTCTCCCTGACCCTGAACCCCGGCCAGACACTGGGCATCGTCGGCCCGTCTGGGTCGGGGAAGACCACCCTGGCCCGCGTCATCGCCGGGGCGCTCACCCCCACCGCCGGGGCCATCCGCATCGACGGGGCCGACTATGCCGCGCGGGACTCGGATGACCTAGCCCGCCACATCGGCTACCTGCCCCAGAACCCCAGCCTGTTCGCCGGATCGATCAAGGACAATATCTCGCGCTTCGCCTCGTCCGTCGGCGTCTCTCCGGCTGAGATCGACGCCCGCGCCGTCGCCGCCGCCCAGGCCGCCGGGGCCCACGACATGATCCTGCGGCTGCCGCGCGCCTATGACACCGTGCTGGGCCCGTTCGGGGCGGGCGTATCCGCCGGTCAGGCCCAGCGCATCGCCCTGGCCCGCGCCCTGTACGGCGATCCGGCGCTGCTGGTGCTGGACGAGCCCAACTCCAACCTGGACGGCGACGGCGAGACCGCCCTGATGAGCGCGATCCTGAGCGCCGCCGCACGCGGAGCCGCCGTGGTCATCGTCGCCCACCGCGCCGGGGTCCTGTCGCGCGTCGACCGGCTGCTGATGCTGCGGGACGGCGTGGTCCAGCAGGAAGGCCCCCGCGAAGAGGTTCTGGCCAAGGTCCGCGCCGCCCCGACGCCCGCGACGGTCGGACGTCCATCATGACCGACGTCCCCGCCTCGACCCAAGCCCCGCCCACCACGCTGGATTCGCCCAAGGGCGAACTGCGTCTGGGCGCGATCATCATCGGCCTGTTCTTCGTGCTGTTTCTGGGCTGGGCCGCCATCGCCCCGCTGGACGCCGGGGCCTTCGCCCAGGGCCAGGTCGCCGTCTCCGGCAACCGCCAAGCCGTCCAGCACCGCGAGGGCGGCACCGTCACCGCCCTTCGCGTCGCCGAGGGCGACCGCGTCCGTCAGGGCCAGGTGCTGATCGAGTTGTCGTCCGGCGAGCTTCTGGCCAACGAACGCGGCGTCGCCGGCCAGGTCTATGCCCTTCTGGCCCAGCGCTCCCGCATGATCGCCGAGCGCGACAGCCTGCGCGCCATCCCCGTCCCGCCCGAGTTCGCCAACCTGTCGCCCGAAGACCAGCCGCTGGCCGACGAGGCCATGCGCCTGCAACGTCTGCAGTTCGGCGCCCGAGGCACCAGCCGCGCCACCGAGACCGGTGTGCTGGGCCAGCGCACGGCCCAGCTGAACCAGCAGATCGTCGGCCTGGAACGCCAGATCGCCGCAAATATCGAACAGCGCCGCCTGATCGAGGAAGAGACCGAGGGCATGCGCGAACTGGCCGCCAAGGGGTTCGCCCCCCAGAACCGCATCCGCGCCCTGGAACGCAATGCGGCGGCCCTTGATGGCGAACAGGGCTCGCTCCGCGCCGAGGTCGCCCGTATCCGCGACGCCATCGGCCAGACCCGTCTGGAAACCGTCGGCGTCTCCACCAAACTGTACGAGGACGTCGCCGAACAGCTGCGCAACGTCGAGGTCCAACTGAACGAGCTTCAGCCCCAGATGGCCCAACTGCGTCGCCAGATTGCCAATGCCCGGATCACCGCCCCCGCCACCGGCCAGGTCCTGGGCCTGTCCGTCTTCACTCAGGGCGGGGTGATCCAGCCCGGCCAGACCCTAATGGAGATCGTGCCGGACAACGCCTCCCAGGTGATCGTCGCCTCGGTCAATCCGGCCGACATCGACAACCTGCAGGTCGGTCTGGTCACCGAGGTGAAATTCCCCGGCCTGCGCGAACGCAACCCGCCGATCCTGCGCGGTGAGGTCACCCGCGTCGCCGCAGACGCCATCACTCCGGAAGGCGCCGAACAGAGCCAGTTCCGCGTCGAGATCGTGGTGCCACCCTCGGAACTGGAAAAACTCGGCCGCTCCGCCGACGCCATCCGCCCGGGGATGCCGGTGGAAATCGTGATCGTGCTCAAGAAGCGCACGGCGCTGGACTACCTCATCGAGCCCCTGACCCGCAGCCTGTGGCGCACGGGCAGCGAGCAATGAACCGTGCTCTTGGGGTTGTAGCATCCGCGCTCGTCGATCTAAGTTTGATGTAGCGACGTGGATCGAAGGATTTGACATGCCGGTAATCAGTGGAACCGATCTGGATGACCGGCTTACCGGCACGTCCGCAGATGATGAGATGTTCGGCCGTGGCGGTAACGACGTCATCGATGGCGGCGGAGGTGCGGACCGGGTGGATGCCGGCGATGGCGACGACCGAATTCTGGTCAATGTCGCTGGACAAACCTTCCTAACGCTGACTGGGGGGCTCGGCACCGACACCCTCGTCCTGAATACGACCGTCATTGTCCCCCGCCAGGAATCTGGCAGTCAGACGGGCTTCTTTGGCATCGAGCGGATAGAGATCGGAGCCGCTGGAGCGGGGCTCCGATTCAATGACGCGTTTTTCTCTGTCGATCTGTCGGCCGTCATCGTGACTGGCGGCCCCCTGACAGTCTACGGAAGCTCCCTGCCAGGCCGCTATCGGCTGACAGCAGGCGATGACATCTTCGTTGGTCAGCGACCCAACGACAACGACGGCGAGCGTGTCGATGCCGGCGACGGAAATGACATGATCACGGGATATCAGTTCGGCCTGTACTATGGTGACGGTGGCGATGATGTTCTTGTGTACGAGGGGTCATCGTTATTTGGTCTCAGCTTGCTGGACGGCGGCGCAGGCGACGACCGGCTGTTTCTGAGGACAGGGAATGCGAACGGCGGCACCGGAAATGACCGGATCGTCGCGACAGGTCCCGCGATCGGCATCATTGATGGCGGCGAGGGAATCGACACCTTCGTTATGCCCAATAGCGACGTAGTTGCAGGTGCGGCTGAGGGCTTTTCCGGCCTAGGGCGGACTGAAGGTCGCTTCTCCAACATCGAGCGGTTCGAGGTCGGTGCGAATGGAGGCTTCCTTCTGGTGACCACCACCGCGTTCATGTCGAGCCAGTCGCTGGGCATCGATCTCAGCAGCTTCACGTCCGTTGTCGGCGGGGGTCAGGTGCGGGTTCGCGGCACCGCTGGGGACGACACGATTGTCGGTACCAATGCCATCGATGTCGGAGACCTTCTGCTCGGAGGTGGCGGCAACGACATCATCCGGGGCGGCCTCGGCGACGACACCCTGCTGGGCGAGGCCGGGGCCGATACGCTCGAAGGCGGTGCCGGCAGCGACACCCTCGTCGGCGGCGCGGGCGTGGACCGGGCCATTTTCGACCACAGCCTCGCCTCAGCGCAGACGTCGCTCAATGGATCGACTCTGAACGTCACCACCGGTCAGGGTATCGACAGGGTCAGCGGCGTCGAAATCTTCCAGTTCACCGATGGCACCATCAATACCGACGACGGCTATGCGCTTGTCGATGACCTGTTCTACATCGTCAGCAACCGCGACACCCTGACCGCGTCCAGCGATGCAGAGGCCAGCTATGCCGCAACCGGCTGGCGCGCGGGCCGCGATCCCAATGCCTTTTTCGACACCTCCGCCTATCTGGCTTTGAACCGCGACGTCGCCGCCGCAGGTGTGAACCCGCTGGAGCACTATCGTCAGTTCGGAGCCACCGAGAACCGCGACGCCTCGATCCTGTTCGACACCGAACAGTACCGCGCCCGCAACCCCGACATCCCCGCCGGAATGACGGCGCTCGAGCATTATCTGACCATCGGACGTCAGGAAGGTCGTCAGGCCCATGCCGCCGTCGGTTCGACGCTCGTCAACGGCTTCGACCGCGACTACTATCTGCTGGCCAACGAGGACGTGGCGCGGGCGGGCGTCGATCCGCTGCGCCATTATCAGGACTTCGGCATCCGCGAGGGCCGCAACCCGTCCGCCTATTTCAACACCCAGTTCTATCTGGCTCAGAACCCGGACGTCGCCGCCGCCGGCGTCGATCCGCTCGCCCACTACATGCGGTTCGGCTGGCGCGAGGGACGCGATCCATCGGACCTGTTCGACACCAGCTACTACCTGGACCGCAACCCCGACGTGGCCGCGGCTGGCGTCAATCCGTACGAGCATTTCCTGCGCTTTGGACGGCTGGAAGGTCGATTGCCGGAAGCGCCGGTCGCCGCTGCGATCGAGATGGGTGCCGACGCCTTCGTGATCCCCGATCTCGGGCCGCTCGTCTCTCCCCTGCTGCCGGAGGACACGCCGTTCGCATCGCTCAAGGAAGGCCTGGCGTTCGAGGACCGGCATCCCGTCAATGACGTCGACGCCATGACCTTCTGGCTCCTGCCCGATGCTTCATCCCGAGCGGACGACCTGCTGCACTGATCAGGGTGTAACGCGCCCCTTCACCCGCCTTCTGAAAGCATGCAGCAGCGGCTCGGTATAGCCGTTTGGCTGGTCCTCCCCCTCGAACACCAGCGCCCGCGCCGCCTGATACGCCAGCGACCCGTCCGGATCGCCCGCCATCGGCCGGTAAAGCGGATCGCCCGCATTCTGCCCATCCACCTTGGCCGCCATGCGCAGGAAGGCGGCGTCGACCTGTTCCGCCGTACAGACCCCATGCAGCAGCCAGTTGGCTATATGCTGGGACGAAATCCGAAGCGTCGCCCGGTCCTCCATCAGGCCGATGTCGTGGATGTCCGGCACCTTGGAACATCCGACGCCCTGGTCGATCCAGCGCACGACATAGCCGAGGATGCCCTGGGCGTTGTTGTCGAGTTCGGCGTCGACCTCCTCTGCCGACCAGTTGCCCCCCCCCTCTTTAGAAATGGGCGCCAGCGGCGGCGTCAGCAGGTCGTCCAGCCCCGGCACCGGCCGCGTCGCCACGTCCTTCTGAACCGCGAACACATCGACCGCGTGATAGTGCAGCGCATGCAGGGTCGCCGCCGTCGGGCTTGGCGTCCAGGCCGTATTGGCCCCGGTCCGGGGATGCCCGATCTTCTGCTCCAGCATGTCGGCCATCCGATCCGGTGCCGCCCACATCCCCTTGCCGATCTGGGCCTTGCCCGACAGCCCGCAGGCCAGGCCGATGGCGACGTTCCTCGCCTCATATGAACTGATCCAACTGGACCCCTTGACCTCGGCCTTGCGGATCATCGGTCCGGCCTGCATGGCCGTGTGGATTTCGTCGCCGGTGCGGTCCAGGAAGCCCGTGTTGATGAAGACGATCCGGTCCTTCACCGCGTGGATGCAGGCCGCCAGATTGGCGCTGGTCCGGCGTTCCTCATCCATCACGCCCACCTTGAGGGTGTGCCGCGCCAGACCCAGCAGTTCCTCGACCGCATCGAACAGCCGGTCGGTGAAGGCGACCTCGTCCGGCCCATGCATCTTGGGCTTGACGATATAGACCGAGCCGGTGGCGGAGTTGGTGAACCCACCCAGCCCCTTGAGGTCATACATCGCGATCAACGACGTCACGATCGCATCGAGAATGCCCTCCGGCCCTTCCGAGCCGTCCGCCAGACGGATCGCCGGATTGGTCATCAGATGCCCGACGTTGCGGACGAACAGCAGCGACCGCCCCTTCAGTGTCACCGCACCCCCGCCTGGCGCCGTCCAGGTGCGGTCGGCCTCCAGCGTGCGGGTCAGGGTCTCGCCGCCCTTGCTGAAGGTCGCCGACAGGTCGCCCTTCATCAGGCCCAGCCAGTTGCGATAGGCCGCGACCTTGTCTTGCGCATCCACGGCCGCGACAGAATCCTCCAGATCGCAAATGGTGGACAGGGCCGATTCCAGCACCACGTCCGACAGCCCCGCAGGATCGGTCGCCCCGATCGCACTGGCTTGGTCGATAACCAGCTCGATGTGCAGCCCGTTGTTGACCAGCAGGATCGACGACGGCGCATCCGGTTCGCCCCGATAGCCGACGAACTGGCCTGCATCCTTCAGAGCTGGAACCAGCGCCCCCTCGGTGATCGCATAGCCGCCGACCTCCGCATGCGACCCTTCGGCCAAGGGCACCGCCTGATCCAGGAATGCCTTGGCCCGTGCGATGACCTTGCTGCCGCGCACAGTGTCATAGGGGCCCGGGGCCGGTGCCTCGCCCAGCGCATCGGTGCCGTAGAGGGCATCATAAAGACTGCCCCACCGTGCGTTGGCGGCATTCAGCAGGAAGCGCGCATTCAGGATCGGCACGACCAGCTGCGGCCCCGCCATGGTCGCCAGCTCGGCATCGGCGTCGGAGGTCGTGATCCGGAACGGCCCGGGCTCCGCTACCAGATAGCCGATCTCGCGCAAGAAGCCTTCGGTTGCCGCCGGATCATGCGGCTGGCCCTTGCGCGCCGCATGCCAGACATCCAGCCGCGCCTGCAGATCGTCGCGTGTCGCCAGCAACGCCCGGTTCTCGGGCGCGAACCGCTCGAACACCGCCGCCGCCCCTGTCCAGAACGCGTCCGCGCCCATGCCCAATCCCGGCAGGACATCGGCCTCGACGAAGGTCGCCAGTTCGTCAGCGACGCCGAGGCCGGCGCGGTCGAGATAGTGGGTCATGCGAAACGTCCTTGGGGAGGCCAACCTGCCTGTAACATTCCGTGATGACGTGGGGGAAGTCGAGAGGCCAAAGCCTCGACCTTGGTCAGGCCATTTCCCGCCAGCCCCGCCACCAGGACGCGAACCGTTCCAGCCCCTCGTCGATCGCCACCTTCGGCCTGTAGCCCGTCAGCGCACTCAGCTTGGACACATCGGCGAAGGTCGCCGTCACGTCGCCCGGCTGCATCGGCATCAGCACCTTGATCGCCGAGCGACCCAGCACCCGCTCCAGCGTCGAGATCATCGTGAACAGCCCGACCGGCGACGAGTCCCCGATATTGTAGATCTCGTGGCCCGACATCGGCGGATGCTCCAGCACGCCCACAACCCCGTCGACGATGTCGTCGATATAGGTGAAGTCCCGCGCCATCCGGCCCTCGCCGAAGACCTCGATCGTCTCGCCGGACATTATCGCCTCTGTGAAGCTGAAATAGGCCATGTCCGGCCGCCCCCACGGCCCATAGACGGTGAAGAACCGCAGGCCGGACTGGGGCAGGCCATACAAGGTCGCATAGCTCTGGCTCATCAGTTCGCACGACCGTTTGGTCGCGGCATACAGCGACACGGGCCGATCGGCCGGTTCGTCCTCTCTGAACCCCGCCCCGTCCAGGGGCTGATCGCCATAGACCGAGCTGGACGAGGCATAGACCAGGTGTTTCACGCCCGCGTGCCGACACGCCTCCAGCACCGACAGATGACCCATCAGATTGGACCGCTCATAGGCGAAGGGGTTGTCGATCGAATACCGGACCCCCGCCTGGGCCGCCAGATGCACGACCCGGTCGGCTCCGCTGTCGGCGACCAGGGTCTTCATCGCCTCGTGCTCGGCGATGTCCAGCCGGACCATGCGGAAGCCGTCGCGCCCCTCCAGCCGCGCCGCGCGGGCCTCCTTCAGGGCGGGCTCGTAATAGGCGTTGAAGCTATCGACGCCGACCACCGTCTCGCCGCGTTCCAGCAGGCGTTCGGCGACATGCATTCCAATAAATCCGGCCGCGCCGGTGACGATGACGGTCATGGGTCGGCCTTAGACCAAAGCGGAGCCGACGTCAGCGAAAACCCCTCCGCCTTGACTTTGCCATAACAACGGCCCATCTGCGCTGCGTCGCACAATCGCGATCCCCGGTGCGCTCCAGCGCGTGTGGGTCTTCCTCCCCGAAGACCTGACTGTAGCAGCGGCCGATCCTCAAGATTCATTCGCTGCCCGGACACGCGGGGCGGCGCCCGATCAAGCCCGCGACCGCCACTCAGGCAGTCCGTCGGGATTGGCGGTGCGCGGCTCACTGGCGTCATGCCCGGCCGATGCGCACTGCCGCACGCGAAAGAACACATCCAGTGACCACCACCTTCGAATCCTTCGGCCTGAACAAGGCCCTGCTTCAGGCCCTCACCACCGAGGGCTACACCATCCCCACCCCGATCCAGGCCCAGGCCATTCCGTCGGTCATGCAGGGCAAGGACCTTCTGGGCATCGCCCAGACCGGCACCGGCAAGACCGCGGCCTTCGCCCTGCCGATCCTCCATCGCCTCGCCGAGAACCGCGTCGCGCCCCTGCCGCGCACCACCCGCTGCCTGATCCTGTCGCCGACCCGCGAACTGGCCAGCCAGATCGCCGACAGCTTCAAGGCCTATGGCCGTCACCTCGGCTTCAAGGTCGCCGTCGTCTTCGGCGGCGTGAAGTACGGCCCCCAGGAACGCGCCATCCAGGCCGGCCTGGACGTCCTGGTCGCCACCCCCGGCCGTCTGCTGGATCACATGCAGCAGAAGACGCTGGACCTGTCGTCCACCGAGATCTTCGTCCTCGACGAGGCCGACCAGATGCTGGACCTCGGCTTCGTCAAGCCGATCCGCCAGATCGTGTCGCGCATCCCGGCCAAGCGTCAGAACCTGTTCTTCTCGGCCACCATGCCGACCGAGATCGGGAAACTGGCCGGCGAGCTCCTGAAAGAGCCGGTCAAGGTCCAGGTCACCCCGCAGTCGACCACGGTCGAACGGATCAACCAGACCGTCATCCACATCGAACAGGGCCGCAAGCGCGCCCTGCTGACCGAGATGTTCGCCGACGACAACTTCACCCGCTGCCTGGTCTTCACCAAGACCAAGCACGGTGCCGACAAGGTCGCGGCCTACCTGGAAGCCGGCGGCGTCCAGGCCGGCGCCATCCACGGCAACAAGTCCCAGCCGCAGCGTGAGCGCACGCTCGCCGCCTTCAAGGCCGGCAAGCTGCGCGTCCTGGTCGCCACCGACATCGCCGCGCGCGGCATCGACGTGGACGGCGTCTCGCACGTCGTGAATTTCGAACTGCCGTTCGTGCCGGAAGCCTATGTCCACCGCATCGGCCGTACGGCGCGCGCGGGTGCAGAAGGCTCGGCCATTAGCTTCGTCGCCGGTGACGAGATGAAGCTGCTCAAGGACATCGAGAAGGTCACCCGCCAGAAGATCCCGGCCACCGACCGTCGCAACGACAAGTCGCTGGGCCTACTCGACCAGTCGATCATGGCCGCCGGCGTCGGCACCAAGGCGACGATGCCCGACCGCGAGGACACCCGTGGCTCGCGCAATGGTCCGCGCAACCCGCGTCGCGACGGCGTCAAGCCCGCGCACGGTGGTCAGCCGCATCGTCAGCGCAAGCCGGGTGGCGGCAACCGCGACGGTGCGCGTGATGGCGGCGGTCAACGCGACCGCAGCTTCGGCGATCGCCCCCTGGCCTCGACCCAGCCGTTCGATCCCCTGGCCGCAGACCGCGCCCGCTCCGCCGCCCACGCTGCCAGGCCTCAAGCCCCCCGTCCTGACGCCAATGCCAAGCCGGACGGCCAGATCGACCGCCGTCCGCGCGGTCGTCGCCCCTCCAACGGCGGCCGTGGCTACGCCGCCAAGGTCTGATCTCTACACATAGAAAACCCGCCCGGTGGGGACCGGGCGGGTTTTTTCTTGCCTGCCGTGGCGCGGGCGTCAGGCCCCCGCCATCGCCTCCTGCCGGATCCGGCCGACCATGGCGTTCAGCCCGTTGGCCCTTTGCCGCGTCAGGGCTTGGGGCAAACCCAGCCGGTCCAGGGCCGCCTTGGCATCCAACGCCAAAATCTCCTCCGGCGTCCGGTTCGAGAACAGCATCAGCAGCAGGGCCACATTGCCCTTGGATATGGCGCTGTCGGAATCGGCGAAGAAGCGGATGCGCCCATCCTCGACCCGCCGCGTCGCCAGCCATACCTGGGCCGCGCAGCCAGGCACCTTGTTGCCCTCGACCCGGTCTTCCTCTGGCAGCGGCTCCAGATCCTTGCCCAGATCAATGACGTATTCGATCCGCTGTTCCCAATCGTCGAACAGGTCGAAACTCTCGATCAGTTCGGCCAGGGTGTCGTCGATGCTTTGCGGCGCTTCGGTCATGGCGCGCAGATAGGCCGGTCCGACGCCGGCGACAACCGACGCATCCCCAGGCTGCGGCCATCCGTCCCCGTGCGATCAGTCGCCTGTGACGGGAGCGCCCTCGCACCGCCGCACAGGGCAGCGTAGCTTGCACGGCCATGCCTTTCGTCCGGACCCGTCCTTGACCGCCAGCCCCGCCGCCTCCGCCGTTCAACGCCCGCATGACCAGCCGACGCTCGTCGCCTGGCATCTGGGCTGGGCGGTGGCCACGACCCTACTGGCCATGGGCAGCGGCGTGCTGGGCGCGCGGGTCGAGGGGCCGCTGGCCTTCGCCATGATCGCGATGATCCTGCCCGGACTGGCGGGACTGTGCCTGCACTGGCGCGATGGGACCGCCGAGCGGGGCCTGCTGATCGCGATCTGGAGCTTGATGGCCGTGGCAAGTTCATCTTTGTCGGGCGGCCTGACCGGATCGCTGACCGGCTTCGTCTTCATGCCGGTGGCGGCGGGGCTTATGCTGGGCGGCAACCGATTCGCCCAGGCCGGAGCCTTGGGCTGCGCGCTCGCAACGCTGGTCGGATTGGTGTCGCTGATCATGGCCGGGACCGGGCCGGTGTTCCCGGGTCTGGCCGCCGTGTCCGCCGTCCTGACCGCCGGGGCCATGGCCATCGCCGTTCGGATTGCCTGGCGACAGCGCGATCTGAAGGTGGCCGAGGCCGATGCCCGAACCCGCCGCACACTGGACGTCCTGAAATCCCAGCCCGCCCTGACGCTAGTGCTCGACCCTGCGGGCGGGGTCTCGACCGCCTATGGCAAGGCCCCGACGGCCCTGCCCGTGGCGGGCCTGCTGTCCGACGGCCTGGTCGCCGCCATCCATGCGCCGGATCGGCCCGAATTGCTGTCTGCGATCGAGAAGGCCCTTGCCTATGGTACGCGACACCTGACGATCACGCCGCGACTGGCGCTAGACCGGCGCATCGACCTGACGCTGCGACGCGTGGATGATGCCGAAGGCCGGGTCCGCATCCTGGGCCTTGCGATCGACGCCACCGCCCGTCACGCCCGCGAATTGAGCCTTGAGGCCGCCCGCGCCGAGGCGGAGGCCCAGAACGCCGGCAAGAGCCGGTTCCTGGCCAACATGTCCCACGAACTGCGCACGCCGCTGAATGCCGTGATCGGGTTCTCGGACATCATGCGGCAACGCATCTTCGGCCCCCTGCCGGACAAATATGCCGACTACGCCACCTCGATCCACGAGGCCGGCGGACACCTGCTGGACCTGATCAACGACGTGCTGGACGTGTCCAAGATCGAGGCGGAGCGGTACGAACTGTCGCTGGACCGGTTCGACGCCCGCGATGTGATTTCCGCCGCCATTTCCCTGGTCCGGCTACAGGCCAACGAGAAGGGCGTGGCCCTGTCGGGCATGATGCCGGGTGAGCCGCTGCTGGTCCATGCCGACCGGCGGGCGCTGAAGCAGATGACGCTGAACCTGTTGTCCAATGCGATCAAGTTCACGCAAGGCGGCGGCTCTGTCACCGTGACGCTCGAGGCCGAAGCCAACCAACTGGAACTGATCGTCGCCGACACGGGCGTCGGCATCGCCTCAGAGGATTTGCGCCGTCTGGGCCGTCCGTTTGAACAAGCGGGTGGGGCCGATCAGCGGTCGCAGGGCACGGGTCTGGGCCTGTCACTGGTTCGAGCGCTGGCCGAACTGCATGGTGGGCGGATGACCATCGACAGTACTTTGGGCGAAGGTGCAGCGGTGACTCTGCAACTGCCGGTCCTGGCGAAGAATTCCCAACCGCCCCCGCCGGGGGGTGCCGAGATCATCCCGCTGCACGCGCGGTCGGACGCCTGATCAGCCCGAACGGGCCTTCAGCGGGGCCGATCCATCGGACAGGGACTCGTCCAGATAGACCTCCGCGTCCGACGACGGCAGGGCGGGCGCATAGCCGAAGCCCTGACCATAGTGGCAATGTGCGTCCAGCAGCAGGGCCGCGAGGCTGGCGTTCTCCACACCCTCGGCGACGACCTCCAGGTTCAGATCGCGACCCAGATTGACCACCGATTTGACGATCTTGGCCGACCCATCGTCCTTGTCCATGGTCAGGACGAAATAGCGGTCGATCTTCAGCGTATCGAACGGCAACCGGGCCAGATAGGACAGAGACGAGAAGCCCGTCCCGAAATCGTCCAGCGCCAGCGACGCCCCGGCGTCCTTCAGCCTCTGCAGGATCACCGCCGCCTTTTCGGTGTCGCGCATGATGTCGCCTTCGGTGACCTCCAGCTTCAGCGCGCCTTTGGGCAGGCCGGTCTCGGCGATCACGCGCTGGACGTCCTCGACCAGATGCGGCCGCTCGATCTCGCCGACCGACAGATTGACGCTGCAGAACAGATGTCCCGCCTGCGGATACCGCTTCAGCCATTCCGACAGTTGCCGCGCCGACCGCGTCATCATCATCAGGCCGAGGTCGTTCATCAGACCCATTTCCTGCGTCAGGCCCAGGAACTCGTCCGGCGGCACCAGGCCGCGCTTGGGGTGCCTCCAGCGGGCCAGAGCCTCGAACCCGGCCACCGCCCCGGTGTCCAGATTGACGATCGGCTGGAAGAAGGGCTCGATCTCGCCGCGCACGAAGGCGTTCCTCAGATCACCCTCCAGCGCCAGTCGTGACAGGCTGTCGCTCTCCAGCGCCCTGCCATAGGCGGCGGTGCCGCTGCGGCCCAGGGCCTTGGCCGATCCCACGGCCAGTTCGGCCCGCCGCAGCAATTCGGACGCATCGGGACTGTCCGGCCCGCCCTCGAACACCACCGAACCGATCGAAACCGTCGGATAGATGTCGAACCCCGCGACCCGCAGCGGCTGTTCCAGCGCATCGCGCAGCCGCTCGCCATTGCCGCCCGCCCCGCGCGGCAGGATCACCGCGAACTCGTCCTCACCGATCCGCGCTGGCCAGGCGTTGTCCGAAAACGCCGCCGCCAGTCGTGACCCCAGCGCGGCCAACACCAGATCGGCCCGGTCATGCCCAAGGGCCTCGTTCAGCCGATTCAGCCGATCGACGTCGGCCACGACAAGTTCCAGATCCCCCTGTACCGCCGTCACCTCAGCCGCCCGGGCCAGGAAGGTGCGACGGTCCAGCAGGCCGGTCAGCGTATCCTTGTCGACGCTGGCGAATTTTGTCTCCAGCGCCACCAGACCGGCGGCCCGCAGGCCGTCCTCCAGCCAGACGCCGCGCCATAGACAGGTCTCGGTTCCACGCATCCGCAGGCGCACCGCGATCTCGGTCCCCTCGGCCTGGGGCTTCAGCAGATTTTCGGCCAGCGCCCGGTCCTGCGGCAGGGTCAGGGCCACGAACCCGGCACCCGAACACTCTGGTGCCAGCGGACCCAGCCCCAGCGGCCGCGTCGCCCCGGTGAACCGCAGACTGTCCTCGCCGGGCGTCCAGATCCAGAGCGCCGAATCGGCGGCGGCCAGCGCCTCGATCGCCGTCGTCGCATCCCAGCTCAGGGTTCGGGATCGCGCGTTCACGACGGTGGCGGTCCTTTCTCAGCTCGGCGAGACGTCGCCGGGCCCGGCGTCTTCTGACAAAAGGCCGAACAGAAGATGATCTGCCCATCGCCCGTTAATTTTGAGATAAGCCTTGGCCAGACCCTCGTTGCGGAACCCGGCCTTTTCCAGCACCCGGCGCGAGGCGATGTTGCTGGGCAGGCAGGACGCCTCGATCCGGTGCAGCTTCAATGAGGTGAAGGCGAACAGAGTACAGGCCCGCACCGCCGCCGTGGCATGGCCCCGCCCCGCCACCGGTTCACCGATCCAGTAGCCGAGGGTCGCCGTCTCTGCCACGCCACGCCGCACGTTGGACAGGGTGATCGCCCCCATCAGTTCGCGCCCCCTGGCGTCGAAGATGAAGAAGGGCCAGGCGTGTCCCAGCTCCATCTCTCGCGCATAGACCCCCAGCCGCCGTCGATAGGCCGCGCGGCTCAGGTCGTCGTCGGGCCAGGCAGGCTCCCACGGCTGGAGATAGTCCCGCGACCGCTCGCGCAGGTCCGACCACAGGCCATAGTCTCCGGCGCGTGGCGGACGCAGCAGGATGCCGTGCCCCTCCACCACGGGACCGGTCGCGTCCGTCATCCAGTCCAGCAGGGCCATCAAGGGACAGACTAACCCGACGCGAGGCGCGATGGCGAGACCGTTTGGAAGACAGGCCGGGCCACATCGGCTAGGTCATGCGCCATACCGACCCGGAGACGCCCGTGACCGCCCCCTATCTGAAGACCATCCCCAACATCCTGACCGGCCTGCGGCTGCTGGCGGGGGTGGTGATGTTCCTGATCCTGGCGGGGGCGACCGGAGGGGTGCCGGTGCTGTCGTCCTATCTGAGCCCGGAGGATCAGTTCGCTCTGTACCGGGCCGCCTTCTGGATCTTCGTCATCGCCGCCTCGACCGACTGGGTCGACGGCTTCCTGGCCCGGCGCTGGGATGCGACCAGCCGCTGGGGCGCGATCCTGGATCCCATCGCCGACAAGATTCTGGTCACCGGGGCCATCCTGGGGGTGCTGACCAGCGGGTCCGTGCCGCAGATCGCCATTCCGTGCGGGCTGATCCTGTTCCGCGAATTCGCGGTCTCGGCGCTGCGCGAGACGGTCGCCGGCAAGGTCAAGCTGGAGGTCACCCTGCTCGCCAAATGGAAGACGACCCTTCAACTGGTTGCCTTGGGCGCGCAGCTGCTGGCACGGAACTGGGACGGGTTCGGGTGGGAGTTCGAACACCTTGTCTGGTTCCAGCTGTTCGCCGACATCCTGATCTGGATGGCCGCCGTGGTCACCCTGTGGACCGGCTGGCAGTATTTCGACAAGGCGCGGAAGAAGATGGCCGCCTGATCGTCAGAGCGGCTTCTCCATCACCACGAATATCAGATCGCGCCGTTTCGGCAGGCCGAACCGTTCGTCATCCATCGGAAACGGCTCCTCGGCCCCGGTCCGGGCATAGCCGCGTCGTTCGTACCAGGCGATCAGCTCGGTGCGCGGCTTGATGACCGTCATCCGCATCCGCTCGGCTTTGAAGCGGCTGCGGACCACGGCCTCCGCCTCGCCCATCAGCCGCCGCCCCAGCCCCCCGTCCTGCAAGGCTGGGTCGATCGACAGCATCCCGAGATAGGCGACGCCGCCCCCCTCATCGACCAGCCGGACGCAGCCAACCAGCAGGTCGCAGTCATGGGCCAGCAGCATCGTCTGCCCCGGATCGGCGACGATGCCCGACAGTTCGGCGACGTCGGTCCGTTGGCCATCCAGCAGGTCGGCCTCGTGGCTCCAGCCCCGCCGCGCGCTGTCGCCACGATAGGCGCTCTCGATCAGGTGATGCAGGGCCGGGACGTCACCGATGCCTGCCTCCCGAAAGGCGAGATCGCTCACCGGACGCCCAGTTCCTCGACCAGCCGCTCCATCCCGTAGACGTCCCGCAGCGCCACCGTCACCGCACCCGTCGTCACGATCACGCTGCGATTGACGTCGCGATCATAGCCATAGGCGTTCCTCTGGCTCAGCACGGTGGAGTCAAAATTGGCTCCGACGATCTCGAAAGCAGGCGTCACGACGGGCGAGCCCGACGACCCGCCGATCGTGTCGGACGACACCGCCATGTTCAGCACGGCCTCCGGATCGATCCGGTCCTTGGCCGCCAGCAGTTTTGGCGCGACGTCGAACGGGGCGGAGCCGGTCGCCCGGTCCCACAACCCGCCGAAGGTGGTGAAGGCCCCGAACCGCTGGCCCGGCACGTCGGTGCCCTCGATCCGGCCATAGGTCAGCCGCAGCGTGCCGGTCGCGTCCGGATAGACGGTGTCGCCATAGGCCGCGAACCGCGCGGCGGCCAGGCGTTCGCTGGCCCGGTCGGTCGGGGCCTGGACACGCGCTTCCCAGTCCGATCGGATGGCGCGGGTGTCGTTCTGCATGGCGAGCGCCAGTTTGATCATCGGATCGTCGGAGGCCTGGATCGCCTCAAGACCGCCTTCCCACAGGGCCCGTCGCACTGCCGGATCGGCCAGGGTCGAGCCGGTCGCCAGGCGCGCCGACATCGCCTCGGGGCTCTCCGACCCCAGCAGGGCCCGCACGCGCGGATCGTCGACGGTCAGCCATTCGCGCGTCTTGGACAGCCACCACTCCAGCCGCACCTGCTCCAGCGACGGATAGACCGGCCGTTCGGCTAACAGGCCGGACTGCACCGCCGCCAGACGGCTGTCGGCGAACTCGGGCAGACGTTCGGCCGACGGCTTGGCCCGCTCCTGAGCGCCGCGCACCAGCGTCCGGGCAAAGTTGAACAGGGCCGACCCGCCGCCCGCCTGACCTTCCAGCAGGGCAAAGGCCGGATAGAGTTCGCGTTGGATTGGCTGCACGGCAGCCAACTGAGCCCATGGATCGAAAGGTTGGTCGAGCGGAGTTTCTCCCTGTCCGTAAGCGCTGCGACGCTCCTGAGCTCCCAAAGCGAGCTCGGTGAATTTGGATCGATATCGCTGCTGAAAATCCGCCTCCCCCTCGGCCCGGCGCGCCATGAAGGCCGGATCAACCAGGGCCCGCATCCGACCAAGACCGCGCTTGTAGGTGTTCTCCAGCCCGACGATCGGGTCCATGGCGATAAAGGCGTTTTCCTCGCTCTCCTCGGAGAACCGGATCAACCGTCCGCGCAACTCCGACGCCAGCAGCTGATCCATCGGCAGGACCACGTCGCGCACCGTGAACAGCTGGTCCTGGGTCAGCAGCCGCTGGGTCGCGCCGGGGCTGCCGGATACGAAGACGGGCGATCCCTCGACCGGCTTGTCGGCCTTCCAGACGAAATGGTCCGGCGTCGCGACCGGCTGGCCGTTCTCGTACAGCCGGATGAAGGCCGCATCGATGGCGAAGCGGGGAAAGCTGAAATTGTCCAGATCGCCGCCAAATGTCGCCGCCCGATCCTCCGGTGCCCAGGCCAGCCGCACATCGGTGTAGCAGCGGAATTTATACAGCTTGAACTGCCCGCCCCGATACAGGGTCACGACCTGACAGCGGACGGTGGCGTCACCCGCACAGCCTTCCTGTTCGATACGGCCGGCCTCGGCATCGCGGGCGCGGGTGAAGGCCTGGCCCTCCAGACCCTGTCCGGCGGCCTGCATCCGCTGGGTCACATCGGTGATATCGGTCAGGATCTCGGCCGTCCCGCCGGGGCATTTCAGCTCTTCCTCGCGGGTCTGGGGGGTAAAGCCGGTGGCGGCATAGTTCACGGCTTGCGTCGACAGATTGGCCACGCAGGTGGCGACGCAGTGGTTGTTGGTCATGACCAGGCCGGCGTCGGACACCAGCCCCGCCGAACAGCCTCCGAACTTGACCGAGGCCAGACGGACGCGATCCAGGAAGGCCTGATCAATCGATGTCCCCAGCGTTGCATTGGCCCGCGCGATCGGAAAATTGTCGAAGGTCGACATGCCTTCTTCGGCCTGCGCGGAGCCTGCGGCGAGGGTCAGAAGGGCGGCGGCCAGGGTGGGGGTGAGGCGCATGATCAAATCTCCTCCCCATTCCCCTTGGAATGGGG
Source organism: Rhizobium sp. Q54 (assembly GCA_943369795.1). GTDB lineage: Bacteria > Pseudomonadota > Alphaproteobacteria > Caulobacterales > Caulobacteraceae > Brevundimonas. The sequence goes on along the minus strand of CALROO020000020.1, from coordinate 40,352 downwards.
AGGGGGACCACGAAGTAGTGGAGGGGCTGCCGAATGCAGACCTCCTCCCAATGAACAACTCAAAAACAGAAAAGCGGTGGGGAGGCCAGAGCCCCTCCACCGCTTCGCGGTCCCCCTCCCCGCGCTTCGCGCAGGGAGGACAGATTTACTCCACGCCCAGTTCTTCCAGCAGGCGCGGCTGCTGGTACACCGTGCGCAGGGCTTCGGTGATCGCGGCCGTGGACACCGTCACCGTGCGGTTCAGCGCGCCGTCATAGCCGTACGACCCGCCCAGCGAGTGGATGTTTCCGTCGAAGGCCGCGCCGATCACCTCTCCATTGGCATTGATCACCGGGGAGCCGGAGTTGCCGCCGATGATGTCGTTGGTCGAGACGAAGTCGTAGACGGTCTCCTTGTTGATCCGGCTCTCGGCATCCAGGAATTTCTGGGCCGCGTTGAACGGCTCGGATCCCGTGGCCCGCTCGTACAGACCGCCGATGTAGGTGAAGGGCGGCACGGTCACGCCGCGATAGGTCCAGCCCTCGACAGCACCGTAGGACAGACGCAGCGAGAAGGTCGCGTCCGGGTACAGGTTGTCGCCATAGACGGCGAACCGGGCCTGGGCGACGCGTTCGGCGGCGCGGGCCGTCGGCGCATTGACTTTGGCGTCCCATTCGGTGCGCAGGGTCGAGGACGTGTCATAGTTCTTCAGCGCCAGGTCGATCAGCGGATCGTTCAGAGCGGTCAGCTCCTCGACCGACATCGCGGCGGCGGCGACCCGGTAGGCGGGGTCGTCCAGCTTGGTGCCGGTGATGGCGCGGTCGGCCAGGGCCTCGGGGCTCTCGCGACCCAGCAGGTTCTTCACCGCCGCATTGTCAACCGTCAGATACTCGCGGGTCTTGGACAGCCAGAAGCCGAGGTAAATCTCTTCCAGATCCTTGGAGATCGGCACTTCCTGGCCGAGCTGGGCCGTGTTCCGCGCGATGGCGGCGTCGGTGAAGCCGGGACGGCGTTCGGCGACCGGCTTGGCGCGTTCCTTGGCGATGCCGACGATACCGTTGGCGATGCCGTACAGGGTCGAACCACCCCCGGCGGACGTCACCAGCTGGCGATAGGGCACGGCCAGGTCACGGGCAGCGGCCTGAACGGTTTCCAGCTCGGTCCAGGGATCGCCGATCCGCTGGGTCAGGGCCGGATCGGCCGCGACACGCTGGCGCAGCTCGGTCTCCTCGGCCTGCTTCTTGCCGTAGAAGGCCGGGTCCAGCAGGGCCTGGTTCTGGCCGTACCAGACCTTGAAACTGTTCTCGAGACCGAAGATCGGATCGACCGAGACCCGCTTGGCCTCCTCGCCCGTCGCCGAATAGGCCAGCAGACGCCCGCGCAGTTCCGAGCCCTGGATCAGTTGCAGCGGCAGCTGCTGGTCCCGCAAACGCTCCAGCTGCGACATGGTCAACAGGCGCGAAGTCGAGCCGGGGTTGCCGGCCACGAAGGTCACGTCGCCCTCTTTCGGGGCATTGGAGTTCCATTTCAGGAAGTTCGGCGTCACCGCAGGCTTGCCGTCCTCGTAGGCGCGCAGGAAACCGGCATCCAGAGCATAGCGGGGGAAGTTGAAATTGTCGGGGTCACCACCGAAAAAGGCCGCCTGAAACTCCGGCGCGAACGACAGGCGCACGTCGTCGTATTTGCGGAATTTGTACAGCGCATAGCGACCGCCGCGATAGAAGCTGATCACCTGACACGTCAGCTTGGGATCGTCGCCACAGCCTTCCTGCTGGATGGCCTGGGTCTCGGCCCCGCGCGCGGTGACAAAGGCCGCGCCTTCCAGGCCCTCACCGGCCTTCAGAACCCGGTCGGTGACGTCAGTGATGTCGGTCAGCACTTCGGCGGTCTGGCCGGGGCACTGCTTTTCTTCCTCGCGGGTCGCAGGCATCCAGCCGTTCTTGACGTAGTCGTTTTCCGCCGTGGACAGGTCCTGCACGCACGAAACGATGCAGTGGTGGTTGGTCAGGATCAGCCCCTCGCCCGAAACGAAGGACGCCGAACAGCCGTTCAGTCGCACAGCCGCCCCGCGCACCTTGTCCAGCCAGGCCTGATCGATCCGCGTGCCGTATTTGGTGTTCACCGTCTGGATCGGGAAATTGTCGAAGGTCCACATCCCTTCGTCGGCCTTGGCAGGGGTCGATCCGACCGACAGGATGGCACTGACGGCACCCAGTGTGGCCATACAGGTGGTGAAACGGAGCGAGCGAAGCGACATCGGCGGTGGTCTCCCGGATCGGCGGCTGGGATCGCCGCGCTGTTGCCGGTTAGCTACTCCCGAAGATCGCGGTCCGGCAAGCGGCTCTGGCACGCCAGGCCTTGCGACAGCCGCAAATCGATGGAACGACAGCAGCATGAAACTGCCTCGTCCCAACCGTACCGTCGTCCTCACTGCCCTTGGGCTTTCGCTCGTCGGCGGCGTGGCCGTGTCCCAGACCAATCAACAGGGCCAGCCTCTGCAATTGATCCAGTGGGACAGCCGTCGGCTGGAGCAACTCGACCGCAACGTTCGCCGCCTCGAACGCGCCCTGACCCAGCGGAACGCCCAGGGCCAGCCTGTGATCGTCGAGCCCGATCCCGAGGTCGTCACCCTGCAAGGGCGGGTCGACATCATGGACCGTCGCCTGCGCGATCTCGAGGCCACCACCCAGCGGGTCAATGGCGACGTCGAACGCCTGACCTTCGCCCTGGATGAGAGCGAGCGCGAGAACACCGCCCTGCGCACCCGCCTGGCCCAGATCGACGCACGGCTGAAGGCCATCGAAGACGCCGCCACCGCGGCCCAGATCGAGGCCGAGGCGGCGGCGCAGGAGGGGGCCTCTCCCACCGGAGACGCCGTCTCCGACCTCGCCGCCGCCCGCGCCCTTTCCGCCGATCCGGCGCGCGGAGCCGAGGCCTTGGCCGACGTCGCCGCCAATTGGCCGGACACCCCTCAGGCTCGCGAAGCCTCCTGGCGTCTGGGCGACCTGCGTCGCGCCGGGCGGGATCAGGCCGGCGCGGTCCAGGCCTATGCCACCGCCCTGGCCGGCTGGCCGACCGACGCCTGGGCCGGCGAGGTGACGCTGAAACTGGCGCGCGGTCTGGCCGCCACGAACCGCAAGCCTCAGGCCTGCGCCGCGCTCGGCGAGTTTGATCGCCGCTATGCGCCGCGCGCCACGCCCGCGCTCAAGGCCGTCGCCGTCCAGGTGCGCGGCGAGGCGGATTGCGCGGCCTGAACCCCGCCGCCGATACCGACCTGGCGTCGCGGGTCCACGAACGGCTGGACGCCCGGCTGGAACGCCACGTCGATCACCCCTTGGCCCTCGCCCTGTCCGGCGGCGGGGATTCCATGGCCCTGCTTGGCCTCACCGCCGACTGGGCGCGCCGCAACGGGCGACGGCTGGTTGCAATCACCGTCGACCACGGCCTGAACCCCGACAGCCCCCGCTGGAATGCCCTGTGCGAACGCGCCGCCCGATCGGTCGGAGCCGACTGGCAGCTGTGTCACTGGTCGGGCGACAAGCCCACCACCGGCCTGCCCGCCGCCGCCCGCACCGCCCGCCACGCCCTGATCGCCGATGCGGCGCGAGGGGCGGGAGCGAAGGTGGTCCTGTTCGCCCACACCGCCGACGACGTGGCGGAGGGGGAATGGATGAGGGCGTGGGGCTCGACGCTGGGGACGCTGCGCGAATGGGCACCGTCCCCGGCCTGGCCGGAGGGCCGGGGGCTGATGCTGCTGAGACCGCTGTTGGGGGAGCGGAGGGAAGAGTTACGGGACTGGTTGACGGGTCGTGAGGCGGACTGGATTGAGGATCCGGCCAATGACGACGACCGCTTCGCGAGAGCCAGGGCGCGCAAAGTCTTGAACCCTCTCTCAGCGGGAGGGGGCTTGAGCACCCCAGAGCCGCTGGCGATCGGACTTGCGCGAAAGGGTGAGGGCTTAGGGGGGGAGCCGGTTGGCACCGTAAGCCCTCACCCTTTCGGCTATACGCATCGCTTCGCTCTGCGAGCCTCAAGCCCTCTCCCGCTGGGAGAGGGTTTCAATTGGAGCCGATCCACAGAGGCCACGACCCTCGCCGCCCTCCTACTGTGCGCGTCCGGCACCACCGTCCCGCCCCGCCGTGACCGGCTCGAAGCCCTGCTCGCCCGCCTCCGCTCCAGCGACGACTTCACCGCCACCCTGGCCGGGGCCCGCATCATTGCGACCGGCGACACCGTCACCATCGGCCGAGAGCCCGGGCGCTCCCCCTGTCCCGAAAAGACCCTGCCGCCCGACACCACCACCCTCTGGGATGGCCGTTACGAAATCACATCCCCCGCCCCCGGATACACAGTCGCCCCCGCAGCCGGTCGCCTCAACCGTCTGTCCGACATCGATCGCGCCATCCTGAAGTCCGTCCCCGGCCCCTTACGCCCCACCCTGCCCGTCCTGATCCGGGACGATGGTTCGGCCCCGGTTCTTGCATGGAGAGCCGCGTCGGTGACGGCCCTCGGCCCGCATCGTCTGGCCTTGGCTCTGGGCGAAACGACGCAGGAATGTCACCTTCACGCAACCATCCATGGCGAAACGCCGCCGACTGACCTATTTTCGATCCAAGAGCTTCACCAAGGCGGCCCTCATCCGCCGCCGACGAACCGGGAAACGCGATGAATCTGCGCAATGCTGCGATCTGGGGGATGATCATCCTGGGCCTGCTGGCGGTCTATGCCGTCATCAGCCAGAACGGCGGAGGAACCCTGCCCGGCTCCAAGGAGGCCGCCGCCAACCGGCCGGAACCCATCACCTATTCGCAGCTCGTGACCGCGACCGAGAGCCGCCAGGTCAAGACCGTCACCGTCAAGGGCGAGACCGTCACCGGCACCTATCAGAATGGTCGCCAGTTCACGACAACGACCCCCTATCCCAACGAAACCATCGTCGAGACCATCCGCGCCTCGGGTGCCCAGGTCGACGTCAAGTCGATGCGCCAGGCCTGGTGGCAGGGACTGCTGATCGGCATCCTGCCCATCCTGCTGCTGGTCGGGGTCTGGATCTTCTTCATGCGCCAGATGCAGGGCGGGGCGCGCGGGGCCATGGGTTTCGGCAAGTCCAAGGCCAAGCTGCTGACCGAGCACAAGGGCAGGAAGACCTTCGACGACGTCGCTGGCGTGGACGAGGCCAAGGAAGAACTGCAGGAGGTCGTTGACTTCCTGAAAGACCCCGCCAAATTCCAGCGTCTGGGTGGCAAGATCCCCAAGGGGGCCCTGCTGGTCGGCCCTCCCGGCACCGGTAAGACCCTGCTGGCGCGCGCCGTGGCGGGCGAGGCGGGCGTGCCCTTCTTCTCTATCTCCGGCTCGGACTTCGTCGAGATGTTCGTCGGCGTCGGCGCTTCGCGCGTCCGCGACATGTTCGAACAGGCCAAGAAGAACGCTCCGTGCATCATCTTCATCGACGAAATCGACGCCGTCGGTCGTCATCGGGGCGCGGGTCTCGGCGGCGGCAATGACGAGCGCGAGCAGACGCTGAACCAGCTGCTGGTCGAGATGGACGGGTTCGAGGCCAACGAGGGCATCATCCTGATCGCCGCCACCAACCGTCCCGACGTGCTGGACCCCGCCTTGCTGCGTCCCGGCCGTTTCGACCGTCAGGTCGTGGTGCCCAACCCTGACGTCACGGGCCGCGAGCGTATCCTGCGCGTCCACATGAAGGACGTCCCCCTGGCCGCCGACGTCAACACCAAGACCATCGCGCGCGGCACGCCCGGTTTCTCCGGGGCCGATCTGGCCAATCTGGTCAACGAGGCGGCCCTGATGGCGGCGCGCAAGGACCGTCGCATGGTCACCCATCGCGATTTCGAGGACGCCAAGGACAAGGTCATGATGGGGGCTGAACGCCGCTCCATGGCCATGAACGAGGAAGAAAAGCGCCTGACCGCCTATCATGAAGGCGGCCACGCCATCGTCGCCATGAACGTCAAGATGGCCGATCCGGTGCACAAGGCCACCATCGTTCCGCGCGGCCAGGCGCTGGGTATGGTCATGCAGCTGCCCGAGGGCGACCGCTATTCGATGAAATACCAGCAGATGGTCGATCGCATCGCCATCATGGCCGGTGGCCGTGTCGCCGAGGAGCTGATCTTCGGCAAGGAGAACATCACCTCCGGCGCGTCGTCGGACATTCAACAAGCAACGAAGCTGGCCCGCCGCATGGTGACGCAATGGGGCTTCTCCGACGTGCTGGGCACGGTGGCCTATGGCGAAAACGAGCAGGAGGTTTTCCTGGGTCACTCGGTCGCCCGCAGCCAGAACGTGTCGGAAGAAACCGCCCGCATCATCGACGCCGAGGTCAAGAAACTGGTCACTTCGGGCTGGGACGAGGCCCGCGTCATCCTGACGACCAAGGCCGACGACCTGGAAAAACTGGCCCAGGCCCTGCTGGAATACGAGACCCTGTCGGGTCAGGAGATCAAGGACATCCTGGAAAAGGGCCTGGCCCCCAACCGCGACGAGTCCAACTTCCCCAACAGCGGACCCTCGGTCGCGGTGCCGGTGACGCCGGTATCGGAAGGCGTGACCGTGGCGGCGAGCACGATCCACTGAGCCATTAAGAAGCCGGTCCGGCTGACGCGGCACGCCGAGGACAATCTGCTCCTGCGCAATTTGCCGCTGGAATGGATCGTTCGGGCGATCGAAGCGCCGGACCGGATCGCCCCCGACCCACGCGGGCTTGGATACACCCGGCGATATCGGATTTTGCCGGAGGCGGGCGAACGGATCATTCGTGTGGTATGTTTCGAGGACGCGACGGAAATCCGCGTCCTGACGGCCTTTCTGGATCGTGGCGAACGGAGACGAAGCGAATGACCCCGAACTTCCGTTACGACCCCGAAGCAAACGCCGCCTATCTGACCTTGTCCAAAGCGACCATCGTCGAAAGTGAAGAGGTGTCTCCGGGCGTCGTTCTGGATTTCGACGATCAGGGCCGTGTCGTCGGCGTGGAATTCATCGGCGCGACCGAACGTCTGCCTGCGGACGCCCTCGCCGCCTGATGAGCGCATTCACGCGCCCCCGTGTCATGGGCATCGTCAACGTCACACCCGACAGTTTCTCGGACGGCGGGCGGCTGACCACCGTCGAGGTCGCCCTCGCCCATGCCCTGCGCCTGATCGAGCACGGAGCCGACATCCTCGACATCGGTGGCGAAAGCACGCGGCCCGGTGCGACCCCGGTCCCTGCGGACGACGAGATCACCCGCGTCGTCCCTCTGATCGCCGCCCTGCGTGCCCGCTGGCCCGGCCCGATCAGTATCGACACCATGAAGCCGGTCGTTGCCCGTGCCGCCGTCTCAGCCGGGGCCACGATGTGGAACGACGTGACGGCCCTGAGCCACGCCCCCGACAGCCTGCCCACCGCCGCCGACCTGGGGTGCGACGTCGTGCTGATGCATATGAAGGGCGAGCCCCGGACGATGCAGGGTGCCCCCGTCTATGACGACGTGGTTGCCGAGGTCGTCGCGCACCTGTCGGCCCGCACCGAGGCGGCGATAGCGGCGGGCGTTGCACATGACCGCATCTGGCTCGATCCCGGCATCGGTTTCGGCAAGACGCCCGCCCACAACCTGGCCCTGACCACCGGCCTGACCGCCCTTGCCGCCCTCGGCTTCCCCATCGTCTACGGGGCCAGTCGCAAGCGGATGATCCAGAGCCTGGACCGCACCGCAATCGACCCCACCGACCGCATCGGCGGCTCGCTCGCCCTGGCCCTGGAGGCGGCAAGACGGGGGGCCGACATCGTCCGCGTCCACGACGTGCGCGAGACGGTTCAGGCTATCAGGGTGCAGTCTGCATTGCAGGCCGCACGACCCAGCGGCGCTGAACCCACATCAACCCCGTCACCGTCGCCGACATGACCGCGAACCCGACCAGGCCGCTGGCCGTCAGGACCGGAAGCTCGGCCAGCAGAACCTTGTCGTTGCCCCCCGGCACCAGCACGATCCCGATCGCCATCACCATTCCGCCCGCGACCGATCGCAACAGGCCCGGAACATCGGCGGCCCGATAGTCGAAGGTCCGCCCCAGGATACCTGCGGCGACCGCCCCCAGAACCATGGCCACGGCGGCACTGACCGCCGCAAGTCCCGACATGGCGTTCATCCCGCCCCAGAACGACACCCCCTGATGCACGAAGTCGGCATAGGTCCAGCCGGGGGCCAGGGCGAACAGCATCGCCCCCGTCAGACCCAGCACGATCATCGCGCTCCACAGAGACCACCGCTGGATATCGCCGTGATCGCCTCCCCGCCGCATGGCCCGGACCCCGACCACGATCACAGCCATGAAGGCCAGGATCACCACCGCTCCGGCCAGCGAAGGCACCCCCAGGGCATTTTCCGTGGCCACGGGCGTCGTCACCGGCACCACCCGGTCCGTGAGGGTAAAGCCCAGCGCCAGCCCCAGCGGCAGGGCGAGGAACCGCACCTCGCCATGGCCGATGCGTGACAGCGTCCCCAACAGACAGGCATCATTGATCAGGGCGCCCAGGCCCAGCAGTACCGCCCCCGCGATCAGGCCGGGACCGATCGGCACACCGCCCGACAGGGTCACGACCCCGCCGCCCAGCCAGGCCAGAGGCAGCCAGACCAGTCCTGCCACGGCCACCGCGACCGCGAAACCGATCGTCATCCGCGCCCGGCGATGGTCGATCCATTCCCTGCCAGCTGTCACCGCACAGGTGCTGCCCTGATTGAGCGCATAGCCCATGACGAAGGCGCAACCGAGTGCGAGGACGATGATCGAAAGGGTCATGGCAAACCCTTCGTCGCGACCCGCCGAAAGGATACGCGCGGTGCACATGAGGCTTGCCCCCACGTCGGGCTTGTCCCATCTGACCATGATGACTGGACAATGGATCAATCCGTGGCTCGCGCTGGTGATCGCAGGCCTTCTCGAAGTGGGCTGGGCGTCCGGCCTGAAATATGTTGGTCCACAGAGGCCGGGCATTTCGGCGGCAGTGCTTGCGGCACTGGCGGCCAGCATGTGGCTGCTGTGGGTCGCGACGCAGAAACTGCCGATCGGTACGGCCTATGCGATCTGGACCGGCATCGGCGCGGTCGGGGCGGCCAGCGTCGGGATGCTGATCTACAACGAGCCCGCGACCACGGTCCGCATCCTGTGCATCCTGCTGATCGTCTCGGGCATCGTGGGTCTCAAGCTGTTCTCGGGCGCTCACTGATGCTCGGGAGAGTTCTGATCATCGCCGGGTCCGATTCCGGCGGTGGCGCGGGCATTCAGGCCGACATCAAGGCGATCACGATGCTGGGCGGATATGCCGCCACCGCCATCACCGCCATCACGGTCCAGAACACCCTGGGCGTCCATGGCGTCCATCCCCTGCCACTCGACCTGATCGAGGCCCAGGCCCGCGCGGTTCTGGACGACATCGGGGCCGACGCCATCAAGACCGGCATGCTGGGCTCGGTCGAGGTTGTGGAACGCGTCGCCGCCGTCCTGGACACCACCGATGCGCCAGTGGTCGTTGATCCGGTGATGATCGCAAAGGGCGGCGCAGCCCTGCTGGATGACCGGGCCATCGACACCGTGCGCTGTCTGATGATCCCGCGCGCCACCCTGTTGACCCCCAACGCGCCCGAAGCCGATGCCTTGACCGGGCTGACGATCGTCGATCTGGATGGCCAGAGGCGCGCGGGCGAGGCCCTGCTGACCCTGGGGGCCCGCGCCGTCCTGATGAAGGGAGGTCATGTCCCCGGCGAGACCGTGATCGACCTCCTGCTGACCCCCTCCGGCGAAACCCTGCTGGAGGGGCCGCGCATCGACACCACCAGCACCCACGGCACCGGCTGCACCCTGGCCAGCGCCTGCGCCGTCGGCATGGCCAGGGGCCTGCCGCTGGAACAGGCCGTAGCCGGGGCTTGGGCCTATGTCGCCGAGGCCATTCGCCGGGCACCCGGTCTGGGCGGCGGCCACGGACCCCTGGACCACGGCTGGCCGGTGCGAGACCGCCGATGACGGATCTGGAGGCCCGCTTGATCGCCATCGTCCGCGCCGATCCCGGCCTGATGCATGTCCTGACGACGGTGCGCGATCTCGACCTGCCCGACTGGCGCGTCTTCTCCGGTGCTGTCTATCAGAGCGTCTGGAACGCGGTCACCGGCCGGCCCGCCGGATACGGGATTCGCGACTATGACCTCGGCTATTTCGATCCCGACACCTCCTGGGACGCCGAGGACATCGTCATCAAACGCGTCGCCGCCGCCTTCGACGAACCCTTCAAATCCAAGATCGAGGTCCGCAACCAGGCCCGCGTCCCCCTGTGGTTCCCCGCCCATTTTGGCGAGCCCTATCCACCGATCGCCAGTACCGACGCGGCCCTCGAACGGTTCGTCGCCCCTGCCTTCGCCATCGGCGTCCGGATGGAGCGCGATGGCACCATCAGCGTCGCAGCCCCGCTGGGCCTGAGCGACATGTTCGACCTCATCCTGCGGCCCAATCCGAACAGAACGGTCGCCAGGGATTGGGATGGGGTCGTGGCACGCGCGACGGCGCGCTGGCCGGAACTGACAGTGGTGATGCCATGAGGCTGTTGCGATCTGGTCCTGCACCAACTCTAGGTTAGCGCCATTCGACGCCGTCTAGATCGAAACTGGCCTCGACTCTGCATTCGATTGCAACAGCCGCTAATGATGTAACGGTGCTGTAACAAGCATACTGTGATATATACTTTATAATCAGCGTCAGACTAGCTATCTTGAAAAAACTCGCCGGGCGATCACGCATTGTCGCGATGGACCTTATACAGCATTATACATCAAAAATGAGGACACAGAACTGGATATAGGCTCCACACGATTTTTGGAGCTAGACGATGCGTCCCAAGCCTACTCATTTTGAGTAGCATCTCAGATTGTGCTCGCGCCCGCGTAACATGTCGTTTACCACGTCTAGGCGAACATTCCCCTATCGAATGAGCTCGATCCAAAAGCTCGGTACAGGGAGAGATTGTGATGATTTCGACTTTGGAGTGCCTCATCCGTCTGTTGGATGAACAGGACCGAAGGGCGGTTGACGCCGAGGCGTATGGGACCGGCGGAGGGGACGACCTCTTTCACGAGCGCGACGTGATTGAACGGGAGTTGTTGCTTGCCCCCATCCAAACGGATCACGATGCCGTTGCTAAATTACGATACCTCGCCCGCATCTGCGGCGAGGGTGAGCGCAGTGATGGACTTGATGTCGATGCCTTGGCGGGACTGGCGAACTGGATAGAGAACCGATTCGAGGAAACGCAGCCAAGATCGAGGGTTGCGGCCGCCTGACACCATCGGAAGGAGAACCGGAAGGCTAGATGACCGATGCATATCAAGCGGACCTGACCGAAGGCACGATCACCGCCAGTCGGCACGAAAAAGTGTTGATCAGCGTCGGCGCGACCTTCTGTGTTCGTCTGATGGTCAACTATGCCAAGCTGTGTGAGAACGATCTCACCGCGACAACGGTTTTTCTCTCCATCGCCTTGGGTAGCACCCAGCATCTGCGGAACCGGCCTGTCACCGACACCGAGTTCGACGGTGCCTTTCACAAGGACGATCTGCGGCGCCCGGTTTCGATTTCTGCCATCGCCCGGTCGCTCAACCTGTCGATCGAGACCGTCCGGCGCAAATGCATCCACCTGGCGGAGCTGGACCTGATCGAGCGGACCGCCAACGGCCATGTGATCGTAACGTCGCGGACCCTCGCCCGGCCGGAGGTCGAGGCCGTCGTTGCAGACGGCATCAGCGCAATGCGGGTCTTCATCGAACAGGTGCGACGAATGTCGTTGGAAGACACGTCCATTCTGACCTGACGACGATCTGGTGACCTTGACCGTCAACGGCTATCTAGCGGGCATGAAACAATGGACCGTCGATGCCTTCGCCGAAGGGCCTTTCCTTGGCAATCCGGCCTGTGTGGTCGAGCCGTTCGACGTCTGGCCGGACGACCGCTGGATGCAGGCTCTGGCGATGGAGAACAATCAGGCCGAGACCGCCTTCCTGCGCCGCACCACCGATGCCGCGCGGTTCGAGCTGCGCTGGTTCACCCCGGCGGTCGAGGTCGATCTGTGCGGCCACGCCACCCTGGCCTCGGCTCATGTGCTGATGACCGAACTGGTCCTGAACGCCGACGCCGTGACCTTCGACAGCCGGTCCGGCCCCCTGATCGTGCGGAGGCATCAGAGGGGCTATGAGCTGGACTTTCCCGCCGATCCGCCGCGCCGGACCGGCATGCCCGACGGCCTTGCCGAGGCGCTGGGGGCCGTCCCGGTCGAGGTCTGGGCCGGGCGCTATCTGGTCGCGGTCTGGGCCGATGCGGCGACAGTGCGGGCTCTGAAGCCGGATTTCCACGCCCTGGCCACGATCCGGGGCGAGGCGGGCGAGGCCGGCCATGTGATCGTCGCGGCCCTGTCAGACGACCACGAGGTCGATGTCGTGGACCGGTTCTTCGCCCCCGGCTGCGGTGTCAACGAGGACCCGGCGACCGGATCGGCCCACTGCATCCTCGGGCCGCTCTATGCCGACAAGCTGGATCGCCAGATCGTCACCTTTGCCCAGGTCTATGCCGGTCGCGGCGGTCGGTTCGAGACGGACACCCAGGGTGACCGCATCCTGATCCGGGGCCGGGCGGTCACGATGATCGAAAGTCGCCTGCGCCACCGGCCATGAAAAAGGGCGCGACCCCCATGGAGCCGCGCCCTCGATCCTCTAACGCCGGGGCTTAGCCGCGACGGTTGTCGTTGTCCCGGCGCTCATAGCGCACCTGGGCCGACAGGCGGTCGAAGCGACGGTCCAGGTCGGCCCGCTCCCACTGGGTCAGCCCGCCGCGACGGTAGTTCTGCTCCAGACGGGCCAGGGCCGTGAACTCGCCGCGCAGGCGGGTGGCTTCGCGACGGCTCAGCGCGCCGTTGCGGACACCCTGGTCGATGCGGCGGTCCAGATTGGCCTGGCGCTGGTTGATGTTCTGCCAGTTGGCCTGGCTGTAAGCGGGACCATGGCGCGGGCCGTGGTTCTGGGCAGCGGCCGGCAGGGCCACGGAGGCAGCGGCCAGGCTCAGGGCCAGGACGGGGATCAGGTTGCTCTTTTTCATCGGTCCATTCCTTGGAGTTGGCACAACCGGTCGGCTGCGATGGACCCAGATTTGCATCCGGCCCCTGAGCCCGATCTGAACGGGCCGGGTCAGGCGCGGTTCATCTTCGCACCCCCTCGTCAGAGCCGCCCGATCCCCCTATCTGTGACCGCATGACCCTGCACACGTCCCAGCCCCCGATCCTCGAAACAGCCGGGGTCGATCCGTCCGAAGCTCTGTCGATCCTGCAAGCGGCCCTGGTCGGGGCCGACGACGGTGAACTGTTCCTGGAACGGTCGGAATCCGAATCCCTGGTGTTCGACGACGGTCGGCTGAAGTGCGCCGCCTATGATGCCTCCGAAGGGTTCGGCCTGCGCGTCGTCGCCGACGAGACCGCAGGCTATGCCCACGCCAACGAGATCAGCCCCGCCGCCCTGCGTCGCGCCGCCGACAGCGCTTCCCTGGCCAAGGCCGGTTACGCGGGCACCGCCGCCGAGGGGCCGCGCGCCACGAACCAGCAACTGTACGACGCCGTCGATCCCCTGGCCTCGCCCGCCTTCTCCGAAAAGATCGCCCTGCTGGCCGAGATCGACGCCTGGGCCCGCGCTCGCGATCCGCGCGTGGTCCAGGTCTCGGCCTCCATCGTCGGCGAACGGCGCGCGATCGAGATTCTGCGCGCCGACGCCCTGACCGTGCGCGATATCCGCCCGCTGGTCCGGCTGAACGTCTCGGTCACCGTCGAGCGCGATGGCCGCCGCGAAAGCGCTTCTTCGGGGGCCGGGGGCCGGACCGGCTTCGAGGCCTGGATCACGCCCGATCGGTGGCAGTCCCAGATCGACGAGGCCATCCGCCAGGCCCTGGTCAATCTGGACGCCGTCGATTGTCCTGCGGGCGAGATGGATGTGGTGCTGGGGGCCGGCTGGCCCGGCGTCCTTCTGCACGAGGCGATCGGCCATGGGTTCGAGGGCGATTTTCACAGGAAGGGCTCCTCGGTCTTCAACGGCATGATGGGCAAGCGGGTCGCCGCTCCGGGCGTGACCATCGTGGACGACGGCTCGATCGCCCACCGGCGGGGCTCCCTGTCGGTCGACGACGAGGGCACGCCGACCTCGCGCACCATCCTGATCGAGGACGGCATCATGGTCGGGCTGATGCATGACCGGCTGTCGGCGCGAAAGATGGGCGAGCGGGCGGGCGGCAATGGACGACGTCAGTCCTTTGCCCACATGCCGATGCCGCGTATGACCAACACCTTCATGGAGAGCGGCAAGGATTCGAAGGCCGACATGATCGCCTCGACCAAACGCGGTCTCTATGCAGCGAATTTCGGCGGCGGTCAGGTGGACATCACGAACGGCAAATTCGTCTTCCAGTGCACCGAGGCCTATCTGATCGAGGACGGCCGGATCACCGCGCCGGTGCGCGGCGCGACCCTGATCGGCGACGGGGCCACGGCCCTGACCAATGTCAGCATGATCGGCGACGACTTCGCCTTCGATCCCGGGGTCGGTGTCTGCGGCAAAGCAGGACAGGGCGTCCCGGTCGGCATCGGCCAGCCGTCGCTCAAGATCGGCGGGCTGACGGTGGGCGGAACGGCGGTCTGAGGCCTATTCGGCCTTCCACTCCGGCCCTTCGATCGTCGCCCCCTGCGCTTCCAGCCGGTCCAGAACCCCGCCCATCTCGGCCAGCAGCCCCAGCGGCGCGACGGCCATGGTCACCCCCGGTTCAGTGAGGGCGGTCTCGATCGAGGTCGTCCAGGCGGTCTTCAGCTGCGGCCCCAGCGTCGGATCGCCCCACGGCCAGCAGACTTCCAGCGCCTTCTGGATCGGAGAGGCCATGACCTCAGTGACCTCGAACCGGGTCCAGGCCCGACCACGCGCGAGAACCGCGTCCGGCCCGGCCTCGGCCGCCTCGATCGCTGCATGCATACAGGTCAGATGCGATTGAGGTGTCGCGTTCAGAAGATCCTCGATCAGCTGATCGCCACGCGCCTCGCTTTCGACCGAACGGACCGGAACGCGGGCCTTGCGCGCGGCCCGGCGCACCACGTCGCCCGCGTCGTCGGCAGTGTCTCGACCATAGCCGGCGGCATCACGCAGCAAATTGCCCGGGGTGATCAGAAAACTCTGGCGGCTGTAGTCCTCGTCCACTCGGGCCTCGATGGCGTCCAGCCGAGCCTGCCATTGCGGCTCCAAATAGTCCGCCGAGGTGGTGTCGCGCGGAAGCCTCATGATCGTCCGGCTGCGCCACATGAACCGCAGCAGGTCGCTGAACGAGGCCCGAACACCCGTACCCGACATCACCCGTTGGGACCGCGCGGTCGCGGCCTCCAGCGCCCCCGCGCTCCAGGGCGTCGCCTCGGGGATCCCGCCGATCTCACCGACCAGCAGGACGGTCGATCCGCCGCGCGTCACCTCCCAGATCGGCGCACCGGAGCGTCGCGCCTCGACGACGATCTCATCGACGGTCGTCACGTCATCGGGCTGGGATTGGGCCCAAGCCGCCGTCGGTCCGACCGTCGCAACCACAACAAATAAAGAAAGACCCACCAAAAGAGACTTCATCGCCATATTCTCACCCTCATGATTACAGAACTGCAATGAATCTATTCAGTCATCTGTCTTCGATTTAATCCACCTGACAGGCTTGTAACTGTCAATCGCAATCGTGCGTCGGCAAACCTCGCCTCACACAACGAGGGGAACCCCAGACAATGACGAAGACACTGCTGCTGGCCACGACAGCCCTGCTGTTCGCCAGCCCCGCCCTCGCGCAAACCGCGCCCGCCCCGCTGGCGGCGGCCCAGGCGCCCGTACCGACCGGCCCCACGGCCCAGACCCCGCTGGTCGATGCGGCCCAGCAGGGCGTGCTGGTCTTCACCCCCGACTTCTTCGCCGACCAGTCGCCGAACTCGGCGCTGGACATGGTCAATCGCGTGCCCGGCTTCGACGTCGAGGACGGCGAGGGCAGCCGGGGGTTCGAGGGATCGGTCGGCAACGTCCTGATCAACGGCGCGCGCCCGGCCTCGAAGAACGACACCGGCTCCAATGTGCTGAGCCGCACCGTCGCGGCCAATGTGGAGCGGATCGAGCTGATCCGGGGGGGCGCGCCGGGAATCGACATGCAGGGCTATGCCGTCGTCGTGAACGTGATCACGAAAAGCCAATCCAGCCGGGAATCGATCCTGGAAGGCACGGCCTTCATCTTCGCCGGGGTGCCGGAACAGTATAACGGCTCCTACCGCTTCACGGCCAAGGACGGCGACCGGACCTGGGGCATCACCCTGTCGGACGGTGTGGCGACCAGCGACGCCAACGGCATCGGTCGCAGCGTGCGGACCGATGGGGCCGGGCGCGTCCTGCGCGACGAGGCCTTCTTCAACGACAATCGGGGTGGGGGCCAGTCGGTGCGCGGCAACTATGCGGCCCCCCTGTTCGGCGGCAAGATCGACCTGACCGCCCGCTATGGTTTGAACGACTACGAGCAGATCGACCGGCTGACTTCGCCCACCACCCTGCGCGAAAGCCTGTACGAGGAAGACGGTACCAGCGGCGAGTTCGGTGCGGTCTATACCCGCCCCATCGGCACGCGGTTCACCTCCGAGACCCGGTTCATCCGCGAGTTCAGCGAGTTCGATTCCGTCAGCCTGTCGCGTGGCCGCGTCGGCACGACCGTCAATCCCGAACAACGGTTCGAGGCCGAGGGCAATCAGTCCGAGACCATCCTGCGCAGCCTGGTCCGGTTCGAGAAATCGGCCGCTATCACCCTCGAGACCGGGGGCGAGGTCGCCTACAACATGCTCGAGGTCGATCAGGCGTTTTCGGTCGGCGGCGTCGGCGTGCCCCTGCCCAGTGCCTCCATCAAGGTCGAGGAAACGCGCGGCGAGGCCTTCGGCAAGGGCACCTGGCGCATCCGGCCCAATCTGACGCTGGAGGGTGGCATCCGGCTGGAGGCGTCGACCATCACCCAGTCGGGCGATGCCGATCAGGAAAAGAGCTTCTTCTTCGCCAAGCCGCGCCTCCAGGCGACCTGGACGCCGATGCCGAACAACCAGGTCCGTTTCCGGTTCGAGCGTGAGCTGGGCCAGCTGGATTTCGGCGACTTCGCCGCCTCGGCGGACCTGGAGGACGATACGGTGTTCGGCGGCAACGTCGATCTGGAGCCCGAACAGCGCTGGATCAGCGAACTGACCTATGAGCGCCGGTTTCTGGGCGATGGCATCGTCTCGATCGGATATCGCCATGACGAGATCATCGACGTGATCGACAGATTGCCGCTGGCCGGTGGCCTGTCAGCTGTGGGCAACATCGGCGACGGGACGCTGGATCAGTTGGCACTGAACGTGGTCCTGCCGCTGGACAAGACCGGCTTCAAGGGCGGCAAGCTGCAGATCCGCAACACCTGGAACCACACCGAGGTCACCGATCCCACGACTGGCGAGACCCGGTCCATCTCCGGCGTCCGGGCGTCGCAGCCATCTTTCACCGTGTCGCAGGACATCGCGTCGTGGAAGCTGCAATGGGCCGCCACCTATCTGCCCATCCTCAGCCAGACCTCCTACGATCCGGACCAGACGTCGTCGTTCAGCGGCAACGACTATTTCGAGGGCTATGTCGAATACAAGCCGACCTCAGGCCTGGCCATCCGCGCCCAGGTCAACATCTGGGACGACTTCCGGACCGAGCGGGTCGTCTACGCCGACCGCGTCGCCCGTCCGGTCGCCTTCACCGAACGCCGCGCCATCGACCCCCGCACCTTCTACCAGATCCGGGTCAGGAAGACGTTCTAGAGGATGACTGCACCTTAACAGGAAAAGGCCCGGCGGATCGCTCCGCCGGGCCCATTCTTCTGGGTCCAAGGTTTCTAGCGGACCCCGGCCATGCCCTTCTTGAGGATGGGCGACAGCACCAGCAGCAGCACCCCGACGCCGACGCCGGTCCACCCGATGGTCCCGAAGATCGAGCCATAGGTGTCGAGCGCCAACTGCGGGTTGGTCACCACACCGGCGACCGTGTCGGTCGCCGTGGCCTGGGCGATGAAGCCAGCGACGATGTGCGCCACCGAACTGGACAGGAACCAGACCCCCATCATCATCCCGACCAGGCGATCGACCGACAGCTTGGTGATCATGGACAGCCCGACCGGCGACAGGCACAGCTCGCCCATCGTGTGGAAGAAGTAGGTCAAGAACAGGAAAATCAGCGGGACGCGGAAATCGACGCCCGCCTGCGTCGCCGCAGCCCAGGCGAGGACCAGGAAGCCCAGCCCCACGAACACCAGGCCAAACGAGAATTTGACCGGCGTCGAAGGCTCCAGTTTGCGCTTGGCCAGCCAGACCCACAGCGCCGCGAAGATCGGACCGAAGATCACGATGATGCCCGGGTTGAACATCTGGGTGTAGCCGGCGTTGAACCAGCCGGGCATGGCCGTGGACTGGTCGGCGAACAGGGTCAGGGACGAGCCCGCCTGTTCGAACAGAGCCCAGAACAGCACCGAAAAGAAGATCAGCACTTCCGCCACCAGCATCCGGTTACGCTCGGCACCCTTCAGCTTGGTCACGGTGTAGCCGACGACCACCGCGAAGATCACTCCGGCGAGCCACGGCAGGCTGGCGGAAATGATCTCGTGGCGCTGCATCAGGAGCCAGACCGGGAAGACGGCGACCAGGCCGGCGATCCAGAACACGGCTTCCAGCGGGATGCCGAGAACCTTCGTGCCGGCCAGTTTCTCGGGATTGGGCGGCCCGCCACGGCCTTCCAGCCAGGACTGGCCGAGCAGGAAGGTCGCCAGGCCCAGCAACATGCCGAAGCCCGCCAGCCCGAAACCGTAGGCCCATCCATAGGTGAAGCCGAGATAGGAGCACAGGCCGGTGGCCAGCACGGAACCCAGGTTGATGCCCACGTAGAACAGGGTGAACCCACCGTCGCGCCGGGGATCGTTCGTCTCATAAAGATGGCCGACGACGGTCGAGATGTTGGCCTTGAGAAAGCCCACACCGACGATGATCAGCGACAACGCCAGGAACAGCGTCATTTCGCCGCCGGGATCGCGCACGGTCCGGGTCGTGTAGCCGTCCGCCGCGACCGTCGCGGGGAAGGTGGCGGCCGTCGCGGCTTGGGTACCCGAGCCCGCTGGCTGTCCGGCCACGTCCACCACATTGATGCCTTCGGGCGTGATCGAAATCGGAACGCGGCCTGCGTCGGTCACGGCGTAAAGCTGACGGTCGGTGTTGCGACCCTCGACCTCGACCGCATATTCGGTGCCGCCGACGGTGATGAACTCACGACCGCCCGAGCCTTCGAAGGCCATGGTGAAGTGACCGGCGACGAGCAGGACGGCGCCGATGATGACGGCTTTTCGCGATCCCAGATACTTGTCGGCGATCAGGCCTCCGACAACCGGCAGCAGATACACCAGCGCGCCATAGGCAGCGTAAATGCCCTGAGCCTCGACCGGTCCGAACAGAAAATGCTGGATCAGATACAGCGTCAGCATGGCCCGCATGCCGTAGAAGGAAAACCGCTCCCACATCTCGGTGAAGAACAGCACCACCAGCCCCCGCGGGTGTCCCAGAAACGTCTCGCGAGGCGCGGCCAATGCGGCGCCTCCCCCATCCGTCAAACTCAACGGCTCACTCCCAAAAGCCGCGCCCTATCCGGCGCGTGAAGGGCGCATAACCAGCACGGCCCGCAAATCCGGACAAGTGTTAAGGCTGTTTCGTGACAGCCCCCCGGTGAAAAGCGGTAGCCCCGCGTGTTCCAACCGTGTGGAACGCTCGCTTTACGGGTGCCAACCAGCGAGATCGTACACGCCCACGATGTCCTGACTGGCCCGATCAATGCAAAGACCTGCAACGTTGAACCCCGCCGTGTCAGATCGGGAAGGACGATTGCCCATGACGATCCGCCCCATGCGTGCTTCGGATCATGCCGGGATCAACCGGCTGCACCGCGACGTCTGGTGGCCCGAGCGTTCCGAGGCCGGCTGGCGGTGGCTGGAGAGCAATCCGGCCAGGCGTGATCTGGACACGCCGGGGGGCTGGGTCGTCGAGGATGCGCACGGAGAGCCCGCGGCCTTTCTGGGCAATTTCGTGCAGCGGTTCTGGCAGGGCGATCGCTTGGCGCATGCCGCGACGGGTTTCTCCACCATCGTACCGAGGACGGTTCAGGGTGCCAGTCGTTCGCTGTTTCGCGCCCTGTTGCGCCAGACCGACATGATCGCCCACTACACCTTGAACGCCAACCGCCGATCCGCGCCACTGTATCGCCTGTTTGGGCTCCAACCCTGGCCCGATGGCACCCATGGGCTCAAGCTGTCCTGGATCGTCGATCCAATGGCGGTCGTGCAGGGGCGTCTGTTGCGCGAGCTGGTCATGCGTGCCCCCCGTTTGATCGCCTACAGGACTGAGCGGTTCGTTTCCGCACGACTTGGGAGCGATAATGCCATCAAATTACCGCCCGGCATCGTCCCCCTGACCGATCTCGGAGATGCGTCCCCTTACGCGGCTTTCTGGAACGCCTTGAAGGCCGACGGTGGATGGATCGCCGATCGCAGCCCGGAGATCCTGCGCTGGCGGCTGGCCGATCCGGACCGCACGATCCGTCCCGTCCTGTTGGCTTACATGAAGGGTGACCGGATCACCGGCTGTGTTCTGGCGCAGATCAGCAAGGGCAGCAGCATTGAGCCCGCATTTCTGGAGATCGTCGATCTGGTCGCCTTGGCCGAGACCCCGCAGGCCATCCCGGCGCTGACGCAGGTGCTGATCGACAATGCCCGCGCCATGGGGGTGGCCAAGGTGCGGCTCCAGATGGTCTCGCCCGGGATGCTGGACCTGCTCGGCCCGCTGGCGGCGCGGGCTCGGCAAGAGGGCGGGTGGGGACACGCCCATGTCCGGTTCAACGATCCGACCCTGGCGGCCCAGTGGTCACCGACGCCGTTCGATGGCGATTACGGCATCTGCCTGCGGCCTGTGCCGAACGGAGCAGCCGTCCGGTCGCTCAAGTCGAAATCTGCGTTCGCTACCGACAAGGCCACAGCCTGAGCTTTGACCGTCAACCGACCGCCATCAGACGCGCGGTCGCGCCTTCAGTTCGTCACGGATTTCCATCAGCAGGGTTTCCGATGCCGTCGGTGCGGGCGGAGCCGCAGGCGCTTCCGCCTCGGCGCGGCGCAGTTTGTTGATGCCCTTGACCAGGAGGAAGACGACGAAGGCCACGATCAGGAACTGGATCACGGTGTTGATGAAGGCCCCATACTGGATGGCGACCTCCTCAATCGCCTCGGTCGCCGGGTTCTCGGGGGCAAGGACCCATTTCAATTCCGAGAAATCGACACGACCGAGCGCCAGGCCGATCGGCGGCATGATGACCTGTTCGACCAGGCTGGTGACGATCTTGCCGAAGGCCGCGCCGATGATCACACCGACAGCCAGATCGACGACATTGCCGCGCGCGGCGAACTCCTTGAATTCAGTCAGTAGTCCCACGACCTGGTCTCCCGGTTATGCGTCGCCGGACGCGTTCAGCCGCTCGCGCAGCTCCTTGCCACTCTTGAAGAAGGGCACCGATTTCGCCGGCACGTCGACGCTCTCGCCCGTGCGCGGATTGCGGCCTGCGCGTGCCGGACGCGCCCGGACCGAAAACGCCCCGAAGCCGCGCAGCTCGACCCGACCGCCGTCGGCCATGGCCTCGGTCATCCGGCTCAAAACGACATTGACCACCCGCTCGACCTCGGCATGGGTCAGATGCGTGTACTCGGCCGCCAGCTTCTCGATCAGCTCAGACTTGATCATGGATCGCCCTCCTGCCGAACACTCGCCTGCCCAACCAGACGCCATCCGGACGTGACCTGACCGGGCCACGGGGAACAGCCTAACCTTTGGAGACGATTGGCAAAAGCCCCGCGCGACCTGAATCTATAGCTAATTGTCGGAAACCGTACTTTCCGTCGTCGGCTTACAGGCAAGGAAAAGGGCGACTGGATCGCTCCAGCCGCCCCTTCAACTATCAGATCGGATGACCGATCAGTCCTGTTTGGCCTTCTCGCGAAGCGCCGCGCCCAGGATATCGCCCAGTGACGCACCCGAGTCCGACGAACCGAACTGATCAATGGCTTCCTTCTCGTCGGCCATTTCCAGAGCCTTGATCGAGACCGAGACGCGGCGCGTGGCCTTGTCGATGCCCGTGATCTGGGCGTCGACGCGGTCACCCACGGCGAATTTCTCGGGACGCTGCTCGTTGCGGTCGCGGCTGATGTCCGACTTGCGCACGAAGCTGGAGACCGGCGCGTCGTCTTCGCCGAACTTGACCTCGATGCCACCCGACTCGATGGAGGTGACGGTCAGGGTGACCGTCTGGCCCTTCTTGTAGGTGTCGCCTTCGCCGACCGGGTCTCCGCCCAGCTGCTTGATGCCCAGGGAGACGCGTTCCTTCTCGACGTCGACGTCCAGGACCTTGGCCTTGACCATCTCGCCCTTGCGGTAACGCTGGATGGCTTCCTCGCCCGAGACCGACCAGTCGAGGTCGGACAGGTGCACCATGCCGTCGATGTCGTTGTCCAGGCCGATGAACAGGCCGAACTCGGTGGCGTTTTTGACTTCGCCCTCGACGGTCGAACCGATCGGGTTGGCGGCGACGAACGCATCCCACGGATTGTCCTGAGCCTGTTTCAGGCCCAGCGAGATGCGGCGCTTGGACGAATCGACGTCCAGCACGACCACGTCCACTTCCTGAGAGGTGGAGACGATCTTGCCCGGATGGACGTTCTTCTTGGTCCAGGACATTTCCGAGACGTGGACCAGGCCCTCGACCCCGGCTTCCAGCTCAACAAACGCGCCGTAGTCGGTGATGTTGGTGATGCGGCCCGTGTATTTGGCGCCGGGCGGATATTTGGCTTCGACGCCATCCCAGGGATCGGACTGCAGCTGCTTCATGCCCAGGCTGATACGCTGGGTGTCGGGGTTGATCTTGACGACCTGCACCTGGACCGTGTCGCCGACGGCGAGCACCTGCGATGGGTGAGAGACGCGCTTCCAGGACATGTCGGTGACGTGCAGCAGGCCGTCGATGCCGCCCAGGTCCACGAACGCGCCGTAGTCGGTGATGTTCTTGACCACGCCGTCGCGGATTTCACCCTCTTGCAGCTGGCCGACCAGCTCGGTGCGCTGTTCGGCGCGAGCCTCTTCCAGGATCGCACGACGCGACACGACGATATTGCCGCGCGGGCGGTCCATCTTGAGGATCTGGAACGGCTGTTCCTTGCCCATCAGCGGGCCGACGTCGCGCACCGGACGGATATCGACCTGCGAGCCGGGCAGGAAGGCCGAAGCGCCGCCCAGGTCGACGGTGAAGCCACCCTTGACGCGACCGATGATGGCACCGTTTACCGGAACGCCCTCGGCGAAGACGACTTCCAGACGGGTCCAGGCCTCTTCGCGACGGGCCTTGTCGCGGCTGATGACGGCTTCACCCAGGGCGTTCTCGACGCGCTCCAGATAGACTTCGACGTCATCGCCGACCTTGGGGATCACCGAACCTTCGCCGATGCCGAATTCGCGGGCGGGGATGCGGCCTTCGGTCTTCAGACCGACGTCGATGATGATGATGTCTTTTTCGATGCCGACGACGCGGCCGTGAACGACCTGGCCTTCGCCGAGATCGCGACCTTGCAGCTGCTCGTCGAGCAGGGCCGAGAAATCGTCGCGGGTGGGGTTGAGGGTGTCAGTCATGAAGCTCTGGTGTTTCCGAATGGGTTGTGGCGCGCGACCGAACGGCCCCGCGCGAGGTGAAGAAGAAGATGGAAGTCAGGTCGTCGGGACACGAGGCGAAAAACGCCATGAAGCCCGCGGCGATCGAGGATGGGAGCGTTGGATTGGTCTGATAAGCCCTAAAGGCCGTGTCGGACGCGCGCCGCCTCGACGATACGGCGGGCCGCATCGAAGGCGCTCTCTATATCCAGATCGGTCGTGTCGAGCAAGACCGCGTCGTCGGCCTGGACCATCGGGGCCGATCCGCGCCCGGCGTCGCGCTCGTCCCGCTTCAGGATATCGGCCAGCATGGCCTCGAAGGTGATGTCGTCGCCGCGCGCCTGAAGCTGCAGCCAGCGTCGTCGGGCACGGGTCTCGGGCGTGGCGGTGACGAACAATTTGGCGATGGCGTCCGGGGCGATGACCGTGCCGATGTCGCGGCCGTCCAGCACCGCCCCGCCCGGCTGACGCGCGAAGGCCTGCTGCAGATCGAGCAGGGCCGCCCGCACGCCGGGATAGCCCGCAACCCGACTGGCCGCCTCGCCCGCCTCACCGGTCGTCAGACGCGTGTCCTGTGACAGCCGGTCGGCATCCAGCGCCTTCGCCGCCCGATCCGCCGCCGCCTCGTCGGACAGATCGGCCCCGGCCGCCAGCACCTCCAGCCCGACGGCGCGATACAGCAGTCCCGTATCCAGAAACGGCAGGCCATAGGCCGTCGCCAGCCGCGCGGCGATCGTACCCTTGCCCGACGCAGCGGGTCCATCGACGGCGATGACGAGGGGCTGGCTCATTTCCCGATTGTTCCGAGCATGGAAAAAGGGACAAATCCAGAGAGCGCAGCAAGTCTCGACATCATGTCCCTTGCGACACCCGCGCCGTCACCTCGATCTCGATCTTCATGCGGGGATCGGCCAGACCGGCCTGGATCATGGTCGCCGCCGGGCGGACCTCGCCGAACGCCGCCTTCAAAGCAGGCCAGCAGGCGGGAAAGTCGGCGGCGTTCGGCAGGATGTATTGCACCCGCACCACGTCCGCGAACCGGGCCCCGGCCTCGACCAAGGCCGACGCGATGTTCTTCAACGCCTGTTCCGTCTGGACCGCCACATCGTCGGAGATCGTCATGTCGGCATAGTCGAAGCCGGTCGTGCCCGACACGAACACCCAGTCGCCGTCCCGCACCGCGCGCGAATAGCCGATCTCGGCCTCGAAGCTGGAACCGGATGAAATCAGTCGGCGCATGCATACTCCTGAACCACATCGGCCCCGAGGCCGCGCATCATCTCGACGAAGCCGGGGAAGCTGGTGGCGATCATGCCCGGCTCGTCCACCGTGACGGCATCCTCAGCCGCCAGACCCAGCACCAGATGGCTCATGGCGATGCGGTGGTCGTGGGCCGTATGAACCGTGGCACCGCCTCGCACCACTCCGCCAGTGACGACGAAGCCCGTTGGCTCCTCCTCCACCCCAACGCCGCAGGCGCGCAGGCCTGCGACCATCAGGGCGATCCGGTCGCTTTCCTTGACCCGCATCTCTCCGACGCCGCGCATGACGGTGACGCCCTCGGCAAAGGCCGCTGTCGCCGCCAGGATCGGGTATTCGTCGATCATAGAGGCCGCGCGCGCCTCCGGCACGACGATCCCCTTGAGCCGGGAGTGACGCGCGGTGACGTCACCGACATCCTCGCCACCGCTCTGACGTCGGTTGGTGATGGTCAGATCGGCCCCCATCTCGATCCAGGTCTCGAACAGGCCGGTGCGTAGCGGGTTCAGCATCACGCCCTCGACCGTGACCTCCGACCCCGGCACGATCAGTCCCGCCGCCAGCGGAAAGGCCGCCGACGACGGATCTCCGGGCACCGCAACGGATGTGCCCGTCAGCGCCTGCCCGCCCGTCAACCGAATGGTCCAGCCTTCGCCGTCCTCGGTCACGTCCACCGTCGCGCCAAAGGCCCTCAGCATCCGCTCGGTGTGATCGCGGCTCTTTTCCGGCTCGGTCACCGTGGTCACGCCCGTCGCATTCAGCCCCGCCAACAGGATCGCCGACTTGACCTGAGCCGAGGCGACAGTCTGGACGTGATCGATCGCGCCCAAGGCCCCGCCGGTCAGGGTCGCGGGCAGAAGGCCGCGCGCTCCGCTCCAGTCGAACCGCGCGCCCATCCGTTCCAGATGATCCGTGACCCGCCCCATTGGCCGTTTGCGCAAGGATGAGTCGCCGTCGAACTCGGCCGCGACCGGAAAGCCTGCCGCCGCCCCCATCAACAGCCGCACGCCCGTCCCGGCATTGCCGCAGTCGATGACGCCCATCGGTGTCTGGAAACCGCCGCGGCCGGTCACGCGCCAGCGACCCTCGCCCAGCCGTTCGATCGTTGCCCCGAAGGCCTCCACCGCCCGGCCCGTGGCCAGGACGTCGTCGCCTTCCAGCAGCCCTTCGATCTCGGTCGTGCCGCTGGCCATCGCCCCCAGGATGAAGGCGCGATGCGACATCGACTTGTCGCCGGGCGCGCGCACCGTACCTCTTAGCGGCGACCCGTTCCGGGCGGTCAGATGGGTCGGTTGGGCCACGGTTGGCGCCTCGCGGATCGGATTGTCGGGAGGCGCAAGGCAGGCGAAGCGAACCGGCGCGCGAAGATGGCTTTTGACAGCGGGCCGTGGGGGTGGCAAGGGACGCGCCCGAAATCCCACCCTTCAAAGGCTTCCAAACCTTGGCCGATCCCCAACTGGGTACCAAGCAGGTCTGCCCGAACTGCCAGGCGAAATTCTACGACCTGACACGGCGCCCTGCCCACTGCCCCAAATGCGATACCGAGTTCGATCCCGAAGAGGCGATCAAGCTGCGCAGCCGCCGCGGCCGCCCCGGCGGCTATGCCTCCGACGACGCCGAAGATCAGGTCGTCGAGAAAAAGGTCGACGGCGACGAGGACGAGGAGGACGAAGCCGTCTCCACGCCCGAAATCGACCAGGAAGGCCATGAGCCGATCCTGACCCCGGACGATGACGACGACACCCCTGCCGATGCCGGCGAGGAAGCCGGCATGGGCACCACCGACGGCGATGACGAAGACGTTCTGGCCGACGATGACGACGATTCCGTCCCGTTCATCGAGGACGAGGACGACGACGCCTTCGGTGATGACGTCGTCAAACCGAACCAGGACGAGGATTGATTTTCATCCGATCACGCGCTTTTCGGGCGGCGAAATCGCCGCCCGAAAAGATGCGAAAATAAAGTGCGAAACCGGGTTGATCCTCAAAAGACCCTGACATAGGTTCCGCCGCCTTGCCGAGGGGCATTTCAGACCTCCCCCGGCGACACCGACCACAGGGCGAACCGCCTTGGGGATTGGGGCTTTAGCTCAGCTGGTAGAGCGCTTGCATGGCATGCAAGAGGTCAGCGGTTCGACTCCGCTAAGCTCCACCATAAAGGCCGCTTCCTAACCGGAAGCGGCCTTTTCCATGTCTGGGGTTTGGGCGCGCGACGACGAACGCCGCCCATCACACCGATCAGGCGGCCGCCGGGTTCTCGGCGAACTGGCCGCCCTTGCGATAGCGCCACAGATAGGACGGCGCGATGGCCTCCAGACCCGTCGGCTCGATGCCGAGGTCGGCCAAGGTCCGCGCGCCGGGAGCCACGACATTGTCGCTCTCCAGCATAGCCACCTGATCCTTGGTCAGGACCGGCGCGATCCCGATCAGGGCCGTCATCTGGGCCAGCGACCCGACGATGCGCGCGATCGGAAACGGCAACGGGGCCAACATCCGGTCGCGACCGGTCTCACGCAGGATATATTCGAGGATGTCGCGGAACGACCAGACGGCCGGTCCGCCCAGTTCATAGGTCTGACCCGCCGCCGCGTCCGAAGTCACGGCGCTGGCGATGGCCTCGGCGACATCGCCGACATGGACCGGCTGGAATTTCGTCTCGCCGCTGCCAACCAGGGGCAAGGCCGGAGCCATGGTCGCCATGGAGGCGAACCGGTTCAGGAAGCCATCGCCCGCTCCGAACACGATCGAGGGCCGCAGGACGACGGTGTCGGGCTTGATATCGCGCATTACGACCTCGGCCTGGCCCTTGGACCAGCCGTACAGGCCCCTGGAGTTCACATCGGCACCGATGGCCGAGACCTGGACCAGTCGCCCCACCGACTGCATGACGCAGGCCTCCGCGATCACCCGCGCCGCATCCACGTGCATCTTTTCGAACGAACGGTTCGGTGTCTCGAACAGGATGCCGACCAGGTTGACGGCGGCATCGGCCCCCTTCAGCGCGGCGGAGACCTCGGACACCGAGGTGACGTCGCAGCGAACCGGCTGGATCTGACCCGGGTCGCCGTGCTGGCGCAGTTCATAGGCGGAGTTCGGGCTGCGGACGGCGACGCGGACACGCCAGCCGCGCTTGGCCAGGGCGCGCACGGCCTGGGCTCCGACGAAGCCGGAGCCTCCGAAGACGGTAACCAGACCGGGACCGGCGTCGGCCATTGTGCACTCCATCGAAAGCGTTGTGGGCGCGGGATAGACGATGCTGTGACGGCTCGCAACGCGGGTCGGGGACGCAGGGTCCGCGATCGGCGAAAACCGGTGTTGACCGCGTGCGTCGGTTTCCCTAAAGGTCCGCGCCTTCCGGACGAAAACGCCTCGCGGCGCGACGTCTGGGCCCAGGTGGCGGAATTGGTAGACGCGCTGGCTTCAGGTGCCAGTGATAGAAATGTCGTGGAGGTTCGAGTCCTCTCCTGGGCACCAGTTTCAAAGGCCCCGCGTCGCAGGACGCGGGGCCTTTTTCTTGGGCCTATCGCGTCTCGCACGGCGAGACGCTACTTGAGGCCATGATGTTTTGGTTCGATGAAGGCGCATGACCGTTTACCTGCATGAGGGCGACCTGCCCGACGGCCTCGATTTCGGCGCATCCGTCGCCGTCGATTCCGAGACCATGGGCCTGCGGTTCCGGCGCGATCCCCTGTGCGTGGTTCAGCTGTCGAGCGGCGACGGGAATGCCCATGTCGTGCGGCTGAACCGACCGGCCTATGACTGTCCGAACCTGAAGGCCCTGATGGCCGACAGGAGCGTGCTGAAGATTTTCCATTTCGGTCGGTTCGACATCGGCATGCTGGAGCTGCATCTGGGGGTCGAGACCGGGCCGGTCTATTGCACCAAGATCGCCTCGAAACTGGCCCGCACCTATACCGACCGGCACGGGCTGAAGGACGTGGCGCGCGAACTGGCCGGGATCGACCTGTCCAAGGCCCAGCAATCGTCCGACTGGGGCGCGACCGACCTCAGCCAGGCCCAGCTGGACTATGCCGCATCCGACGTCCTGCATCTGCATGTGATCAAAGACCGGCTCGACGCCATGCTCGTTCGCGAGGGCCGGATGGAACTGGCCCAGGCCTGTTTCGACTTCCTGCCGACCCGGTCCCGTCTCGATCTGAAGGGATGGGACGAGATGGACATCTTCGCCCACAGCTGATGACCGATTTCGACGCCAGAGAGGAAAGGAAGCGCGAGGACGAGGCCCGGCTGGCCCTGGCCGCCGATCGCTGGCGCACGCGCTCGCGCCGGGTCAAGCTGTACCGGCGGCTGCTGCCGATCCTGATCCTGGTGCTGGCGGGCGGGGCCCTGACCTGGACCATCTTCCGCACCGTGATGTCCGGCGTCGAACGCGAAGCCAGCCAGAGCCGCGCGGTGGCGCTGGAAAAACCCATGTTCCATGGCCAGGACGCGGAGGGGCGTTCGTTCGTCATTGGTGCACAGGGCGCCGTGCGCGATCCGGCCACCGGTCAGTTCACCCTGAACGGTCCGGCGCTGAAGCTGAACCTGGGTGGTCGAAAGGTCACCGAGATCACCGCCGACGCAGGACGATATGACGAGGCCGGTCGGACCGTGACCATCGGGCCAAACGTGCGCATTTCCGACGGCGGCTCCGGCTTCACCCTGGTCACGCCCGAGGCGGTGGTGAACACACGGACCGGCATCGTGACGGGCGACAAGGGCATCCAGGGCAATGGGCCGCTTGGAACCATCACGGCTTCGTCCTATGTGATCTCCGACCAGGGTCAGACTGTCAGATTCAGCGGGTCAGGCGAAAACAAGATACGCGGGACGTTCAATCCCGCCTCTTCCGGGGAATGACGATGTCCAGGATCACGCTTCTTCCGGCCCTTGCCGCCGCCGCCGTGCTGTTGGCGTTTGCGGGACCGGCCTTGCCACAGAGCCAACCCTCGGCAGGTCGGGCGGTCGCCTTCTCCGCCAATGACGGTGGGGTTTCTCCGACGAGCTTTGAATTGATCGGTCAGGCCGAGATCGTCCAGGACACCAATCGCCTGCGTGCCAATCGTATAGTCGGCACGCGCGGTCAGGGCGGCAGCATCACGCGTGCCGAGGCATCCGGCGACGTCTATTTCGTCACCACGGATCAGAGCCTGCGCGGTGACCGAGCTGTATTCACGCCCGGAAACGACGAGATCGTCCTGACCGGCGACGTGGTCCTGACCCAGGGCCGCAACGTGCTGACCGGCGAGCGGGTCGTCTACAATACCCGTACCGAGACCGCCCGCATCGACGGCGGTGGCGGCAATGGTCGCATTCAGGGCGTCTTCTATCCCGAAAGCGGCAACTGAGCCGCCCGGCTCGGTGGAACTGACATCTTGGCGCGCAAGGAACTCTCCGCCCTCAATCTGAACGAACCGGAGACCCAGGTGGGTCAGCCGGAACCCCTGCCCGAGCGCGGCCTGCGGGTGCGCAACATCGCGCGGTCGTTCGGCCAGCGTCAGGTGGTGCGCGACGTCTCCCTGACCGTACAACGCGGCGAGGTCGCGGGCCTGCTTGGGCCCAACGGCGCGGGCAAGACGACCTGTTTCTACATGATCACCGGACTGATCCCGGCCGACAGTGGCTCGATCTGGCTGGACGGCGAGGAGATCACCGCCCAGCCGATGTATCAGCGCGCCCGCATGGGTCTGGGTTATCTGGCCCAGGAGGCCTCTATCTTCCGCGGCATGACGGTCGAGCAGAACGTCAAAGCCGTGGTCGAACTACGCGAGAGCGGACGCGCCATCGAGACCGAGACCACCCGCCTGTTGCAGGAACTGAACATCGACCATTTGCGCCACGCTCCGGCACAGGGCCTGTCGGGCGGCGAGCGGCGCCGGGTCGAGATCGCGCGGTCCCTAGCCGGACGGCCCAGTTTCATGCTGCTGGACGAACCCTTCGCCGGCATCGATCCCCTGGCCATTTCCGACATCCGTAACGTCATCCGCTATCTGGCGGGCGAGGGCATCGGGGTGCTGATCACCGACCACAATGTCCGCGAGACCCTCAGCATCATCGACCGCGCCTCGATCCTGTCGGGTGGCGAGGTGCTGTTCGAGGGCACCGCCGATGAGGTCATCCACGACCCCGAGGTCCGCCGCGTCTATCTGGGCGACCTCTACGGCTGATCAGCCCGCGCGGCGACCGAAGGGACGCGACGGGGCGATGCCGGGGTCATAGGCCGGGGTCGACCATGACACCGCCGGTCTGGCGACCGGCTCCGGGGTCGCCGGACCGGGGCCGAAATCGAACACCGGCTTGTACGGCCCCTCCGCCGCCTGCCGCTCACGCCTGGCCTGGGCGAACAGGTCTTCCAGCTTGTCGTCGTCGAAGACGCTGGCGATGTCGTTGATTTGACCGGAGGGATCCTTGGGGTCGTGACCGAACCGGTTCGAGCCCGCCGTTCCCGGCAACATCGTCATCACGAACAGGATCAGATTGCAGACCATCCCGACGATGCCCATCACACCCGCCGCCCCCAGACCGGCCAGCAGGGCCGGAACGGCGGTTTCGGCGGGCGCATTGGTCGCCGCATGACGCGCGACCTCGAACGCCGATCCGATGATCATGATTTGGGACAGGACGCCGGGCAGCAGCAGCCCCATCCATTTGGCCGACTTGTCGATGTCGTGCAGACGTCGCGCCAACAGCGCGTAGTTGGGGACGATCAGGGCGATTATGAGCAGGCCGGTCAGGGCCATCATACCGAGTAGAGCGGCCCCTCCCGCCGCGCTACCGCTGGAGGCGCTGGCGAGCCCGAGCCCAATCGGCAGGCCGAGGACGATCCCCTGCACTGTCACGAACAGCCAGTATTCACCCCGACGCGCCCGCCCTTTGAAGTCTGCGTATCGGATCAGGGGGCGCAGGAGCAACATCGCGGATTCACCGGAGGACGAATGTGCCCTACCCTGCAACGTGGCGCTGAACTTTGCCCTAAGCGACAGGGTTAATTTTGGAAGATCGTTGTTCGCTCATCACGTTCGCGTCGCGTTAACCGATCTTGGCCATTCTGGCTGACAGCAAGTTCCGGGCCACGATGGTTCCGACTGCGGGGGTGGATGCGGTGGTCGGTCAGAGGCTGGAGGTTCGGCAGGGTCAGGGGCTGGTCATCTCGCCCCAGCTCCAGCAGGCGATCAAGCTGCTGCAACTGTCGAACCAGGAACTGGACGAATACGTCGAGGCCGAACTCGAGAAAAATCCGCTGCTGCAACGCGACGAGAGCGATGGCCCCGCCGACCACCGCAATGCCGATGAGGCTGCACCGGTCGCGGCCGCAGTCGATGCCCAAGAGCTGAGCTTCACCGACATGGAGCGGTCCGATCGGTCCTCCATCGTCGATGCGCGCGAGGACGACGTCTATGGCGACGCGACGCCGGGCGAACGGACCTCCGACCGTCTGGGCGACGACCCAGGCCAGCCGGGTCTGACCGACTGGTCGGCGGCGGGCAAGGGCGGCAGTTTTGACGACGGCGACGGCGGCGAACGGCCCGAGCGCCAGATGCCGACCCTGTCCGACCATCTTCAGGCCCAGGCCTCGTCGGCGGGGTTCTCGCCGGTCGATCACGCCATCGCCCTGTCGCTGATCGACGGTGTGGACGATGGCGGATACCTGCGCGGCGAACTGGCCGAGATCGCTGACCGGCTGGGCTGCGACCTGGCGCGCGTCGAGGCGGTCCTGGCCGTCTGTCATGGCTTCGAGCCGACCGGCGTGATGGCACGGTCGGTGCCGGAGTGCCTGAAGCTGCAACTGATCGAGCGCAACCGGTTCGATCCGGCCATGGCATGCCTGCTCGACAATCTGGAACTGCTGGCCCGGCGCGACCTGTCGGCTTTGCGGACCAAATGCGGCGTCGATGCCGAGGACATGGCCGAGATGATCGTCGAGCTGAAAGGCCTGACCCCCCGGCCCGGCGCAGGCTTCGGGGCCGAGACGGCCCAGACCGTGATCCCGGATGTCCATGTCCGGCCCGATCCGGCCGGTGGCTGGCGCGTCGAGTTGAACTCCGACACACTGCCCCGGCTGCTGGTCGACAAGCGTTATCATGGCGTGGTCCAGGCCGGAGCCCGGACCGAAACGGAAAAGGCCTTCGTCGCCGGCTGCGCATCCCAGGCCAACTGGCTGGTCAAGTCACTGGACCAGCGCGCCAAGACGATCCTGAAGGTCGGGTCCGAAATCGTGCGCCAACAGGACGCCTTCCTCGCGTTCGGCGTCGAGTTCCTGCGCCCCCTGAACCTGAAGACCGTGGCCGAAGCCATCGGCATGCACGAATCGACGGTCAGCCGGGTCACATCCAACAAATACGTCTCGACCCCGCGCGGGGTCTTCGAGCTGAAATTCTTCTTCACCGCCTCGATCAATGCCACCGGCGACGGCGCGGCCCACTCCGCCGAGGCCGTCCGTCACCGGATCAAGTCGATGATCGACCACGAGGGGGCCGACGGCGATGTTTTGTCGGACGATCGGATCGTCGAAATCCTGAAGGAAGCCGGTATCGACATCGCCCGTCGAACTGTCGCCAAGTACCGGGAAGCCTTGAGGATTCCGTCGTCGGTCGAGCGTCGACGCCAGATGAAATTCGCCTGACGTTCACGCAAGCGTGACTACAGAACGTCGTTCCCGATTGACACCGGACGCGAGGAGTCGCGTTCTATCACCATGCAAGTCCAAGTCAGCGGCAAGCAAGTGGATGTAGGCGAAGCGTTAGGCTCGCGCATCTCCCAGGAACTCCAAGAGGGCGTCGGAAAATACTTCGAACGCGGCGGTGAAAACGCCGAGGTCGTGGTGTCCAAGGACGGGTTCGGGTTCAAGGTGGACTGTTGGGTCCGTCTTGCGTCCGGCCAGACCTTGGTGACCACGGGGCTGGGGGGCGATGCCCACTCGGCTTTCACCGAAAGTCTCGACAAGCTCGAGAAGCGAGTGCGTCGCTACAAGCGCCGCCTCAAGGACCACCACATCGGGCCCAAGGGCCTGTCACCCGAAAAGACCGAGAACGCCGCACGCGACGTTGCCCGCAGCATGGTGTTGCGCGATCCCGATACCGTGGAAGACGACGATTTCGGTGATGCGGGTGCGCTGGACGAAGCGCCTCCTGTGGGTATGGTCATTGCCGAGACCCAGGCCGAAATCCGCACGATCACGGTCGGGCGTGCGGTGCTGGAGCTCGACATGACGGGCTATCCGGTCCTGCTGTTCAGGAATGCGGCGCATGGCGGTCTGTCGGTCGTCTATCGTCGTCCGGACGGCAATGTCGGCTGGATCGATCCGGAGCGCACCCAGAGCCTGAACAACCGAAGTCCGATAAACGGCAACGGCGTCCACGCCTGACGCACGTTCGCGTGATCGCCCCTGATGCCGTGGCACAGGGGCTATCGCAGAGGGGCGGGACGGTCTAAACGGCGCCCGCCCCCGTAGGGGATTAGTTGTGAGAGTTCGGACTTACCACCCATGGACATCGGTGATCTTCTGGTCGGTGACGCGATAACGGTACGCCACGGCGCATCGTCAAAGCGTCAGGCCCTGCATATCATCGCCGAAGCCGCGGCCGAGGTTTTGTGTCTTGACGAGACCCAGATTTTCGATGCGCTGCTGGAGCGCGAGGCCCTGGGATCCACGGGTCTGGGCTCGGGCGTCGCCCTGCCTCACGCGCGACTGGCGGGCCTAGATCGGGTGCGCGCGGTCTTCGTGAAGCTGGAGACGCCGGTCGATTATGATGCTGTGGACGATCGCCCCGTAGATCTGATGTTCGCCCTGTTCGCCCCGCCGCGCGACGGAGCCGAGCATTTGCGCGCCCTCGCAGCGGTTTCGCGCGCCCTTCGTTCGCCCGAACTGCGTCAGCGCCTGCGTCAGGCGAGCAGCGTCGATTCGATCAGCGCCCTGTTCGTGCAACAAACGCCCGCCGCCACGGCGGCCTGATCAACGAACAGAGCTAACGTAGGCCGCAAGGCCGTTGGCACCGTCGATCAATGCACCGACACGGGAGCCAACTCGTGCGCGACGGCGGCGGCGAAGGCCGTCTCGCGGTCCATCATCACGGCCAGACGCTCGCCATCGGCGCTATGCACGGCATACAGGATTTGTTCCGGATCGATCTCAAGCGCCTGGGCTTCGGGCGTCAGGACGTCGTCCAGCACGTCCGAGGCTGTGATCTCGCGCACGTAGACCAGGTCGGGCGCGCCCAAACCTGCGAAATCTTCCTTGGTCATCAACATGGGCGTCATATGCAGAGCGCCTCCTTCAACAAAAGCTAACGCCCGGAAACCCGGACGGTTCGACCCCGCGACCTTTCAGCCGACGGTGATCGGAATATGGCGCACCGCCCGCACAGGCTCGGGCCGGGTCAGATCGACGTGCAGCAGCCCGTGTTCCAGCCGCGCCCCATCGACCTCCAGCCCGTCGGCCAGGACGAAACTGCGCACGAACCCGCGCGCGGCAATGCCCCGGTGCAGGAAGGCCTGCTCGACCCTGGCCCCATCCTCGCGCTTTCCCTGAATGGTCAGCTGCCGCCCATCGAGGCTGATCGCCAGATCGTCCGGCGTAAATCCGGCGACCGCCAGGGTTATGCGCACGGCATCGTCGCCCAGTTGTTCGACATTGTACGGAGGATAGCCCTCGGCGGCGGCCTTGGCGGCGCGATCGATCAGGGCTCGGGTCTGGTCGAAGCCCAGCAAAAAGGGACTGTCGAACAGCACGGTGCGATTGGTCACGTCGGAGCCCTCATCGAAAAGCGACTGCTGCCCGGACGGCCTCCCCTGAAGCGGCGAAGACCCATCCGGACACGGCATATGGGAGATGACCGGGATGTGTTCAACCGGGACGACGCCCCATCACGAAACCGTGCCGAAGCCGACATCAGCCCGCAACCCGATGGGTGCACCCTGCGTATTGTCCGCATCGGGCGAACGTCGTCCCGGCCACAGCGCGCAAGGAACTCTCCAATGGGATTGATCACCGTCGACGAAGAGAACTCGTCCCCCATCGATCTGTATTTCGAGGATCAGGGCGAAGGTCCAGTCGTCGTCCTGATCCATGGCTGGCCCTTGAATGCCGCATCCTGGGAAAAACAGACGGCTGCCCTGCTGGCCGCTGGATATCGGGTGATCGCCTATGATCGTCGCGGCTTTGGTCAATCGGACAAGCCCGCGAGCGGCTATGACTACGACACCTTGGCCTCGGACCTCGATACTCTGCTGACGGAACTCGATCTGTCGGACGTGGCCTTGGTCGGCTTCTCGATGGGCGGGGGCGAGATCGCCCGCTATTTCGGCAACCACGGCTCGGAGCGAATTTCCAAGGCCGTCTTCATCGGTGCGATCGCCCCGAATCTGCTGAAGGCCGACGACAATCCCGAAGGCGTCGATCGTTCGGTCTTCACCGCCATCGAGGACGCAATCAAGGCCGACCGCCCGGCCTTCCTCCAGGAATTCCTCAAGAATTTCTATAATTTCGACACGCTGGGCGGATCGAAGATCAGCCAGGCCGTGGTCGATGCCAACTGGAACGTCGCCGTCCAGGCCTCGCCTAAGGGCTCGCTGGATTGCGTCGGGGCGTGGCTTGAGGATTTCCGCGAGGACGTCGCCGCCATCGACGTCCCGACCCTGATCATCCACGGCACCGAGGACCAGATCGTCCCCATCGACGCTTCGGGCCGCCGCATGCCCGCCCTCATCGAGGGCGCGAGCATCGTCGAGATCGAAGGCGGCCCGCACGGCATCCTCTGGACCCATGCGGAAGAGGTGAACGCGGCGCTCTTGGACTTCCTCGCCGACTGATTGCTGCCTATCCCGGCCCCCTTCGCGCCGTACGGTGCGAAGGGGGCCGATCGTCATGATGTTCCGAACCCGACGCTAGTAGATTTCGAAAAGCCCCGCCGCGCCCATGCCGCCGCCGATGCACATGGTGACCACGCCGTATTTCGCCCCGCGCCGCTTGCCCTCGATCAGCACATGGCCGGTCATCCGGGCCCCGCTCATCCCGTAAGGGTGCCCAATCGATATGGCCCCGCCCGAAACGTTCAGCCGGTCCAGCGGAATGCCCAGGGTGTCGGCGCAGTAAAGCACCTGCGAGGCGAAGGCCTCGTTCAGTTCCCAGATGCCGATGTCGTCGACCGTCAGGCCGTGACGCTTCAGCAGCTTCGGCACCGCATAGACCGGGCCGATGCCCATTTCGTCGGGCTCGCACCCGGCAACGGCCATGCCGCGATAGGCCCCGAGCGGCTGGAGGTTGCGCTTCACCGCCTCCCCCGCCTCCATGATCACGCTGGCCGAGGCCCCGTCCGACAGCTGCGACGCATTGCCGGCGGTGATGAACTCGCCTTGCTGGACCTCCTCGCCGCCGCCGAAGACCGGTTTCAGCGACTGCAGCCCCTCCAGCGTCGTCTCCGGACGGTTGCCCTCATCCTTCGACAGGGTCACTTCCTTCGAAGACGTCTGCCCCGTCGCCTTGTCCGCGACCAGCATGGTGGTGGTCATCGGCACGATCTCAGCGTCCAGACGGCCCGCGGCTTGCGCCTCGGCCGTCCGCTGCTGGGACTGCAGGGCGTAGGCGTCCTGGCGGTCGCGACTGATGCTGTAGCGGCGCGACACGACCTCGGCGGTCTCCAGCATCGACATATAGATGTGCGGCGACAGGGCCAGCAGGGCCTCGTCCTTCATCCGGTACAGGTTCATGTGCTGGTTCTGGACCAGGGAGATGCTCTCCAGACCCCCGCCGACCGCCATCTTCTGCTGGTCGAAGATCACCTGTTTGGCCGCCGTCGCGATCCCCATCAGTCCAGAAGCGCACTGACGGTCCAGGCTCATGCCCGGCACCGTCGACGGCAGGCCGGCAGCCAGGGCGATCTGGCGCGCGACATTGGTGCCGGTCGCCCCCTGCTGCAGGGCTGCGCCCATGACCACGTCCTCGATCTCGGCCGGATCGACGCCCGCGCGGGCCACGGCATGGCGAACCGCATGCCCGCCCAACGTCTGGGCCTGGGTGTCGTTGAAGGCCCCGCGATAGGCGCGCCCGATCGGGGTCCGGGCAGTGGAGACGATGACGGCTTCACGCATGGCGATGCTCTTTGTTCAGGGGCTATCGCGCGTTCGCGCTGCTTGAGCCCGGTTTCCTCTGAATTGGTTTAGGGCCTTGTCGCGACGTCAACGCAAGTCAGGATTTCCCACGCGCCTGCGCTTTCGTCAGCTCGATCATGCCCTGAGCCGCGCCCATTTCAGGGATGATCTCGCCATCGCGGTCGGAAATGGCCCCGAACCGCGCGGCGATCTGTTCGGCGGCGTCGTCACCGACCGCATGAATCCCCTGCGTCAGCGTCACATAGGCTCGCTCAAACCCGCCTGCCCCCGCCGCCAGGATGCAGCGGCTCGGCGCGTCCTGGCTGACCAGATACAGTAGCCCCGGCGTCACCATCTCCGGTCCCAGCAGCTCCAGTGGCAGGGCGGCCGCCAGATCCTCGGTCATGCGGGTATGGGCGGTCGGGGCCAGGCAGTTGACGCGGATGTCGTTCTTGGCCCCCTCGATCGACAGGGTCTGCATCAGTCCGACCAGCGCCATCTTGGCCGCGCCATAATTCGCCTGACCGAAATTGCCGTACAGCCCCGACGAAGATGTCGTCATGACGATCCGGCCATGGTTCTGGGCTCGCATCGTCTCCCACACCGCCTTGGTGCAGTTGACCGCCCCCATCAGATGGACGTCGAGCACGAAGGCGAAGTCCTCGATCGACATCTTGGCGAACGACTTGTCGCGCAGGACCCCGGCGTTGTTCACAAGGATGTCGACACGGCCCCATTTCGCCACGGCCTCATCGACCATGGCCTGGACGGCGGAGGCATCGGTGACGGACGCGCCGTTCGACATGGCATCCCCGCCCGCCGCCACGATCTCGGCGACAACCTTCTGGGCCGGGGTCGTAGACGCGCCTTCGCCGTCACGCGCGACCCCCAGGTCATTGACGACAACCTTCGCCCCGCGTTTTGCGAGGGCGTGGGCATGAGCACGACCCAAGCCGCCACCTGCCCCTGTGACTATGGCCACCTTGCCATCGAACCGGATTGTCATCTCGCCTGCCTTACTGGAAACTGGCCCGGATCAAGACGACCGGACCGCCCGTGCTCAATACCCCGCGATCCGAAGATCGTCAGCGATCTCCTCGAACCACGGTTCCGATTCTCCGAAATCTGCCACCGAAAGATCGAAATGGTCTCTGCGGTATGCTGGCTGAATCTTGTCGTTCTGGGTTCCGTCCATCATCGATGGCTCATAGGCCAGGCCTAGAAAATGGCAAACTTCGGTGATGCATCCGACGGGGCTTCGTACCAGGTCCTCCATTTTGAGCACATGGAGATTGGCCTCCTGAGCCCGATATTCGGTCAGCAGTTGCACCGAAAACCGCCATCGCTGGATCGCCGTTGCGAGCGACTGATTGGTCCGCCGAATCTTTGATTTGATGCAGGCGCGACCGTCGCGGAGGATGAAGATGGTCGGGATCGAACGCGTGCGCCCAACGAACGCCTGACGAATCGAGAAACCGTCGGCGGCAATGTCCGGCGACAGAAGTCCCAGCACATGTTCGGTGGTGGTCTTGTGACCCCATACGGTCCGCTCGCTGTTTTTCTCGGCATCCCTGCAGGCATCGAGAAAAGCGTCGATGCGCGCCTCTGTTCGGCCTCCCAGATCCTCGAAGATTCCACCGTGCGGATTCGCCATCAGGAACCGCTTTGAGAGATGCTCGCTCACCATCTCGATCTGGGAATGGAAATCCAGCAACCCCATTAGCAAGCTGGTACCGCCTCGCCCGCATCCAACCACATGTATCAATGGCTCATCCTAAAACACCGCACCGCGTCCCGGTCGCTTTACGGCACTGCCATGGCGTCATGTGTTGGAATGGCGCCACAGTCGTCACAATGATAGCGTAAATGCGGAACCTGCGCCGCAGTATGCCGTTCGGCCCTCTGAGTGTCGGGTGTAGAGACCGGCCCAGCCATCAAGAGTCATGAGGAACCTATGAAACTGAAACTTCTCGCAAGCGTCGCAGTCGCGGGCCTGTTTGCCGCCGGAGCCGCTTCGGCTGAGCCGGACGGCTGGTACGGCGCGGTTGATGCCGGCTATCACATCATCGACGACATCAACACCGAGTCCTCGACCACGGGCGTCAACTGGAACTGGGAAGTCAACGACGGCTGGGCCGCCTTCGCGCGTCTGGGCTATCGCTTCAACCC
>CALROO020000019.1:0-69946 GCA_943369795.1 Rhizobium sp. Q54 | reverse complement strand
TCGAGATCGTCGGCATCCGCCCGGTCCAGAAGACGACCTGCACGGGCGTCGAGATGTTCCGCAAGCTGCTGGACCAGGGCCAGGCGGGCGACAACGTCGGCGTGCTGCTGCGCGGCACCAAGCGTGAAGACGTCGAGCGCGGCCAGGTGCTGTGCAAGCCGGGCTCCATCACGCCCCACACGAAGTTCCTGGCCGAGGCCTATATCCTGACCAAGGAAGAGGGTGGCCGTCACACGCCGTTCTTCACCAACTACCGCCCGCAGTTCTACTTCCGCACCACGGACGTGACCGGGATCGTGCAACTGAAGGAAGGCGTCGAGATGATCATGCCCGGCGACAATGCCGAGCTGAACGTCGAACTGATCACCCCGATCGCCATGGACCAGGGCCTGCGCTTCGCCATCCGCGAAGGCGGCCGCACCGTCGGCGCCGGCGTCGTGGCCAAGATCATCGCATAAGCGAACGGTCTACGCCGAAATAGATCAAGCCTCCCGGAGCGATCCGGGAGGCTTTTTCTTTGCCCGGAAGACATCGGAACGACCTGAAGGACCGCAGCGTTGCAGGTCGGGGATTGTCGACGAGAGGATGAACGGATGCGGACGTTTTGGAGCCGGGCGGCAGTGGTCGGGGGCGGTCTGATCGTCAGCGGCTGTGCGACGACGGATGGATATGCCTCACGGTGCGAGCGCGATTATGCGCAGAACCGGCAGTATGCCACCGCGAGCGGCGCGGCGCTGGGCGCCCTGGCCGGTGCGGCCATCGCGGGCGAGGGCAATCGCGAACAGGGCGCGGCGATCGGGGCGCTGGCGGGGGGACTGCTCGGCAATCAGTTGTCGGAGCGTGACGATCCTTGCGGCTATGGTTTTGGAGGCTACAACCGCGATGGGCGGTACGGCTATGAGCGGGTGCCACGTCGAGGAAGCTATGGCTACCGTTGAGCGGTAAGGATTATCCGCGAACACCGGACGGTCGATATCTCGTGGCGCGCGGACGGCTGTGGCGGACTTCTAATCCCATGCTCGGGAAGATGGAGCGCGCGCGCCACGTTGCCGATCTGATGGCCGCAAGACGAGCCGTGCGGACGGCGCTAACCGAAGAGGATGCCGATGCCGTAACGCAGGCGCGGGGGAGAGTGGAGGTGGCCAAGGTCGCCCTTGGAGAACGCGGGCCGGTGTGGTGGACGGACGGCGCTCCCGACGTGAACTGTCACATGGCGAAGAACACGCCGTATGCCGCCTGGTATGCCGCACTGGACGTAGGTTGAGGCCACGAATGCGCTTTTGCCTGACCGCTGTTGCGACGATGCTCATTCTGGGCGGCTGCGTTTCGACGCATCCCGGTGAGGTCGATCACGTCCGGTTCGCCTCGGATCGTGATTTCGTCCTCGCGCGATCCGAAGGCGGCGTCGTTCGCGGTGTCGAAGGCGCTGGGGTTCGGGCGTTTCTCGGCCTGCCCTATGCCAGGGCCGCGGTCGGAGACCTGCGATGGCGGGCACCCCAACCCGTCGAGGCGTGGAATGGGACAAGGGACGCGTCCCGGCTGGCGTCAGACTGTACACAGGCCCTGGGCCGCGAGGCCGTTCTGGGCGGTGGCGGCGGACTGGTCGTGGGTTCCGAGGACTGTCTGTTCGTGAATGTCTATGGCCCGGCTGTCCGGGAGCCGGTCCGGGAGAACAAGGGTCAGGGCGGTGGGCGGCTGAAACCGGTCATGGTGTGGCTGCATGGCGGGGCCTTCACGATCGGAGCAGGGGCTAACTACGATCCGTCTCGGCTGGCCGTCGAACAGGACCGGGTCGTGGTGACGGTCAATTCGCGGCTGGGGGCCCTGGGATGGCTGGCCTATCCGGGGTTGGCGGGTGACGGAGAGGGCGTCGGAGGCAATTTTGGGCTGATGGACCAACAGGCTGCGCTGCGCTGGGTTCAGGCCAACATCCGCGCGTTCGGGGGCGACCCCGGCGACGTCACCCTGTTCGGAGAGAGTTCAGGGGCTTGGAGCGCCTGCTATCTGATGGCGTCGCCAGGGTCCGAGGGGCTGTTCCACCGGGTCATTCTGCAAAGCGGTCCGTGTCTGGAACCGCAATCGCTGAATGCCGCGGCCGATCAGGCGGCCGCGGGAATCGCATTCGCCGACGCGCTGGGATGCGCAGGTGAGGATCCGGTCTCTTGTCTAAGGGGTCTGCCCGCATGGCGGATCGCGCGGGCGGCCTCGACGCGGCGGGGGATCAACGGGCCACGGTCCTGGGGGCCGGTGCATTCGGACGCGACCGTGCCGCTGAACCCGCCCGAGGCCTTTGCATCAGGGGCATTCGTGCGCGTGCCGGTGATCGTCGGGACCAATGCCGACGAGGGGCGGCTGTTCGCGACGGAGGTGCGGTCGGTGGAGCGATACCGGAACCAGAACGTCTGGATGTACGGGGAGGCGGCGGCGTCAGGGGCGCTGGAGCGATATCCGGTGGGGGAT
Source organism: Rhizobium sp. Q54 (assembly GCA_943369795.1). GTDB lineage: Bacteria > Pseudomonadota > Alphaproteobacteria > Caulobacterales > Caulobacteraceae > Brevundimonas. The sequence continues at coordinate 67,486 of CALROO020000019.1, read as the reverse complement.
GCGGGGCCTGCCGTGGCCATCGCGCAGAGTTTCACGGATTCGCGGTTCGCCTGTCCGTCCGATGCGCTGAGGCGACTGCTGAGCCGCCATGTGCCGGTGCATGGGTATGAGTTCGTCGATCCGGAGGTGCCGTTTGTGGTGCCGGACTGGATCATGGGGTTGGACATGGGGGCCTATCACGCGGGCGAGGTGGCCTCGGTGTTCGGGACGTCGTGGCTGTTCACCGACACGGGCAAATGGTCGCGCGAGCAGAAGGCCCTGTCACAGCGGATGATGGGGCTGTGGGCCGGGTTCGGGCATGATCCGGCGTTCGCGACGGACTGGCCCGCCATCAGCCAAGGCGGCGGGCCGGTGCGGCTGTTCGATCCGGCGGGCGACCGGATGGATGACGGCTTTCATGCGCGCCACCGGTGCGACTTCTGGGACGGGACCGCGCTGGGGGCCGGGGTGGCCTAGAGGAAGCGCACCTCGACCCCGGCCTTGACGCTCGCGGCCAATTGTTCGGCGTCCCAGTTGGTCAGACGGACGCAGCCGCTGGAGAAGGTCTTGCCGACCTTAGAGGGGTCCGGGGTGCCGTGTATGCCGTAGGTGTCGCGCGACAGGTCGATCCAGACCGAGCCGACCGGATTGTTCGGACCGGCGGGCACGACCAGCTTCTTGTCGCCCCGGTCATAGGTCACGCGTGATGGGTCGTAGGTGTAGTTGGGCTCCGGCGCGATGCCGACGACGGTGACGGTTCCGGAGGGGGCGGGGCGTTCCGAACTGCCGATCGTGGCCGGGTAGAAGGCGATCAGTTTGTCGGACGCGTCATAGGCACGGACCGAACGTTCGGTCTTATCGACCGTGATCCGGGCGACGTCTGCGCTCAGCTTGGTCGGGCTGACGGCCGGGACGACGATGACGGTCCCGGCGCGGGTCAGGTCGGCACCGGGGTTCAGGGTGGCCAGCATCTTTTCCGTGGTGTGGAACCGCTCGGCCAGGGCTTCCTCGATTGTGGCATAGCCGACGGTATCGAGCGCGGCCTGTTCCTCGAGGCTTTCCGGGACCGTGCCCAGATACGGTCCCGCGATGTCTGCGGCGGTGAGGGTGTAGTCCTGAAGCACCTGACGACTATCGGTGGCGGTCAGTTGGGCGAAGACCTGGGCGTCCAGGACGCCATCCTCGGGCAGATCGTTGGCCTTTTCGTACGCCGCGATCGCCTGACGGGAGTTGTCGCCGCCCAGACCGTCGATCACGCCGGGCGAGAAGGCGGCGCGGTCCAGCAGGATCTGGGCGCGGATCAGGGCGGGGTCGGGGGTGGTGTCGGGTGATGCAGCCGTCTTGGGGTCGGCCCCCGGTGCGGTCGGGGTCTGTTTGGTGGGGGCGCTGACGTCGGTCGGGGCGGGCTTGGCCGACGTGGCCTGGAAGGCGGCGGTTTCGATGGCCTGACGCAGGGCGCTACCGGACGCTGAGGGGGTAGTCGCAGCGGCGGGGGCGGTGGAGGCCTTGTCGTTGGAGGATTCGGACCCTCCGCAGGCGATCAGGGCGATGGCGGCGATCGGGGACAGGCGGAAAAGGCGCATGAAAATCCTGAAAAGATACAGGCCTTTCAAATCCGCCAGAGACCGGTGTGTTCCGTCACTATCACCGCAGGGCGGCGGCGAGACCCTCTGCGGTGATCTCGGCCCAGCAGGCATAACCTTCGTCATTGAAATGCAGGTCGTCGGGGCCGACGCCCGAACTGCCCGCCAGACCCGTCCAGCCGGTCATGGCGCTGAAGCGTCCCGACACGGCAAAGCCGACCCGACCGGCCTCGAGCGCCAGCAGGCGCGACAGGTCGCCGAGTGCCGGGTTGCGACCCTTGAAACCAGGATTGGTAGTGGCCTCGGGCAGGCGCTGCGGGTCGATCAGCATCACATCGACACCGGCGGCGTCCAGGACGGCTTCGCCGCGACGCAGGTCGGCGAAAATGGCGTCGCCGGGCCGGTCACGCAGGACGTCGTTGGTGCCGAGCTGCCAGATCACCAGATCGGGGCGGGCCGCAGCGGTTTCGCGTTGTAGCCGGTCGGCGGTGTCCTTGGCCGTTTCGCCGCCGATGCCCTTGTTGATGACCGTGACGGCGACGCCGGGCAGACGGCGTTCCAGACCGGCCTCCAGCATCGGCACGAACCCGCGACCGGGCTGGCTGGCGCCGGCACCCTCGATGCTGGATGAGCCCATGGCCAGGATGGTCAGGCGACCGGCGGCGACGGCGGCGCGGCTTTTCGTCAGGCCGTCATTGGCCACGACGTGGTCGGCGCTGACCGGGCAGGCGGCCGGAGCCTGGGCCAAGGCCGGAGTGGCGCACACGGTTGTGCAGGCGATAAGGGCGGCGAGGCGGGCTGTCACGGGTTCTCTTCTCCGGTCGCGGGGTCGGTCTCGGTTTCACCGGAGTTGCTGGAGCCTTCGGACCCGGCGGGCTCGGTGGCGGGGCGGGGCGGTTCGCCGTCCCTGCCGGGCGTGCGCTGATTTTCGTTTTCGCTGGAATAGGGTTTGGGATCGGTCATCGAAGCATCCTTGCTGACGTGGCGTCAGACGGCAACGCCCGGGAGCGGTGTCCGCTCCGTTAGCAGTCGGTTCACCCTGTGCTTCAACCCGATCGCAAGGGCAATTGCAGCATAACGGTGCCCATGATTGAAACGCGGTACGACGGGGCAGGACCAGAGATGACCGGGGCTTTGCGGATCGAGATCGTCGGGGCCGAGGCGCTGGGCGCGGCGGATATCGCTGCCTGGCACGCCATGGTCGCGGGCAATCCGGACCTGGCCAGCCCCTATTTCCATCCCGAGTTCACACGCATCGCCGCGCGGGTTAGTCCCTACTCTGCGGTCGCGGTGTTCCGGCGCGGGAACCGGACGATCGGTTTTTTCCCGCATCAGCGGCGGGGATCGGCAATCCAGCCTCTGGCTGCGCCGATGAACGACTATCACGGGGTGATCGCCATGCCGGGTGAGGCCCCGTCGCTTGAGCAGGTGGCCGACCTGATGCGGGCGACGCGGCTGAACGTCGGAGCGTGGGTCGGCGAGGCTGGCGAGGGCGAAGCCCGCGAGACCCTGATGGTCACGATGCCGGAAGGCTATGACGCCTGGTATGCGGAACGCCGCAAGACCTGGGGCAAATATTACAAGGACAAGGAGCGGGCGCGGCGCAGTCTGGAAGCCGAGCTGGGCGAGGTGCGGGTCGAGCACGGCCTGACCGATCCGGCGCTGCTGGATCATCTGATCGGTCTGAAGCGGGATCAATACCGTCGCACGGGGCGTCATGACGTCTTCGCCTGTGGCTGGACGCGTCAGTTGCTGCACGACCTGATGGCCGGGGGAGCGGACGGGTTCGGCGGTTCGATGGCGGCCATGTGGGCGGGCGGCAAGCTGACGGCGGTGGAGTATTCCCTCCACGGCGGCGGCCACTACCATTTCTGGTTTCCCGCCTATGAGCCGGGGCTGTCGCGGTGCTCGCCCGGCATTCTGCTGAGCCTGGAGACGATGCGGCTGGCGTCGGCAGAAGGGTATCGGGTGTTCGACTTCGGCTTCGGCGGCGAGGGGTACAAGAAATATTTCTGCGACACGTCCCACATCGTGCGCGAGGCGCTGATCCAGCGGCCGGGGTTCCGAGCCAGTGTGACGGGCGCCGTCGCTGGTGTCATGGCGACGGCTGGCCGCGAGCGGGCCGAGACGCTCAAGGTCAGCGTTCGTCGCCGGTGGTCGGCGATCGAGGCTTGCGAGACCAATCGCATCGACCGGGTGCGGGGTGCCCTGGGTGCCGTGAGTTCGGCGCTGAACAAGGTCACGGCCAGGACGCCGCGCTCGACGGCTGTGGCTTGAGGAGATGCCGATGACCGCGCGCCGCACCCGTTATCCCGGCCCGATCGCCGAGGCGAGGAAACATCCGCATACGCTGAACGATCAGGGCTTCGCGACCGATGAGGCGCTGGCCCAGGTCCTGGATGGCTATCCGGCGGATCTGATCGACATCAATCTGTATGACTATGACGACGAGGGCCAGGTGTCGCTGAGGACCGGCGCACGCGGTCGCCTGTCGGGCGATCGGTTGCTGGCGGCGATCCAGGGCGGGCGGCTATGGGTCAATCTGCGCGGCGTGGAGACGGGATGTCCCCGCTTGTGGGCGGCCGCCATGGCCGAGTTCGGCAGGATTCAGGCGACCTATCCGGGGATGCGCGCGGTCAAGAACGCGGGGCAGCTGATCCTGTCGTCGCCCAAGGCGCGGGTGCCCTATCATTTCGACGCGGCGGGGGTCGTGCTGTTCCACATGCGGGGTCGCAAGCGGCTGTTCGTCTATCCGGGCGACGAGAGGCACCTGCCCGAGATCAACATGGAACAGGTCGTGGCGCGCCAGACGACCGAGGAACTGCCTTATACCCAGCGGTTCGAGGCGGATGCCCAGATCATGGATCTGGAGCCCGGCGAGGCCCTGACCTGGCCGCTTTACGCGCCGCACCGAGTGGAGAACCTGGACCGGTTCTGCGTGTCGCTGTCGATGGATTTCCAGACCTGGCCGTCGCGGTTCCGGAACGGGGCGCTCTATACGAATGCCGTTCTGCGCAGTCGGGGCGGGTCGCCGCGGTTCACGGACGGCATGGCAACGCCGGAACTGGCGGCGCGCTGGGCGGCGTCGCTGGCGCTGAAGCGGATCGGCGGGCTGAAGAGCAGGATCGCGGTGTTCGAGCGCGATTTCGAACCGGCAGTGGGTGTCGCCGACGGCGCAGGCGCGCTGCGGGCCTGATTTTCCGCTCTAGGCGAAGCGGCGGCGTTTTTCGGCGCTCATCAGGGTGGAGCGGACGAAGTCGGCGGGCGGGTCGGTCTCGGCCAGAACCTGTTCCTTGATCGCGCGCGGTTCGCCGAACAGGTGACCCTGACCCATGGCGATATCGAGCTCCAGGATGTCGACGATCTGGCGTTCCGTTTCGCATTTCTCGGCAATGACCTCGATGCCGTAGCGGCGGGTCAGGCTGGCGAAGTCGGCGGCGGTGATGTCGCGCAGGGACGGGATCGCCGGGCCGAAATCGGGGTCCAGCAGCTGTTCGATCAGCAGGTCGGCCGCGACCTTGATGAACCGCACGTCCGAACGTTGCAGGTCTGTGAAATTCAGGTCCAGCGTCTGGACCTTGTCCAGCGAGAACCGGAAACCGAGGTCGGCCAGCTTGGCCATGTTGCGCGCCTCGACGGCACCACGGCTATCGAAGGTGGCCTGGCCCAGCTCGAAGATGAGCGCCTGGTTCAGGTCGCGGTTTTCGGACAGGAAATCCAGGAACTGCGGGAAGAAGGTCTCGTCGCCCAGCGATGACAGGGCAACGTTGCAGAAGACCCCGACCTTGCGATCCTGACGCGCCAGTCGCCGGACGATCTGGGCGCAGCGGAACAGCAGCAGATTGTCGATGGCGGGGACGAGGCCTTCCCCTTCTGCGATCGACAGATATTCGGCCGGCATCATGATCCGGTCGGTCGCGTCGCGCAGGCGGGTGAAGCTCTCGTAGAAAACGGTGCGGCGCTGGGGCAGGCTGACGACCGGCTGCAGATACAGATCGACGCGGTTCTCGCTGAGGGCATCGTGGACGGTCTTCAGCAGGATGTTGCCTTGCTGGTGACGGCGCATGTCGGGGCTGTCCGGGGCGGCCATCGGCGTGACCTTCAGCCGGTCGTCGATGCTGTCGGACATGTCCTGGACCAGCATTTCCAGCATCCGGACCTCGCCGGTCAGCTCCTCGGTCCGCGACAGGGCCCCGGTCTCGATCGCCTGGCCCAATTCGGTCAGGGCGTACTGGGTCGCCTCCATGGCGTCGGCCAGCAGGCGGTGGGCCTCTCGGACATTACCGATCTCCTTCTTCAGGGCCGCGCGTTCGACCTTGCCGGCGAAGAACAGGTGAATCGACCCCATCAGCCCCAGAGTGCCCAGGGTCGCGGCGATGCCCGCGCCGCCACCGAGACCGGCGCGCCACAGAAAGGCCCCCACCGTCATGGCGATGAACAGGTAGCCGAAGAACAGAAAACCGGTTGTCAGCGCGCGCATGGTCACCAGACTGGGGAACGGAGAATCCGTCTTCCCGGATGGAATCGGTCGAGTATCAGGCTATCTGATCCAAACAGCTAGGGCGTGGGCTCGCAGAACCACGCCATTTATAGGGAATACGCATGGAATTGTTCGACCTGACCGGCAAGGTCGCCGTGATCACCGGCTCGTCGCGGGGCATCGGCAAGGCGATCGCCGAACGGATGGCCGAACACGGGGCCCGGGTCGTGATCTCATCACGCAAGGCCGGACCCTGCGATGAGGTCGCTGCCGAGATCAACGGCAAATACGGCGAGGGCCGCGCCATCGCCCTCCCGGCCAACATCGCCTCGCGCGAGGACCTGCAACGGCTGGTGGACGAGACCAACGCCGCCTTCGGTCAGATCGACATCCTGGTCTGCAATGCGGCGTCCAACCCCTATGCCGGGCCGATGGCGGGGATTTCGGACGAACAGTTCCAGAAGATTTTCCAGAACAACGTCCTGTCAAATCACTGGCTGACCCAGATGGTCGCGCCGCAGATGCTGGAGCGCAAGGACGGGTCGATCTTGATCATCTCGTCCATCGGCGGCCTGCGCGGCAATGCTCTTATCGGGGCCTATAACGTGTCGAAGGCCGCCGACATGCAGCTGGCGCGCAATCTGGCGGTTGAGTGGGGGGCGTCGAACGTGCGGGTCAACTGTATCGCGCCGGGGCTGATCCAGACCGATTTCGCGCGGTACCTCTGGGAAAACGAGGAGGTGCTGAAGGTCACGGTCGAGCCGAATCCGATGAAGCGGATCGGCCAGCCGGACGAGATCGCGGGGACGGCGGTCTATCTGTGTTCCAGGGCGGGGTCGTATGTGACGGGCCAGACCCTGGTCGTGGACGGCGGTCTGACGATTGCCTGGTGACGCGCCTTCGCTGAAGCAGCGGCTGATCTGGCGGCTGGAGGCATTTGCGTTCGCGGGCTTCGTTGGGCTGATGCGGCTGCTGGGGCTGGAGCGGGCGTCGGCCTTCGGAGGCTGGCTTTTGCGGACGCTGGGGCCACGTACGGGCACGCAGCGCACCGTGATGCGCAATCTGCGGATCGCCTTTCCCGAGATGGGCCGGGCCGAGCGCGAACGGCTGGCGGCGGACCAATGGGAGCAGACCGGGCGGACCTTCGCAGAGACGGCCATGATGGATCGTCTGACGCCAGCGTCCGGCCGGATCGAGATCGTCGGGGCCGAGCGGCTGGCGGCGATCCGGAATTCGGGCCGGCCGGTGGTGTTCGTGTCGGGTCATATGGCCAATATCGAGGTCATGGCGGCGGTCATCGTCGGGGCCGGTGTGCCGTGTCAGGTGACCTATCGCGCGGCCAACAACCCCCATGTGGATGAGCAGATCCGTGACCTGCGCGCTCGCTACGGCGTCAAACTATTCGCGGCCAAGGGGGGCGAGGGCGCGCGCGAGCTGCTGGCCGGAATGGCGCGCGGTGACAGCGTCGCCCTGATGAACGACCAGAAATTCTCGGAGGGGCCGGAGGTTGTCTTTTTCGGCCAGCCCGTGAACGCAGCACCGGGGCCGTCGCGACTGGCGCTGCGGTTTGGGACGGTGATCCAGCCGATGTCCGTGGTGCGGCTGCCTGGCGTCCGGTTCCGGGTGACGGCGCATGAGCCGATCGTGCTGGAGACCACCGGCGATCGGTCGGCGGACATCGCGCGCGGGGTGCAGGCGATCACCACCTTTGTCGAGAACCGGGTGCGTGAGCATCCCGTGGACTGGTTCTGGGTCCACAAACGGTGGCCCGACCGGGTTTATCAGGCCTTGCCACCCGAGGATCAGGCCTGATCGTCCTTGCGTCGACCGGGACCACTATAGGAGCCGGGGTTCGAACGACGGCGGTCGGGACCGAAATAGGTCCGGGCCTTGATGAAGGGGCGGGGGCGGATGATCACCGCCTGGATCCGATCGAAGATGGCCTTGGCGGTGATCGGCTTGACGACGAACTCGGTGACCCCGACGTCGCGGGCTTCCATCACCCGGTTCTTTTCGGAATGGCCGGTCATCATGATGATGGGTAGATAGGGGTTGGGGCTGTCGGGGCTGTTGCGGACCAGGCGGGTGAACTCAACCCCGTCCATCGGGGCCATGTTGAAATCGACAATGGCCAGGTCGGCCGGGTTCTGGCGCAGGGCCTCCAGAGCGCTTGAGCCGTCAGCGACCTCGCGGATGTTGCGGACACCGGCGGACTGCAGGATGGCGGAGGTGATGGCCCGCATATGCTGGTTATCGTCGACCAGCAGGATGTGCAGGGATTTCAGGGCAGACATTCAGGAACAGGCTCGGCACCGCCACGCCCGGCGGTCATGTCGCACCGATAGCCAGACCCGGCGTCGGGGTCCAGCCTGCTGATCAGCCGCTCACCATCATGGAGGGATCGAGATTGCGGTCGCGCCACTTCATTCGCCAGCACAGGTGCGGGCCGGTCGCCCGACCCGTCATGCCGACCCGACCGATGGCCTCGCCGCGCCGGATGCGCTGACCCGCGACGGCGGTGATAGCGGACTGGTGCAGATAGGCGGTGATCAGACCCTGGCCATGGTCGATCAGGACGAGGCAACCCTCGAAATGCATGCCGGGTCGGGCGAAGGTGACCGTGCCATTGGCCGGGGCGCGGATCGGCGTGCCCTGTGGCGCGGCCAGATCGATGCCGTAGTGGGGCCGGGCCGGCGTCCCGTTCAGCACGCGCTGGCTGCCCCATCGGCTGGAGACGCGAAAACTCTCCAGAGGCCAGACGAAGCCGTCGGCGAAGTCGTCGGCGTCGATGCGACTGGCGAAGCCCTCGGTCTTCAGGGCGATTTCGTCCTGGATGCGGGCCAGCAGGGCCGGATCGCTTGGCTCGACGGTGGACGGCGGCAGGCCGTCGATGCGGGTCGAGGGGAAGTCGCCGGGGGTGATCGACAGGTCGCGACGGGCCGAGCGGGATCCGTCGCGGGCCTCGATCCGGGTCGAGGCGGGGGCGTCGCGGTCGAAGCCGACGATGAACCGGCCCTGGCGCGACGCGGTGGTCAGGGCCTCGCCATCAATGAAGATATGGGCCCCCGGCCAGGTGCGACCGATGGCGTGACCGCCCTGCTGGAACCGGCCGGTCAGGTTCAGGACGTCGGCGGCGCGGGCGACGGGCGTCGCGAAGACGGCGGCACCGGCTCCGGCCAGCAGCGCGCGCCGGGTCGCGATCACGCGGGCGGGGCCATGCGATGCAGGGCCTCGGCCGGACCGGCATAGGCCTCCTGGAACTCGGCGGACCAGTAGCGCAGGATTTCCAGCGGGATCGGTCGCCCCGTCACCGCGCACAGCACATAGGGGCCGGGTTTCAGCACGGCGAACTCGCCATCGCCGTAATGAAGCTGGGCCGGGCCGGAATGAGGATCGATCGCGTTCATGGCGGCAGGATAGCGGTCGTCAGCGATCGGCGCCACTGCCTGTTGCCGTCAACTGGCTTCCTTCAGCGCCTCTTCCAGCCCCTGTTCGCGGACCTTGCGGTACAGGGTCGAGCGACCGATGCCGAGGCGCCGCGCGATCTCGGACATGTGACCGGCATAGACCTCGATGGCGTGCTGGATCAGGTCGCGTTCGATATCTTCCAAGGTGCGGAGGTGGCCGCGGTCGTCGAGGATGCGGATCGGCTGGTCGGGCAGGGGCGGCAGGGCGATCGCGCCTGGGATCGGAAGCCCCTCCGTCTCGCCGGTAGCGTGGCGAGACACCTCCCCATGTTCCATGGGGAGGAAGGGCATGGCGACGCCGGAGATGGCGGGAAAATCGTGCGGCTGGAGATGCGGGGCGTCGGCCAGGACGATCGCGCGATAGACGGCGTTTTCCAGCTGGCGGACGTTGCCGGGCCAGTCGAAGGCGGTCAGCAGGCCGAGGGTCTCGGGCGAGGCACCGGCGATGCGACGACCTTCCTCGGCATTGAAGCGGGCGATGAAGTGATCGACCAGGGCCGGGATGTCCTCGCGGCGGTCGCGTAGCGCCGGGGCCTCGATCGGGAAGACGTTGAGGCGGTAGAACAGGTCTTCGCGGAACTGGCCGTCCTTGACCTGTTGGGCGGGGTCGCGGTTGGTGGCCGAGACGATGCGGACGTCGACCTTGACCGACCGTTTGGAGCCGACGGGATCGATCTCGCCTTCCTGGAGCGCGCGGAGCAGCTTGACCTGCATGTCCAGCGGCAGTTCGCCGATCTCGTCGAGGAACAAGGTGCCGCCGCTGGCCTCCGCGAACTTGCCGAGGTGTTTGTCGGTGGCGCCGGTGAAGCTGCCCTTCTCGTGGCCGAACAGGATGGATTCGATCAGATTGGCGGGCAGGGCGCCGCAGTTGACGGCGACGAAGGCCTTGCCGGCGCGCTCGGAGGCACCGTGGAGGGCGCGGGCGATGACCTCCTTGCCGACGCCGCTCTCGCCGGTGATCAGGACGGGAATGCTGGACTTGGCCGCGCGGGCACCGAAGGCCTTGACCAGTCGCATGGGTTGGCTGTCGCCGACCAGGTCGTCGAACGAGGTGCGGCCGGAGACGTGTTTCTTCAGGCGGCCGACCTCGCGGGTCAGCTGGGTCAGCTGAAGGGCGTTTCGGATGCCGACCAGGATGCGTTCGGGGCTGGCGGGCTTGACGAAGAAATCCTGCGCCCCGGCCTGCATGGCCTTGACGACGCTGTCGATGCCGCCGTTGGCCGTCAGCACGATGACGGGGGTGGCAATGCCTGCTGTGCGAATCTCGGCCAGGGCTTCCAGACCGCTCATGCCGGGCATGACCATGTCCAGCAGGACGACATCGGCCCCGCCGCCCCTGGTCAGGCGATCGATGGCCTCGCCGCCGGATTCGGCGTGAACGACGGCATAGCCTTCGCGGTCCAGCACGGCCTGGACGAGGCGGCGCTGGGTCGGATCGTCGTCGACCACCAGAACGGTCTTGGCCATGGAAAGGCACCCTTCATCACGCGTCGGCCGGTCTCTGCGGACTGGCTCGTTTCGGGACGGTTTTACGCCCGGCGAGGTGAAGATCGGGTTGGCGGGGGTGGTGAGCGGGGGGTTAACAGTGACTGACGCGACTGGCTCTGTTGTCAGGCAAGGCCACCTCATCGCCTTAACCGGACTCGTAGCCGCCCGCCGTGAAGCCGTGGGATTTGCGTCTGGTTTCGGGCCTTATGCAAAGGCCGTGGTCCGACCCGTTGCAGACATTGGCGCGCGGTATAGGGTCGTTCCATGCCTGCCAAATACAGCACCGTTTTCGATCTGATCAGCAGTCCCGACCGCATCCAACCAACTTATTGGTTCTATGCGATCTTCATCCTGGCAGGAGCATTTCTCTTACTGATAAGCGTGGCCGCGTGGAGGTTGCGCTGGCGATCTCGCATTATCCTCACCCTGTTCTCGACCTTTTGGCTGGGACTAACTTCTTGGGTCTCCGTCACCGAGGTTGAGGATGTTATGTCAACTCGCCGGGCGGTCGAGAGAGGATCATACGAAACCGTGGAAGGCTGTCTGGATTATTTTCGACCAGGCAATCCAGGAGGGAGTAGATCGACCGCTCAGAACGAGCAGTGGCGAGTAGCGGGACGAGTGTTCAGTTACGGCCAAGGCGAACCCCAACCCTTCTATCATCAGGTGTCTGGTCGTGATGGTGCCGTCTCGCCCGATAGTCGGGTAAGAGTGTCGTTTGTTATGAGCGATTTGGATGGCAGTCTGGAGGTCGTGAGGCTTCTGGTGGCAAAGAACGCCTGCCCGCCTGCCCGCCTAGTGAAGCCTAACACGCAACCGTAACCAGGGTCCGCTGCCCACCCTTTTGCGACTTTGCGTATGCCTGCTTGCAGCTGTGACAGTTAGTGCTTCCGGATATCGACCCCTCATACCTTGGCGACGCCAATGCCAATGATCCACTGAGGACACGACCGTTTCTGACATGAGGCTGGGGCGACTTCCTCCCACCCCTTTCGGGCCGTGTTAGGCTTCGTCTGTTCCCGTCGCGAGGGAGGCGCCTCTTGGTACCAGGCCTGAAGCGGCGGCGGGGAACGGTCGAGCGGGGCCAGCTTCGGAAGCCAATCCGGAGGGTCCGGGGGGTCTGGTCGCCCTTCGCCCGTCGCAGGCTGAGGATCGGTGGAGGGTGAACCGGGTGACACGCGCCGCGAGGGATAGCCCCGAGCGGTCCCGGCTGAGGAGCCCAGCGTCCGATCCGCTTGCGTGAACCGACCGTGACGGAGCGCAGGCTGACGTCGAAAATCACATTCTGTCCCCGTAACGCGAAAGCAGGGGGCCACATCGGTTCCGGACGATCCGTCCGCGCTCCGTCCACCTTCCCAGCAACTCGCGCCCCTGGGCGACGGGGGCTTTGGGCTGGCCGCGACGCCTTCAGAAGGGCAGATCGGCGTTGCCGCGCAGGATCACTTCGGCTGCCGCACTGTGCTTGCCACCTAGGCGATCGTGCAGGATCAGCGGCGGCAGCAGCCGCAACGGGGCCTTGCCGGTGCGGATGGCCTGGACAAGCACCCGCTTGGCCGGTTCGTCGGCGAAGGCGTGGATGGGGCGGATGGCGAAGGAGCCGCATTTGTCGCCCAGCAGCGACAGGATGTCGGCCAGGCGGTCGGCGCGGTGGATCATGACGATGCGGCCGCCCTCGCGAACCGCCCGGATCAGGAAGTCGGTCCAGGTGGCCAGGCCGTCGTCGGCGATCCAGGCTCCGCGCTTGCCGGGAGCCGGGGCCCGCAAGGCGGTCTCGTCGTCGAAGAAGGGCGGGTTTGAAATGGCCCAGTCGAACGGAGGCAAATCCAGCACGCGATACCCGGCGGCGACGTCACCGGTCAGGACGGTCATCCGGGCTTCGATCGCGTTCAGAAGCGCATTCCGGCGGGCCAGGTCTGCGGCGACCGGATCGCGTTCCAGCCCCGTCAGGCTGACGTTCGGACAGCGGGCGGCGATCTGGGTCAGGACGGCCCCGGCACCGCATCCGGCCTCGATGATCCGATCGCCTGGGCGGGCCCCGACAGCGGCGGCCAGCAGGGCGGCGTCCATTCCGGCGCGATAGCCGCGCGCGGCCTGACGCAGTCGGACGCGACCGTCCAGCAGTGCATTTTCGGTGGTATCCGGCGCGATTTCCGGCGATGGGGATGCGACGGTCACGCGGCTTGACCCTTCATGGCGCGATCACCATTGTCCGGCTTGGCGCAACCGTGCAAGCGGGCCTGCGTATTTCCTGTGTCGTCCCTTTGGCGCGACCTGTCCGAGAGATATCTTCCGTTGGATGCCGCCCTTCTGACCACCCAGCGCGCCAAGGGCGACGTGGACGCCCTGGCCCGGCTGGCCAAGGGGGACATGGCGGCGGTCGACGCCCTGATCATCGACCGGATGCAGTCGCAGGTGCCGGTGATCCCGTTGCTGGCCGAACATATCGTTTCGGCAGGCGGCAAGCGGCTGCGGCCCCTGATCACCGTGGCGGCGGCGCGTGCCGCAGGCGGGGATATGTCTGCGCCCCTGAAGCTGGCGGCGGCAGTTGAGTTCATCCATACGGCGACCCTGCTGCATGACGACGTCGTGGACGGCTCCGAGCGGCGGCGTGGCAAGGTGGCGGCCCATCTGATCTGGGGTTCGGCGACCAGCGTGCTGGTGGGCGATTTCCTGTTCGCCCGGGCATTCGAGCTGATGGTCGAGACCGGGGCCATGCGGGCGCTGGGGATCCTGGCCCAGGCGTCCAGCGTGATCGCCCAGGGCGAGGTGCTGCAGTTGACGCGGGCCCACGACCTGAACCTGGATCAGGAGACCTATCTGCGAATCATCTCGGCCAAGACGGCGGAGCTATTCGCCGCTGCGGCCGAAGCCGGTGCCGTGGGGGCAGGGGCCGACGACAAGACGGTGGCGGCGCTCCGGGCCTATGGGCTCAATCTGGGGCTGGCCTTCCAGCTGGCGGACGACGCGCTGGACTATGGCGGGTCGTCCGAGGCTCTGGGCAAGAATGCGGGCGACGATTTCCGCGAGGGCAAGGTGACCCTGCCTCTGCTGTTCGCCGTCGCACGCACGCGCGGTCGCGAGGACGCCTTTTGGGACCGCACCATCAACAAGGGCCAGCGGTCCGACGACGACTTCCGCCGGGCACGCGAGCTGATCATCGGCACGGGCTCGGTCTCGGCCACCCTGGACGCAGCAGGCGAGTATGCCGACGCTGCCAAGGCGGCGCTGAAGGTTCTGCCCAAGAGCGGCTGGCGCACAGCCCTGGAATCGCTGGCGGACTTCGCGGTCAGCCGCGCGGCCTAGGTTTTAAGTCAAACTGCTGCAGAACCGCTGGATCCGCGTGCAGGCTTCCTCCAGCACATCCTCGCTGGTGGCGTAGCTGATGCGGAAATAGGGGCTCATGCCGAAGGCCTCGCCGTGGACGACGGCCACGCCCTCTGCCTCCAGCAGGGTGGAGGCGAAGGCTTCGTCGGTCTCGACCACCGTCCCATCTGGGGCGGTCTTGCCGATCAGGCCTTCGATCGACGGATAAACGTAGAAGGCCCCCTCCGGATTCGGGCAGCGGATGCCCGAGGCCTGGTTCAGCATGGACACGACCAAGTCGCGGCGCGTCTCGAAGGCGGCACCGCGTTCCGCGATGAAGTCCTGGGGTCCGTTCAGGGCCTCGACGGCGGCCCACTGGCTGATGGACGAGGGGTTGGAGGTCGTCTGGCTGGCGACTTTGCGCATCAGGTCGATCAGGGACTTGGGGCCGCCCGCATAGCCGATCCGCCAGCCGGTCATGGCATAGGCCTTGGACACGCCATTGACCGTCAGGGTGCGGTCATACAGGTCCGGCGCGACCTGGGCGATCGTGGTGTATTCGAAGTCGCCATAGACCAGATGCTCGTACATGTCGTCGGTCAGCACCCAGACCTGCGGGTGGCGACGCAGCACCTCGGCCAGGGCTTCCAGTTCGGCGCGGGTATAGGCGGCACCGGTGGGGTTGGACGGCGAGTTCAGGATCAGCCATTTCGTGCGGGGCGTGATCGCGGCCTCCAGCACCTCGGGACGCAGCTTGAATCCGTCGGCCTCCTCACCATCGACGGCGACCGGCTCGCCGCCGGCCAGCAGGACCATGTCGGGATAGCTGACCCAGTAAGGTGCCGGCACGATGACCTGATCTCCGGGGTTCAGGGTGGCGATCAGGGCGTTGAAGATCACCGGCTTGCCGCCCGGCGCGACGTGGATCTGGGCCGGGGTGTAGGTCAGGCCATTCTCACGGGCGAATTTGGCCACGATCGCGGCCTTCAGCTCGGGCATGCCGTCGGCGTCGGTGTATTTGGTCTCGCCGCGCTGGATGGCGGCGATGGCGGCGGCCTTGACGTTTTCGGGGGTGTCGAAGTCGGGCTCACCCGCGCCCAGGCTGATGATGTCGCGACCGGCCGCCTTCAGAGCGCGCGCCTTGGCGCTGACGGCGATGGTGGCCGAGGGCTGGACGCGGGCAAGAGCGGCGGATTGCAGGCTGGACATGAAGGACCCCGATTTCGCGGCGCCAGGGGAGGGGGCGCGGCAAGGTCTCTTAAGCAGATGCGATTGCGGGGGCAAACATCCGTCGCCTCGCCCCCGTCATTTGCCGATGCTAGGGACGGATCATGCGCGGATTGATCGATTTCCTGCTGAACATGGAGGCCCGTCGCTGGCGGGTACTGGTGGCGACGCTGCTGCTGTTCGCAGGCGTGATCGCCCTGTTCGCGATCGGCAAGTCGCAACTGGGGCTCGGCGCCGAAGCGAGGCTTGAGCACTGGCTGGACGGGTTCGGCAGCAGTCCCTGGGGGCTGGCCGCGGCGATCGTGGCCTTCACCCTGTCGGCGTTTCTGGGGGTGCCGCAGTTCATCCTGATCGCGGCCTGCGTCGTGGCGTTCGGGCCCTGGTGGGGGTTCTCCTACAGCTGGGTGGCGACGATCGTGTCGGCGGCGGTCACCTACTGGCTGGGGCGAGGGCCGACGGCGAGGGCGGTCGAGCGATTCGGCGGGCGAACGACGGAGCGGCTGAAGCGGTTCGTGGGCAGGAATGCCTTCTATGCCAGTTTCATGATCCGCAATGTGCCGTCGGCCCCGTTTATCGTGGTGAACATGGCGTTCGGGGCGGCTCGGGCGTCGTTTCCGGGATACTTGGGCGGCTGCGCTCTGGGCGTGCTGCCCAAGACGGCGCTGGTGGCCTTTTTCGGGGGGTCGTTCATGAGCGCGGTCAGCGGTGATGGCGTCTGGACATCGCTGATCCTGGCAGGGGTCGCGGTCGCATGGCTCGCGGTCATGCTGGGTGTGCGCGAGGTCGTGAAGCGGCGGGAGGCCTGAGCCTCGCAACGCTTGCCTACATCCACCTACGCAATCAGCCCTATCTGTACGTTCAAGGCCGGTTCATCCTGTCGTGATGATGTCATCACATAGGGAGACGTCGCATGAATACCCGGACCCTCAAGGCCCAGCACCGCATCCTGCTGGATCGTGCCAGCGAGCTGGGCGGTCTGGCGGCGCGCATCCGTACGCGCGAGGACGCACTGGAGGCCGATCATGTCATCGAGCGGATCGACATCCTGCTGGTGCATCACCTGCAGCTCGAGGACGACTGGCTGTATCCGACCCTGATGGCCGCAGAGAACCCTGACACCCGCACATTCGCAACGGACAGTTTCGAGGAGATGGGCGGGATCCTGGGGGCCTGGGTGGCCTATCGCAAACAGTGGAACGCCGACACGATCCAGGCGCAGGCCAATCGGTTCGCGGCGGCGACGGCGGGCATCCTGGAGGCCTTGGCTCTGCGGATATCGCGCGAGGAGGTTCACCTGTACCCGGCTATCGACGAGCTGGTCGCCACACCAGCGGTGCTGCGTCGGCGGTCGGCCCAAGCCTAGCCTGCGGCCATTGCATCGGGGCTTGTATTCGCCTCGCCATAAGGGCAAACCGCCCGCAGCCGGTCAGGCGAAGACGATCAGGATGTTGCGGGCATGGGGATGGCCGTGGCGGGGCAATCGCCGGAGCCGACGACCACGACGACCGCCCCTTTGGCCTGCAAGACACGGTAGCCCACGCCCATGATTTCCTCGCTTTTCGGCGTCATCTCCAACGACATCGCCATGGACTTGGGGACCGCCAACACCCTGATCTACATGAAGGGCAAGGGCATCGTCCTGAACGAGCCCTCCGTGGTCGCCCTCAGAAACGTCGGTGGACGGAAGATCGTCCATGCCGTGGGCCTGGAAGCCAAGCAGATGCTGGGGCGGACGCCCGGCCACATGGAGGCCATCCGCCCCATGCGCGATGGGGTCATCGCCGACTTCGAGGTCGCCGAGGAGATGATCAAGCATTTCATCAGGAAGGTTCATAACCGCCGCGGCTTCGTGAACCCCAAGATCATCGTCTGCGTGCCGTCGGGCGCCACGGCGGTCGAACGCCGCGCGATCAACGATTCCTGTCTCAATGCCTCGGCCCGTCGCGTCGGTCTGATCGACGAGCCGATGGCCGCAGCGATCGGGGCCGGCCTGCCGATTCACGAGCCGACCGGGTCGATGGTCGTCGACATCGGCGGCGGCACGACAGAGGTGGCCGTGCTGTCGCTGTCGGGCATCGTCTATTCCAAGTCGGTCCGCGTCGGTGGCGACAAGATGGACGACAGCATCATCAGCTATATGCGTCGCAACCATAACCTGCTGATCGGCGAGACCACCGCCGAGCGGATCAAGAAGGACATCGGCACCGCCCGCATCCCGGCAGACGGCGAAGGCCTGTCGATCGAGGTCAAGGGCCGCGACCTGATGCAGGGCGTACCCCGCGAGGTTCGCATGAGCGAGCGCCAGGCCGCCGAGGCCTTGGCCGAGCCGGTGTCGCAGATCATCGACGCGGTGAAGGTGGCGCTGGAGGCTACGCCGCCGGAACTAGCGGCGGACATCTCGGACAAGGGGATCATGCTGACCGGCGGCGGGGCCTTGCTGCGCGGGCTGGACGCGGAGATCCGGGATCACACCGGCCTGCCGGTGTCGGTGGCGGACGATCCGCTGTCCTGCGTCGCCATCGGCTGCGGACGGGTGCTGGAACATCCGCGCTGGATGAAGGGCATCCTCGACTCGGCGCTCTGATTTGCGTCATCCGATCGTGAAGTCCGGTTCCCCAAAGGGCCGGATTCTGCGATAGGCTCGCCCGTCGGCTGGGGTCTTCCCGCTGATTCTGACCCTCTATCAGGAAGGTGGCCGTGGCGTTTCGCGACGGACCGTTCGAGAACATCAAGGTGCCGCTGGCCTGGACCGCCGCGGTCGTGGTCGTTGTCGCCCTGATCGCATCGATCTTGATGATCGTCGGCGATCGCGGGACGGCCTCCGGGCGCGGGGTCGAGAGCCCCGTTCGGGCCGGATTCACGACGGCGGCCGGACCGGTTGGCGGCGTGCTGTCGGCTCCGGTGCGCTGGACGGGGGCGGCGGGCGATCACATCGGCGGCTATTTCTTCGCCGTGTCCGAAAACCGGCGGTTGAAGGCCGAGAACGCCGAGCTGAAACAATGGCGCGATCAGGCCATCGCGATGAAGACCGTAAACGAACGCTATGAGGCCCTGATGGGTATCCGCACGGAGCCGCCCGTGCCGATGGCGGCTGGAGCGACAGTGCAGGACGTGCGCGGGCCCTTTGCCAATGCCCGATTGATTGATGTCGGGGCGACGCGCGGCGTACGCATCGGCAATCCGGTTATGAACGAGCATGGTGTGGTGGGGCGCGTCGTCGGCACGACGCCCGGCATCAGCCGTGTCCTCCTGCTGACCGATGTGGCCAGCCGGACGCCGGTACTGATCGAACGCACGGACCAGCGGGCACTGCTGACCGGCGATGCCAGCGGCAATCCGCGCCTGGCCTATGTGCGCGGCGTGGGGATCCAGCCCGGCGATCGGGTGCTGACGTCCGGGGATGGTGGCGGTTTCCCGCGCGGCCTTCCCGTCGGGATCGTGGCCAAGGGCGTGGACGGCAGCTGGCGAGTCAAACTGTTCAGCGACCGCGGCGCGGTCGACTATGTGCGGGTGTTGCTGTTCCAGAGCTTTGGGCAGTTGGCCGACGCCAATGCCCTGAACGCGCCGCCGCTGGCCGGTCTGGGGTCCGCCCCGCCGCCCGATCCGACCCAGGCCGCCGCCATCGCCGATGTCGCTGCCCGCCGGGCCGCCGCCGCCACGGCCCAGGCCGCGCGTGTCCAGGCTGCCGATGCCGCGAGGCTGGCGACGCCGACCATCACCACGCCGGCTGCGGGGCAGGGTGCGACTCGCACTGGCCCCGCACCGGCTCCGGCTGCCCCGGCACCGCCCGCCACTCAGCCTGCGACCCCCACACCCACGCCGGGAGCCCCGGGGTGAGACGGTCGATGGCGGTCCGGGTGGTCGGTCCGATGTCCTGGATCGGCTGGCCGACGCTGACGGCGATCGCGTTCACCTTGGTACTGGCCACCCCGATCAGCCTCTTTGGACTTCATCTGCCCCAGCCGGTCTGGCCCATGGTGCTGGCCTTCGCCTGGCCGTTGATCCGGCCATCGATGGTGGCCCCCGCCGTGCTGTTCGGCCTGGGGGTGTTCCTGGACCTGTTCTGGGGCGGCATCCTGGGGCTTTGGCCGCTGAGCCTGATCGCGGTCTATGGCATCATGCTGGCGGCGCGAAACCTGATGGTGGGTCAGGAGACGGCCTTCCTGTTCGTGCTTTATCTGGGGTGCACGCTGCTGGCCTTTTTGCTGGCGTATGTCATCGTCACACTGGCGGTCGGCAACGCGCCCAGCCTGATCGCGACAGCGGGCCAGGTGGTGCCGACCCTGATCCTGTTTCCCATAGCCGACTGGATGATCCAGCGGTTTGACGACGGTGATGTGCGCTTCCGATGAGCAGCGAACCCTCCATCTTCTTCTCCGACGTCAACGAGCGTCAGGGATCGT
This sequence comes from Rhizobium sp. Q54, assembly GCA_943369795.1. GTDB lineage: Bacteria > Pseudomonadota > Alphaproteobacteria > Caulobacterales > Caulobacteraceae > Brevundimonas. The sequence goes on along the minus strand of CALROO020000019.1, from coordinate 47,556 downwards.
TCCTGAGGCGGACCTTCGTCGTCGGGGGTCTGACGGCCCTGGCCGGGGTCGCGCTGATCGGGCGACTGGGCCAACTCCAGGTCGTCCAGGCCCAGGACTATGCGACCCTGGCCAAGGAGAACCAGTTCAACTTTCGCCTTGTCCTGCCGCCGCGCGGCCTAATCAAGGATCGGAACGGCGTCGTCATCGCCGGCAACCGGCCCAGTTTCCGTGTGCTGATCGTCCGCGACGAAACCAAGGATCTGGACCAGACCCTGGACCTGCTGGGCCAGTTGATGCCCGATACCGTCGAGCGGCGCCGGACCATCATTCGCGACGTCAATGCCGCGACGCGGTTCACGCCCGTGCCGGTCAAGAGCGACCTGACCTGGGACGAGTTTGCCAAGGTCAACCTGTATGCGCCGGAACTGCCGGGCGTCATGGCCGACATGAACGACGCGCGGTTCTATCCCTTCGGCGGGTCTTTCGCGCACGTCATCGGCTATGTCGCCAAGCCCAACGACCGCGACATCCAGGCGATCAAGGACAGGGACGAGGAGGTCCCTCAGATCCTCTACAACCCTGGCTTCCGCATCGGACGGCAGGGTGTCGAACGGGCGCTGGACACCCAGCTGCGCGGCGTCGAGGGCGGCAACCGGGTCGAGGTGGATGCGCGCGGGCGGGTGGTGGCCGAGGATATCGGCGGATCCAACCCCGCCGTGCCCGGCGACGAAGTCGTGCTGACCCTGGACGCCGACATCCAGAACCGCGCGCTGGAGGTGTTCGGCGAGGAGGCGGGTGGCATCGTGATGATGGACATCCGCACCGGCGACATCCTGGCCATGGTGTCGGCGCCGTCGTTCGATCCGAACCTGTTCGTCGGCGGGGTGCCGTCCAAGACCTATCGTGCTCTGGCAGACTATGAGCGCCGACCCCTGACCGACAAGGCCATTACCGGCACCTTCGCGCCCGGCTCGACCTTCAAGCCGGTGGTGGGGCTGGCGGCACTGAAGCGGGGCGGCGATCCGAACCGGCGCATCGTGTGCACGGGCGGCTATTATCTGGGACGGCGGTTCGCCTGTCTGGGGCGGCACGGGGCGCTGGACATGCGCGGCGCGATCAAGGCCTCGTGCAACGTCTATTTCATGACCCTGGCGGTCGAGATGGGGCCGGACGCCGTGGCCCAGACGGCGCGCGATCTGGGCTTCGGTCAGGTGTTCGACATCGGCATCGGCGGCCAGAAGCCGGGCCTGGTCCCCGACACCCAATGGCGGCGCGACAACCCGGTGCGGGGCGACGGCAAATGGTATCCGGGCGAGACGCCCAGCTTTGCGATCGGGCAGGGGGCCCTGACGGTCAACGCCCTGCAGCTGGCTGTCTACACGTCCCGCCTGGCCAATGGTCAGAAGGCGGTGATGCCGCGGCTGATCAAGTCGATCGGCGGCGTCGAACAGACCGGCGCCGAGGCCTTCGCCGACCTGCCCTACGACCCTGAGCTGGTGAAGGTGCTGCGCGACGGCATGGACGCGGTGACGGACGTCGGCGGTACGGGGTTCCGCAACAGCCAACTGGGTCTGGGGCCTGTGCGGATGGCAGGCAAGACCGGCACGGCTCAGGCGCGGAACTATGGCGCGGGTTCACGCAAGGGGGCTGGGCGACCCTGGCAGGACAAGGACCACAACCTGTTCATCGCCTATGCTCCAGTCGACAATCCCAGATACGCTGTGGCCGTTATCGTGCAGCACGGCGGTCTGGGCGGCGGTACGGCGGGCGCGCCGCGCGCGCGTGAGGTGATGCGGGTGGCCCTGCTGAAGGATCCCGAAATCCGTGCCCGGATCGAACAGTCCGGCTTCGAGGAGACGCCCCTCTATCCCGGGACGGACGAGGGCACCTCTATCGCTGCCCAGACGGCCCAGACCCCCGCTGCCCCAACCGCGACATCCGGCCCGCGACCCTATCTCTCGGAGCCGCCGCAGTGACTGCCTCGGCCCTGACCCGTCCGGGCGAGCGCGATCGGGTCTCGTCCAAGCTGGGCGAGATCGACTGGCGGCTGGCCGGTCTGCTTTGCATCGTCGCCGGGATCGGCACGGCCATGCTGTATTCGATCGCCGGCGGGCACTGGCAGCCTTGGGCGCTGGATCACATGATCCGGTTCGGGGTGCTGCTGGTGGCGATGCTGGGGATGGCGATGGTCCACCCCAAATGGTGGTTCCGCGCGGCCTACCCGGTCTATGCGGTCCTGCTGGTCATGGTCCTGCTGATCGAGTTCACGCCGCTGGGATACGAGCCGGCAGGGGCAGGGGCCAAGAACTGGCTGAACCTGGGCTTCATCCGGCTGCAGCCCGGCGAGTTCATGAAGATCGGCGTCGTCCTGGCCTTGGCCCGCTGGTACCACAACCACACCGCCAACGACGCGCGGCTGTCGTGGAAGCTGCTGATCCCCGCCGCCATGATCGGCGTGCCATTCCTGCTGATCGCCAAACAGCCGGATCTAGGCTCGGCCATGATGGTGGGCCTGACAGGGGCGATCATCATGTTCGTGGCGGGGCTGAGCTGGAAGATCATCGCCGCCGGAGGGATCGCGGCGGTCGTGACCATTCCGCCGTTCGTCATGTTCGGCATGCACGACTATCAGCGAAACCGCGTACTGACCTTCCTGAACCCGGAGGCCGACCCGTCGGGCACCGGCTACAACATTATCCAGTCCAAGATCGCCTTGGGCTCGGGCGGTTTGCTGGGGCGTGGCTACGGCCTGGGTAGCCAGAGCCAGCTGGAGTTCCTGCCCGAGCGGCATACCGACTTCATCTTCTCGACGGTGTCCGAGGAATTCGGCTTCGTGGGCTCGGTGACGGTGCTGGCCTGCTACATCACCATCATCCTGATCGCGCTCAGGATCGCGTCGCTGTCCCACAGCCATTTCGGACGGATCGCGGCGGCGGGGGCGACCGGGACGTTCGCTCTTTATGTTCTGATCAACGGGGCGATGGTGATGGGGATGGCCCCGGTCGTGGGCGTACCGATGCCGCTGCTGTCCTATGGCGGCTCGTCGATGATGACGATCATGATTGGCTTCGGCCTGATCATGGCCACGCGGGTGCACCGTTATGTGGAGCTACCCAAGGGGCAGATCATCTAGGCCGATCGGCGTTTACGTCGATAGATGGATGTGCCGAGAGAGGTTCATCACGGCGAGCACAACGAGGCACAGCGAACACGGCGGGACCGAAAATGCGGCCCCATCGGTGACCCATTCCATAAGGATCGGCGGCGAAGCCGCCCATCATACATGCCTCGAGCGGGCGATCGACGACATCGAAAACCGCTCGGCCTCGTCGTGTTCGCTGTGCCTCGTTGTGCCCGCCGTGATGAACCTCTTTGCGACCTCCACCCCAACTCAGCGGACAAGGCTCTATACGCGACCCAGCGCCCGGTCTGAGACGAACGGATTGGTGCGCCGTTCGGCCCCAAACGTGGAATGCGGCCCATGCCCGGGCACGAAGGTGACGTCGTCGCCCAGAGGCCACAGCTTCTCGACCACCGAGTGGATCAGGGCGTCGGGATCGCTTTTCGGGAAGTCCGTCCGACCGACCGAGCCCTGGAACAGGACGTCGCCGACCTGGGCGAACCGGGCCTCGCGGTTGAAGAAGATCACATGGCCGGGGGTGTGGCCCGGGCAATGCCGAACCTCCCATGTCGTCTTGCCCAGGGTGACGGTATCGCCCTCGTCCAGCCAGCGGGTGGGGGCGAAACTGCGGGCCTCGGGGATGCCATATGCCTGGCCTTGCGCGGGGATGCCGTCGATCCAGAACTGGTCCTCCGGATGCGGGCCGATGATATCGACGCCCGACTTTTCCTGCATCTCCGCGGCCCCGGCGGCGTGGTCCAGATGGCCGTGAGTGATCCAGATTTGGTCTAGGGTCAGACCGCGCCGGGCCACTTCGGCGATGATGGCGTCCACCGACCCGCCCGGATCGATCACCGCCGCCTTCATCGTGCGGGTGCACCAGACGGTGGTGCAGTTCTGCTGTAGCGGCGTGACCGGCGTGACGAAGACGCCGATGGGAGAGGGAGATGCGGTCATGGGCGACAGATAGCGGCGCGAACGCCGTGGCGAAAGGCGTCGCTCCTTCGGCCAGAGTTGATACGGTCGCCGCAAGCAAAGGGAGTCGCATCATGCTGAACCGCCGGTCCATGCTGTCGGGCCTTGCCGTCGGGACGACCGCTGTGATGACGGGGTGCGCCCACGGGCCGGGCGCGGCGACGACCGATGGCCCGACCTTCGCCGTCACCATCGATGATTTCCGCTTTGAGGACGGTCCGATCCTCTCCGGAGCGGCCAAACACCGGGCCATCCTGGATGCGATGAGCGCCGCCAGGGTCCAGGCTGCGGGTCTGATCACCGGCAAGCACATCGACAATGACCCGGCCCGCGGGCACCTCGCCGAATGGTCGCAGGCCGGTCATGCGATCGGCAATCACACCTATAGCCACGCCTATTATGGAGGCTCCGATCCTGGCGATCTGGGGGCCGACATCGACCGGGCGGCGCGCTGCTTTCGACCTATCCGACGCTGCGACCCTGGTTTCGCTTCCCCTATCTGGCCGAGGGGCGAACGGCTGATTTTCGAGATCGCATGCGTGGCGTGCTGCGGGCCAGGGGGCTGAGCAATGCCCATGTCACGATCGATGCCTCGGACTGGTATGTGAACCAGCGTCTGGTGGAGCGGCTCAAACGGGAGCCGGGGGCCGATGTCGCGCCCTATGGCGACTATCTGGCTCGGCACCTGCTGGACCGCGCCAGTTTCTACGACGGTTTGGCCCGCGAGGTGCTGGGTTTTTCCCCGCCACATACGCTGCTGATCCATCACAACCTGACCACAGCGCTGTTCCTGCCGCGCATTCTGGCCGCTTTCCGCACGGCGGGCTGGACGGCGATCGACGCGGACACCGCCTTCGCCCACCCGATCTATTTGAGCCAGCCGGACATAGCCCCAGCGGCGCACAGCCTGATCTGGCAACTGGCCAAGGCCGACGGGCGGTTCGAAGATCGGCTGCGCTCGCCGGGCGAGGACGGGGCATACGAAAAACCGGCCATGGACGCCCTCGGTCTTTAGCCGCCGCGTTGACCTTTGTGCCCGTCATCGACATAAGGGCGGGCTTCGAGGTGCCGCTCCGGTGAGGGGCGGCCCTTATTGCTTTACCCACCCTTCGCGCGCGCCGATCCGGCCGCGCCACAGAGCGTCAGACCCCGTCATGCAAGTCGTCGAAAAGTCCAGTGAAGGCCTCAGCCGCGTCATCGCGGTGACCATCCCCGCTACGGAGCTGACCGCCAAGCTCGACGCCAAGCTGAAAGAGGTCGCGCCGCAGATCAAGCTGAAGGGCTTCCGCCCCGGCAAGGTGCCGACCAGCCACGTCAAGAAGACCTTCGGCCGCGAGATGATGGGCGAGATCATCAACGAGCAGCTGAACGCCACCAGCCAGAAGGCTTTGGACGACGCCAAGCTGCGTCCCGCCGCCCCCGCCGAGATGAAGCTGACCTCCGACATGGACAAGGTCATGGCCGGGACTGAGGACCTGGCTTACGAAATGGCGCTGGAGGTCATGCCCGACTTCACGCCCGTCGATCCCAAGACCCTGAAGCTGGACCGTCCGGTCTATGAGGCGTCCGACGCCGATCTGGACGAGGCGCTGACGGAGCTGGCCGGTCAGGCCAAATCGTACGAAGACAAGAAGGGCAAGGCCGTGAAGGCCGCCGACGGCGACCAGCTGACCATCGACTTCCTGGGCAAGCTGGACGGCGAGCCGTTCGACGGCGGCGCCGCCGAGGACGCAGACCTGGTGATCGGCTCCAACCGGTTCATCCCCGGCTTCGAGGAGCAGCTGAAGGGGGCCAAGGTCGGCGAGGAAAAGACCATCGAGGTGACCTTCCCTGAGGACTATCAGGCCGCGAACCTGGCCGGGAAACTGGCCAGGTTCGACGTCAAGGTGAAGGCCATCAAGGCCGAGGCCCCGGCCGTTGTCGACGAGGACTTCGCCAAGCGGATCGGTCTGGAGAGCCTGGACAAGCTGAAGGAGCTGCTGCGCAACAACCTGAACCAGCAGTATGCCGGTGCCGCCCGGTTCAAGCTGAAGCGCGCCCTGCTGGACCAGCTGGACACCGCCCACAGCTTCGACCTGCCGCCCAAGATGGTCGATGCCGAGTTCGACGGCATCTGGACCCAGGTCCAGGCCGACAAGGAGGCCGGCAACCTGCCGCCCGAGGACGCCAAGAAGTCCGAGAAGAAACTCAAGGAAGAGTACCGCAAGATCGCCGAGCGCCGCGTGCGCCTGGGTCTGGTCCTGGCCGAGATCGGCCGCGCCAACAACGTCGGCGTCACGGATCAGGAACTGAACAACGCGATCATGCAGGAAGCCCGCAACTATCCGGGTCAGGAAAAGGCGGTCCTGGACTTCTATCGCCAGAACCCCAACGCCGCCGCCAACATGCGCGCGCCCATCTACGAGGAAAAGGTCTGCGACCTGATCTTCGGAACCGCCGAGGTCAAGGACACGCCGATCACCAAGGAAGACCTGCTCAAGGAAGACGACGAGGGCTGACGGCTCCAGCCGGCAATCGGCCCTCGCCATACCCGGTCACTGCCGACAGTTGACAACCGTGTTGTGTGGCGCAATCTTGGGTCAAGGTCCGTTTTTCGGCTACCGCTGGACTGGCACTGTGGCTTGGCTTGATGTCGGCGCACCCGGCCCTATCCCAGGATGGTCCAGCTGCGGCTCGGGGCGGTTACGCTGATCAAGTCGATCCGCAGACCCGCGTCGAGGACGTGAACGTCGAGGGCCGTCGCCTTGTAGAAGAAACAACGGCCTTTGTTCGCGCCGTCGCCCTTCCGATCGGCGACCGGGGGTTGTCGCGATAGCACACCCCTGTCTGCGTTGGCGTCGCCAACATGCAAGCGGACGCCGCGCTGCAGATGGCGGATCGGATTTCCGACTGGGCCTACAGTTTCGGGCTGCCCGTGGCGGATTCCGGCTGTACGCCGAACGTGGTCGTCGTCGCGACCGACGACGGAGACCGCACAGCGGTCGAACTTGTCGCCTCCCGGCCCCGCGAGTTTCGGACAGGTGCGGCCTTTTCCGATCGGGGTTCTTCCGCCCTGCGTCGGTTTCAGAATTCCGGGCAACCCATCCGGTGGTGGCACATAAGCGCCGTCGTCAATCCCGAGACCGGGCGGATGGCAGGTCGCCTGCCGGGGCACGAGCCGATCGATCTCACGCAGTCTCACATGAAGAAGCCATCGGATTTCGCCAGCCGCAGTATGACCATCGTGCCGTCGCGAATTCGGGCCCCCGATCGCGACGAGCTGCAACAGGTCATCATCGTGTTCGACACCAAGGCCTTGGACAGTGCCGACTTCGGTCAGGTGATCGATTATGTCGCCCTCATTTCGCTGATCAATATCTATGCAGAGGGCGACACGCGAGGACGCGACACGATCCTGAACCTGTTCGATTCCTCGAGCGCGCAACCCGAGACCCTGACGACATGGGATCGAGCACTGGTCGGCAGCATCTATGGTTCCGAACAGGATCAGATGGGCAGTCGGGGCAATATCGCCTCTGTTGCGGCGTTGATGGCACGGGATCTGGCAAGCCCGACGCCCTGATGCCGTGATCCGACTCTTTGCCCAAGGGTTGCAGCGTGACCCATTCACGTTCAGGCTGCGTCCATCGGCACGGAGGCTTCGCATGTTCGCAAAGGTCGTTCTGCTCGCGGGGGTGCTCGCGCTTTCAGGCGGAGCGGCTATCGCGGGCCAATCGCCGCAGGACCGGGCAAACCCCAACCCCGCTGTCGGGACCTCGCAGTCATCGAGGTCGTCACCCGGGCAGGATGGCGATCCGCAGCTTGATCTGGGCCAGCGTCTCGAGGACATCGTCGTCGACGGCAGTCCGATCGAGGACCTTGCGCGCCAGTTCGTGGAGGAGGCCGCGCGGCCGGTCGCTGGGCGGGGTCTGGCCCGCTGGATGCGGCCCGTCTGTATTGGTGCCGTCAATTTCCGCCGCGAGGTCGGCGAAGCCATCGCTGACGGTGTCGCCGCTCGCGCATCCGAGTTCGGGATCGCGATCGAAGACGCGCCTTGTACGCCCAGCCTTCTGATTGTCGGCGCAGCGGATGGTGCCGAGTTCGCCGACGCCTGGGTCAGGCGACGACCACGGGATTTTCGCTGGAACGTCACGGGATCGCGCGATCGCGCCAGCAGTCTGGAACGCTTAAAGACGTCGGCTGACCCCGTCCGTTGGTGGCACATCAGCATCCCCACCTATTATGACGTGTTCTACAACTCCGTCGCACCGGCGGTCAGGGTGCCTGGACGAGCGGCACCCTCGCGGATGGTCTATGCCATGTCCCAACTTCGGGGGCGTACGCGAGATGACATGGTCCGTTCGGTCGTCGTCGTCGATGTGAATGCCGTCGCGGGCCTTTCGACCCAGCAGCTGTCCGACTACCTCACCATGGTCTCCTTCGCCCAGATCGACCCGGCGGCGGACGTCTCGAGCTTCGATAGTATCTTGAACTTGTTCCGGGCACCGGATGCGAACCCACGCATGACGGCCTGGGACGAGGCCTATATGCGTTCGCTGTATTCCGCCGACGACACCTATCGGCTGAATGCCGTGCAGCAGGCTGAGGGGCTTGCAGAGACTTTCGAGGCGTCTCTAAAGCGGGCCGGCAAAGACGATTGAGGTCTGCGGATAGGCGTCGCCTTGCGCGAAGCCTCGCGCGACGCGATATGCTGGGCTCACAGAATGCGCGGCGTCCGAGTCGCGCCGCATCACCGAGAAGGCCTCCATGCGCGATCCGATCGACTATCTGCAATCCAATCTCGTCCCCATGGTGGTGGAGCAATCCAGCCGGGGCGAGCGGGCCTTCGACATCTTTTCGCGCCTGCTGCGCGAGCGGATCATCTTCCTGACGGGTCCGTTCGAGGACGGGATGGCGTCGCTGATCTGCGCCCAGCTGCTGTTCCTGGAATCGGAGAACCCGAAGAAGGAAATCAGCATGTATATCAACAGCCCCGGCGGTCAGGTGACCTCGGCGCTCGCGATCTATGACACCATGCAGTACATCAAGTCGCCGGTCTCGACCGTGGTGATGGGCATGGCGGCCTCGGCCGGATCGCTGATCCTGACGGCGGGCGAGGCGGGCGCCCGGATCGCCCTGCCCAACGCGCGGGTCATGGTACACCAGCCGTCCGGCGGCTTCCGCGGCCAGGCCTCGGACATCGAACGCCACGCCGAGGACATCCGCTACACCAAGCGCCGTTTGAACGAGATCTATGTCCACCACACCGGCCGGACGCTGGACGAGGTCGAGAAGACCCTGGACCGCGACCATTTCATGAGCGCCGAGGAAGCCAAGGCTTGGGGCATCGTCGACCACGTCTACGACAAACGCGACCAGGCCGACGCGGACGGCATCAAGACGGTCTGACGACCGAGCCAATCCTTGTCAGGAAAGGGGGTTCGTCGGATCGGCGGGCCCCCTTTCTTTGTCCAACGTGTCGCGGTCGTGATAGGGACGGGCCATGCAGCATACCCGAGAGATGAGCGGCGTCGTCCAGGTCGAGGGCGAGGATTATGAGTGGGAGGTCCGGCGCCAGCCCATGCGCACCACAGGCGATCAGTGGCTGGGCATCGCCATAACCTTGCGGCTCAAGGACGCCAAGCGCGAGGCCATCATCCAGTTCCCCATGCCGATGCGCGCCAATGGTCACCCGCAGATGCTGAAGCAGCGGATCAATGTCGATGCGGTCAAGAACGCGGTGACCTCGGCCATCGCGGCGGGTTGGGATCCGACATCGCGTGGCAAGCCCGAAGTGTTCGAGGTCGATGCGGATGGGCGTTGAGGCCTAATCGCGCGCCGGACGGCCCGTGAACACCCGAAATCCGGGCGCGTCGGCGATGGCCAGCATTTCCGTATCACCGGAGGTGTCGCCATAGGCGGCAGCCAGGCGGACGTCAGGGCCATAGGCGGTCTGGAGGCGTCGGACCTTCTCCTCGGCGCGGCAGTTGGCGCTGGAGAAGCGACCGGTGACGCGATCCTCGGCATCCAGAACCAGTTTCGTGCCAAGAAGGGCATCCGCCTTCAGCCGGGTGGCGAAGGGGGCGATCACGATCTCGGGCGAGGCGGTCACGATCACGCGATGGGCACCGCGCCGACCCCAGTCGTCCCAGCAGGCGAGGGCGTCGGGTCGCATGAACCGGTCCCAGATATGGTCGCAGAACCGCGCTGAATCGGCCTCCAGCTCGCTCCGCGGCACGCCCTTCAGGAAGACCCTGACCGACGCTGCCTTGACCCGCCCTCGATCGCGGGTCCGGGCATAGGTGGCCACCGCAGGCGTCATCTTCGCCAGACCGAGCGCCCAACCACGCTTGCCTGCCCGCCAGCGCAGAAATTCCGTGAAACTGTCGCGGATCGTCAGGGTACCGTCGAAATCGAAGGCCACGATCGCGCCAAGCGGTTCATTCGACTGGCGAATCGGGGTGGGGCTTCCCATGTCACTCATAAGCCGCGATCCCCCACCAGTTTGCAAACTCCACCGTTGAAACGACCTGACGCGCGGCGGCGGGCTTGTGGCGGGCGGTGGGATGGGTGATTGTCATTTTTTGAATATCTTCGCGTCCATAGTGGTGGAATCAACGCGAAGGAAGCGTGTCGGCCTCATCGGTTCGGCGCAATGTGAGAAGGGTCTATGACCAAAGCAGCCGGCACCGACGCCAAAAGTACCCTGTATTGCTCGTTCTGCGGCAAGAGCCAGCATGAGGTGCGCAAGCTCATCGCCGGGCCGACCGTGTTCATCTGCGACGAATGCGTCGAGCTGTGCATGGACATCATCCGCGAAGAGCACAAGATTGGCTTCAAGAAGTCGACCGACGGCGTCCCCACGCCCAAGGAAATCCGCGAAGTCCTGGACGACTATGTGATCGGCCAGAGCCACGCCAAGAAGGTGTTGAGCGTCGCGGTTCACAACCATTACAAGCGGTTGAACCACGCGGCCAAGAACAACGACGTCGAACTGGCCAAGTCCAACATCATGCTGATCGGGCCGACCGGCTCGGGCAAGACGCTGCTGGCCCAGACGCTGGCGCGGATCATCGATGTGCCCTTCACCATGGCCGACGCCACGACCCTGACCGAGGCCGGCTATGTGGGCGAGGATGTCGAGAACATCATCCTGAAGCTGCTGCAAGCCTCTGATTACAATGTGGAACGCGCCCAGCGCGGCATCGTCTACATCGACGAGATCGACAAGATCAGCCGCAAGTCCGACAACCCGTCCATTACCCGCGACGTCTCGGGCGAGGGTGTGCAGCAGGCCCTTCTCAAGATCATGGAGGGCACGGTTGCGTCCGTGCCCCCGCAGGGCGGGCGCAAGCATCCGCAGCAGGAGTTCCTGCAGGTCGATACCGCCAACATCCTGTTCATCGTCGGCGGTGCGTTCGCAGGCCTGGAGAAGGTGATCTCGGCACGCGGAGCCGGGGCCTCGATCGGCTTCGGGGCCAAGGTGGCCAATGTCGACGAGCGGCGCACGGGCGACATCCTGAAGGGTGTCGAGCCGGACGATCTGATGCGGTTTGGCCTGATCCCGGAGTTCATCGGTCGTCTTCCGGTGCTGGCGACGCTGGAGGATCTGGACGAAACGGCCCTGGTCACCATCCTGACCGAGCCCAAGAACGCCCTGGTCAAACAGTACAAGCGGCTGTTCGAGATGGAGAATGTCGGCCTGACCTTCACCGACGACGCATTGAACGCGGTGGCCAAGAAGGCGATTACGAGGAAGACCGGCGCGCGGGGCCTTCGCTCGATCCTGGAAGGGATCCTGCTGGAGACCATGTTCGAACTGCCGACCTTCGACGGTGTCGAGGAGGTGGTGGTCAATGCCGAGGTGATCGAGGGCAAGGCCCAGCCGCTGCTGATCTATTCGGAATCCAAGAAGAAGACGGCGGACGACGCCGCCTGATATCTGAGCGATGACCGACCGCGACCGCCTGCTGGACGACCAGGTCCGGCAGGCTGATCCGGACCGCTGGCTGTCCAGCCGGTTCGTGACCGACGAGCGGGCCCGCGCCGACCTGATCGGCCTGTATGCGTTCGAGGCCGAGCTGATGGCCATTCCCACCCGCGTGACCCAGCCTCTGCTGGCCGAGATGCGTTATGCCTGGTGGTCGGAACAGCTGGACGGGGTATGGGCCGGGGTGGCGCGCAAGGGGCACCCGGTGCTGGAGGCTCTGACCGATATCGTCGCGCGTCATCGGCTGGATCGCGCCCCTTTCGAGGCCCTGATCGAGGCGCACATCGGCCGGGTGCACGGCCAGCCGCATGATCTGGATGCGTTCTATGTCGGTCCGATGCAGGCGGCGGCGACATTGCTGGCCGGGTCCGGGCACGAGACCGAGGTCATCGAGGCCGGGCGTGTGTGGGGCTTGGCCCAGACGGGCCGGGTGGACGATGCTAGAAGCCTGCGCGCCACCGCCAATCGCGGTCTGGCCCATCTGCCCGCCGCTGCCTTCCCCGCGGTAGCCCACGCGGCGCTTCATCGGCCCGGCGAAAGCGAGCCGATAAAGCGCCTGAAACTGACGTGGGCCGTGCTGCGCGGCCGACTGTAGATCCCGCAGATCAGGACGACAGAACCACCAGTTTTCGGTTCACAAACTCCATAATCCCCAGATTGCCGAGCTCGCGTCCGTAACCCGAGCGTTTGATGCCGCCGAACGGCAGTTCGGGGCGTGATCCGGTGGGGGTGTTGATGAAGACCATGCCGGTCTCGATCCGCGACGCCAGTTTCCGTGCCCGGTCCGTGTCGCCGGAATAGATCGAACCACCCAGGCCGTAGGACGAATCGTTGGCCAGGGCGACGACCGCGTCGTCATCCTCCACGACGTACAGCTGCGCGACCGGGCCGAACAGCTCCTGAGAATAGGCCGGGTTCTTAGGGTCGATGTCGGTCAGGACGCCAGGCTCGAAGAAGAAGCCGGGGCGATCGGCGGGCTTGCCGCCGAACAGCAGGGTCGCGCCGTTTTCCACGGCCTCCGACACCTGTTTGGCCAGGTCGTCGACGGCGGACTGCGACGACAGCGGGGCCAGGGTGGTGGACGCGTCGGTGGCGTCGCCCAGGACATAGCCTTTGATCTCGCGCGTGAAGGCCTCGGTGAAGGCATCAGCGACCGAGGTCTGGACCACGAACCGCTTCGCGGCGGTGCAGGCCTGACCGGCGTTGGACAGGCGGGCAGCGGCCCCCTCCTTGGCCGCCTTTTCGATATCGGCGTCGTCCAGCACCACGAAGACGTCGCTGCCGCCCAGTTCCAGCGTGGACTTCTTCAGCATCTCCGACGCCCGCGCCCCGACGACGCTGCCCGCACCCTCCGACCCGGTCAGGGCCACGCCCTGAATGCGTTTGTCGCCGATCAGTTCGGAGACCGTGTCGGACGAGATGTACAGATTGGTACAGGCCCCCTCCGGCGCGCCCGCGTCGCGGACCAGGGTCTCGAAGGCTGCAGCGCACTGGGGCACGATACCGGCGTGTTTGAACAGGACCGGATTGCCGACCGCGATGGCCGGGCCGATGACGCGGATCAGCTGATAGATCGGGAAATTCCACGGCTCGACCGCCATCAGCACCCCGACAGGATGATGCTCGACCCAAGCCTCGCCCATGTCGGTCTCATAGGGCTGGGGCTTCAGCAGCTCGGCGGCATTTTTGGCGTAGTAGGCGGCGATTCCGGCGCACAGTTTGACCTCGTCCTCGGCCTCGGACGTCAGTTTGCCCATCTCCACGCTCATGAGGCGCGACAGCGTGTCCGACCGCTCGATCATCAGCTCGGCGAGGCGACCGAGAACCTCGAGGCGAGGGGCGATGTCGCCTTGGCACCAGTCGGAATGGAACAGGGCGTCCGCCGTGGCCAATGCCTGTTCGACCTCGGCGGCGGTGTGCAGGGGAAAGGTCGCGACGCGCTCGCCGGTGGACGGATTGACGGTTTCATAGGCCATGATGGTTCCTTGGCGGACTTCGCGGCGGAGGCTGCGGGGAGGGGTCTGACCTTAAGTCCTCGGAGCGTCGGGCGTTCCGGTCGTGCGACACCCTGAACGATCGCCGCAGCGCCGTTTCAGACCGCGCAGTTCACCGGCGGCTGGCTCATCACCCGCGCGATCACCGCCGGATCGCCCTGTCCGAAAAAGGCTTCGCGCGGCGCGGGCGGGGTCAGGGTCGTGCCGGTCCGCCAGTCCATGAAGGACGTCGCCCAGGTCGCGGCGGCGCGTTCGTAGCCACCCGCGCCGAACGTCCGCACGGCGCGGTGCATCACATTGCGCCGGGCCATGTCGACGCCCAGCTCGTCCAGGGCGTCGCGGAAGATGTCGTCGGCCTGACCGCGCGCGTCCGGCTCGCCGACCGAATAGAGCCAGTCATGGACCACGGCGGCGATGGCGTGGCGGCCGAACGGCGGGATCAGCCATCGACCGATACGCGGGATCGAGGCGAAGTCGGTGACATAGCCTGCCGGGACCCAGATGCGCCGCCCGCTGGACAGGTGGCTATAGCCGAAGGGTTGGATCACGATCACGGTGGTGCGGCCGTCCCGCTCGCGCGCCTTGTCGTGATTCACGGCGCAAACCAGGGGACGATCGACACCGGTCGCAGCCTTGAGGTCGGTGGCGCGCGGTCCCTGATAGACGTCGCTGGCGGCGTCCTGAGCGGCGGTGATCGGCTCTGCGGGTGGCGCGAGGAAGGGCATGGATCAGAAATAGGGGGCGTCGATCAGGCGCTGGGACACCCACCAGATATTGCCCGCCGGGTCGCGCACCCCGCCCTGACGATCGCCGTAGGGCATGTCGGCGACGGCCATGATTTCGGTCGCGCCCGCCGCCACGGCCCGCGCCATCGCCGCATGGGCATCGGCGACGTACAGATAGTATGCGGCGCGACTGGCCGGATAGTCGACCGAGGCCTCGCTGAGCATGATCATGGTGCCCGAGAAACTGAGCTGGGCATTGGCGACGCAGCCGTCGGCCCGCAGGCTGCGGTCCAGTTCCTGAGCCCCGAAGGCGGCCTCCAGAAAGGCGATATAGGTCGCCGCGTCATCGACGAAGAGATAGGGCGTGACGACGCCGAAACCCGGTGGGACATGCATGGGCGCGGCCTCCTGCTGGGGGGGCAGGATACCACGCGCCGGGTGGACAGGCGATGCGTCAGGCGGCGTCGCGCCAGGCCTTGAGGTCGTTCAACGCCCGGATGCTCATCAATTGCTTCTTGGCGCGGCCGCGTTCCTTGAGCGGGATCTTGACCCCGGCCTCATCGACCTTGGGCGTCTCCAGCGGCGGCAGGAGGCCGTAGTTGATGTTCATCGGCTGGAATTTCGATCCGGCCATATGCCCACCGGTGATATGTTCGACCAGGGCCCCGATGGCGGTGTGGGGGGCGGGGGCGTCCAGCGTCTGGCCCAGCCGTTCGGCGGCGGCGAGGCGACCAGCCAGCAGGCCGGTGGCGGCGCTCTCGACGTAGCCTTCCACGCCCGTGACCTGACCGGCGAAGCGCAGGCGGGGCATGGGCTT
Organism: Rhizobium sp. Q54; assembly: GCA_943369795.1. Lineage (GTDB taxonomy): Bacteria > Pseudomonadota > Alphaproteobacteria > Caulobacterales > Caulobacteraceae > Brevundimonas. Next base: position 31,973 of record CALROO020000019.1, on the reverse strand, counting down.
CAGGCGCAGCTGCCGATCCAGCAGGCGCGGGCTGTTCAGATAGGTGTTGCGGTGCAGGCCGCCCAACCGCGCAAACTGGGCGTTCTGGAGGCCGGGGATCATGCGGAAGACCTCCGCCTGGGCACCGTGCTTCAGCTTGGTCTGGAAGCCGACGATGTTGAACAATGTGCCCAGCGCATTGTCCTGGCGCAGCTGGACGATGGCGTGGGCCTTGACCAGGGGATCGCGCGGATTGGTCAGGCCGACGGGCTTCATGGGGCCGTGGCGCAGGGTCTCGCGCCCGCGTTCGGCCATGACCTCGATCGGCAGGCAGCCATCGAAATAGGGGACGTGCTCCCACTCCTTGAACTCGGCTTTGGGGCCGGTGATCAGGGCGTCGATGAAGGCGTCGTATTCGGCCTTGTTCATCGGACAGTTGACGTAGGCGGCCGCGTCTCCGCCCGGGCCTTCCTTGTCGTAGCGAGACTGCCGCCAGGCGATGTTGAAGTCGATGGTCTCGGCGTGGACGATGGGGGCGATCGCGTCGAAGAAGCTCAGGCTTTCCTCGCCGGTCAGAGTCAGGATGGCTTCGGCGAGAGCTGGAGAAGTCAGGGGGCCGGTGGCGACGATGACATTGTCCCAATCCTCGGGCGGGAGGCCGACGATTTCCTCGCGCTGGATTGTGACCAGGGGATGGGTTTCGAGTTTTGCGGTCACCGACTGCGAGAAGCCGTCGCGGTCCACGGCCAGGGCACCCCCGGCGGGCACCTGATGATCGTGGGCGCTGGCCATGATGATGGAGCCGAGTTCGCGCATCTCTGCGTGCAGCAGGCCCACGGCATTGTGCTCCCAGTCGTCGGAGCGGAAGGAGTTGGAACAGACCAGTTCGGCCAGGCCGTCGGTGTGGTGGGCATCGGTCGTCACACCCGGCCTGCGCATTTCGTGCAGGATCACCGGTACACCCGCATTGGCGACCTGCCAGGCGGCTTCGGAGCCGGCGAGGCCGCCGCCGATGACGTGGATGGGCTTGAGGTCTGAAACTGTCATGGCGGCTTCATAGTCGCACCTGCGCGATCCGTCAGCCTTCCCCTTCGCGGACGAACCGTCGCGGGCTATGGACGCGCCCATGAGCCAGGATCATCCGCCTCGTCCGAAACTGTCGCTGGGGGCCGCCGTGTCCGAGACCGCATTGCTGTTGCCATGGGTCTGGAACGGGGCGCGCTATGCGCTGGGGCTGTGGGCGGCGATCGGACTGGTGGGCGTGTTCTTGCCCGGTGGTGCGGTCGGCGTGGTGATGGCCGTGCTGGGAGCCGTGGCGGGACTGGTGGCCATCGGGGCCGTGCTGAGGGTCGCCGTCGCGGGCGATCTGGCCGGGGCGCGGTCGCTCGGCCTGGGGCCGGGCGGGCTTCAGCTTGGGCGGGCGGAGATGCGTCTGCTGGGTGCGGCGGCGCTGTGTCTGCTGTTCTGGGCCATCGTGGCGTCGCTGCTGGGGCTGACGGTGCTGGCCCTGTTCGGCGGGTCGGAGCTGGACGTCGCGGCGATCCGGGCACGGGACTGGGGTGCGGTTGGCCCGGCCTGGCGGGTGGCGATCGTGGCCGTGGTCGGCATCGGGGCGATCTTCATTCCGCTGATGCTGGCGGCCCGACTCGCCATGGCCGGACCGGCGACGGTTGCGCAGGGGCGGATGGTGTCCTTGCCCGCCATGGCGATCAGCCGGGGAAATGTAATGCCGCTGATGCTGGGGCTGGTCCTGTTCGCCCTGCCGGGACTGATCCTGATCGGCGGATTCATAGGCCTCGGGGGCCGGGTCGCGGGCATCGTGACGGCCATGGCTGTGGCCTGGGTTCTGGTGCCGATGATGCTGACCTTCCTGGGCGTCGTCTATCGCCGGGTGCGGATCGAGCAGGATAGCCACTGACAAACCGCGCGACGCCGCGGCCCGCGTTGGCTATGGCAGGCGATCGGGACACGGAGACGACCCCACCATGCAGACGCCCCCCACCCAGACATCAATGCCGTTCTCGGCCAGCAACGCGGCCTTCGAGGGCTTCCGCATCACGCGCGAACAGCCTTTGGCGGTCTTGGCCTGGGCTGGGGTCTGGCTGCTGGGATTGCTGGCCATTGGCATTGCAGTTCAGCCCGCGATGGCACCATTCGCTCAGGAAGTCATCGCTACAAAGGGGAATTTTGGAGCCTGGTCCGAGAAGGCACAAGCGGCATTCCTGTCGTCGATGTGGGTGACATTTCCAATCAGCCTTGTAATTCAGGCCATACTGGCTCCGGCTCTTTACCGCGCGATTCTGACGCCCGAGGCGCGCAGCTTCGCCTACCTCAGGGTCGGCATGGACGAGCTGAGGGCCCTGGTCATTTTCGCGGCTACGGCGGCGATCTCGTTCGCCCTGAGCTATGGCGGTGACGCCCTGGAGAAGCTCGCCGCAGGGACCGTCGGCCTGTGGCTGGGCGTCCTAATCGGTACGGCGGTATCGATGGCGTCGATCTATCTGGCGGTGCGGTTCAGCTTGCTCGCTCCCCGAAGCGTCCGCGAGGGGCGGTTTGCCATCAAGCCCGCCTTGGCGACGACCCGACGGCTGTTCTGGCCCCTGCTGGGCATGGGCGTCATCGCAGGCGTCATGGCGGTGCTGGTCGTCCTGCTGCTCGTCGTGGTCGCCCTGCCGTTCAGCAGCCTGGGCAGTACCAATCCACTCCTCGTGCTGGTGCTGCTAGCCCTGATGGGGGTGGGGATGGCCATGGTCTCGACAGTGATCTGGGCTCCGTTCGCCGTGGCGGCGAAGGCCGATTAGGCGGTCTTCTTGGCCCGTGCGACCCTGGGTTTCGTCGCGGGTGCGGAGGCCGTGAGGGCCGCCACACGTGTCTTGCGACGCGTTTCGTGGCGGTCCAGCACCTCCTTCAGATAGCGGCCGGTCCAGCTGGCGGGGTTCTTGGCGACCTCTTCCGGCGTGCCCTTGGCGACGATCTCTCCACCCCCGTCGCCACCCTCCGGACCGAAGTCCAGCAGGTAGTCGGCGACCTTGATGACGTCCAGATTGTGCTCGATCACCACGATAGTGTTACCCGCTTCCACCAATTCCTGTAGCACTTCCAGGAGTTTGCGGATGTCCTCGAAATGCAGGCCCGTCGTCGGTTCGTCGAGGATGTACAGGGTCTTGCCGGTCGCCCGTTTCGACAGCTCCTTCGACAGCTTGACCCGCTGGGCCTCGCCGCCCGAGAGGGTCGTCGCCGACTGGCCGACCTTGACGTAGTCGAGGCCGACGCGGCTCAGCGTCAGCATCTTGTCCCGGATCGGCGGCACGGCCTTGAAGAACTGTCCCGCTTCCTCGACCGTCATATCCAGAACGTCGGATATGCTCTTGCCCTTGAAGACGATTTCCAGAGTCTCGCGGTTGTAGCGCTTGCCCTTGCAGACGTCGCAGGTGACGTAGACGTCCGGCAGGAAATGCATCTCGATCTTGATCAGGCCGTCGCCCTGACAGGCTTCGCAGCGCCCGCCCTTGACGTTGAAGCTGAAGCGGCCGGGGCCATAGCCGCGGGCCTTGGATTCCGGCAGGCCGGCATACCAGTCGCGGATGGGCCCGAAGGCACCGGTATAGGTCGCTGGGTTCGAGCGCGGGGTGCGGCCGATCGGCGACTGGTCGATGTCGATGACCTTGTCGAAATGCTCCAGCCCCTCGATCCGGTCGAAGGGGGCGGGGGCGTCTGATGCATTGTGCAGCCGGCGCGCGGCGGCCTTGTACAGGGTCTCGATCGTGAAGGTGGACTTGCCGCCGCCGGAGACGCCGGTGATGCAGGTCATGACACCGACGGGGATTTCGCCGGTGACGGTCTTCAGATTGTTGCCGGTGGCACCGCTGATCTTCAGCATCTTCTTGCGGTTGACAGGGCGGCGGCCCTCGGGCGGCAATTCGATCTCGCGCTCGCCCGACAGATATTTTCCGGTTAGGGATTTGGGGTTGGCGAGGACTTCGGCAGGGGTGCCCTGGGCGCATATCTCGCCGCCGTGGACGCCCGCGGCGGGACCCATGTCGATGACGTAGTCGGCGGTCAGGATCGCCTCCTCGTCATGCTCGACGACGAGCACGGAGTTGCCGAGGTCGCGCAGGCCACGCAGGCTTTCCAGCAGGCGGGAGTTGTCGCGCTGGTGCAGGCCGATCGAGGGTTCGTCCAGGACGTAGAGCACGCCCGTCAGCCCGGACCCGATCTGTGACGCCAGCCGGATTCGCTGGCTCTCGCCGCCGGACAGGGTGCCGGACGATCTCGCCAGGCTGAGATAGTCGAGGCCGACGTTGTTGAGGAAGCGCAGGCGATCCGTGATCTCCTTGAGGATGCGGCGACCGATTTCCAGCTGTTTGGCGCTCAGCCTCTCCTCCAGCGTCGAAACCCAGAGGAAGGCTTTCGAGATCGACAGGGCATTGATCTCGGAGATGTCCGAGCCGTCGATCTTGACCGCAAGGGCTTCGGGTTTCAGGCGTTTGCCGCCGCAGGCCTCGCAGGGCGTCTCGGCCTGGAATCGGCCCAGTTCCTCGCGCACCCAGGCGCTGTCGGTCTCGCGCCAGCGGCGTTCCAGGTTGGGCAAGACGCCCTCGAAGGCCTTGGAGACCTCGTACTTGCGGGCGTTGTCGTCATAGGTGAATTTGATCTTCTCGGTCTTGGTGCCGTGCAAGATGACCTTCTGCGCCTGTTCCGGCAGGTCGCGCCACGGCACATCCATCGAGAAGCCGTAGTGGCGGGCCAGCGATTGCAGCGTCTGGGTGTAGAGGGGCGAGGGGCCGCGCGACCAGGGAGCCACTGCGCCCTTGTGCAGGTGTTTGTCGCGGTCGGGGATGACCAGATCGGCGTCGAAGGCCAACTTGACCCCCAGGCCGTCGCAGGTCGGACAGGCTCCGAACGGGTTGTTGAACGAAAACAGCCGGGGTTCGATCTCACTGATCGTGAAGCCGGAAACCGGGCAGGCGAATTTCTCGGAGAAGACGATGCGACGCGGCTCTTCGCCTTCAGGTGCACTTGCCCATTCGGCCACGGCAATGCCGTCGGCCAGGTTCAACGCGGTCTGGATACTGTCAGCGTAGCGGGGTTCCAGCCCGTTCTTGGTGACGATCCGGTCCACGACGATGTCGATGTCGTGCTTGAACTTCTTGTCCAGCGTCGGCGCGTCCTCGATGGCGTAGAATTCGCCGTCGATCTTCAGCCGCTGATAGCCGGAGCGTTGCCACTCGGAAATCTCCTTTCGGTACTCGCCCTTGCGACCGCGCACGACGGGGGCCAACAGCAGGATACGCTCGCCCTCAGCCAGGGCGGTCAGCTTGTCGACCATCATCGACACGGTCTGGCTCTCGATCGGTAGGCCGGTGGCGGGCGAATAGGGCACGCCGACACGCGCCCACAGCAGGCGCATGTAGTCGTGGATTTCCGTCACCGTGCCGACGGTCGAACGGGGGTTCTTCGACGTCGTCTTCTGTTCGATGGAGATGGCCGGCGACAGGCCCTCGATCAGATCTACGTCCGGCTTGCCCATCAGCTCCAGAAACTGGCGGGCATAGGCCGACAGGCTCTCGACATAGCGGCGCTGGCCCTCGGCATAGATGGTGTCGAATGCGAGCGAGGATTTCCCCGACCCAGACAGGCCGGTCATGACGACCAGCTGCTCGCGTGGAATATCGACGTCCACGCCCTTGAGATTGTGCTCGCGCGCGCCGCGCACGCGGATGAAATTGTGCTTTTCGGTCATGGTGTCCGGGAACGCGGGAAGCTGGGCGCAGGGTCCAGTGCGACATCGCTATATGGGCACTGATTGTCACGATTCAGCAAGAACAATGTGGGAACATTTCGGCTGACCGACCGCGCGGCCTATCGCAGCAGGAAGTCGCCCGCGTTGAAACTCAACACGCAGCGATGGTCGGCGTCGCTGGCGGCACTGCAGTAATCGACCCCAAACAGATTGCGCTGGACCCTCGCGGTAGAGCGATAGGTCCGGCCGTCGTTCTGAAACTCGGAACCGATCGAGGCGCTCCACGGAGCGAGAGCGGCGTAGAAGGCCGCAGCCGGTGCGCCGTCGCATGTGAACAGCAGCAGTTCCTCGCCGCCGCCGTCCAACGCCTGTCGATAGTTGGCGGTTTCTGCGGCCTGCTTCAGGCAGTCGGCGTAGAGCCGGGCGTTCGGCAGCGCGGGATTGCCGACGAGTTCGCGGTAGTCGGGCGGCGCGGACGGCCCTCCCGATTGCGGCGTGCTGGCACAGGCGGCGAGCGACAGGGCGATACCGGCGGCGACGAGCGTTCTGTGGTTCATCACGGAGCCTCCCGGGCGCAAAGTGACAGAGTGTCCGGCGAGGCGCGACACCCCGGACCTTGCGGTCCGCCGATTTCATGACCATTCTCGGACGGTACCGACGTCGCAGGAGTTTCGATCATGTTGCTGGAAATCGGTTTGGCCCTGTCCGCGGGCATCGCTGCCGTGGTGTTCGCGGCGTCGCAACCCAAGCCCAAGCCGGTTCCCGTGCGGGCCCGCCGGACCCGCCGCTAGCCCCAGGCCTCGACCACACCCCTGCGCCGGACGGCGGAGGGGGAAGCCAGCAAGGTTTGCGGTTCCGGCTCCGCTCGACCGTAGAGCCAGCCCTGTCCCTGGGTCACGCCGATACCCTTCAGGACATCCGCTGCCTGTTCCGTCTCGATCACTTCCGCGATCGTCGTGAGGTTCAGCGAGCTGCAGAGGCTGATCAGGTGTTTGACCAGCATCTGTGAGCGTTCGTCCCGCTCGATGCCGCGCACGAACCGCCCGTCGATCTTGACCGTGTCGACGGACAGGCCGTGCAGGTAGTCGAAGGTCGCCGAACCCGCTCCGAAATCGTCGATACAGACCCGGATCCCGGCGCGACGCAGGGCCGACAGGCGGCGGTTGGCGGCTTCGATGTCGGCGAGGGCAGCGGTTTCCGTAACCTCGACGATCATCCGCTTGCGGATTTCGGCGTGATCGACGGTCATGTCCAGCAGGGCCTCGACATAGGCGTCGCTGGCCAGAGAAGCGCCCGAGACGTTGATGGCGAATTTCAGCAGGCCCGCGCCAGGCTGGCGCAGGCGAGCCAGGGCCTTGGCGGCGACGGCGAGGTCGAAGGATTCGATCAGCGCGAGTTCCTCGGCCATGTGGATCACGCCCGCAGGCGTCCCGGTCTTGGAAAAGCGGGCCAGGGCCTCGAAATGCTGGACGGCCCCGGTATGGAGATCGACGATCGGCTGGTAGTGCAGGTCGAACCGGCGTTCGCGCACGATGGCGCGGAAAGTTTCGGCATCGCGCAACGTGCTGGCCAGTGAGGCGCTGAAGGCGGCATCCGGGCTTTCCAGCCCGCCTTCGCGCAGGCAGCTTTCGACCGCGAAACGCAGGGCGCGCAGAGCGTTCAGCGGATTGGGATCGTCGGGCAGGGTCTGGGCGCTGGAGCTGACGTCCAGCAACAGGCCGTCGTGGCGGGCCACCTCGCGGACGTCGCCCGCGATATCGCGCGAGACTCGCGCGTCATGCAGCAGGGCATAGCGCTCGGGCGTCAGACGAGCGGCCGAGCCGCCATCGATCGACGCGGATTGCAGGCTGGCCTCGATCCGGGCCAGGGCCTCGTTCGTTGCCTCGCCGGTCGCCTGGGCGGCGGCGAGCCCGTTCACATCGACGAAGGTCACTGACACGTCGCCAGGTGCGCGCGAGGCATCGGTCAGCAGCGACCGGGCGCGGGCTAGGAAGGTCGTCGCGGTCAGGACGGGCGGTGCGGCATCGGGCACCCGCGTGAAGACAGGGCCTTCGTAACGGACCGAACAGGATACGGCCGGTGCCAGGTCGGGCAGTCGGAACAGGCTGATGACGGCATGGCGGGCTTTGGCTTCGCAACAGGACAGAACGATCTCGACCGGCTCCGAGCGCGTGCCGGACTTCAGTTCGGACAGCGCTACTTTGAAGGCGCAGGCGGTCTCTGCGGTCAGAAGGTCGGCCAGGAGACGCCCTTGGAGCCCCGCTAGGCCCAGTTCCGGTGACGGACCCGACCCAAGCGCGAGCGTGATCCGGCCATCGCCATCAAGCTCCAGCAGCAGGTCGGACGACGCAAAGGCGAGGCCGAGAAGACGGGTCGTTCCGAGCATGACGACCTTACTGACACGCCAAGCGTTAAAACTGCGTCACGATGCGGCTGGAAATCGCTTGCCGATCAGACGGTTCAGGCGGTGCGGTTGAAGGTGATCGCACGGCCATCGCCGACGGCGGCATGGCCCGACGCGCCGTATCCCGTACCCAGGGCGCGGGCCGAGGCGACTTCGTGGGCGATGGTCCGGACCAGGCCCTCGGAGATGATGCGCGCCGCATCGACGGCGCGACCGTGAGTGGCCAGAACCGTCTCGAACCGCTCGGTCGCGCGAATCAAGGTCATGCGCTCGCTGGCGGGTGCGGCCATCAGAAGCGCGCGGTTGGCCTTCAGCTGGGCTGATTCGCGCCGGTACTGGTTGGCCAGGTCCTGCGTTTCCGCGAGGCCTGCGGTGACGTCCTGGGGCCGGTGCGCGGCGAAGGACGCCGTCTCGCGCTCCAGCCGGGCGGTCAGTTTCTCCGTCAGCAGGATCAGGCGGCGGATTTCGGCGCTGCCGATGGCGATGTCAGATGTCACTGGGATTGCTCCTGCATCTTCAGCATCTCGGCCATGACGGTGTCGGTCAGGCCGATGCCGCCGGCCTGGACGGTCTTCTTGGCCATGGCGTCCAGCAGGAAGCTGCGCCACGTCGCCTCGGCCTCGCCTCCGCCGAACGGACCGTCCGTGGACAGGCCCTCGAACATCGGTTTCAGCATCTGCGACAGGAAGGAGGCCTCGAAGGCCTCTGCCGTCTCGCGCAGGCGGGGATCGGTGGGCTTCGGGGCCGCAGCCGTCGAAGACAGCAGATTCGGAGATATTGCCAGGTCGCTCATCACAGAACCTCGATTTCGGCCTGGAGGGCACCGGCGGCCTTCACCGCCTGCAGGATGCTGATCATGTCACGCGGGCTGACGCCCAGCGCATTCAGGCCGCTGACCAGGGTCGACAGCGAGGTCGCGCCGTCGACGATGCGGATTTCCTTGCCCAACTCCTCCTCGATGGTGACGTCGGACTGGGGCACGACCGCCGTCTGGCCGTCGCTGAAGGGGGCGGGCTGGCTGACAAAGGGCTGTTCCTGGACCGAGATGGTCAGGTTGCCCTGGGCGATGGCGACGGTTGAGACGCGGACGTTCTCGCCCATGACGATCAGGCCGTTGACCTCGTCGATGATGACCTTGGCGGGGGTATCGACCGTGACCGGCAGGTTCTCGACCCGGCTGATGAAGCCCGCCATCCCCATCTGGGCCGGGGCGCGCAGGGCGACGACGGAGCCGTTCTCGGCCAGGGCCGTGTTCGGATAGCTGCTGTTGATGGCGGCGGCGACGCGCTGGGCCGTGGTGAAGTCGGGGTTGCGGAGAGTCAGCCGGACCTCGGTCATGGCGTCGAGGTTGAACCCGGTCTCTGCCTCGACCGTAGCTCCCGAGGCGATGCGGCCGGCAGTCGGGACGCCGCGCGTCACCGATGAGCCCGAGCCGCCCGAGCCCGACACCGATCCGGTCTGGACCGAGCCTTGAGCCACGGCATAGATCTGGCCGTCGGCCCCTTGCAGGCTGGTGACGATCAAGGTGCCGCCCAGCAGGCTCTTGGCGTCGCCCATGCTCGAGACCGCGACGTCGATGCGTGCGCCCGGCGTCGAGAAGGGCGGCAGTTCGGCGGTGACCAGGACGGCGGCCATGTTCTTCGTATTGGCATTGGCACCGCGGATGTTGACGCCCAGCCGTTCGGTCATGCCTTCCAGGGATTGGCGGGTGAAAGGGGCGTTGCGCAGGCTGTCGCCGGTCCCGTTCAGGCCGACGACGAGGCCATAGCCGACCAGCTGGTTGGCACGGACGCCTTCGACGGCGGCAATGTCCTTGATCCGCGACTGGGCCGAGGCGGTTCCCGCGCCCACGGCCAGGGCCGCGAAGCTGGAGATCAGGGCCAGGAAGATTTTTCGCATCGGTCGGGCATCCGTGAGCTACGCGTTCACCACGATGCGAAGATCGTGCCGCCGAAAAAGAGTATTGCAAACAAGGCTGCCGGGGTCGGGGTGAACGGCGTGCACGGCAGAATCTGCCGCGTCATTAACCAAACAGTGACGGTCGGTGGCGATCTTGGGCCATGTTCCGGAGTCCGCATCGATGAAGGTCACAGGCCCCTCAGGCACCACCCCCAGTGTGGTGCCGCGATCCACGCCCGCCTCACGGGGCTTTTCGGTTCCGTCGGCGAGCGTGTCAGCCGGGTCGCTGGCCACGACATCGGCCGCTTCGGTCGGCGGGGTGTCCGGCCTATCGTCCTTGGTTGCCTTGCAGGGTGTGGAGGATGCCACCGAACGGCGCCGCCGGGCGATCCGGCGCGGTGGGGGTCTGCTGGACCGGCTGGAAGAGCTCAAACTGGCCATGCTGGGCGGCGAGGCGGGCGAGGGTGCCCTGGAGCGGCTGTCCAGAACTCTGCGCGAGGCTCGTGATGACGACGCGGATCCCGGCCTGACGTCGGTGCTGGATCAGATCGATCTTCGCGCCGCCGTCGAACTGGCCAAGGCTGAAGTTCGCCGCAACGCCTCGTAAGCGCTCAAATCGACAGAGAATCTCTTCACACGCGAGGCGGGTGAGTGGGAAATGTCACTTTCTCCACGATCCTGCCATTTTCCGTGATCACAGGCGCGCGATCCGGATTGTGCCGACTCGACACTCTGACTATAGGCCGTCCTACGCCACGGGGGCGTTTGGTGAGAGTGTGAGTGCGATGAACGCATTGGCCTCGTTTTCGACCTCGGAACCGGTCCAGTACCGGCCTTCCGACGACGAGCCGTTCATGAACGAGCGGCAGCTGGCCTATTTCAAACACAAGCTGTTGGCCTGGCGGGACGACATCCTGCGCGAGTCCAAGGGCACGGTGGTCAATCTGAAGGCGGAAACGGAGAACCATCCGGACCTGCTGGACCGCGCGTCATCGGCGTCGGACCGGGCTCTGGAGCTCCGCACACGGGACCGACAGCGCAAGCTGATCTCCAAGATCGAAGATGCCCTGCGCCGGATCGAGGACGGCTCCTACGGCTATTGCGAGGACACCGGCGAACCGATCGGCCTGGGGCGTCTGGAAGCCCGTCCGACCGCGACCCTGTCGGTCGAGGCCCAGGAACGCCACGAACGCCGAGAGCGTGTCCACCGCGACGACTGAGGTCGCTTGACTTGGAAGGGCGGCGGCGCGACCTACGCGCCTCGCTTTCGAGGTCGCCCGTCATGTCCGCCAGCCCGCCCGTCAAGGTCCGTTTCGCCCCGTCTCCGACGGGCAAGCTGCATGTCGGCAATGTGCGCACGGCCCTGGTCAACTGGCTGTTCGCGAAAGGCCAGGGCGGGTCGTTCGTGCTGCGGATCGACGATACCGATCTGGCCCGATCGACAGCCGAGTTCGAGCAGGGGATCGAGGACGACCTGTCCTGGCTGGGGCTGGTCTGGGACGAGCGGTATAACCAGTCCCGGCGGTTCGACCGGTATGAGGAAGCCTCGGCACGGCTGAAGGCGTCGGGGCGGCTGTATCCCTGCTACGAGACCGGTGACGAATTGGACCGGCGCAGGAAGGTGCAACTGGCGAGGGGCCTGCCGCCGATCTACGACCGGGCGGCGCTGGAGTTGACAGAGGCGGACCGGGCCGCGCTGGAGGGCGAGGGTCGCAAGCCGCATTGGCGGTTCAAACTGGACGGCAAGCGCGTCGCTTGGGAAGACCTGTCTCGCGGTCATGCCGAGGTGGACACGGCGTCCATGTCCGATCCGGTTCTGATCCGCGAGGACGGGCTGTTTTTGTATACGCTTCCTTCGGTTGTCGACGACATCGACATGGCCATCACACACGTTTTCCGGGGCGAGGATCATGTGACCAATACCGGCGCGCAGATCGAGATCTTCGAGGCGTTGGGCGCCACGGTGCCGGGCTTTGCGCACATGCCGCTGCTGGTCGGGGCCGATGGGCAGGCGCTGTCCAAGCGGCTGGGCTCATTGTCAATCGCCGAAATGCGCGAGCAGGGTTATGAGCCGATCGCCATCACCAGCCATCTGGGCCGGATCGGAACGTCGGACCCGCTGGAGGTTGCCGCGTCGGTCGAGGCCTTGGGTGAAAGTTTCGCGTTTTCAAAGATGGGGCGGTCGCCGGCGCGGTATGACACCGCCGATCTGGACCGTCTGAACGCCCAGGCCCTGCATGCCATGGCCTATGATGTGGCGCAGCCCAGGCTGGCTGCGTTGGGGCTGGATCTGGGTGAGGCGTTCTGGAATGGCGTGCGAGCCAACCTTCAGACGTTCGGCGATGTGGTTGAAATGGCGACGATCGTTCAGGGGCCCGTGACGCCGGTGATCGAGGATGCGGGCTTTGCGGCGGCGGCTCTGGCGGTGTTGCCGAAGACGATCGATGCCGACGCCTGGTCCGTATGGACCACAGCGGTGAAGGAAAGCACCGGGGCCAAGGGCAAGGCCCTGTTCATGCCGCTGCGTCTGATCCTGACGGGGCAGGCGCACGGGCCGGACATGGCGACGATCGTGCCTTTGATTGGACGGGATCGAATCGCGGCGAGGCTCAGAGGCGAGGCAGCCTGAGCCCCGCCTCTTCGAACCTTCAGGCGTTGCAGACGGCGAGTTGTTCCGCCGTCAGGACTTCACCCTTCCAGGCAAATTCGATCAAGGTGCCGAGCTTGGCCTTGACCCGGCGGCAGGCGCGGGCGGCGGGCTGGGCGGCACCGCCGGTCGTGGTGCAGGTCGTGCCTTCGCAACGCCAGTTGGCCCCGTCGACGATGGTCCGGCCACGGGGGGCCTGGGATGCATCGGCCAGGACGGCGCGGGTTGCGGAGGCGTTCGGCGCGGCGGGGGTCTGGGCGAAGGCGGGGGCTGCGGCGAACAGGGCGGCGGCGATCAGGATGGCACGCATGGGGAGGCTCCGGTCTGAACGGGGCCGATGCCCCATGGCATCACTGTGCGTCTTTTTTAGAAACGGTCAAGCGATAAGTGACCAGTGGTTACTTATCGACGATCATGTTTCAAGTGAGGCGTGGCATCGGCGTTGGCCAGCATCGTCATCGCGTCCTCGACCGTATCGGCGACGGCCCAGGCGTCGAGGAAGGAGGATGGGGTGAAGCCGGTCTCGACGCTGTGCCGCATCACGGCGAACAGGCTTTCCCAGAAGCCGTCGATATTCAGGAAGATCACCGGCTTGGCATGCAGGTCCAGCCGCTTCCACGACAGCAGTTCGACGACCTCCTCCAGCGTGCCGACGCCGCCAGGTGCGACCACGAAGGCGTCGGACTGGTCGTACATCAGCTGTTTGCGTTCGTGCATCGAGGTGACGACGATGGTCTCGACCTCGTCAAACAGTCGTTCACGGCTGCGCAGAAAGGCCGGCATGATGCCGACGACGCGCCCACCGGCCCCATGGGCTGCGCGCGCGGAGGCCCCCATCAAGCCGACGCCGCCCCCGCCATAGACCAGTCGCCAACAGGCCTTTGCCGCCGCCTCGCCGAAGGCTCGCGCCGCCTCGGTATAGATCGGGTCAGCGGCGTCGGATGATCCGCAGAACAGGCAGACGGACGGCCCGTCGAAGGGCAGGATGGAGACAGGCAGGTCGGACATGGAACCTCGAACAGGACACGGAAGACAGGTCGGGCTGGCCGGGCTATCTCAGGGTGATGTCTATAGCGCCGAGAATGGAAATGACACGCCGGATCGTGGCTGTTGCGCTGGCCGGTTTGATGCTCGTCACGACCGGTTGTGGCGGGGATCGCAAGGCTGGCGCCGCATCGAACCCGACCACGGAAGGATGGGTCACGGCACCGGTGATCGACAGTGTCGCGCGAACCGCAGGCAGTCTGTTGTTGCGGGGTCATGCCCGACCGGGCAGCCGGATCGTGGTCCGCGGCGAAGACGGAACCGCCTTCGCCGTGGGAGCGGGCGACGATGGTCGCTTCGACATCCGGATGCGACCGCCGCAGACGGACGTCTTCTATGTCATCGAGGTTCAGACCGGCCAGGATGCGGTACCTTCGCCATTTCGCCTGCTGGTGCCCGGCGATCCGGGAGGGCCGATCGCCCTGATCGCCGCCGGTTCGCCGACGCGGCGGCTGGACCCCGGTGCTGGTCTGGATGTGGTCGACAGCGATGGTCGCAGCCGCATCGCATCGGGACGCGCGGCACCCCGGACAACGATTTCGGTCGAGGTCGACGGCCGCTCGCCGCTCACGACGACCACCGACAAGGAGGGTCGGTGGAGCGTCGGACTGGACGGGCGTTCGGACGGACCCGTCACGATATCGGTGGCGGGCCAGTCCTACGTCTATCCTGGAGTCGAGCCTCCGGATGGCGAGACGGGTCGGCTGGTCGTGGCGGGTCAGGGCAGGGCCGTACGCTGGTCGTTGTCCGAGACGGCCCAGCAGACGAGCTGGTTCCCCGACCCGTCCGAGCGTTAGCGGACCGTTAACCAGACTCGGCCGATTCAAGAGTCACCTTTTCGAAGGTACCCACCATCACCAAACTTCGATCAGCCCGGCAGCTTTGCCGGGCCTTTTTCGTTTTCCGGCCACGGCGGACGGATCGGAACGGCATAGGGTCGCCGTCGTTACCATGGCGATGAAGCCCGACGACCTTCCCGAGGACGACACGCCCAACCCCGCCGATCGCGACCTGTCGCGACGCAGCGCCGGTCCGGCGATAAGCCTGTGGCTGGTGATCGGGGTGATCCTGCTGCTAGCGGCGCTAGTCTATGCTGCCTCGGCCATTCTGTAGTTTTCCCTGGAAGGATTTTCGATGACACGACTGATGCTTGCCGTCTCCGCGTTCGCCCTGATGGGCCTCGCTGCCTGTAACGACACCGACGACGACGTGGTGCAGGCTCCAGCGCCCGGCGTCGCTCCGGTCGCGGTCAGCGAGACCCGCGCCGAGACGGCCCAGACGACGGCGGCCCTGGCGTTCGGGATGACGCGCGACGAGCTGGAGGACGCCGACGTCCTGTCGCCAGCGAACACCGACCTGGGCGACGTCGAGGCACTGGTGCTGAACGCAGCGGGCGCAGTCGAATCCATCGTGGTCGAGCTGGAAGGCCCCGGCGATCGGGAGGTTGTGGTGCCGATCGCCCAGTTCAGTTCGATTACACAGGGCGACGATAAGGATCTCACCACCACGCTTTCGGCCACCGAGCTTGCGGCCTTGCCGGTGTGGGGCGGGGCCGCGGCACCGCGTTAAGGCTGAACCCGGCTTGACCGGCCCTGCGGGGCCGGTCATTGGCCGGGCATGAATATCCTGCTCGTCGGATCGGGGGGGCGCGAGCACGCCCTGGCCTGGAAGATCGCCCAGTCGCCGCTGTGCAAGCGGCTGATCTGCGCGCCCGGCAATCCGGGCATCGCCGCGCATGCCGAACTGGCCCCGATCAAGGCGGACGATGCCCAGGCATTGGCAGCGCTGGCCCGCGAGATGAAGGCCGATCTGGTGGTCGTGGGGCCGGAAGTGGCACTGGCGGCCGGGCTGGCGGATCGGCTGGCGGCGGCGGGCATTCCCTGTTTCGGACCGACGGCCAAGGCGGCGCAGCTGGAGACGTCCAAGGCCTTTTCCAAGGCCTTCATGGAGCGGCACGACATCCCTACGGCGGGGTACGGCGTCTACGACCGGGTCAGGGACGCGCGCGAGGCGCTGGCGGTGTTCCGGCCGCCCTATGTCATCAAGGCCGACGGTCTGGCGGCGGGCAAGGGCGTGGCGATCAGCCCCGACAAGCCCGATGCCGAGGCCGAGATCGAGCGGATGCTGGGCGGCCGGTTCGGACAGGCCGGGGCACGCGTCGTGATCGAGGAGTTCATGGACGGCGAAGAGGGCTCGCTGTTCGCGCTGTGCGATGGCCAGCGGGCGGTCCTGTTCGGCGGGGCGCAGGATCACAAGCGGGTCTTCGATGGCGACATGGGGCCCAACACCGGCGGCATGGGGGCCTATTCGCCCGCGCCCGTGTTCGACGAGGCCCTGGTGGTCGCGGCGGAGCGGGATGTGGTCCAGCCGACCATGGCGGCGATGGCGGCGGAGGGGCACCCCTATCGCGGCGTCCTGTACGTCGGGCTGATGGCCACGGCGGACGGGCCCAAGGTCGTTGAGTACAATGCCCGTTTCGGCGATCCGGAGTGTCAGGTTCTGATGATGCGGATGGCGGGGGACATCGTGCCCTATCTTCTGGCCTGCGCGCGGGGGGACGTGTCGCGGCTGGCCAGTCCGGCGTTCAAGCCGCAGACCGTGATCTGCGTGGTCATGGCGGCCAAGGGCTATCCCGACAGTCCGCTGGAAGGCTCGATCATCCGGGGTGCCGAGCAGGATTTTGGCCCGCATGTGCAGGTTTTTCATGCCGGAACGCGGCGTCGCGACGATGGTCTGCTGGTCGCCGC
The DNA here is from genome assembly GCA_943369795.1 of Rhizobium sp. Q54. Lineage (GTDB taxonomy): Bacteria > Pseudomonadota > Alphaproteobacteria > Caulobacterales > Caulobacteraceae > Brevundimonas. Next base: position 15,510 of record CALROO020000019.1, on the reverse strand, counting down.
AGGTGGGCGGGTATTGAACGTCTGCGCCGAGGGCGACGACATCGCACAGGCGCGCGAGCGGGCCTATGCGGCGGTGCGCAAGATCGACTGGCCGGGTGGCTTTTGCCGCAGCGACATCGGCTGGCGGGCGCTGGACCGGGACTGAAGTTTAGGCGGGGACCGTCTGGCCGCGACGCAGGGCCTTGCGGGCTTCGATCCGGGTCCAGATGCGGTCGTGGACGGTGAAGAACACCGTCTGAACCAAGGGCTCGATCACGCCGATGGCCAGAGCGATGCGCCAGTCGCCGGTCAGGGCCAAGGCGACGCTGACCGCGACCACGAAATGCATGACGCCATAGGTGACGGTCTTCAGCGCGATGTCCTTGAACGAGCGGGGCAGGGTGTGGGAATGGCCGTCATGACCATGAGAGCGCGCCTGTTCGGCGGCGTTCATGACGTCGAGCCGGGCGGTGAAGGCTTCGGCGCTCTCCTCGATGCCCGACAGGCGACGGCGGCGCTCGATCCGGTGCCAGATGCGGTCGTGGAAGGAATAGGCGATCGTCTGGAAGAAGGGCTCGACCACCCCGACCGCGAGGGCCAGCCGCCAGTCGCGCGTGATCGCGAACGCCACCAGCACGGCGACGATCAGATGCATGACGCCGTAGCTCGCGATCTTCAGCGCAAGTTCCCGGACGGAGCGGACGATGGCGGTGACCATGGAGCATATACTCGTGAGTCCGGCTGTAAGTTTCAACCCGGCTCCGATTTTTTAGCCGAGGCTGCATTTGTCGCGTGACGCGCGCGGTTGACTTCGCGCCTGCGAAAAGGGATATGCGGCCCGCAAAACGGAGACTCCTCATGGAGATACGCGAAGGACTGACCTTCGACGATGTTTTGCTCGAACCCGGCCCGTCGGAGACCATGCCCGCAGATGCGGATGTCTCCACGAACCTGACGCGCGACATCAGGCTGAACATCCCGCTGACCTCGTCGGCGATGGACACGGTGACCGAAAGCCGACTGGCGATCGCCATGGCCCAGGCCGGCGGTCTGGGCGTGCTCCACCGCAACATGACGGTCGAGCAGCAATCCGAAAAAGTCCGCCAGGTCAAACGCTTCGAGAGCGGCATGGTCATCAATCCGGTGACCATCCATCCGGAAACGACCCTGGGCGAAGTGCGCGAGATCGTGGCGCGTCGCAAGATTTCCGGGTTCCCGGTGGTCGATCAGACCGGGCGGCTGGTCGGCATCCTGACCCACCGCGACATGCGGTTCGACACCGATCCGAGCCGCAAGGCCGCCGAGCTGATGACCACCGGCGACCTGATCACCGTGCGCGAGGGCGCAGGGCGGGACGAGGCGCGCGAGTTGCTGCGGACCCGCAAGATCGAGCGGGTCATCGTGGTTGACGACGACTATCGCGCCACCGGCCTGATCACGATGAAGGACATCGAAAAGGCCCAGGCCCATCCCCATGCGGCCAAGGACGACCAGGGTCGTCTGCTGGTCGGGGCGGCGTCCACGGTCGGCGATTCGGGCTATGAGCGGTCGATGGCCCTGGCCGAGGCCGGGTGCGACGTGGTGGTGATCGACACCGCCCACGGGCATTCGATCCAGGTCAGTCGCGCGGTCGAGCGGATCAAGCGCGAGTCCAACCGCATCCAGATCATCGCCGGCAATGTCGCCACCTATGACGCCGCGCGGGCGCTGATCGATGCCGGGGCCGATGCGGTCAAGGTCGGTATTGGGCCAGGCAGCATCTGCACCACCCGGATCGTGGCAGGTGTGGGCGTGCCACAGCTGACCGCGATCATGGACGCGGTGCGGGCGGGCCGGGAATCGGGCGTGCCGATCATCGCCGACGGCGGCATCAAATATTCCGGCGACCTGGCCAAGGCGATCGCGGCGGGGGCGTCGGTGGCCATGATGGGGTCGATGTTCGCAGGCACCGACGAAAGCCCGGGCGAGGTCTTCCTGTACCAGGGCCGGTCCTACAAGAGCTATCGCGGCATGGGCTCCGTCGGTGCCATGGGGGCCGGGTCGGCGGACCGGTATTTCCAGAAGGACATCGAGGACACCCAGAAGCTGGTGCCCGAGGGCATCGAGGGCCAGACGCCCTACAAGGGACCGATCGCGCCGGTGCTGCACCAGATGATCGGGGGCCTGAGGGCCGCAATGGGCTATGTCGGCGCTCCGACGATCAAGGATTTTCAGGAGCGCGCGCGGTTCGTGCGGATCACCGGGGCGGGCCTGCGCGAAAGTCATGTCCACGACGTGATGATCACCCGCGAAGCCCCCAACTATCGGCAGGGGTGAGACCATGAGCGAGGGCTGGGTTCTGGTCACGACGCCCGAACTGACCATGCTGGCGGCGACGCTGGTGCTGGCTTTTCTTCACATTTTCCTCCCCGCTGCCGGACGGGTCATGACCAACGGCTTCGGCTGGGCCGCCGGGCCGCGTGACAGCGCGCCGGAAAAGGGCGTCCGGACACTGCGTCTGGAACGGGCCCAGGCCAATCTGTGGGAGACGCTGCCGATCTTCATCGGGGCCGTTCTGGTCGCGCATGTCGCAGGCGAAGACGGCCCGCTGACCTTCTGGGGCACCCAGGCCTACTTCTGGGCACGACTGGTCTATATCCCGCTTTATGCGTGGGGCTCGCCCTTGCGCCCGCTGGCGTGGGTGGTGTCGGTCGCAGGACTGGTCGCCATCTTCGTCGCCCTTTTCACCTGATCCAGAACTGAACGCCCGATTTGACCCCCGCCGCCCGCCTTGCTGCCGCCGCCGCCATCCTCGACCGCATCTCGGCGGGCAAACAGCCCGCGGAAACGGTGCTGAAGACCTGGGGGACGGAGAACCGCTACGCCGGATCCGGCGACCGGCGGGCCGTCGCCGACCGCGTGTACAAGGTTATCCGCGCGCGGGCCCGGCTGGTCTGGGCCATGGGCGGACGCGAAGACGGGCGGGCGCTGGTGATCGGGTCGCTGAGCCTGATCGACGGTCTGTCGGTGGAAGAGATCGAGGCGCTGCATTCCGGGGATGGCTATGGTCCCAAGCCGCTGAGCAAGCAGGAGCGCAGCCGGATCAGCGCACCGGCGGGCGAACCGGCGGGCTGGATCGCGGCGGGTCTGCCCGAGTTCGTGGTCGAGGATTTCAAGACCACCTTCGGCGATCGCTGGGCCGAAGAGGCCGAGGGGCTGATGGTGCCGCGCGCGCCGATCGACCTCCGCGTCAACTCGGCCAAGGCGACAGTGGACGAGGTGATCGCCGAATTGCGCAAGGCGGGGCTGGACCCGACGCCGACGCCCTGGTCGGCCTGGGGCCTGCGGTTTCCGGCCGAGACGCCGCCGGACATCCAGACGCTGGACGCCTTCCATGAAGGCCGGATCGAGGTCCAGGATGAGGGCAGCCAGATCGTCTGCTGGCTGGCGGGCGTCACGCCGGGCATGACGGCGGTGGACTATTGCGCGGGCGGGGGCGGCAAGACCCTGGGCTTGGGCATGCAGGGTCTGGCGGTCGGCGCTGCAAGGGTGGACGAGGCGTCGGAGCCCGAGAAGGTCTGGACCCCGACCGGCTGGGTCGAGGCCCCGAAATCCGCTGCGAAGCCCGCCGCCGGACCGGTCGAGGCCGAGGGACGTCTGATCGCCTATGACGTGGTGCAGAAGCGGCTGGACAACATCAAACCCCGGCTGCAACGCGCGGGTCTGTCGGCGGAACTGATTCAGCTGGGCCCGAATGGCGGGGGCGTCGAGGACATGATCGGTCAGGCCGACGTGGTGTTCGTCGATGCGCCGTGCACCGGGTCCGGCACCTGGCGACGGCGGCCCGAGGACGCCTGGCGGCTGAAGCCCGAAGAGGTGGATCGGATGCACACCTTGCAGATGGGAATCCTGGCGCGGGCCGCCAAGCTGGTGAAGCCGGGCGGGCGGCTGGTCTATATCACCTGTTCGATGCTGCGCGGCGAGAACGAGGCGACGGTGGATGCCTTCGAGGAGGATCATCCGACTTTTGCTCCGGTGCCGATCGCAGAGGCCCTGAATACGGCGGCGGTCACAGACGCGGGACGCGCGCGGCTCGGCGAACTGGCCGACGGACATCGCCTTCGGTTGAGCCCGGCCAGCGCCAACACCGACGGCTTCTTCGCGGCCCTGTACGAGCGGCAGGCGTGATCGCGGACGGTTCAGACCCAGGCTTCGAGATCGCCCGGATCGGGCCGATGACGGCGCTGTGCGTCATGGCGGCGGAGATGGAGTACGGCCCGGCGCTGCGCGCGCGGATCAGGCCCCTGATCACCGGGGTCGGACCGGTCGAGGCGGCGGTGGAGACGACGGCGGCCCTGGCGAAACTGGCGCGGGAAGACCGGTTGCCGGACGTGGTGATCTCGCTGGGCTCGGCGGGGTCTCAGACGCTGGATCATGGACAGGTGTATTGGGTCGACGAGGTGTCGTACCGCGACATGGACGCGACCGTTCTGGGGTTCGCGGCCGGCGTGACGCCGTTCCTCGACCAGCCCGCCAGCCTGACCTTGGCCAGCGGACCGGCGGGCCAGCCCTATGCGCGGCTGGCGACGGGCGGCAGCGTGGTCTCGGGCGAGGCCTATGACGCGATCGATGCCGATATGGTCGATATGGAGACCTATGCCGTCGTGCGCGCCGCCGCGAAATTCGATGTGCCCGTGCTGGGCCTGCGCGGGATCAGCGACGGCAAGGCCGACCTGACCGGCCTGTCGGACTGGACCGACACCCTGGCCGTCATCGATCAGGGACTGGCCCAGGCGCTGGACTTGCTGAAGGCCGAATTCGAACGCTTGACTGCCCCGCTCCCGGAGACCGCATGACCCCCGCGACTGATCATCAGAAGGTTCTCATCGTAGATTTCGGCAGCCAGGTGACGCAGCTGATCGCGCGGCGTCTGCGCGAGGCCAATGTCTATTGCGAGATCCATCCCTATGCGAAGGCGGAGGCGGCGATGGCGGCGATGACGCCTGCGGCGATCATCCTGTCGGGCGGTCCCGAGAGCGTTCACGAGGCGGGCAGCCCCCGCGCGCCGCAGTCCGTGTTCGAGGCCGGGGTGCCGGTGCTGGGCATCTGCTACGGCGAGATGACGATGTGCGAACAGCTGGGCGGCAAGGTCGAGGGCGGCCATACGCGCGAGTTCGGTCGGGCCGAGATCACGGTGCAGAAGACCTCGCCGCTGCTCGCCGACTTGGCCCCCGTCGGCGAGGACGAGACCGTCTGGATGAGCCACGGCGACAAGATCGTCGCCATCCCCGAGGGCTTCGACGTGGTCGCGTCTTCGGCCGGGTCGCCCTATGCGGTGATCGCGGACGAGGCGCGGCGGTTCTATGGCGTGCAGTTCCACCCGGAGGTCATGCACACCCCGCGCGGCGCGACGATGCTGCGGAACTTCACCCACGGCATCGCCGGGCTGAAGGGCGACTGGACGATGGCCGCCTATCGCGACGAGAAGATCGCCCAGATCCGCGAACAGGTCGGTTCGGCCAAGGTCATCTGTGGCCTGTCGGGCGGGGTCGATTCGTCGGTGGCGGCGGTGCTCATCCACGAGGCGATCGGGGATCAGCTGACCTGCGTGTTCGTGGACACCGGCCTGTTGCGCAAGGACGAGGCGACGCAGGTCACCCAGCTGTTCCGCGAGCATTACAACATCCCGCTGATCCACGTTGATGCATCGAAGGAGTTCCTCGGCGAATTGGCCGGTCAGTCGGACCCGGAAACCAAGCGCAAGATCATCGGCCGTGTCTTCATCGAGGTCTTCGATCGCGAGGCCGGCAAGATCGATGGGGCCGAATTCCTGGCCCAGGGGACGCTCTATCCTGACGTGATCGAGAGCGTGTCCTCGTCGTCCGGCAAGGCCCATGTCATCAAGAGCCACCACAACGTCGGCGGCCTGCCGGACTATATGAAGCTGAAACTGGTCGAGCCGCTACGCGAACTGTTCAAGGACGAGGTCCGGGCGCTCGGCCGCGAGCTGGGTCTGAGCGACGCCTTCGTGGGGCGACATCCGTTCCCGGGGCCGGGCCTGGCGATCCGTATCCCCGGCGAGATCACGCCGGACGCGGTCGAGACCCTGCAACAGGCCGATGCCATCTATCTGGACGAAATCCGGAAGGCGGGCTTGTATGACAGCATCTGGCAGGCGTTCGCCGTGCTGCTGCCGGTCAAGACGGTCGGGGTGATGGGCGATGCGCGAACTTATGAAAAGGTGCTGGCGCTGCGGGCGGTTACGTCGACCGACGGGATGACGGCGGACTTCTTCGAGTTTCCCTGGGACGTGCTGGGCCGATGCGCGACGCGGATCGTCAACGAGGTGCGCGGTGTCAATCGGGTGGTCTATGACGTGACGGCCAAACCGCCCGGCACGATCGAGTGGGAATGATTCAGGCCTTTCGGGACCTTTCGAGATCGCTTCGAAGACGTCCCGTAAGCGACTAACAACATTGTGAAATCCACCGAGACCTTTCGAGATCATTCGGAGGGCCTTTTTTTGTGTTGTCGTCCCTGCCGACGGTATCGCCAGCCGTTGATCCGCGCGACTCGAAGCCATACCGTCATCGGCGTGCCGAGACTATGACGGTATTGTTTTCGCCTAAGATCATGATTTAGCGAAAGAATAGCTGCGCGGGAACGGTCGATTTCGTACTCCAGACGGCAGAGGTGTTTATACCGTGCTTACAGACGCCACGCTCAAAAATTTGCGACCGAAATCAAGGGGCTACAAATGTACCGACAGGGACGGGATGTATGCCTATGTCTCCCCCGGCGGGGCGATCTCGTTCCGCTACGATTATCGCTTCAACGGACGTCGGGAGACGGTGACCCTCGGGCGCTACGGCCGGGGCGGGCTGAGCCTCGCCCAGGCGCGCGAGCGCCTCTTCGACATCAAGCGGACGATCGCGGAAGGCGCGTCGCCCGCGATCGAGAAGCAGCGCGCCAAACGTCGTCTGCAGGAGGCTCGAAGCTTCGAGCATGTCGCCCAAGCCTGGATGGACAAGGCGCCCATGGCCGACAGCACGCGCAACATGCGGCGGTCGATCTTCAATCGGGAAGTTCTGCCGAAATGGCGGAGCCGTCTCCTGTCGGAGATCACGCCCGATGACCTGCGCGCCCACTGCAAGACGATCGTGGATCGGGGCGCGCCAGCCACCGCCATTCATGTGCGGGACATCGTCAAACAGATCTACGGCTGGGCGATCCTGCACGGCGAGAAGATCGACAATCCCGCCGAAGGGGTCGGACCAGCCTCGATCGCCACCTTCCGCCCCCGGGATCGCAGCCTGTCGCCGGCCGAGATCCGGATCATGCTCGCCCTGTCAGGCGATGTGGCCACCCTGCCGACCATACGGCTCGGTCTGAAATTCATCCTGCTGAGCATGGCCCGGAAGAGCGAGCTGAAGGACGGGGTTTGGGACGAGGTCGATTTCGCCAACGCCGTCTGGTCCATCCCCAAGGCGCGGATGAAGCGGTCGCGACCGCACAACGTCTATCTGTCGACCCAGATGCTCGACATCCTGATCGCCCTGAAGACCTGCGCCGGAAACTCTCGCTACATCCTGCCGTCGCGCTATGACGCGGACGCGCCGATGTCGCGGGCGACCTTCAACCGGGTCACGTCGGCGATCGCCGAGCGGGCGCGGGAGCGAAGCCTGCCGCTCGAGCCCTTCACGGTTCACGACCTGCGCCGGACAGCCTCCACGCTTCTCCACGAGATGGGATTCAACTCGGACTGGATTGAGAAAGGCCTCGCTCACGAAGAGCGGTCGTCGCGCGGCGTCTACAACAAGGCGGAGTTCGAAGCCCAACGCCGCCACATGGCGCAGCAATGGTCGGACGCTGTCGACGCCTGGGAGGCGGGGCGGCCGTTTACGCCGGTGCTGACGATCCCGGACGCGGCCGGTCCGCGGTTCGATCCCCGGTTCTGACCGGTCGCGTGATGCGCTTGCGCACGTCCGGCGCGGGGGCGCGGCGGATCGGCCGCGCGCGTCGCAGGGCGAGCCAGGCCTCGACCTCGGCCAAGTCCCAGACCACGCATCGCGGCGTCAGCAGGAAGCGCTTCGGAAACTGGCCGCGCTGTTCCATCTCCCAGATCGTGCTGTCGGCGAGCGGCACCATCTGGCGGAGCTGGGTCTTCTTGATCGTTCGCTTGAGCGGCGGTTCGGTCGACTGCGCCATCGCGTCCTCCTTGAATGCGACTCAAGGGAATCCGAAAGCTGCCGACGGGGCCATCCGCAAGGCTCCCCAAGCCAAGCCTCGACCGGCCCTCTACGGATTGACCTCAGCCGGGTTGAAACGCGCGCCCGCGATCGCCCAAGAGGTTCCATCCCGCGTTGGTCGGTCTGTAGGCATTCTTGGGCCCGCTCGGTGCCGCCAGACCGAGAACGGACAGTTCCGAGCCCCGTGTCACGGCTACGGTTCGAGAGGGATCGACGAGGTCGAGAAGGGCTTCAATGCGTTCGGCGTCAGTCATTGAGAGATCATAGCCGGACCGGCTGCGCGGCGCATCTGCGTTCAGCCCCGCTCGCAGCCTCTGCGGTGTGGAAAAGCGATCGGTCTTCCACGATAGGCGTAGCGGAACGGTTTCCGTGCGGCGAAGAGAGGGCGGGCCAGGAACTTCTGTACGGAAGCCCGGCGTTTCAACGTCGATCGCCGCCGACGCACGAGGCGTCCCCTGGCTCAAGATCGCCGTCTATCGTTCCGGAACCCGCCAATTCCACCTCTAGCGCAGGAGACGGGGTTGGCCAACACCCAGCGGGTCCAGCCGTATGGCGGGTCGCTCAATCGGATCAATGGTCTGAGGCCGGGAAGTCGCAGCAACGGGGCTCTCCGTCCGGGCGACGCCCTTGCCAAGGCGCGCGCACGATGGAATTCTTGGTGCGTCAGCGGCGAACGTCACCCCGTGGCGAGCGTTCTGACGACGATGAATCCTCAAGAACCAGGGCAGGACGTCAGATGCTGGAACGGGCGGTGACACGGTTGGCGGCACACAAGGGTGGACGGGTGCTCCTCTTCAGCCTCGCGGCGGCCGCCATCTTTCTGGCGGGCACACGCGGGGGCGAGTTTTTGGCGGTGGTGACGGGCGCGGCGGGCTAGACGGTAGGGTTTAGACGGCGAGCCTGCCGCGGCCACGGGCCAAACCCGGACCCGATCGCAGATTGCAGCACCGGGACGGCGCCGTGCTGGGTTGGATCAGCGAGGGGGTGGCGTAAGAGTGTTCCAAGGAGTCGGCGATCGGGACTACCAGCCGTCCGGCGATGATCTGGCCCGTTTGGGCATCGGGGTGCGGTGAACGGCGAAGAAGGGCAGGCTGCGTTCAATCTCTCCCGGGCTAAGGCACGCGCGACCGCTGCGTCTCGGCGACGGCGCGCGGTAGCGGCAGGTAGCCTGAACGCCGCATGCCCTCCTGGGCGGCGGGCGACAGGATGAAGCTCAGGAACTCCTGAAGCACTGGCGGCATCGGTTCGGCAGGATTCTGGTCGATATAGAGGCGAAAATAGCGGGTCAGCGGATAGGTTTCAGCGGCGAGGTTCTCGGGGGTGGGCGCGATGAAGTCGGTCCCTTCGCCGGCCGCGCGCGTCGTCGTTTCCTCACCGACGTAGCCGCGTCCCAGGTCGGCCGCGAGCGGTAGCACGCGCACGCGCGCATCGCTGAAGCCCGCCGGCGCGAAGCCGATCGCCGAAGGATCGTCGGCGACGGCGGCGGCCACCGCCTCGGCGGTCGACAGCTGACGGACGGTGGGCTTGAGGCGGCCGGGCAGGGAGGTCGCTTCGGACCGCATCAGCCCCCAGGCGCCGCTCTCCTCCGGCAGGCCATAGAGCGTGATCCCGCGATTGGCCCACGCGCCGCCGAGGCCCGCATCGCCCCAGTCGAGGATCGCCTCGGGGCTGATGTAATAGGTGTGGGACCAGATGCCGTCGAGCTGAGCTCGGGTCAGGCCGACGATCGGGTTGGAGGGGTGGACGAACACCACCGCCCCGCCGATGCCGATGTCTATCACCGTGGGCGCATAGCCGCGCGTCTTGGTGAAGGCGTCGATCATGCCCGCGGTCATCGGCCGGCTCATCGGCGCGATGTCCGAACGGCCCTCGAGGAGGGCCGGAAACGCCGAGCCCGATCCGCTGCCGATCGCCTCGATCTTCGTGCCGGGATGCAGCGCCATGAACGCCTCGGCCCAACGGCTGAAGACCTCGTTGCCGGACTCCGATCCGATGGCGACGATCTCTCCCGTCAGACCGGACGGAGCGGGCGTCGGGGCCGCCTGGGCTAGGACGAGACCGGGCCAGCACAGAGCGAGCAGAACCACGAACATGCGGCGCATGGAATGACCTTTCAGAGGGGTGGCGGCGAGAGGCAGATTGATGGCGTCGGTGGTCTAGAGAGCAAGCCTGAGGGTGAGCTTGATCTGACGCGGCACGCCTGTGGCGAGCACATTGCCGCCCGCGCCGGCCCAGTAGTCTTCGTTGGTCAGGTTGTCGCCGGTCAGCTGAACCGTCAGGCCCTGGGCGACCGTTTCAAAGGTGTAGGCGAGCGAGGCCGAATAGGTGGTGTAGCCGTCGATCTCCGCCTGGTTCAGGCTGTTGACCGGTCGGTCGCTGACGTAGAACACGCCTGCCCCGACGGCCAGGCCCGCGAGGCTCGGCGGCCGATACTCGGCGAACAGGCTGGCCGTCCATTCCGGCGTGTTTTCGGGCGTCTTGCCCACCAGCGCGGCCTGGGCCGCAGTCCGGATCTCGGCGTCGAGATATTGGCCGCTCAGATACACCGAGACGTCGGGCGTGACCTCGCCGGTGATCGAGGCCTCCACGCCTTGGAACCGGGCGAGACCGGCCAGCTTGTAGATCTGGTCGGCGGGATCGACGAAGGCGGACGGGCGCTCGATGCGAAAGGCGGCGACCTGATAGACGACCCCAGTCAGGATTTCGCCTTTCAGACCCAGTTCGTACTGTTCAGAGGTCGCGGGCGACAGCACCGCGCCGGCGTTGGCGCTGAAGTTGGGGGCCGGCGAGACCTCCTCCAGGCCTTCCAGATAGGTCGCATACACCCGGGTGTTGGCACCGAGCCCATAGATCAGGCCGACGGAGGGCGTTATCCGCGAGAAGTCGAACTCGGTCACCGCGCCGGCACCCGAGGTCGTGCGGCTGACGTAGTCGCTGTAGCGAAGACCGGCGATCAGTTGGAAGGGGCCGACCTCGGCGCGGTTCATCAGATAGACGCCGGTATCGCGGATGTCGTTGGGCGAGACGGTGAAGACCGTCGGGTCGGGCACGTCGACATCGACGGGATTGAAGTAGTTCTGCGACACGTTCACCGGGGTCGAGCTGCGCCCGTTCTGATAGCGCCAGTTGACCGAGACGCCCGCCACCAGATTGGACGTGACCGGACCGGTCGAGAAGGCGGTGGCGGCCTCGGCGCGCACATGGCGGTTGCGATAGCGCTGCCCTTCCGTCCTTGTCACCCGCAGCGTGCCGTCGCCGGTGGTGGGGAGGTTGGGGCGAAGTTCGTAATCGCGGATGGAGGAGAATTTCCGGTCGCGCGTCATCAGGGACTGTCCACCCTCAAGCGTCAGGGCGAGGGTGGGCGACAGCCGTAGATCCGATCGCAACAGGACGTTGGTTTCCTCGGCGTCCGTGGCCAGGTTCTGGCCGCCCAGGTTGACATCATTGTCCGGGATCGGAGGGAGCGGAATGCGGCCGTCGACGGCGGCCAGCAAAGTGACCGAGCCGGGTTCGGTCGCGTTCTTGGCGATCTGTTCCACGTCCAGAGTGAACGACAGAGCCTCCGTCGCCTGCCAGTCCGCCGCCAAGGTGGCGAGGCTGCGTTCGCCGTCGTAGTTGTCGATGCCGTTCTCGACGTCGCCGACCACTGCGTTGACCCGCAGTCCGAAGGTGTCGGAAAGCCGCCGCCCGAAGTCGATGGAGACTTCGTTGCCGCCGTACTCATTGATGCTGGCCGCGAAGCTTGTGACGTCGCGATCGGCGCGCTCGGTGACGAAGTTGATGATGCCGGACGGCGGCGCGAAGCCGTAGTAGAGGGCCCCGACGCCCTTAAGCACCTCGACCCGTTCCTTGTTCTCCAGCGGCAGCCCGACCAGGTTGATGACCGGCAGCACGCCGTTCAGCTTGTAGCTGTTGCGATTGTCGACCTGGATGCCGCGGATCAACAGGCTGTCGAAGGTGCCGCCGTTGGTCTCCGATCGGCTGACGCCCGCCGTGTTCCGCAGGGCGTCGTAGAGGCTCGTCGCGGCCTGGGCGTCCAGGAGTTCGCGGGTCAAGATGTTGACGGGGGGGGGCGCGTCGATCACGCGCGCGTTCCGGAACGTGCCGACCTGAACCAGGTCCGCGCCGAAGCTGTCCGGTCGATCTGCGGTCACAACGATCTCGTCCAGGGTCACGGCCTCCTGGTCCGCCGTCGCGCCGGGACCGTCGTCCGGCTCCACCGTCGCTGAGCCGTCCGTCCCGATCCGGGACCGCAGGCCGGATCCGGCGATCATGACGTCCAGCGCCTGTTCGAAGGACCGAGCATCGCGAACCGGCACAGACCGCTTGCCGACCACCACGCGGGGATCAAACAGGATATTGCGGCTCGACACCTCCGACAGGGTGACCAGTGCGCGCCCCAGGTCCTGGGCAGGGATGTCGATGAGGGCGGCCGCGGACGGCGTCTGCGCCATCGCTGAAGGCGCGACCAGAGACGCCAGGCCGAGCGCCGAGGCGAAAAGGAGCGGTTTGAGCGGTGTGACGCGGTGCATGACGACGGATCCCCCAGTTCCGACGACATCCGCCGGCGTGAGGGGAGACGCAGGTCGCGCCCGGATTCCGGACGAAGCTTGAAAAAGATTTCAGCCGGAGGTTTTGGCCAAGGCATCCACCCTGATGACGCCCGGTCCTACCTCGGACCAGCGCACGGGGTAGATGCGGCTCACCGCATTCAAAAAGGACGTCAGATCGCGCGAGCGATAGGCACCGCTGATCGGCAGGTGGGCGGCGGCGTCTCCGACGACGATACGGACAGCATGGTAGCGTTCGAACTCACGCGACGCCTCGGCCAGCGTGGCGTCATCGAAGACGATTCGTCCCTGAGTCCAGGCGATCTGGTCCGGCGCTGAGACGCGCTCCCTCACGATTTTCGAGCCGGCAGCCTCGAAGGTGGTGAGTTGACCCTTGCGAGGCGTCACAGGCTCCTCTCCGACCGGGAGCGTCATGAGCACATCGCCCGCCAGACGAAGGACCGAGGTATCGATGCCGCGATCACGGACGGCGAATGCCCCCTCGCGCCCGCTCAGCACCACCGCGTTGACGGAGACGTGAAAGGGCTTGATCGGGTCGGCCTTCAGCACGAACGTCGCCTCCCCACGCACCAGAGCGATGTCGCGACGAAACCAACCGTACCGAGCCTCGATCCGCGCGCCGGTGTTCAGGGTGATCACCGATCCATCGCGAAGGACCACCCGGCGCATCTCGCCCAGCGGCGCCTCATAGGCCTCGGCGGCCGGAGGTGCGACGACCACAAGACCCACCGCGACGACGGCGACCGAGGCGGTCGCGAGCGCCGCGAAGAGGCGTCTGGGCCGCCGATCCGGAGCGATGGCCCGGCGCACGTTTCGTGCCCGTGCCCGTTCCGCGCGGAAGTCGGGATCGCTTTTGAGGGTGCCGGCCGCGGTCCAGACCGTCGAGACGCGGCGCATGGCGACCCTGTTCCGGCTATCCTGCTCCAGCCAATCCCGAAAGGCGCGTCGCTGCCGTCCGCGCAGGGATCCCGAGGCCGCCAGCGTCATCCAGTGCGCCGCCGCCTCATCTCGATCCGGGGGTTGATAAGCGTCAGGGTTCATCGATCGGCGACGGCCTTCATCAGGTGAGCAAGCGCACGCTCGAGCTGGCGACCGACCTTGACCGGTTCCATGTCCAGCCGGGTGCCGATCTCCTTGTGGCTCATCCCTTCCAGCCTCGCCAGAATGAAAATCTGCCGCCGAATGGGATCCAGCTGCAGGAGCGCCAGCCTGACGGTTTCGGCGAGTTGGGCCGCCTCCAGGGCCTGGTCAGGCGTCGGGCCTGACGCCGGGATGGAGAGCGCCTCCTCAAGGGGACCATGTCGATCTCCGCCTCTCGCCCGGCGCCGCCGGGCCTTGTCGATCAGCGCGGTGGCCGCGATCCGAAACAGCAGGCTGCGCCAGGACCCGACTTCTCCCAGATGGAAGCCAGAGGCGAGGACGCGGACATAGACGTCCTGAATCAGGTCGTCGACGTCGTCAGCGTGGCGCGTGCGGCGAGCGAAGTAGGACTTCAGTGACGATCGGTGCCGGTGAAGCGTCCCGCCGAGCGGAACGTCCCACGGATCGCGCTCGGTCGCGCACGATCTTTCCACCCGTGACGATCGCACCAAGGTCATGCCCGGCAATAAAGCGGAGCCGCGTGACGGGCCGATATCCGGTCCGTGACACATTCATCGTCGCTGAAGGCTTGCGCTTCCAAGTGAGCCTAAGCGCCAGCTTTGCCGGAAGCTCGACCCGACCGGACCCCTACGCCGCGAGCGCCGCGACGAGATAGTCGGTGAAGGCCCGGACGGTGACCGAGCGCTGTCGATGGGCTGGGTGGACGGCGTAGACGGCACCGGTCGGCATCGGTGCTGCGTCCAGAACCCGCACGAGCGATCCATCGGCGAGCGGACCGCTGACGATGAACGTCGGCAGTTGAGCCAGCCCGAGGCCCGCGATCGCCGCGTCCCGGAGCACCTCGCCATTGTTGGCTCGGAAACTGCCGGACACCGCCACGCTTTCGATGCGGTCCGCCGACCCGAAGGTCCAGGCCAGGCCGGCGCTGTGTCGATAGGCGAGACACTCGTGATCCTTCAGGTCGGCGACGGTTTGGGGAACGCCCCGGCGGCGGAGATAGTCCGGGCTGCCGCAGACGGCGAACCGCACCTCCATCAGCTTGCGCGCGATCAGACTGGAATCCTTGAGCACACCGATCCGCACCGCGACGTCGTAGCCCTCGGCCACCAGGTCCACGGGACGGTCGCTGAGGTCGACGTCGATCTCCACGGCGGGGTGGACGGACTTGAAGCCGGTCAGGACCGGCGACAGGTGCGAAATGCCGAACGAGAGCGGCGCCGAGACGCGGAGCAGTCCGCGCGGCTCGGGGTTGCGGCCGCCGACGACCAGGTCGGCTTCCGCAACATCGGCAAGGATGCGTCGTGCGCGTTCGGCATACTCGCGTCCCGCCTCCGTCGGCGTGAGCCGCCGCGTCGTGCGCGTCAGCAACTGGACGCCAAGCCGGTCCTCCAGCGCCATGATCCTGCGGCTGACAAGCTGTTTGGACATGCCGAGCCGCCGGGCGGCTTCCGTAAAGGCACCCCGATCCACGACCTCCACCAGCATGCGCATGTCGTCCAACGTGTTCATTGTCGCTCCAAGATGGACAGTGATTCTCAGGGATCGGTGATTATCACTTTAGCCGAGAAGGTCTACATCGGTGTCTCAAGAGCAGCGGCCGGAACGGTTCTGGCCAAGAACGGAGAGACCCT
>CALROO020000018.1:0-76717 GCA_943369795.1 Rhizobium sp. Q54 | reverse complement strand
GCCACCGTCGTCTACGGTCGCGCGCCCAAGCCGGGCCTGGATTTCTTCCCGCTGACCGTCAACTACCAGGAAAAGACCTTCGCCGCCGGCAAGATCCCGGGTGGCTATTTCAAGCGTGAAGGCCGTCCGACCGAGAAGGAAACCCTGGTCAGCCGCCTGATCGACCGCCCGATCCGCCCGCTGTTCGTCAAGGGCTTCAAGAACGAGACCCAGGTCGTCATCACCGTGCTGCAGCACGATCTGGAGAACGACCCCGACATCGTCGGCATGGTCGCCACCTCCGCGGCCCTGACGCTGTCGGGTGTGCCCTTCATGGGCCCGATCGGCGCCGCCCGCGTCGGCTATGTCGACGGCGAGTTCGTGCTGAACCCGACGTTGGATCAGATGCCCGACAGCCAACTCGACCTGGTGGTCGCTGGCACTTCGGACGCCCTGATGATGGTCGAGTCCGAAGCCAAGGAACTGTCCGAGCAGGTCATGCTGGACGCCCTGATGTTCGCCCATCGCGGCATGCAGCCGGTGATCGACGCCATCATCGAGATGGCCGAGCACGCCGCCAAGGATCCGTTCGACTTCCAGGCCGAAGATCACTCCGATGTCGTCACCCAGATTCAGTCGATGGTCGGCGAGGACATCAAGGCCGCCTACACCCACCCCGGCAAGCACGCTCGCCACGAGGCCGTCGGCGCCGCCAAGAAGAAGGCCTCGGCCGCCCTGGTGAAGACCGACGATAACCCCGAAGGCGTCGATTCCGCCAAGTTCGGCGTCGCCTGGAAGGAATGCGAGGCCCACGTCCTGCGTCGCGACATCATCGACAACGCGCACCGGGTCGATGGCCGGGCGCTGGACAAGGTCCGCGACATCGTCTCGGAAGTCGGCATCTTCCCGCGCACCCACGGTTCGGCCCTGTTCACCCGCGGTGAGACGCAGGCCATCGTGGTCGCCACCCTGGGCACCGGCGAGGACGAGCAGTACGTCGACTCGCTCGCCGGCACCTACAAAGAGAAGTTCCTCCTGCACTACAACTTCCCTCCCTATTCGGTCGGCGAGACCGGTCGGATGGGCGGCGCCGGTCGTCGGGAAATCGGCCACGGCAAGCTGGCGTGGCGGGCGATCCGTCCGATGCTGCCGTCGGCGGAGGAGTTCCCCTACACGATCCGCATCGTGTCGGAGATCACCGAGTCCAACGGGTCGTCCTCCATGGCCTCGGTCTGCGGCGCCTCCTTGGCGCTGATGGACGCTGGCGTTCCGCTCAAGAAGCCCGTCTCGGGCATCGCCATGGGCCTGATCCTGGAGCCGTCGGGCGAGTTCGCCATCCTGTCGGACATCCTGGGTGACGAAGATCACCTGGGCGACATGGACTTCAAGGTCGCCGGCACGCGTGACGGCATCACCTCGCTGCAGATGGACATCAAGGTCGCCGGCATCACCGAGGAGATCATGAAGAAGGCCATCGCCCAGGCGTCGGCCGGTCGTCTTCACATCCTCGACGAGATGGACAAGGCCATCGACGGCGCCCGCACCGAGCTGGGCGAGTTCGCGCCTAAGATCGAGTCCATCAAGGTCCCGGTCGACAAGATCCGCGACATCATCGGCACCGGCGGCAAGATCATCCGCGAGATCGTCGAAAAGACCGGCGCCAAGATCAACATCGAGGACGACGGCACGGTGAAGATCGCTGCCAGCGACCAGGAGAAGATCGACGCCGCCAAGAACTGGATCTCGTCCATCGTGTCCGAGCCCGAGCCGGGCATGATCTATTCCGGCAAGGTGGTGAAGGTCGTCGATTTCGGCGCCTTCGTGAACTTCTTCGGGGCCAAGGACGGCCTGGTCCACGTCAGCCAGATCGCCCTGGAACGCGTCGCCAACCCGGCCGACGTTCTTTCGGAAGGCCAGGAGGTGAAGGTCAAGTTCCTGGGCATGGACGATCGCGGCAAGACCAAGCTGTCGATGAAGGTCGTCGATCAGACCACCGGCGAGGACATCACCGACAAGATCAACGCCGAACGCGCCGAACGCGGCGAGGCCCCCCTGACCGAAGACACCGGCGGCGGCGGCAAGAAGCGTGAAGGCGGCGACCGCGGTGGAGACCGTGGCCGCAGCCGTCCGCGTCGCGACTAGGGTTCGGCGTCACCGCTGAACGAGATGAGGCCCCGCTGGAAACAGCGGGGCCTTTTTTCTTGCCGCTTGAGCCGAAAGCCCCCCACTGGCACGGTTCGCCCGATGACCGATGCGCTGCCCTCGCCCTTTCCACCCACGGCCCCGCCGCCCCGGCCGGTTTCGGCAGGCCTGTATCTGGTCGCCACGCCCATCGGAAATTTGAGGGACATGACGCTCCGGGCGCTGGACGTGCTGGCCGCCGCCGATCTGGTGCTGGCCGAGGACACGCGGGTGTCGGCAAAACTGCTGAGCGCCTACGGGATCAAGGCGAAACTCGAACGCTGCGACGACCATGCCTCGGCGCGAGCGGCGGAACTGGCGATCGAGCGGGTGCAGGCCGGCGAGGTGGTGGCCCTGGTCTCCGACGCGGGCACCCCGATGGTCAGTGACCCCGGCTTCGTCGTCGCCCGCGCCATGATCGCGGCGGGCCTGCCGGTCCATCCGATCCCCGGCGCGTCCAGCCTGCTGGCCGCCCTGATGCTGGCGGGCCAACCGGCGGACCGGGTGCTGTTCGCGGGCTTCCTGCCCGCCAAGTCCGCCGCCCGAAAGACGATGCTGGCCGAGCTGAAAGCTGCGCGACAGACGCTGGTCTTCTTCGAGAGCGGCCCCCGCCTGCGCGCTTCCCTGACCGACATGGCCGAGGTGCTGGGCCCCCGTCCCGCCGCCGTGGCCCGCGAACTGACCAAACTGTTCGAGGAATGCATTCGCGGCTCCCTGCCCGACCTCGCCGCCGATCCCCGCCTCGACGGCCCCAAGGGCGAGATTGTCGTCGTCATCGGCCCCGGCGAGACCGAGACGGCCAGCGCCGCCGACGCCGACGCCGCCCTGATCGAGGCGATGGCTCGTCTGGCCCCCGGCGAGGCGGCATCCGAAGTATCCCAGGCTCTGGACCTGCCCAGAAAGCCGCTCTATCGCCGCGCCCTGGAACTGCAGGGCCGGGGGTGAAACCTGAAAAAGTCCGTGCGCCGAAACTCGCCGCCCGGCCCAAATCGGCCCGGCGGCAGGCGCTCGGCGGACGTGCCCATCGGCAGGGACATGGGGCCGAATGGATTGCCGCAATCTGGCTGATGGCGAAGGGCTATCAGGTGCTGGGCTTTCGCATGCGCAGCCGGGCGGGAGAGATCGACATCCTGGCCCGCCGAGGTCGCATCCTGGCCGTGGTCGAGGTCAAGCGACGCGCCACGATGGACGCCGCCCTCAACGCCCTGACGCCGGATCAGCACCAGCGGCTGCTGGCCGCCGGGCGGGCGGTGTTGCAGGGACGACCCGGCCTGGCCGGGCTTCGGCTGCGGATCGATATGGTGGCGCTGGCACCGGGGCGAATTCCGCGTCATGTTCGCGGAATCGGATCATTTGAGGATCGGTTTTCGTGACGCGTGAAGAGGCGGAATCCGTGCTGATCGAGGCCGGGACGGCCCACGATGCCGACTTCCCCCTGCTGGAGGCGGCCATCGCCTGCGCCGTTCACGACTATCCGTCGCGCGATCCGGAGCCGGTGCGGCTGCTGGCCGCCAACGCCGCCCAGCGCCTGTCCGAGCGCATCGGCTGTGAGGAGGCGGACGAGGCGCTGGCCGAAACCCTGGCCTCGGATTTTCGGCTGAACGGCGACCTGCTGAACTACGACCATCCGGGCAATACCGACATCATCGACGTCGCCGAGCGGCGGCGCGGCCTGTCGGCGACCCTGGCAGTCTTCTATCTGGACGCCGCGCGCCGGGCGGGGGTGAAGGCGCAAGGGGTCGATTTCCCCAACCATTTCCTGCTGCGGGTCGATACGGCGGCCGGGCCGGTGGCGCTGGACCCGTTCAGCCAGGGGCGGGTGGTGATGCCGTCCGAACTGACGCGGCGGGCGCTCAGGGCGGGCCTGACGCCGCATGTCGCGGACCGGCTCGACATCCTGATGGCCCCGGTCAGTGATCGTCAGGCCCTGATCCGGCTCCAGAACGTCCTGTTCAGCCGCGCCATCAAGGCCGAGGATTTCAATGGCGCCGAACGCTGTGCCCTGCGCCGCGCGCTGCTGGACCCCGAGGATCACCGCCCATGGCTCGACGTCGCCTCGGCGCGCGAGAAGCAGGGGGCCTTGTCCGGCGCGCTGGAGGCCCTGTCGCGCGCACGCATCGTCGCGGGCCAGGACGAGCGGGTCCATGCCGGGGCCGTGGATCGCTTGAGAATGCGGTTGAACTGACGGCGATGGTTGCGCCCGGCGCGCATCACGCTACTTGAAACCCTTCGGGCGCGATCGCGCTCAAGCAGCGAGCGCCCGCGGCGCGAGCGGTAGCGCGAGAACGCAATGCTGAATGTCGCCATCCAGATGGACCCCGTCGAGGCGGTCAATATCGAGTCCGACACCACCTGGCTGATGATGATGACGGCCCAGGATCGGGGCCATAAGCAATGGGTCTATGATTTCCGCACCCTGGCGCTGGAGGAAGGCCGTCTGTTCTGCCGCGCCCGGCCGGTCACGCTGCGACAGGTCGACGGCGACCATGTCACCTTCGGCGACGAGGTCCGGCTGGATCTCGGTGCCGACGTCGACGTCATCCTGATGCGTCAGGACCCGCCGTTCGACATGGCCTATGTCACGGCGACCTATCTGCTGGAGACGGTCCATCCGCAGACCCTCGTCGTCAATGACCCGTCCGAGGTCCGTTCCGCCCCTGAGAAACTGCTGGCCACGCGGTTTCCGGGCCTGCAACCCCCGACCCTGATCAGTTCAGACCCGGTGGCCCTGGTCGCGTTTCACGAGACACACGGCGATGTGGTGCTGAAGCCCCTGCACGGCGCGGCGGGGTCCGGCGTGGTGCGGCTGAAGGCGGGCGATCCCAACCTGGAGGCCCTGATCGAAATCCACGCCACCGGCAGCCGCGACCCGCTGGTGATCCAGAAATTCATCCCGGCGGTGGAAAAGGGCGACAAGCGGATCATCCTGATCGACGGCGAACCGGTCGGAGCCATCAACCGCATCCCGGCCTCGGGTCAGGTGCGGTCGAACCTGCGCGTCGGGGGCACGGCAGCCCCGGTCGAACTGACCCCGCGCGATCTGGAAATCTGTGCGGCCATCGGGCCGACCTTGCGGGAACGCGGCCTGCTGTTCGTCGGCATCGACGTGATCGGCGACTATCTGACCGAGATCAACGTCACCTCCCCGACCGGAGCCCAGCAGCTGAAGGCGTTCAACGGCGTCGATGCCACGGCCCTGATGTGGGATGCGATCGAGGCCAAACGCGCTGCATAACGGTGCTTGCCAATACGATCGGTTCGTGATTTGTTCCAATCGCGCTCAGGTAGCGCGAAGCGCGATAGCGCAAGGAGGAGATCATGCTCGCCAGCGTCGCCACAGTCGCCTTCGAGGGCGTGGATGCACGGCGCGTGGACGTTCAGGTCCAGCATCTGTCCAGCGACACGCCGTCCTTCACCATCGTGGGTCTGGCCGACAAGGCGGTGGCCGAGAGTCGCGAACGGGTGCGCGGGGCCTTTGCCGGGATCGGCCTGGCCATGCCGTCGCGCCGCATCATCGCCAACCTGGCCCCCGCCGACCTGCCCAAGGAGGGCAGTCATTTCGACCTGCCGATCGCGCTGGCGCTGCTGGGATCGATGGGGGTCATTCCGCCGGACGCGCTTCAGGGCTGGGCGGCGCTGGGTGAGCTGGGGCTGGACGGGCGGATCGCCCCGGTGGGCGGAACCTTGCCGGCGGCGGTCGCGGCGGCATCGATGGGACTGGGGCTGATCTGTCCCGAGGCCAATGGACCGGAAGCGGCCTGGGCCGGGGACGTGGCGATCCTGGCGCCTCGCTCGCTGATCGCCGTGGTCAATCATTTCAAGGGGACGCAGGTGCTGCGCGCGCCCGTGCCCGGCCCGGTGAAATCGTCCGCCACCGTGCCTGATCTCCGCGAGGTCAAGGGTCAGGAAAGCGCCAAACGGGCGCTGGAGGTCGCCGCCGCCGGCGGCCACAACCTGTTGTTCATCGGCCCGCCCGGGTCGGGCAAGTCCATGATGGCCGCGCGCCTGCCGGGCCTGTTGCCGCCGCTGACGCCGCAGGAACTGCTGGAGACGTCCATGGTCTGGTCGGTGGCCGGGCTGATCGAGAAGGGAGCCCTGACCCGCGACCGTCCGTTCCGCGCGCCTCACCATTCCGCCTCGATGGCCGCCCTGACCGGTGGCGGTCACCGCGCCAAGCCGGGGGAGGCGTCGCTGGCACACAATGGCGTGCTGTTCCTGGACGAACTGCCCGAATACAGCGCCCAGGCCCTCGACAGCCTCCGTGCGCCGCTGGAAACGGGTGAGATCATCGTCGCACGGGCCAATGCCCACGTCCGCTATCCGGCGCGGTTCCAGCTGATCGCGGCCATGAATCCCTGTCGGTGCGGCGTAGGCGGGGGCGGCAAGGGCGCGTGCGGCAAGGCCCCGCGCTGCCAGCGTGACTACCAGAACCGCATCTCCGGCCCGATGTTCGATCGCATCGACCTGACGGTCGAGACCCCGCCCGTCACCGCCGCAGACATGGCCCTGCCCCCGCCCGCCGAGGGCACCGCCGAGGCCTCGGCCCGCGTCGCCGTCGCCCGCGCCATGCAGGAGGACCGGGTGCGCGAGGCCGGGCTCGACCCGATGCAGGCGCTCAATGCGCGGGCATCCGGCCCCGTGCTGGAGCGGTTCGCCACCCCGGATGAGGCGGGCCGGGCCCTGCTGATGCGGGCGGGCGAGGCCGGGGGGCTGACGGCACGCGGCTGGACCCGGACGCTGCGTCTGGCCCGCACCATCGCCGATCTGGAAGGGTCCACCGGGGTTCTGCGCCGCCATATCGCCGAGGCCCTGATCTATCGCCGCACCACGGTCGGGGCCGAGGCCTCGTTCGATCGCCAGACCGCCGGACGGGGGTAGGTCGCCGCCTATTGAGACTTCATTCACCGTGCGGCTTGAACCGGCCTTAACGCGTCCGGGCGCAGCGTCTCCGTCACGGAGGCGACATGACGCGACAGACGACGGCGCGAACGAAGACGGCGCGGACCGCAGATCGAGACGAAGCCGTCGACCTCCCGACCGGCGGAGCCGACCCCTTCCTGCGGTTGATGAGCCATGAGATGCGCACGCCGCTGAACGGCGTCATCGGCATGCTGGGCCTTCTGACCCGCACCCGTCTGGACGGCGCCCAGCGCGCCTATGCCGAGGCCGCGCGGGATTCCGCCGAACACCTGCTGGGTCTGGTCAACGACCTGCTCGACTATGCCCGCCTGGAGGCGGGCAAGCTGGAGTTCGATCCGGCCCCGACCGATCTGGAGGGCCTGGTGCGTGGCGTCGCCGAACTGCTGAGCCCCCGCGCCCATGACAAGGGGCTGGAAATCGTCTGGTCCGTCGCCGCCGACGCGCCCGACGTCCTGGCCGACGAGGGCCGGTTGCGTCAGGTGTTGTTCAACCTGGCCGGAAACGCCGTGAAATTCACCGATCGCGGCGGCGTCCGCATCGCGGTCGAGCGGACGGGCGGCTCCGCGACCCGGCCCCGTCTGGCCTTCGTCGTCGAGGACACGGGCCCCGGTGTCCCGCCCGAGGCCCGCGAACGCATCTTCGAAGAATTCGGCCATGTCGATGCGTCGGACGCCACCCGTTTCGGCGGGGCCGGTCTGGGTCTGGCGGTGGTGAGGAAACTGGCCGAGGCCATGGGTGGCACGATCATCGTCGCCGACCGCCCCGATGGCCCCGGCTCCCGATTCCGGTTCGAGGCCCCGTTCGCCGTGGCCAGAGACCGCGAGCCGCGTGCCCGGACGCTTGACGCGGTCAGCATCGCAATCCGCTCGCCCGACCCCATGGTCACCCGCGCCGCGACGGACCAGATCGCTGCCAGCGGCGGCACCGTCGCCG
Organism: Rhizobium sp. Q54; assembly: GCA_943369795.1. GTDB lineage: Bacteria > Pseudomonadota > Alphaproteobacteria > Caulobacterales > Caulobacteraceae > Brevundimonas. Next base: position 68,704 of record CALROO020000018.1, on the reverse strand, counting down.
ACATTGCCCCCGTCACCCTGATCGACCACGCCCAGTCGGCCAACGACGGCGCAACCCTGGCCGCCGCGCCGATGTCGGGGCGGGGCATCGTGCTTCTGAAACCGTCGGAGCGCGACCTGATCGCCCGCTACCGGTCCGCCGGCTTCCACGGCTATCTTATCAAGCCCCTGCGCCGTGCCTCGCTGTCGGAGCGGGTGCTGGCCGCCGTCCACGCCAGTGCCGCGGGCACCGCCTGCCGCGCGTCTCCGCCCGAGGACGACCGTGTCATGCCGGTCCGGTTTGCGGGCACCCGCGTCCTGCTGGCCGAGGACAATCCGGTCGGGGCCCTGCTGGCCCGGACCCTGCTCCGCCGCGAAGGCTGTGTGGTCGAGACGGCGGCGACCGGCGACGAGGCGGTCGCGGCCCTGAAACGCGCCCGCTACGACCTGGTCTTCATGGACATGCGGATGCCCGGCATGGACGGGCCTGCCGCCACCCGGGCGATCCGCGCCGGGGGCGACCGCACGCCCATCGTGGCCCTGACCGCCAACGCCTTCGCCGAGGATCGCAAACTGTGTCTGGAGGCGGGGATGGACGACCACCTGACCAAGCCGCTGGAGCCCGATGCCCTGCGATCCGCGCTCAGCCGCTGGACACGAAGCGAACGCCTCGCCAAGGTCGTCGGCGAATAGATGCCGGGGGGCGTCTGCCGGAGACGCCGACCGCATGAGCCAGCTTCCGCCCACAGGCTCCACCAACTCCGCCTCTCGGGGGGCTGAGGGAGCCAGCCCGATCGATACGCCGGATGGTCCCGCGCCGAAGAAGGCCGCCGGAGCGATGGACGTCCTGAAGGCCTTGGGACGCGGCCGCGTACTGATCGCGCTGATGATCGGGTTCGGATCGGGTCTTCCGTTTCTCCTGACCGGCGCGACGCTGAGCCTGTGGTTGCGTGAGGGCGGGACCGAGTTGGCTGCCATCGGCTTCATCTCCTGGGTCGGTCTGGCCTACTCGTTCAAATTCCTCTGGGCCCCGGTGATCGACCGGTTCGATGTCCCGCTGCTCGGGCGGTTCGGGCGCCGGCGCGGGTGGATGCTGCTGTCCCAGATCGTCGTCGGTCTGTCGCTGATCGGGATGGCGGTCATCGGCCCCGAAGGCGGCCTGACTGCCCTGGGCATCGCCGCCCTCGTCACGGCCTTCGCGGCGGCGACCCAGGACATCGTCGTCGACGCCTGGCGGATCGAGAGCGCCGACGGGGACGAGGATCAGGCCCTGCTGACCTCTGCGTTTCAGCTCGGCTACCGGTTCGCCATCCTGGCGGGCAATGCGCTGATCCTGTTCTTTGCGGCCTGGCTGGGCTGGAACGGGGCCTATGCGGTCTGGGGCGCGGCGATGAGCCTGGCCATCGTCGCCACCCTGTTCGCCAAGGAACCGGTCGATCGCCGGACCCTTGCCGAGGTCACGGGCCAGGTCTCCCTGCTGAGCCCTCGCGGCCTGTTCGACGCCATTGTCGGCCCGTTCCTGACCTTTTTGAAGACGCACGGATCGGTCGCCATCCTGATGCTGGCGGCGATAAGCCTGTATCGCCTGCCGGACTTCGTCATGGGGCCGATGGTGGGACCGTTCTACACCGACCTGGGCCTGTCCAAGGAGGCGATCGGGGCGATGCGGCTGAGCGTCGGCTTGATCGCCGCCTTCACCGGGATCGCGGCGGGTGGGCTGTTCGCCGTGCGGTTCGGGTTCGGCAAGACCCTGCTGATGGGAGCCCTGATCGGGCCGATGTCCAACCTGGGCTATACGCTGATGGCGGTGGTCGGCCTGTCCACGCCAGTGTTCGGCGGCGTGCTGTTCGTCGAGAACTTTTCCGAGGGCTTCGCCGGGGCGGCCCTGGTCGCCTACATGGCCAGCCTGACCAGCATTGGATACACGGCGACGCAATACGCCCTGCTCAGCTCCTTCTATGCCCTGCTGGGCAAATTCCTGAAGGGGTTTTCCGGCGTGGCGGTCGAGAGCCTGCAGCAGGGGCGTCCGCTGATGGAGGCTTACGGCCTGTTCTTCGCGGGCACTGCCGCCGTCGGCATTCCGGCGGTCCTGCTGTGCTGGCTATTGCTGCGCCGTCAGAAGGTCGCATCCACCCCCTCATAGGCGGCAAACGTCGCCGCTGTGATGATCTCGCTGACCGAGGCGTTCAGGCTGACGATCTGGACCGACTTCTCCAGCCCGACCAGCAGCGGCCCGATCACCGTGGCGCCGCCCAGGGCCTGGACCAGGCGCGTCGCGATCGAGGCGGAATGGATGGCGGGCATGACCAGGACGTTGGCGTCCTTGGACAGGCGCATGAACGGATAGTTGGCGCGGGCCTCGGGGTTCAGGGCCAATTCGGGCGGCATTTCGCCCTCGTATTCGAAATCGACGCCGCGCTGGTCCAGGATGCGGATGGCCTCGCGGACCTTTTCGCCCCGGTCGCCCGGAGGGTTGCCGAAGGTGGAATAGCTGAGGAAGGCCACGCGCGGGGTGCGGCCCAGTTTCCTCACCGTCGCCGCCGCCTGGATGGCGATCTCGGCCAGTTCGACCGCGTCGGGCAGTTCGTGGATCGAGGTGTCGGCGACGAACAGCGTCCGACCCTTGGCCAGAAGGATCGACAGGCCGATCAGCCGGTCCTCGACCTCCAGCACCCGCCGGACCTCCTTCAACACCATGTTGAAGTTCCGGGTCGTGCCGGTGACCACGGCCTCGGCATCGCCGCGCGCGACCATGGCGGCGGCGAAATAGTTGCGGTCCTGATTGATCATCCGCTGGACGTCGCGCTTCAGATACCCCCGGCGTTGCAGCTTGGCGTACAGGAAGTCGGTGTATTCGACGTTCTTGTGGCTGACGCGGGCGTTGACGATCTCGATGCCCAGGGCGTCGAAATCCAGACCGGCCTCGGCGGCGTTCTTGCGGATCAGATCCTCGCGCCCCAGCAGGATCGGCGTGCCCAGATCGGCCTGTTTGAACCCCCAGGCCGCGCGGATGACGCTGGATTCCTCGCCTTCCGCGAACACCACCCTTTTGTTCGGGGCGGCACGCACCGACGAGGCGATCTTCTGCATCAGGGCGGCGGACGGATCGACGCGTTCGCGCAACTGGGTGCGATAGGCGTCCATGTCCTCGATCTGGATCCGGGCCACACCCGTGTCCATCGCCGCCTGGGCGACGAAGGGCGGGATGTACCAGATCAGGCGCGGATCGAACGGCGTCGGGATGATGTAGTCGGGCCCGAATTTCAGCTTGCGACCGGAATAGGCAGCAGCCACCTCGTCCGGCACGTCCTCGCGCGCCAGCATGGCCAGGGCCTGGGCGCAGGCGATCTTCATTTCGTGGTTCACACGGCGGGCGCGGACGTCCAGCGCACCCCGGAAGATGTAGGGAAAGCCCAGCACGTTGTTGACCTGGTTCACATAGTCCGACCGGCCCGTGGCGATGATGGCGTCGGACCGCACCGACAGCACGTCCTCGGGCGTGATCTCCGGGTCCGGATTGGCCATGGCGAAGATGATCGGGCGCTCGGCCATGGAGGCCACCATCTCCTTGGTGATCGCCCCCTTGGCGGACAGGCCCAGCACCACGTCGGCCCCGACCATGGCCTCGGCGAGCGTCCGGTGAGGAGTGTCGGTGGCGTGTGCCACCTTCCACTGATCCACATTGTCGCGACCGCGATAGACCACGCCGTCGCGATCGACGATGACGGTGTTCTCGGCCTTGACGCCGACGGCCTTCATCAGGGCGATCGACGACAGGCCTGCTGCGCCCGCGCCGGCCAGTACGACCTTGATGTCTTCCAGCTTCTTGCCGGTGATGTGACAGGCGTTAATCAGGCCGGCGGTGGAGATGATGGCGGTGCCGTGCTGGTCGTCGTGGAACACCGGGATGTCCAGCAGGTCCTGGAGCTCGGATTCGATCACGAAACATTCGGGGGACTTGATGTCCTCCAGGTTGATGCCACCCCAGGTGTCGCCGATGTTCTTGACGACCGTGATGAACTCGTCGGAATCGGTGGTCTTGACCTCGACGTCGAAGCTGTCGACGTCGGCGAACCGTTTGAACAGGACGGACTTGCCCTCCATCACCGGCTTGGAGGCCATATGGCCGAGGTTGCCGAGCCCCAGGATCGCCGTGCCGTTGGAGATGACGGCGACCAGATTGCCCTTGGACGTATAGTCATAGGCCTTGTCGATATCGGCGGCGATGGCCAGGACGGGGATGGCCACGCCCGGCGAATAGGCCAGCGACAGATCCCGCTGGGTCGCCATCGGCTTGGTCGGGGCCATGGAGATCTTGCCCGGCGTCGGCGACTGGTGGAAATCCAGCGCGTCCTGGTCGGAAAAGGTCTGTTTGTCGGTCTGGTCGGGCATGGATCGGCTTTTCGGTCTGGGGGACACTCCGTTCCTAGAGGGCCACCGACCGGGCGACAACCGTGTGCGGGCGACTGTCCCTATGCGGCCTCGGCATATTTGATCGAGCAGCCATAGGGTTTGGCGAAAGCCGTCTGCACCGGACGCCCGGCCTCGATGTCGCTCAGGGCCGCGCGGACGAAATTATTGGCTCCGGCCAGGTCCTCGACCTTGTTGGTTGGCTTGTCGTCGATGCCGCCGGTGAACAGGATGCGGCCCTCGGCGTCGATCACCCGCATGTCCGGGGTCGTCACCGCCCCGAACCGCTTGCCGACCTCTCCGGTCGGATCGAGCAACAGATGCGACGATCCTGCGGAGTTGCGGGCCTTCCAGGCGCGGGCCTGTTCGCCCTCGACGAAGCCTTGTGCGCCGGGTTCGGACGAGATGATGGTCAGCCAGACCACGCCGTCGGCGACGGCCTCAGATTGCAGCGCCTGCATGGCCCCGGCGGAATAGTGTTTCTGGACATAGGGACAGCCCTCGTTGGTCCATTCCAGAACGACCGTCTTGCCCCGGAAATCGGCCAGCGACCGTTCGACGCCCTCGCTGTCGACCAGGGTGAAGGCCGGGGCCATCTGCGGCTGGCCGGGCGTGGCGGCGGCGGTTGTTGCTGCTGCGGTCTCGGCGGTCGGCGCGGCCGGGGCTTCGGCCTGGTTGCAGGCGGCCAGCGTCAGGGCGGCTGCGGTGATCAGGGACAGGCGGATCATGGGCGTCTCTCCTTGGATTATACATCGACGCTAACACATCCGTTTCGCAGCGGGAGAGGGGTCATTGCCGCAAGGCCTCCAGCACCACCCCCTCGGTCAGCAGTTGCGGCAAGATCTCCGGCTCGGACTGCCCCGGCTGGAACACCAGATACAGCGGCACCCCGGACCGCCCGTGCCGCTCGAGCTCCCGCGTGATGGCGTCGTCGCGCGATGTCCAGTCGCCGACCAGATAGACCGCGTTCGCCGCCACCATGGCCTCCGCGACGCGGGCGGACCCCAGCGACGTGCGCTCGTTGATCTTGCAGGTCACGCACCAGTCGGCGGTGAAATTGACCAGCACGGGCCGACCCAACGCCTGGGCCGCCACCACGGCCTCTGCGGACCAGGGCTGTGACGGCAGGGCCGTGGTCGATACGCTGGTCGCGCCAGGCAAGAGGCGGGGTGCCGACGCCGCGCTGAAACCGAGACCCAGCGTGGCCAGCAACGCCAGTCCCCCGGCGACGGCGTTGACCAGACCCCTCTGCCCCATCGCGCGCTGATTCTGTGCCTGACCCCAGAGCCACATGGCCAGCCCGAGCGTCAGGGCGGCGGCGAACAGCAGGGCCAGACCCTCCGCCCCGGTCTGGCGTGAAAACACCCAGATCAGCCAAAGCGCCGCGCCGTACATCGGAAAGGCCAGCAGGCCTTTCAGCCGCTCCATCCACGGGCCGGGGCGCGGAAACCGTCTCAGCAGCCCCGGCGACAGGCTGATCGCCAGATAGGGCAGGGCCAGCCCCAGCCCCAGCATCAGAAACACCACGAGCGCCATCGGCGCGGGCATCAGCAGCGCCGCGCCCAGGGCAAAGGCCATGAAGGGCGCGGTGCAGGGGGCGGCGACGACCACCGCCAGCACGCCGGTGAAAAAGGCTCCGACCCCGCCGGGCAGGCGCGACAACGGCCCCGACCCGGTCCCTTGCAGCGACGCTCCGACATGGAACACCCCCGACAGGTTCAGCCCGACCGCCAGCATCAGCAGCGACAGGGCGGCGATCACGCCCGGCGACTGAAGCTGGAACCCCCAGCCGATCGCCTGTCCCCCCGCGCGCAGGATCAACAGGGCACCGGCCAGCAGCAAGAAGGTCGTCAGGACGCCTGCGGTGAAGGCCAACCCGTCGCGCCGTGCTTCGCGCGGATCATGCGCCGATCCCGCCAAGGACGCGGCTTTCATGGCCAGGATCGGGAAGACGCAGGGCATCAGGTTCAGGATCAGCCCGCCAATCAGGGCGAACAGCGCCGCCTGGCTGAACGTCGACCAGCCGGTCCCGCCCTCTGTCCCGTCTCCCTCGGACAGGTCCAGCGCCCGACCGCCGCCTGCGCCGGGCAGCGCCGGTCCGGGCGTGGCCACGACCTCCCAGGCCCCGGCATCGGTCGCCAGAACCCCGCTGATCGGTCCGGTCAGGCCTGTGGCCCGGACCTGTCCACCGATGGCCAGGTTCAGCGTCACCCCGTCCGGCCCGCGCTCGCCCGGCTGGGGGGCTGGATGGTCGATCAGTCCGCCTTCGTCAGGAAAGAACCAGGCCCGCCCGAAGTCGGCTCCGGCCAGCGGGCCTCCGGTCGCGGTCAGCCGCAGGGTTTGTCCCACAACCGTGACCCGTGCCGTGATGCCCGCCGGACGGGGCGCGGTCTCGACCACGGTCTGGATCGCCGCCCCGAACCGGTCGTCCAGCGGCGCGGCCCCGGCGCGAACGGGCAGGTCGAGCCGCAGGGTCAGCTCGTCCGGCACACACATCTCGTCGCTGCACACCAGGAACAGCGCCCGCGCCACCAGCGGAATGGTCGTGCCCGGCACGGCATCGGCGGGCACCTCGATCGGCACCGGCAGCAAGACCTCGCCGGAATAGCCATAGTTCATCAGGTCCGCGAGCCGCTGACGCTCCGGCAGGGGCCAGACGATGCCGCCCGCCGACACGCCTGCGGGAAGGGTCCAGTTCAACGTCGTCGGACCACCGCTGTCGCCCGGATTGCGCCAGTAGGTGTGCCAGCCAGGCTGGATAACCTGACGCACGGCGACGATGGCGGTCGATCCCGGTGCCGCCCAGGCCGACATGGCGACCAGTTCGGCCTCGATCCGCGATGTCCGTTTCGGCCCGGCCAGGGTCTGTTCGACCGAGACGGAGGCGACGCTTGCGACGGGCTGTGCCATCGTCGGCAGGGGCTGTCCCAGAATCAGGACAAGGCCGATCAGAAGAGCGAGGGGTCGGGACAAGGGCGCGGTATCCGGGACAGGTATTGATGGCACCCTATCCGTCCCGGCGGACCCGAGCCACCATCAAGGACGACAGGTCGCAGGCCGAACGGGTCTCGGATACCGCCCTGCAGTTCGCGCCGCGCCCAGCGATCGTTACCGGCAGACCTCGCGCAGCCTTAGCGCGGTGCAGCGGTAACCAGAACCTCGGTCCGGCGGCGCAGGGGCTCGGCGACGCCGGGGGCCGCCGTTGCCCCCTGATCACCTGCCGCCGCGACTTCGAAGACCGGGGTCGGCCAGCCTGCGGCGGCCAAGGCTTCCGCCACCGCTGTCGCCCGGCGTTCTGACAGCGACTGGTTGGCCGAGGCCCCGCCGCTGGCATCGGCAAGACCGATCACCTGCACCCGCTGGATGTCGCAACCCTGAAGCTGCGTCGCCGTCAGACCGATCGCCTGACGCGCCGTCTCGGTCAGCCGCGCCTCGCCTTCGGCGAAATAGACTTCGAATTTCTGCGGCTGGCAGTTGGTCGGCGTGGCCACGATCGCCTCGCGCGCCGGACCGCGATCCGTGGCGCAGGCCGCGAGGGCCAGGGTCGCAGCCACGACCGTCATAAGGCTCGAATAACGCATGATGATCGTCCCCTGTCTCGCCCACGATACTGCTGCCGGGCGCAAGCAATGCAACGCCAAAAACGACAGAGGGCGGCCCGTCATCGACGAACCGCCCCCATGATCAGCTGACCGAGGCCAGCACTAGGACCGATCCGGCCCTAGTAGCGACGGCGACCGTCTTCCCAGTAGCACTCGGTCTGGCGGTTGTCGTAGCAGTAGTAGTACTGGCCCTGCGAGCCATAGCGCTGCTGGTTGCGACGATCCTGGTTGGAGCCGCGGATGGCACCGGCGGCACCGCCGGCGAGGGCACCGATGGCGGCACCGGTTCCGGCGTTGCCGCTGCCGACGTTGTTGCCGATGATGGCACCGGCGACGGCACCGAGGCCGGCACCGATGGCACCCTGACGGACGGTTTCGTTGGGGCCGGTGTTGCCGTACGGGTCGGTGGCGCAGGCGGAGGCCAGAAGACCGGCGGCGCCGATGGCGATGATCGCATGTTTCATGACGGGATCCCTTTTGGGTCTGGAGAAAGTTCGAGCCCCTGTGCGGCATCAACGCAGCTTCACCATGACTGTTCCCTGAACGCGTTTCGGGACCGCACACAATTTTCGCAGATCGCCCTATAGTGACGCTTGCAGCGGAACGGGCACGGGACGGGGGCGTTCGGGGGCCATGACCGAGACATTGAACCCGACAGACGATCAGGCCGTGGCGACACCCGAGGCCGAGATCCATACGCTGACGCCGCATGTGGCGATCGGGCGGGTGAGCGTGTTGGTCAATCCTCTGTCGGGCTCGGTAGGGCCGAAGGCGGTCAGTGAGCTGGAGACGATCCTGGCGGACTATCCGCTGGAATTCGAGATCGTGTCGCTGTCGGACGGGTCGTTCGACGCCCAGGTCGAGAAGGTCTTTGCTTCAAAGCCTGACGTCATTTTCGTGGTCGCGGGCGACGGGACGGCGGGGACGGTGGCCTCGCGCTCGGGGCCGAAGGGGCCGTTGGTCGCGCCCCTGCCGGGCGGAACGATGAACATGCTGCCCAAGGCGCTGTACGGCACCGCCGACTGGAAGCTGGCGCTGCGAAAGGCGCTGGAAGAGGGCGCGCCTCTGCCGGTGGCGGGCGGGACGGTAGAGGGTCAGGCGTTTTTCTGCGCCGCCATCCTGGGCTCGCCCGCCCTGTGGGCCCCGGCGCGCGAGGCGATGCGGACGGGCAAGATCAAGAAGGCCTGGCAATATGGTCGCCGGGCGTTCAAGCGGGCGTTCTCCGGCCGGCTGCGCTATTCGCTGGACGGGTCGGAGCGCAGAAAGACCGAGGCCCTGGTGCTCATCAGCCCGATGATTTCGGCGGCGATGGACGAGCCGGTCGGTCTGGAGGCCGCCGCCATGGACCCCATCGATCACGGCCAGGCCTTCCGGCTGGCGGCGACGGCCCTGTTCAGCGACTGGCGTCAGGATGCATCGGTCTCGACCAGACCCGCCCGGCGGATCGAGGCGTGGGGCCGGTCCAAGATTCCGGCGGTCGTCGACGGCGAGCCGATGCTGCTGCAACATGAGACCGTGATCGATTTCATTCCAAAGGCCTTCATGGCCCTGGCACCTCTGCCCCCGTCGGGCGAGGACAGCGTCTAGTGGGGCGTCTGCTACAGTTTTCCGACATTCATTTCGGCGTCGAACATCCGGATGCCTGTCAGGCAGCTCTGGACTATGCCCACGCCACGCCGTCGGACCTGATCCTGATCACCGGCGACGTGACGCAAAAAGGGTTGCCCGAGGAATTCGCGGCGGCGGGGCGCTGGATCCGGGCGATGCCGGAACCACGCTTCGTCATCGTCGGCAATCACGACGTTCCCTATTATGACGTCGTGGCGCGGGTGCTGAACCCGTGGGAGGCCTTCGAGACGGCGACCGGCCACCCGGCTCACGACGGCCAGTTCATCGGACCCACGGTCATGGTGCGCGGCGTCACCACCGCACGCGGCTGGCAAGCCCGGCCCAACTGGTCCAAGGGCGTCATCGACCTGGACCAGACGCGGCGGGCGGCGGAGGCCTTGAGACAGGCCCCGATCGGCACGCTTCGGGTCTTGGCCTGTCACCATCCCCTGATCGAGATGGTCGGCACGCCGATGACAGGCGACGTGAAGCGCGGCGACGAGGCGGCTCTGATCTTTGCCGAGGCGGGGGTCGATCTGATCATGACCGGCCATGTCCATGTGCCCTTCGCCCTGGCGATCGACCTGTCGGACCGGTGTTCCTATGCGGTCGGGTGCGGGACGCTGTCGAAGCGGGAGCGGGGTGCCCTGCCGTCGTTCAACGACGTGTCGTGGAGTGCCCATGAGATCGTGGTGACGGCGATGGAGTGGAACGGGCAGGCCTTTCAGCCGGGCCAGGAATGGAAACTGCCGCGCCGTCAGGATACGCGAAAGGCCGCGACGGCTCCCGATCCGACGACGCCGGGCGTGATGGAGCAGTCGGCGGTTTGAGCCACGCGGACCTCATCTGACTATCAGAATGGTATTCAAACCTCCCTCTCCCGTTGGGAGAGGGCTTGAGCCTCCAAGAGCGAAGCGATTGGTCAAGGCGAAAGGGTGAGGGACTGGCGTCAAAGTCGGCGCAAGCCGTGTCACGTTGAATGCGACGGCTTCGCCGAGGGACAGGGCGAACCCTCACCCTTTCGCGCAAGACCGATCGCTTCGCTATGGGGCGCTCAAGCCCTCTCCCACCGGGAGAGGGAGGCGGCAGTCTGACACGCACGAAAAGGCCCCGCGGCCGATACCGGTCACGGGGCTGATTTCAGGTCGTCGATGGCTCAGCGATACCGCCGTGGACCCCGGCTGCGTTCGGTGAAGGCGGCGGCGACCATGGTGGCCAGAGCCGGGTTGCGCAGGAAGATCCAGCCGCCCGCCAACGCCGCGACCGTGCCAAGGACAGGCCGACTGCGGATCAGGGCATAGGCACGACCGCCCAGACCCTCGGGCTCGTGGTCTTCATCGTCGTCCTCGTCATGCTTGCCGCCGACCTTGCCGGACATGACCAGGAACAGCACGAGCGCGATCAGGGCGAACACCGCTGCCGTAATGGCCGCCGCGGCCGCAGGATGCAGGACGATGGCCAGGGCGTAGAACAGGGTGGCCCCCGTGGCGACGACCGCCACCAGAGCCGCGCCGGCGGCGGCGAATCCCGCCACCAGCTTGTTGATAAACCCCTTGCCGATCATCAGCGACGGCGACCGGCCAGCAGCAGGCCGAGCACGACGCCGACGCCGAGCGCGATCGCGGTCGACTGCACCGGACGTTCCTGGACGCGTTCGGTGACGTAGCGCTGGGCTTCGTCGAACCGCTCCGAGGCGTCGTCGTAATATTCACGGCCGCGCAGACGGGCCTGGTCGTAATACCCACGGGCGCGCTCGCGCACCTCGTCGGCCTTCTCGCGCAGGCGGGCGTCGGCCTCGGCGGCCTTTTCCTTCAGGCGCGAGCTTTCCTCGCGGGCGGCGACCTTGACGTCGTCCTTCAGGGTCTTGAGGTCGTTCGTGACGTCGTCCTTGAGGGTCTTCAGGTCGTTCTTCACGTCTTGACGGGCCTTGGTCGTAGCCATGATGCGATCTCCGGTCATGTGTAAGCTTGACGGTTAGATAGATGTGTCGGGCCATGAACGCCAGAGCGGGGCGGGGGTTCCGAGCTTTGCCGCGTTGCACAAGGCGGGTGCCTGTGGCACGGACCGGCCATCGGCGTCGGATCGATGGCGACCTTCGTCGGCCTGGCTCCACAGCTTCACGGTGACCCCATGATCCTGCATGACTTCTTTCGTTCGGGGACGTCGTATCGGACGCGGATCGCGCTGAACCTGAAGGGGATCGCCTATGAGCAGAGGGGCATCGACCTGCGGACCGGGGCGCAGCAATCCGAGGCGTTCCTGCAGCTGAATCCGCAGGGACTGGTGCCCGCGCTGGAGACCGGCGACGCGGTCCTGACCCAGAGCCCGGCCATCCTGGAATGGCTGGAGGAGACCCGTCCCGAACCGCCCCTGTTGCCGACGGGTGCGACCGAGCGGGCGCAGGTCCGGGCCATGGCGGCCTTGATCGGCTGCGACATCCACCCGCTGAACAATCTGCGGGTGCTGGGCGCGGTGCGGGGGCTGGGCGCGGACCAGGCGGGGATCGACGCCTGGGCCGGACGGTGGATCACGGCGGGGTTCGACGCGCTGGAGGTTCTGGTCGCGCGGCACGGGCACGGCTGGGCCTGGGGCGAGACCCCGACCCTGGTCGACTGTTATCTGATCCCGCAAATCTATTCGGCGGCACGATTCAATGTGTCGATGGACTCATGGCCGCACCTGATGGCCATCGAAGAAAAAGCCTCGACGCATCCGGCCTTTATGGCCGCGCATCCGGACAAACAGCCCGACGCGGACGCTTAGCGGCGGTCGTCCGGTAAGGTTCTGTCAAAGTCTGGGTCAGCCTCCCTTAAACATTGTCGGTCAAGGTCCGACGGTGAAGACGCTGTCAGCCCATTCTCCGGCCGGAAAACTGGCCATCGCGGTCGTGACCGAACCGGAACGGGCGCAGAACGCCTTCATGTCCGTGCCTTCGGGCGCGCGCGAGGAGGCGATGCGTCTGCTGCTGCAGACCGCCGCCGATGCCGGGATCTCGACCGTCGCGACCCGTCCCGATGGCGACGGCGAACGGCTTCTGGGCCAGGCCTGGCCGTTTCCCTCGCCCTTCAAGGTCACGGTCCGAACCATGCCGATCGCCGACGGGGTCGACCGGGTCGAGGCGCGCGTCCGGCGCTCGCTGGAGCGTCTGGGCCTGCCGCGGGGCGAGGCCATCCTGGTGTCCAACGCCGCCGATCTGGCCGGTGCCGAGGGCCGCGCCCTGTGGGACCGGCTGACGGCGCTGAAGGATCGCGGCCTGTTCAAGCGGATCGGCTTCTGCGCCACGATGGAAGACGGACCGGCCTTGCTGGCGCGGCGGTTCCAGCCGGACCTGATCCAGATTCCGTGCAACATTCTGGATCAGCGCCCGGTGTCGTCCGGGCTGCTGGTCGAGCTGGCCAAACAGGGAGTCGCCGTTCACCTGTCGGCGGTGTTCGCCCACGGCCTGCTGTTCGCGGGTCGCGAGACCCTGCCGACCCATCTGGCCGACTATGGCATGGCCCTGTCGCGGACGCGGCGGCGGCTGGCCGAGGCCCGGGTCGATCCGATGCAGGCGGCGCTGGCGTTCGCGCTGAATCTGGCCGAGGTCGAGACGGTGGTGGCCAGCGTGGCCTCGGCCGCCGAACTGCGGGCCATGGTGGCGGCGTCGCATGCGCCACGGCCGGACCTGGACTGGGGCGCGCTGGCCATAGCGGAGCCTGCGGCCCTGACGCATGAGGCCCTGGCCAGCGAGCCCTGGCGAATATCCAGCGCGGCGTGATTTCTCCCTCCCTCGAAGTGGGGAGGGACCGCGAGGCCTTGCCGAGCGCGGGTGGGGCCGCGCGAGCGATTTGCGTCCTGCCTCGCCATCACACTTCCCCACCCGGATCGGCCGAAGCCGATCGTCCCTCCCCATGAAGGGGAGAGAGAGGTGTCGTCAGTACCGCAATCTGACCCCGACATAGCCCGAGCGGCCCGGCTCGCCGTAGCCCAGCACCTGTTGATACCGTTCGTCGGCCAGGTTCTCGATTCGGCCGGTCAGGGCGACTTGGTCGGTGAGTTGAAACGCCGCGTTCAGGTTGGCCGTGACGAAGCGGTCGCGGACGGTGGTGACGCCATTCAGGGAATCGTCCTGATCGCCCTCGGCGCGGACGGTCAAGGCACCCGACAAACGATCGCCGCTCCAGCCCAGGGTGGCCGAACCGGCATGTTCCGGCACCCGCAGCAGACGGGCACCCGTGACGGCGTTGATGGCGTCGGTCCAGGCGTAGGCCAGCGTCAGGTCGAAGCCGGAGCCCAGCAGGGCGCGGCCCTCCAGCTCGATGCCATCCGTGCGGGTCTCAGCAATGTTGACGTAGTAGCTGTCGAAGGTGACCGGATCGGTAAAATAGGCGATCTGGTCCTCGACATTCAGCCGGTACAGGGTCGCGCGACCGTCGAACCGTCCGTCCGGCGAGGCCCAGCCCAATGCGATTTCGTAACTGTCTGCCGTCTCCGGCCTCAGAACCGGTGCCGGGATGGACGTAAAGCAGAAGTCGCACAGGGCCTGGCTGATCGACGGAGCCTTGAAGCCTGTGCCGACCGCACCGGACAGGATGAAGCCGCCGTCCAGATCCCAGGCGGCGGAGAGGCGGCCGGTGGTCTCCGATCCGAAATCGTCGGTATCGTCCCAGCGCAAGGCCCCGGTGACGCTGAACCGATCCGAGACTTCGTAGCGGGCAACTCCGAAGACCGAGGTGGTGCCCAGGTCGGCGGTGGTGCCGTCCGACAGACTGCCCTCGGTATCCTCGCGTTCGGCCCCGAAGGCGTAGGACAGGGCCTCGTCCAGGGCCGCGCCGTCGGCTTGCCAGCGATAGACCTGACGGTCGGCATCGAACGACGAGGCGAAGCTGGAGACGGTGTCGCGGGCGATGTCGGAGGCGGAGACGCTCAATTGATGCGACAGGCCCAGGGCATTGGCTTTCAGGCGGGCGAAGCCGGACCACTGCTCGCTGGAGGTCGTGTCGAGGGTGTCGGCGAGGGCGAAGGACGGGGCGGGGAAGCCGTCGATGTCGGCGTCCGATTGGGACCAGCGGGCCGAGCCGTCGATCTGGACGTCGGGGGTCACGGCATAGCGGCCGCGCGCCCCGATCGTGGTGTTCTCGAAGCCGTCGGCCTCGGGGTTGCCGTCGGCCTCGTCGGCGGCGGAAATGCCGTCCGTGTCGAAGCGGGAGACCCAAGCGCCTAAGGCATACTGATCGTTGGCCACGCCTGCGGCCAGACGACCGCGCAGGGTGTCATACGAGCCCACCTCGGCCTCGGCGCGGATGCCGTTCACCTCCCTCGTGGTGAAGGCGATGACGCCGCCGATGGCGTCGGAGCCCCACAACGAGGACTGCGGGCCGGACAGGACCTCGATCCGTTCGATGTCGCCCAGCTCGAAGCCGGAAAAGTCGAACGCGCCGCTGTCCGAGGCAGGATCGTTGACCGGGACGCCGTCGACCAGGGTCAGGGTCTTGCCGGGCGTGGCGCCCCGGATGCGGACCTGGGCCACGCCGCCGAAGGCTCCGGCTCGGACCACCGACAGGCCGGGAATATCGCTTAGGATGTCGGCGGCGAAGACCGCGCCGCGCTTCTCGATGGTGGCGGCATCGATGACGCGGGCGCCGGGGGTGTCGGCGACGATGGCCGGCAAGCGGGTGGCGGTGACGATGACCTCCTCCAGCTCCGGTGTGTCAGGGTTCTGGGCAAGGGCGGGCGAAGCGAGGCCGGCCGCGAGGAGGGCGGTCGAATACAGAAGATGGCGCATGAATGCGGCTCCGTCAGACCCCGCGACGGCGCGCGCGGGGCGATGAAAGCGACCAATCCGTCACCAGACGAACGGGTGACGGCGCAGAGATCGGGTCGCTTCGACGGAACGTCTTCCCGGATCGGGAAGGGATGGCCCCACGCCTCTGTCTGGTCCCGGACAGCGGACGAACGACGTCGGCGGCCAGGTTTCCTGGCTTGCGGATCGACGGCCCCCGCCCACGCCTTCCCGGATCGCTCCAGTGGCGCCGGATGTTGCCATCCGGATCGGACGCGGGCCTCCCCGCCTACAGTTGCGGGCACAGCCGCGGTATCGCACCGCGTTCCCTTAACCGCCTGACCGGGCCTATCGCAGGTGCGAAGCGGGGCCGCAAGCGGGTCGATCCGCCCTTGAGCCGACGGGCGCGATCCGTCACCCTGTGGCCACCCCATGAACGCGCCCATCAGCCACCCTCCGCAAGCCGCCCCGATGGAGGGCGTCACGCCCGTGATGGCGCAGTTCTGGGCGGCCAAGGGCGAACAGCCGGACGCCATCGTCTTCTTCCGGATGGGCGATTTCTACGAACTGTTCTTCACGGACGCGGAGGTGGCGTCTGCGGTCCTGGGCATCACCCTGACCAAACGGGGCAAGCATCTGGGCGAGGATATTCCCATGGCCGGCGTGCCGGTCCATGCGCTGGAGGGATACCTCGCGCGGCTGATCCGGGCCGGACACCGCGTGGCCATCTGCGAACAGATCGAGACGCCGGCGGAGGCCAAGAAGCGGGGGTCCAAGTCGATCGTGGCGCGCGGCATCGTGCGGGTGGTCACGCCGGGGACCCTGACCGAGGATTCGCTGCTGGACGCGCGGGGTGCCAACCGGCTGGCAGCAGTCTGCGTGCGGCGCGGCCGGGCGGCCGTGGCGGTGGTCGAGCTGTCGGCGGGGATGGTGGATTCAGTGGCCTGTGAGATGGCCGATCTGGGTGCGACGCTCGCGGCATTTCGTCCGTCGGAGGTTCTGGTCACCGACAAGGGGTTTGGTGATCCCGACCTGAAAGTCGCGCTGGAGGGCTCCGGCGGGGTGGTCCAGGCCCTGGCTTCGGCGGTGGCGGAGCCCGGGGCGGCGCGGGACCGGGTCGAGCGGCTGTACGGTGTCGCCTCGCTGGACGGGTTCGGGGCCTTCGAGGAGGCGGAGGTATCGGCGCTTGGCCTGATCGCCGCCTATCTGGAGACGACCCAGGCAGGGCGGGTTCCGGCCCTGTCGCCGCCGCGCCGGTCGGGCGAGAGCGGATTTCTGGCCATCGACCCGGCGACGCGGTTGTCGCTCGAGATCGACCGGACCCAGCGGGGCGAGCGCGAGGGGTCGCTGCTGGCCTGTATCGACCGGACTGTGACGTCCGGCGGCGTGCGGGCACTGGCGGAGCGGATCGCCCGGCCCCTGCGCGATCCGGCGGCGATCAATGCCGGGCTGGATGCGGTCGAATGGCTGCTGGAACGGCGCGACTTGCGGCGCGATTTACGCGACGGGCTGAAGGCGTCGGCGGATGTGGCGCGGGCGGTGTCGCGACTGGCGCTTGGGCGGGGCGGCCCGCGCGATCTGGCCGCGATCCGGTCCGGGTTGATGATCGCAGAGGGGATCGCCGGGCTGTTCACCGTCGCGCCCGATCCGCTGAATGCCCCGCCCGCGCGGATCATAGGCTGTCTGGACCGGCTGACGCTGAGCCCCGAAGTGGCGCGGCTGATGCTGGCCCTGGCCGAGGGGCTGGTCGAGGAGCCGCCGCATCTGGCGCGCGACGGGGGTTTCGTGCGGCCCGGCTTCCGGCCCGAGCTGGACGAGGCGCTGAGGCTCCGGGACGACAGCCGCCGGGTGGTCGCCGATCTGGAGGCGCGGGCGGTGCGCGAGAGCGGCGTGCCGTTCAAGGTCAAGCACAATGCGGTGCTGGGCTATTTCCTGGAGACGACGGCGAAGCACGCCGAGCCGCTGTTTCGGGTGGGGCCCGAGAGCCCCTTCATCCATCGCCAGACCTTGGCCGCCCAGGTGCGGTTCACGACGGTCGAACTGTCGGAACTGGACGCCAAGATCAGCCAGGCGGGGCACCGGGCGCTCGCCATGGAGGGCGAGACCTTCGAGGGCTGGGGGCAGACGGTGCAAAGGCTGGCCCAGCCGCTTCAGGCCGTGGCCGATGCCCTGGCAGAACTGGATGCCACCGCTGCCCTGTCCGAATGGGCCGAGGAGGTCGGGGCGGTGCGGCCGGTGGTCGATGCCACGAAGGTCTTCGAGGTCCAGGCCGGGCGGCATCCCGTGGTCGAGGCGGCGGTGAAGAAGGCGGGCGATCCGTTCACGCCGAACGACTGCCGCATGGACGGCGAAGGTCAGGGGTGCGCCCGCCTGTCGATCGTCACCGGGCCGAACATGGCGGGCAAATCGACGTTCCTGCGCCAGAACGCCCTGCTGGTGGTGCTGGCCCAGGCGGGGGCCTTCGTGCCCGCACGGTCGATGCGGCTGGGGGTCGTGGACCGGCTGTTCAGCCGGGTCGGGGCGGGCGACGATCTGGCGCGCGGGCGGTCCACCTTCATGATGGAGATGGTCGAGACGGCCGCTATCCTGACCCAGGCGACGCCCCAGAGTTTCGTCGTGCTGGACGAGATCGGGCGCGGGACGGCGACCTATGACGGGTTGGCCATCGCCTGGGCGTGTGCCGAGGCGCTGCACGACGTGAACCGGGCGCGGACGCTGTTCGCCACCCATTATCACGAGCTGGCGCGGCTGGAGCAGAGGCTGGACCACGTCTGCAATCTGTCGATGAAGGCGAGGGAGTGGAACGGGGAACTGGTCTTCCTGCACGAAGCCACCGCCGGTGCCGCCGACCGGTCCTATGGGGTGCAGGTGGCGAAACTGGCCGGTGTGCCGCCCGCCGTGGTGACGCGGGCGCGGGCGGTGCTGGAGCGGCTGGAAACCGACAAGGCGGCCCATGTCCGGCTGGACGACCTGCCGCTGTTCGCGGTGATGGAACCGCCGCTTCCGCCGCTGAAATCCGCCGTGGTCGAGGCGGTGGAGGCGCTGGATCCGGACGCGATGAGCCCGCGCGAGGCGCTGGAGGCGCTGTACCGGTTGAAGGGGCTGGCGAAGTGAAAGGCCCATCGCCTTCTCCCTCCCCTTCATGGGGAGGGACGGCGCAGCGTAGCGGAGCCCGGGTGGGGCTGTGCGAACGGCCCCACCCGGATCGCTCCGCGATCGTCCCTCCCCATGAAGGGGAGGGAGAGGCGTGACCGCGCTCGACGAACGCCTCGATGCCGTCGTTCAGGGGCGGAACGTGCGCGCCGCTGTCGCCGCGATCCTGAAAACCCATCACAAGGTCGCCCGCGACCGGATCGCCGACCGGCTGGCCGACGGCCTGCCCGGCGTCGAGGTGGCGCGCCAGTATTCCGCCGCCGCCGACGAGATGCTGATCGCCCTGTGGCGGTTCACGACCCAGACCCTGTATCCGTCGCACAATCCGACCGAGGCCGAGGCCCTGACCCTGATCGCGGTCGGGGGATACGGGCGTGGCGTCCTGGCTCCCCATTCCGATCTGGACCTGATCTTCCTGCGGCCCTGGAAGATCACCGCGCGGACCGAGACGGTGACGGAATTCATCCTCTACGTCCTGTGGGATCTGGGGCTAAAGATCGGGTCGTCGGCGCGGTCGGTGGAAGAGGGCCTGTCGTTGGCCCGGTCGGACATGACGGTGCGTACCGCCCTGCTGGAAGCACGGCACCTGACGGGTGACGCCGCCCTGGCCGGGCGATTCCTGAAGACCTTTCGCGAACAGGTGGCCAAGGCCGATCCGCGCGCCTTCATCGCCGCCAAGATGGAGGAACGCGAGGCCCGCCACGCTCGCGCCGGGGCTGTGCGATACCGGGTTGAGCCCAATATCAAGGACGGCAAGGGGGGCCTGCGCGATCTCAACACCCTGTTCTGGATCGCCCGGTCGCTGGCCCCGGACAGTCCGCTGGGTGCCAAGGTGCTGGACGATCTGCTGACGGCGCGGGAACGCCGGACGTTCGAGGAGGCGTTCGACTTTCTGTGGCGGGTGCGGTGCCATCTGCATCTGGTCGCCGGGCGGGCGGAGGAGAAGCTGACCTTCGACATGCAGCCCGAGGTCGCGCGCCGCATGGGGTGGCACGGGCGCGGCGACGAACCGGCGGTCGAGCGGTTCATGCGAAGATACTTCCTGACGGCGCGGGATGTGGGGGCGCTGACCCGGGCCATGAGCGCGACCCTGGAGGCGCGTCAGCAGAAGAACACGCTGAGCCTGTCGCGGCTGATCCCCGGTCGGAAACGCAATCTGGGCGTCCCCGGCTTCGTCGAGGACGGCGGACGGCTGTCGGTCACGGGGCCGCAGGTCTTCGCCGAGGATCCGGTCAAGCTCTTGACCCTGTTCGTCTGTGCCGACACCCACGATCTGGACCTGCATCCGCATGCGTTTTCGGCGGTGACGCGGTCGCTGGCAATGGTGACGCCGAAACTGCGGCGCGATCCTCGGGCGACCGCCGCCCTGCTGCACGTGCTGGCGCACGGGCAGAGGCCCTATCGCGTCCTGACCATCATGAACGAGACGGGGCTGCTGGGCCGGTTCCTGCCGGAATGGGGCCGGATCGTCGGCCAGACCCAGTTCAACATGTACCACGCCTACACGGTCGACGAGCACACACTGCAGGCCATCGGCATCATCAACGATATCTGGCGCGGCAAGCTGGAGGGCGACCATCCCCTGGCCCATGAGGTGATCCATCTGATCGCCGATATCGAGGTGCTGATGCTGGCCATGCTGCTGCACGACGTCGGCAAGGGCGGCGAGCGGGGCCAGCTGGAGGATGGGGCCATTGCGGCGCGTCGGGCCTGCGAACGGCTGGGGGTCGAGACGCGGCGGATCGAGCTGGTGGTCTGGCTGGTGCGCAATCACCTGGCCCTGTCGGACTATGCGCAGAAGCGCGACGTGTCGGACCCGGAGACGGTGCGGGCGTTCGCGGAACTGGTCGGCGATCCGGAGCGGTTGCGGCTGTTGCTGGTGCTGACGGTGGCGGACATCCGCGCGGTCGGGCCGGGCGTCTGGAACAGCTGGAAGGGCCAGCTGATGCGCAGCCTGTATTCCGCCGTGGAGGCCCTGTTCCGGGGCGAGAGCGTCGAACGGATCGATCCGATGGCCGGCTATCGCGACCTGATCGCCCGCGCGGCGGCGAGCGGCGCGGCAGCGGAGGCCTCGACAGGCAAGGTCGGCCAGATCGAGCGCACGACCGAGATCGCCCTGGCCGCCCGCGACCGACCCGGCCTGTTCGCCGACCTGGCCGCCGTCCTGGCCGCCGCCGGGGCCGATGTGACGGGCGCGCGAGTCGCGACGGCGGAGGACGGCACTGTGCTGGACGTCTTCCAGGTCCAGGACGGGGCCGACCTGCCCTATGGCCAGGCCGAGCCGCGCCGCCTGACGACGCTGATCGCGGCGCTGGAGGCTGCAGCCCGCGGCGAGGAGCCGATCGCCCCGCCCGCCATGCCGCCCGCCACCCCGCGCCGGGCGGTGTTCGACGTGCGGCCCGTGGTGATGATCGATCCGGCGGCCTCGGCCAATGCGACGGTGATCGAGGTGTCCGGCGCCGATCGACCCGGCCTGCTGGCCGAGCTGTCGCGAACGCTGAGCGACCACGACCTGTCGATCCGCTCGGCCCACGTCGCCGGGTTCGGCGAGCGGGCGGTCGACAGTTTCTACGTCACCGACGCCGAGGGGCGAAAGATCGTGTCGGACGCCATCCTCGACCGCGTCCAGGCCGCGCTGGAAGCCGTGCTGGACCGCGCGCCCGAGGCCCCGACCGGCCGCCGCATCGTCGCCGCCCGGGCCAGCGCGCGCGATGTCTCGGACCTGAACCGGCCTTTGCGAACGCGGACCGTTCCCACGGTGGGGGAAGCGCGCTAAGCGCGGGCCGTGACCAGCCCCCGCGACCCTCAAAGCCCCGCGCCGATCGAGCCCGCCGCTCCGATCGCGGCGGCCACCGCGGCCGTGGAGCCCCTGGTTCAGCCGCCCGCTTCGGGCACAACGGGCCGGGGCGGCGGCATGATGCGGTCGTCGGCCATCTTCAGCGGCCTGACGCTGGTCAGCCGGCTGGCCGGGTTCGCCCGCGACATCGTGATCTCGGCGGCGCTGGGGGCGTCGAACGGACCGGCGGCGGACGCCTACAACACCGCGCTCAGCTTCCCGAACCTGTTCCGCCGGATTTTCGCCGAGGGAGCCTTCGCTGCCGCCTTCGTGCCGGCCTATGCAAAGGCGCTGAAGACCGACGGTGAGGAAGCCGCCGACCGGATCGCCACCGATGCCTTGGCCGCCGTGGCCGTGGTCACCGTGGTCCTGACCATCATCGCACAGCTGGCCATGCCGTGGATCATGACCGTGATCAACATCGGCTTTCTGGACGATCCGGCGCGGTTCAAACTGGCCGTTGTCCTGACCCAGATCACCATGCCCTATCTGCCCTGTATGGCCGTAGCGGCCCTGCTGTCGGGGGCATTGAACGCGCGCGGCCGGTTTATCGTCTCCGGTGCCTATCCGATCCTGCTGAACCTGATCATGCTGGCGGCGGTGATTCCCGCGCGCGGCGATCAGGTCGGGGCCGCCCACGCCGCATCCTGTGCCGTGCTGGTGGCGGGGGTGGCCCAGGCGGGGCTGTGCTGGTGGGCGGTGCGCAAGGCGGGGGCGAACATCCGCCTGGGCCTGCCGCGCCTGACGCCGGCGGTGAAGGCCATCATCATCACCGCCGTGCCCGCCGCGATCGGCAACTCCGCGACCCAGATCAATGTCTTCATCTCCGGCAACCTCGCCAGTTTCGAGGCCGGGGGCCGGTCGTGGCTGGCGACCGCCGACCGGCTGTACCAGTTGCCACTGGGCCTCGTCGGCGTAGCGATCGGCATCGCCCTGTTGCCCCGCCTGTCCGCCGCCGTGGCGTCGGATGACCACGGCCAGCAGCAGTCGGCCATGGACGAGGCCCTGACGCTGTCGATGGCGCTGACCCTCCCGGCGGCGGCGGCCCTGCTGGCCATGCCCTATTTCCTGATCGACGCCCTGTTCACGCGTGGTGCCTTCCTTGAGGTCGATGCGATGGCGACGGCCCGGGCCCTGTTCCATTTCGCCTGGGGGGTGCCGGCCTTCGTCCTGATCCGCATCCTGGCCCCGGCCTTCTTCGCGCGCAGCGACACACGCAGCCCGATGGTCTTCGCCCTGGTCAACGTCGGGGTGGGGGCGGCGGCGATGCTGGCCCTGTTCAACCTGGGCCTCGGCGTGCCCGGCATCGCAGCGGGCACCAGCGTCGGGGCCTGGGCCAATGCCCTGCTGCTGGGCGGTGCGCTGTGGCGCAGGGGCCATTATCGGCCCAGCATCGCGGCGACATCGCGGCTGTTCCGTATCCTGCTGGCCAGTCTCGGCCTGGGCGCGGTTGTCGCCGCCGCCTCCTGGGCCCGGCCCTGGCTCCAGGCTCCGGTCGCCGACGCGCTCGCCGCCCTGGGCACTGATCACGGGGCGAAAGAAATCACACTGCTGGCCGTGACCGCCGTCGGCGGAATGGTCTATGTCGCCTTGGCCTTCGCAACCCGCGCCGTCACGGTCGCGGAGGTGAAAGGGCTGCTGCGCCGCGCCCGCTAGTCACGGCTTGCCCTGAACGGTCCCTTGAGGCATTGCCGCGCCATGTCCGAAGCCTTCGAACCCGTCCCCGTCTATACCGGCCCGCGCCGTGTCCTTAGCGGCATTCAGGCGTCTGGTGCCCTGCACCTCGGCAACTATCTCGGCGCGCTGAAGCGGTTCACCCAGCTTCAGGACGCGGGCGCGCCCTGTTTCCTGTTCGTCGCCGACCTGCATGCCATCACGGTGTGGCAGGACCCGGCCCTGCTGGCCGCCCAGACGCGCGAGATCGCCGCCGCCTATCTGGCCTCGGGGCTCGATCCGGCGAAGTCGGTGATCTTCCCGCAGTCGGCCGTGCGGGCGCATGCGGAACTGGCCTGGGTGCTGAACTGCGTCGCCCGGCTCGGCTGGCTGGACCGGATGACCCAGTTCAAGGAGAAGTCGGGCAAGCACAAGGAACGCTCCAGCGTCGGCCTCTACACCTATCCGGTGCTGCAGGCGGCGGACATCCTGTTGTACAAGGCGACCGAGGTGCCGACCGGCGAGGACCAGAAACAGCATCTGGAACTGACCCGCGACATCGCCGCGAAATTCAACACCGATTTCGGCGTGCCAGGGTTCTTTCCCCTGCCCGAACCGTTGACCCAAGGGCCCGCACCGCGCGTGATGTCGCTCCGTGACGGGGCGGCCAAGATGTCCAAGTCCGATCCGTCGGACCAGTCGCGCATCAACCTGACCGACGACGCCGACACCATCGCCGCGAAGATCCGCAAGGCCCGCACCGACGCCGAACCCCTGCCCGAGACGCTCGACGGTCTCAACGACCGGGCCGAGGCGAAGAATCTGGTGACCCTGTACGCCGCCTTGGCCGACATCAGCCGCGAACAGGTGCTGGAACAGTTCGGCGGTCAGGGATTCGGGACGTTCAAGCCCGCCCTGGCCGATCTCGCGGTCGCCTCCCTCGCCCCCGTCAGCGCCGAGATGCGCCGCCTGATGGCCGATACGGCCGAGATCGACCGGGTGCTGAAGGACGGGGCCGACCGCGCCGCCGCCATCGCCGATCCTGTGGTGGACGAGGTGAAGCGGATCGTGGGCTTCTGGCGGGCGTAAGGCTCAGCCCGGCTGGGCGACGTCTTCGAGCAGGGCTCTGAACCGCCGCACCGCCTCGTCCGTCAAAGCCGGATCATAGCGCATGGGCGGGGCGCTCATCGGTTCGTCAAAACTGTGGGTGCCCTCGGCGATCCAGGTCTCGACCTCGGCCCCGCAGTTGCGGACCATGGCGTGGACGCGTTCGGCGTTCCGAACGGTCGTCAGGTGGTCGCGGCGGGCGACGACGGCCAGGACGCGCGGGCAGTGCCGCCACGGTCGCATGCGGTTGGCGGCGGCGATCCCGACGTAGGGATAGGCCAGCCAGGTCGCCTTGATCCCCGACAGATCGCAGGTTTCGGCATCGACGACGCCCAAGGCACCGCGCCGGTTCGGATCGGCGCTCATGGCCTCCATGATGCCCCAGCCGCCATGGCTCCATCCGGCCAGGGCAAGGCGTCGCGGATCGACATCGGGTCGCGCCGACATCCCGACGATCGTAGCCAGGATATCGCCGCCGCGTTCATGGCCGTGGAAATGCAGGCCGGTGCAGACCGTGGCCATGCCGAACCGGCGGCTCCAGCCGCGTGGCGCATAGGAATCCACGATCGCGGCGCGCCAACCGACCGATCGCGCGGCTTCGGCATATTTAGGGAGATGGTCCCTCAACCCCCCGCAGCCGTGAAACAGCAGGACGGTGGGGCGAGGGCGGTCGTCGTCGGGGCCGACGACGGTGAGGTACGGCTCCAGCCGGGCCCAGCGGGCGGATAGGGTGTCCATGCCGACATCCTATCCGCCCGCCGATGACAAATCAGCCTAGCTCAGGACGACGATGGCCACGCGGCGGTTCTGCGACCGGCCTTCGGGCGTGTCGTTCGGCGCGACGGGGCTTTCTTCGCCGTAGGAGATGGTCGCCATCCGGTTCAGGGCCACCCCTTGGCGGCTCAGATAGCGGCGCACGGCCTCGGCCCGGGCCTCGCCGAGCGCATTGTTGTAGGATTCCGGACCGGCGGCGTCGGTATGACCCTGGATTTCCAGATAGACGTTGGCGTTCTCGGCGCGGAGGCGCTGGGTAAGTTCGCCCAGGCGGGCTTCGGCTTCGGGCGACAGGGCGTCGCGATCGGAGGGGAATTTCACCGAGTCGTCGGACAGCACGACTTCGTACAGGAATTTGCCCTCGGCCAGCTTCTGGGCGGCGTTGGCGCGGGTCAGGGCTTCGCCGGCCAGGCCCTCGACCTGGGTCACGCGACCGTCGACGGTTGTCACGCGGGTGTCGACCACCTCGACCTGGTCCCGGACGAAACGGTGGCTGGCGCAGCCGGACAGGACGAGGGCACCCAGCAGGGCAGCGGAGGCGGCAGTGGCGGAGCGGGATAGGGCTCGGGTCAAGGGAGGACTCTGTCGTTGCGGGTGCGCGGACCCGGAAAAGAGATGCGCGACCGCGCAGGTGCCGGGATCGTGATGGCCGCGTGATGACACGGACGGGGCAGGCAGGGCCGATTCCGACCCGGTTGTCGCCATGTTTGGGATAACGGCGGATGCCCCGTTTCTGACGCGGAGGGATGGTCGGGTGTGAGCCATGGTCCATGAAACGCATCCATCTTGAGCCGGAACACGCGACGCTGGGTCGGCGGCGTGGCCAGCGTCGTGGCCCATCTGGGCATCGGCTGGCTGATGCTTTCGGCGCGGAATTCGCTGCCTGAACCTCGTCCGCTGGCCCCCGCCCCGCCGCCGATCGAGATCACCATGACCGACCCGCGCCGCCCGCCGCCGCCGGTCGCCCTGCCCCTGCCCGATCCGGGCACCGAGCCGGGCAGCGCGGCCCCGAGCGCCAGCGCGCCGGTGCTGAGCGAAGCCCCGCAGACGCCACCAACCCCGCCGGCTCCCACGCCGCCGACGCGCAAGACGGTGCAGCGTCCGACGATGGTGACGCCTGTCGTGGCGACGCAGGCCGTGGCCCCGGCGACCATGGCGACGGTCAGCGAGGCCGATCTGGTCGGGGCGCTGCGGGCTGGCGGATCGGGGGGGCTGGGGTCCGGTACGGCAGGCGACGGCGGACCGGGCGCGGGATCCGGCAGTGGCGGTGGATCGTGCGATATGGTCGCGCGTCTGCAAGAGGCCCTGCGCGAGGACGACGACATTCGCCGTGCGGTCGCCGAGGTGCAGCGCGGCGTCGGCGGGCGGGCCCTGCTGGTCTGGGACGGTGACTGGCGTCAGAACCCCGGACAGGCCGGCAAGGGTCTGGCCGGCGTGCGTCAGGCCATTGCCCTTGAGGTCGCCTTCGCCCCCGCCGCCTGCCGGGCCCAGCCGATGCGGGGGCTGGTGTTGGTGTCGCTGTCCGACGGACCGGGTGGCGCAAGGGTCGCGCTGGGCACCGGGCGGTGGCGCTGGTCGGATCTGCTGAGCTGAGCGGTACGTGATCCAAACCGCGGGCTGGAGCAGCGAGCGACCGCGTCGCGAGCGGTAGCCTCTTCAAATCAATGCCGGAAAACCCGCACCCCGGTGAAGGCCATGGCGATCCCGGCTTCGTCTGCGGCGGCGATGACCTCGGCGTCGCGCATGGAGCCGCCGGGCTGGATGACCGAGGTGGCTCCGGCTCCGACGGCTTCCAGCAGGCCGTCGGCGAAGGGGAAGAAGGCTTCGGAGGCGCAGGCGGAGCCCTCGGCGAGGGAGTGCGAAAGGCCCTTGGCCTCACCGGCCTCGCGGGCGCGGATGGCGGCGATGCGGGCCGAGTCGCGTCGGTTCATCTGGCCCGCGCCGATACCGGCGGTCTGGCCGTCCTTCGCATAGACGATGGCGTTGGACTTGACGTGTTTGGCGACGGTGAAGGCGAACAGCATGTCGGCGATCTCGGTCGGGGTCGGCTGGCGGCGGGTGACGATCTTGAGGTCTGCGGCGGTCAGGTTGGAGCGGTCCCGGCCCTGGACCAGGAAGCCGCCCGCGACGCTCCGGAAGACTTCGCCGGGTCCATGCGGATCGGGCAGGCCGTCGGTGATGAGCAGGCGCAGGTTCTTCTTGGCGGCGAAGATGGCGCGGGCCGCCTCGTCTGCGCCGGGGGCGATGACGACCTCGGTGAAGATGTCGGTGATGGCGCGGGCATCCGCGCCGTTCAGCGGCCGGTTGACGGCGATCACGCCGCCGAAGGCCGAGACGGCGTCGCATTCCAGCGCGCGGGCATAGGCCTCGGACAGATCGGCAGCGACCGCCACGCCGCAGGGGTTGGCGTGTTTGACGATGACGCAGGCGGGGGCCTCGAACTCGGCGACCAGCTCATAGGCGGCGTCGGCATCGGCGATATTGTTGTAGCCCAGTTCCTTGCCCTGGACTTGTTCGGCGTGGGCGATGCCGGGGCGGACCTCGCCGGTGCGATAGAAGGCGCCGGTCTGATGCGGGTTCTCGCCATAGCGCAGGGTCTGAGCCAGGGCACCGGCGATGGATTTGCGAGCGGGTGCGGTGTCGTCGACTTGCCCCGCGAACCAGCCGGAGACGGCGGCGTCGTAGGCAGCGGTGCGGGCAAAGGCGCGGGCGGCGAGGCGTTTCCTCAGGGCCAGCGACGTCGTGCCGTCGGCCTTCAGCGCGGCCATGACCTCGGCGACCGAGGCGGCATCGACGCAGACGGCGACATAGCCGTGGTTCTTGGAGCCGGAACGGATCATGGCCGGGCCGCCGATGTCGATGTTCTCGACGGCCGCCTCGAAGGTGCCGCCCGCCGCGACCGTGCTCTCGAACGGGTACAGGTCGATCCAAACGATATCGATGGCACCGATGCCGTGGTCGGTCATGGCCTTTGCGTGATCGGCCGCGTCACGCACGCCCAGCAGGCCACCGTGGACGATCGGATGCAGGGTCTTGACCCGGCCGTCCATCATTTCCGGGAAGCTGGTCAGGTCGGCGACGTCCTTCACCGGCAGGCCGAAACCGGCGATGGCCGCGCGGGTGCCGCCGGTCGAGACCAGTTCGACGCCGAGGTGGTGCAAGGTGCGTGCGGCGTCCTCCAGTCCGGTCTTGTCGGACAGGGAGATCAGGGCGCGGGCGGGCTTGATAGCATCGGGTGCGGGCGGGAAGTCAGGGGCGGCGGGCATGGGCGGGCGTCCGGGGCTGGGGAGGTCGGCGGCGCTCTAGCACCTGTGGTGCGGAGGGAGGAAGGTTCATCACGGAGAGCACGAAGAAGAAAAGTCACAAAGGACACGAAGGGAGCGGGGCAAACCGGCGAGGACGGCGATCGAAGGTGTGGTTCGGGATTGCGCTTCGCGCGTCTGTCGTGTTCGACGCCTTGGCGTCATTTTCAACTCGGCCAAATGGACACGGTATCCCAGTCTTCCAGGTCCCTCCGTGTTCTTCGTGGCTTTTCTTCTTCGTGCTCTTTGTGATGAACCTCGCCGACCCAGGCTCGAACCCATGGAAAAAGGCCCCGGCGTTTCCACCGGGGCCTCGATCGGGTCGCGTGATCTAGTTCGCGCGCGGCGGGGC
Organism: Rhizobium sp. Q54; assembly: GCA_943369795.1. Taxonomy (GTDB): domain Bacteria; phylum Pseudomonadota; class Alphaproteobacteria; order Caulobacterales; family Caulobacteraceae; genus Brevundimonas. The sequence continues at coordinate 40,168 of CALROO020000018.1, read as the reverse complement.
GGGGTCGACGCCGTCGGTGCGTTCCAGGGCATGTTTCAGGTCGCGCATCTGGTCGTGGCCGGATTTTACCGAATCATAGGCGCGGCGGATGGTTTCCTTGGTCGTGGCCGAGACCTCGGAATCTTCCAGCGCCCGCTCGAACTTGGCCTTGATATGGTCCTCGCCGTTCTCGACCGAGTTCACGACGGCCTGTTCGTCGCGGAGCAGGGCGTGTTTGACGTCGAGGAAGGCGCGGTGGGCCTTGGCCAGGATGGAGCCGTCGTCCTCGGGATCGCCGCCGAGCTGACGGACCGAGCCTTGAAGGTCGGTGGCGACCTGCTGGCGCTCGAAGCTGCGCTTCTCGAAGACGGACTTGTAGCGGGTGTCCTCGGTTTCCTTGGCGGCTTCGCGATAGCCGTCGGCGCTGTCCAGCGTGGTCTCGATCAGGCCGTTCAGGACCTTGATGTCGTGGTCTTGGGTCGTGCTCATGGAAAGCTCCTTGGGTTGTTTGACGGTGTCGAGCCCTAGGAGCGTGTGAGGCGGGGCGTTGGTTTCAGCTTGGCCGTTAGGATTCGTTCAATGCTCGTCGGTGGCACCGGCCGGGCTCAGCTTCCAGCGGACCCGGGTCTCGGCATCGGTGCGAGCTGAGCCGCGCACGACGATCTGAAGCGCGCGCCGGGTCAGGCCGTCGTCGACATGGACGCTGGGCTCGATGGCCACGTCGGGACCATCGGTGCGGAACCACCAGCCGCGCCCGGAATGGCCCCGGAGCAGGATCGAGCGCCGGTCGCGGGCCAGGGACGCCTGGACCCCGGGCTCGAGCTGGAACCGCACGGCATAGGGGGCGGCGATGGCGCGGACGGCAGGGCCGCCGGTCGGGGCCGGATGCAGCCGTTCCTCGGCGCGCAGTTCGTCCAGCTTCTGGTCCAGATAGAGGCGGCGCTGATGCAGCAGGCCGTGGGTGGCGACCCAGCCGTCGTGCTCGGCCTCCAGCCAGACGGCGCCCTCGGCCTCGCGGTGCTGGACGTTGACGGCGATGTCCGGGCCGATCAGGCGCGGACCCAGCAGATCCGCATGCCAGCCACCCAGGGGTTCGCCCAGGGAGCCGTCGCCCAGCGTCAGGGTCGAATGGCCGGGGGTCAGTCGCAGGGCCTGACGGTCGCCGGCCTTGGGTGTCCAGCCGCAGCCGGTGATCATCCGGTCCTTCCCGCAGGCGATTTCCAGCGCCAGGGGCTGGGCGCAGGCGGTGCCGCTCCAGGGGCCCAGGCCGGGCGCGGCGGTGTCGGTGATGATGGACAGCAGCGGGCTGTTGATGCGCCAGAAGCCGCCGACAGGCCCCTTTGCGGGCGTTTCGCGATCGTCGTCATGGGCGCGGGCGGCGGCGACGCGGGCGACGGTCGAGGGGCCCCCGCCCTGGAACGACGCCAGCCGTCCGTCGGGCACGGTCAGGTCGCGAAGCGCCATCGTCAGCCGACCGATCGCGGCCCCGACGGCCTCGGGCGCGGGCTCGGACAGCTGCGACAGGGCATCGTCCAGCGTCATCAGATCGAGCAGCAGTTCCAGCCCGGCCTCGGGGCTGCGTGAGCCGTGGACCCCGTCGGGGCCGACCGCGACACGCAGGGCGTTCGACAGGCGCGACAGGGCGGTGCGGCGCAGGCGGGCACCGGACGGTCCGGCCAGCACCGAGCCGCCGATGGCCGCTGCAGTCAGACGCTCGGCCCGACCCGCCAGCCCGCCGGGCGGACGTAGAAGCTGGCGCGCCTGACGGCCCAGGATATCCGCCAGACGCAGCCGCTCCGCCTCTGTAGCCACTCCGCCCATCTTGCGGGCGGCGCAGGAGAGATTGACCACGCGCCGGGCCAGGATGTCGGGATCCCAGGCGAACGGCGACCACCGGGCAAACTGGCCCCACCAGGCCAGGGTCAGCCGCAGGGCCTCGCGCGCGCCGCGCTCGCCCTGCATCATCAGGGACGGCAGCCAGGCGAAGGCGTGAAGTTCGGTCGCGAAGGCGCGGTTGGGGCTGGCGCGGTTCCAGGGATCGGCCGGGGCACCGACGTCGAGACTAGACCCCGCAAGGGTGAAGCGGCCGCCCAGGATGGTCTTGCCCAGGTCGCCGTCACAGGGGCGAAAGTCGCGCGGGGTGGCGGCGAAGGCCGTGGCCTTGGCCGTGCGCAGGGTCAGGCCATAGCCGGGCAGGCCATACAGCTCGATCCACATCTGGCGGGTGACCATCCGCCCGGCGATGGCGGGCCACAGGCGGGGGCCGGTCGCTGCGCCGGACGACTTGACCGGGGTTCGGACGGGCGCACCGCGCAGGCCGGGGATGTCGCCGGATGCCGGTGTGTCCGTGCCGGCGAAGGGGCCGAGCGGGCTCACGCCGATTTCAGGGCGGCGATGTTGGCGGCATAGTCGCCGCCCTTGAACACGAACGACCCGGCGACCAGGGCGTCGGCCCCGGCGGCGACGCAGGCCCCGGCATTGGCCGAGGTCACGCCGCCGTCGACCTGCAGATGGGCGTGCGATCCGGCGGCGTCGAGCAGGGCGCGGGTGCGTTCGATCTTGCGGAGCGAACTGTCGATGAAGGCCTGACCGCCGAAGCCCGGATTGACCGACATGATCAGGACCAGATCGACCAGGTCGATGACGTCCTCCAGCACCGCCAGCGGCGTGCCGGGGTTCAGGACGACGCCGGCCTTGGCCCCCAGCTGGCGGATGCGCCCCAGGGTCCGGTGCAGGTGCGGGCCGCTCTCGGGATGGACGGTCAGGACGTCGGCCCCGGCCTCGCGATAGGCCTCCAGCCAGGGATCGACCGGGGCGACCATCAGATGGACGTCGAACGGCAGGGATGTGTGGGGCTTCAGCGCCTTCACCACGTCGGGGCCGATGGTGATGTTCGGCACGAAATGGCCGTCCATGACGTCGACATGGATCCAGTCGGCCCCGGCGGCTTCGAGGGCGGCGACCTCCGCACCCAATTTGGCGAAATCGCTGGCGAGGATGGAGGGGCAGATCAGGGGGGCGGTCATGATCCTCCGATTACGGCGCGGGGGCCGAGGGGGCAAGGCATCGGATGTCGTCGAAGGACAGGGTCCGGCTTGCGCATCGCCGGTTTCCGGCGGGGGCCGGAACACGGGGCGCATCCGGAAAAACACCGTCCGGACCGTCCGAACCGTCCGGATCGACCGCCTCGGGGCCGTGCGATGGTATCGCGCAGTGTCGTTCGATCATATCGACCTCGCCTCGCTCGCCGACCGGCTCCGGGTATGGCGACGTCAGCATAGGTGCGGTCCGGGGCCTGTCGGGGAAATCGGGTCGAGAAGTTCGCAAAGCCTGAGAAACACTGGAAGTGAAGCGTGCAACTCCGAGAGGCTGATGGGGCGGGGATCATCCGCTCTTCATCAGAGCCTGGGCCGAACCCGGTGTTCATTGGCGTCTCGCGAATGAACGCTCGCCGCCGTTCGCGAAGTCCGGACGGTCGGTGCCGCAGATCCGGTGGCGGAGCGGCGAGGGCCTCGGCACGGTCTGGACATCGGAACCCGGTGGTCGGGTCTCCCGCCTCTCACGAACAGGACATACGCCATGACCCGCATCGCCTTCATCGCCGCCGCCGCCCTGATGATCTCCGCTCCCGCCTTCGCCGAGCCCGTTTCCGCTCCCACCGATACGGCTGCCCTGACCCTGACCTTCGACGTGGGGGCCGACACGGGCCGGATCATGGTGGCGCTGTTCGACAGTGCCGATGCCTATGCCGGTCGCGGCGCGCCGGTCGGCCAGACCATGGTGGATGTCGCCGCCGGCCAGCGCACCGCCGCCTTCGCGGGCCTGAAGCCCGGGGCCTATGCCGCCAAGATTTTCCACGACGTGGACGCTGACGGCCAGATGGACACCAATCCCTTCGGCATGCCGACCGAGCCCTATGCCTTCACCAACAACGCGCGCGGGAACATGGGCCCCGCCGGTTGGGACCGGGCCAACGTCGAGGTGACGGGTGCCGTCGCCCAGACCATCTCGCTGAAATAGCCCCTAGTACGCTCTCCCTCCCCTTCATGGGGAGGGAGAGCGTCATCTCCAACAGGCATTCATCATGACCCCTTCCCGTCGTCATTTCCTGCTCGGTGCCGCCGCCCTTTCGGCGGCGGTCGCCACCCCCGAGATGGTCCGCGCCGCCATCGCCCAGGATGTGGCCGCCAACTGGTCGCTCGCTTCCGCTGATCTGGAGGCGGACATCGCACCGCGCGCCATGCGGCTGATCCATGGCCGGGCTCCGGCCGGTCTCGAGGGGACGCTGTTCCGGAACGGGCCGGGCAAGTTCCGGCGGCCGGGCGGAAGCGCGACCCACTGGTTCGACGGCGACGGCCTGATGCGGTCGTTCGACATCAAGGACGGTCAGGTCACCCTGGCCGCGCGGTTCGCCGATACACCGAAGCGTCGTCACGAGACCGAACTCGACGCCATGGTCACGCCCGGCTTCGGCTCGCCCGGCGACCGCCGCGCGCGACTGGGGTCCAATGACGACGGCAATGCCGCCAATACCGCCGTCATGGTGGCAGGCGACAAGATCTGGGCCCTGTGGGAGGGCGGATCGCCGCTGGAGATGGATGCGCGGACCCTGGCCACCGAGCGGTTCGTCACCCTGAGGTCCGATCTGAAGGGCATGCCGTTCCAGGCCCATCCCCGATATGCCCCGGACGGCACGATCTGGAACATCGGCACCAATGGCGACCAGATGATCGTCTGGCACATGCAGGGCGACGGGTCGCTGATCGAGGCCTCGGTCGTGAAACTGCCGAGGGCCAGCTACATGCACGACTTCACCGCCACTGACCGGCATCTGGTGATCGTGCTCCAGCCCTGGGTATTCGATCATTCAGGGATGCCGTTCTCCAGCCAGTTCGCCTGGAAGCCGGACATGGGGACCCAGGTCCTGGTGCTGGAAAAGGCCGATCTGAGCCGGACGCGGCTGTATGAGCTGCCGACCTTCTCCTTCTTCCACCTGGGCGACGCCTGGACCGAGGCCGACGGCACGATCCGGTTCGACGTGGCGGCGGGCAAGGACGTGGCCTTCGCGGTCGAGGGTGCCAGGGTCATCGTTCAGGGGCGGGGATCGACGCCGGGCGAACCGAACCAGATGGCGCTGGTGACCCTGCATGCCGACGGCCGGGCCGAGATGGCCGGGACCGGTATCGTCGGGGAGTTCCCCAAGGGTGATCCGCGCCGGGCGGGCCTGCGTCGCGACCTGAGCGTCCATGTGGCGGGCGAAAAAGGATCCCGGCCCCTGCCGACCGGGCTGGCGGTGCAGGACTGGAGCACGGGCCGGTCGCACGGCTTCGACTTCGGCGACACCCAGGTGGTCGAGGAGATGGTGTTCGTCCCCAAGCCGGGCGCGACGGCCGAGCGCGACGCCTGGCTGATCGGGCCGTCGATCAATCTTAAGACCGGCGTGACGGAGCTGCACGCCTTCGACGTGGCGCGGATCGAGGACGGCCCGGTGGCGACCTGGGCGGCGGACGTGGCCTTGCCCGCCGGATTTCACGGGGCGTGGAGGGGGTGAGCCCTCTCCCTCCCCCGGAGTGGGGAGGGACGGCGAAGCGAAGCGAGCCAGGGTGGGGACGTTCGAATGGCCCCACCCGGCTTCGCCTGCGGCTCAGCATCCCTCCCCATGAAGGGGAGGGAGAATCTCAATACCAGCCCGCGTCGCGCAGCGCCTTGGCGTAGCGCCTGCTGACGGGGGCCTCGATCCCGCCGTCGAGCGTCAGGGTCGCGCGGCCATCGCCCCGGCTGACGTCGCGGACGGCTCCCTTGGCCACCCACCAGCTGCGATGGGTCTGGGCGCCCTCCAGACCTTCCAGTTCGTCTAGGGCATCCGACAGCCGCATCAGGATCAGGTCCGAACCCCGGTCGGTGTGGATGCGCAGATAGTGGTCCTCGGCCTGGACCGCGCGGATGGCTGCGCCGCGCAGCTTCATCGGCAGCCGGTCGGGAAAGCGGGCGGGGGCGGTGCCGACGGGGGCGGCATGGGTCTGGACCGGTTGGGCCTTGGACAGGAAGACGTTGATCATGCTGACGGTGGCCGTGACGATCACGACGGCGAAGGCCATGTCCGGCAGGGTCGACAGGGGATAGAACCGCCCCGAGAACATCAGCCCGGTAGCGGCCCAGACCATCAAGGTCAGGGGGCCGGAAATGACAGCGGTCAGGGCCAGCACCGCCAGCCAGGGCCGGGTGTCCAGGTCGATCCACCGCTCCACCAGCCGCGAACACAGGTTCCCCCACAGGGCCCCGATCGTCATGATCGGCAACCAGTAGGCCAGCCGCAGCCATAGCGGACTGTCGCCATCCATGAAGGTGCCGGTCAGGGCCAGGACGACCCCGCCGACCCAGGCCACGGCCAGGCCGCGCACCAGGGAAGGATCGATCCGGGCGCGAAGGCCGTTGAGACTCATGGCTGGACGATCCCCCGATCCGCGAACACGATGTCGCCGTGAGACCATGAAATGGGACGGATATGAAGAGACCTGTCGCTGTGACATTTGCGATCGCCGCCATGGCCCTGCCCGGAGCCGCTCTGGCCGGTGATCTGACGCTGAGCCTGACGACGCGGGAGGCGGGGGGGTCGATCGCGGTCGCCGTCTATCGCGATGCCGACAGCTTCCGCCGCAGCGCCGATCCGGTGAAGACGGTGACGGTGCCGCGCACGGGCGGGACCACGACGGTGACGATCCGCGACCTGCCGCCGGGTCGCTATGCGGTGGGGACGTTCCACGACACGGACGGCAACGGGCGGCTCAGCACCTGGCCGGTCGGCCTGCCCAAGGAGGCCTATGGCTTCTCGCGCGATGCCCGGGGCCGGTTCGGACCGCCGTCGTTCGAGGCGGCGGCCTTCGACCTGCCCGCGACGGGCGGGCGTCAGGCGATCACGCTGAAATAGGCGGCCTCAATCGCGCCAACCCGCGACCGTGCTGCCGCCGAACACCACATGATCGCGGAACGGCCGACGGGACAGGCCGTAAAGCATCCGGGGCTCGCCCGCGCTGACGGCATCCAGAGCCGCGCGGTGTTCGTCGGACAGGACGATGTCGAGCGCTGCGGCATTGTCCGTGACCTGTTCGACCTTCGAGACGCCCATCAGGGTCGAGCTGATGCCCCGCCGACCCGTGACCCAGGCCAGGGCGATGCGGGCCGGTGACTGACCCGTCTCGTCGGCGATGCGGCGCAGTTCGTCGACGATCCGCCAGTTGCGCTCGGTGAACAGGCTGTCGCCGAACGGGTTCGACCCATCCAGCCGCTTGTCGTCCTCGGGCCGCGCAGTATCGCCGGTCGCCGCGTCCTTGGGCAAACCCCCGGCGCGGGGGGCGCCTGCCTCGACCGTCGCGCGGTCGTATTTGCCGGTCAGAAGGCCATAGGCCAGTGGGCTCCAGGGCAGGACGCCGAGACCGAACTCCGCCGCCAGCGGCAGATGCTCGTCCTCGATGTCGCGGTTGGCCAGGGAGTAGAAATACTGCAAGGCGATCGGCCCCGGCTGGCCCCGCACGGCGGCCAGGGTCGCCAGTTGCGCGACATACCAGGCCGGGGTGTTGGACAGGCCCCAGTAGCGGATCTTGCCCGACCGGACGAGGCCGGTCATCGTCTCCAGCAGTTCCTCGGCCGGGCTGACGCCGTCCCAGACGTGGATCCAGAACAGATCGACGTAGTCGGTCTTCAGCCGCCGCAGCGAGCCCACCAGCGCGGCATGCAGGTGTTTGGCCCCATTGCCCCCGCCGTGCGGACCCTCGCCCGCCGCGAACCCGGCCTTGGTCGCGATGACGATCCGGTCGCGCAGGCTCCGGTCGGCGACGAAGGCCCCGACCATCTCTTCACTGCGGCCGCCGGAATAGACGTCGGCGGTGTCGATGAAGTTTCCCCCCGCCTCGACATAGGCGTCGAACACCGCCCGCGACGCCGCCTCGCCCGAGCCCCAGCGCGCCGTCCCGAAGGTCATGGTGCCCAGCGCAAGCGGGCTGACCACCAGGCCGGAACGACCCAGGGTGCGATAGTCGGTGATGGGCATGCGAAGGTTTCCTATCGATCGGTATGAAACCTCTAGCGCCCCTTGTCCGTCCGCGTCAATCGTTTCATATTGATCGTTATGGAAATCGCAGAGCCCGTCGTTCGTCGCAAGACCGGTCGCCCGCTGTCGTTCGATCGCGAGGCGGCGCTGCATCAGGCGATGCTGCTGTTCTGGCGGCATGGCTATGAATCGACCTCGCTGGCCGATCTGACGGCGGCCATGGGGGTGACGGCCCCCAGCATCTATGCGGCGTTCGGCGACAAGAAGCGTTTGTTCCTGGCGGCGGTCGATCGCTACCTGTCGGGGCCGTCCAGCCCTCAGGGGATCATCGATGACGCCCCCTCGGCGCGGGATGCGGCCTGGGCCCTGATCAGCGGGGCGGTGGTCGCCTATACCGGAGCGGACACGCCGCCGGGATGCATGCTGGCGACCTCGGCGATCAGCTGTTCGGCGGGGGCCGTGGATGTGCAGCGGGCTCTGGCCGAGACGCGCAATGCGGTGGAGGCGCATCTGCGGGGCCGGCTGGATCGCGCGGTGATTTCAGGCGAACTGCCGACCGGGACCGACACCGAAGCTCTGGCCGCGCTGGTGACGACGACGATCCAGGGGATGTCGACCCTGGCGCGCGACGGGGCCAGCCGCGAGAAGTTGATGCGGGTGGCAACGATGGCGATGGCGGCCTGGCCCGCCCGGCTCGCTCGCTAGGTTTCGGGCGACATCCGTTCCGGCCCGCAGACCGCGCGAAACCCCGCTGCGGCAAACCGGACCATATAGTCGCTGGCGGTTTCCAGATCGCCGGAGCGGCAAAGGCCATGCGACAGCCGGTCCAGACGGCCGGTCTCGCCCAGCGTCAGGGTCAGGGCTCCCGACAGATTGTGCCAGCCCCAATACAGATCGACGTCACGGGCCTCGGGCAACAACTGGGCGATCAGTGCGATCAGCCGACGAATCGCCGGGTCGAAATAGCGGGCCATGGTCTCGCCGCCGAAGGTCGGGTTGGCGTTGGTCTGGGCCACCAGAGCGGCATAGTGTTTCCACCCGGGCCCGCCCTTCAACGACCATTCGAAAGGCGGGCGCAGAAAGGCTTCCAGCAAACCTTCCAGCGTCATGGCGTCGCCGGAAGCCTCGGCATAGCGGTTGATGGCCTCGACCCGTTCGTCGTTCCAGACCTGGGCCCGGCGCAGGAAGACGGCGTCGAACAGGGCGCGCTTGGTGCCGAAATAGTAGTGAACCAGGGCCGTATCGACGCCCGCCTCGCGCGCCACCTCGCGAATGGTGACGCCATAGAAGCCGTGTTTGGAGAACAGGTCCTCGGCCGCATCGAGGATCAGTTCGCGGGTGTCGGCCCCGCCGCCCGACAGGGCCTTGGGCGGCCGACCACGCCGGGCGGGGGCAGCAGCAGGCGGGGCGATCGGCACATCCGTCTTGTCCATACCGCCACGCTAGTCACAGGCCCGGCCCCGGTGCAACGGCGCCACAGGCGAAGGCCGTCGTGCCTGAACCCAAGCGTCGCCGTTTGACACCGGGCACGATCGGCGTAGGTTCCGTGAAAATCATCGAACGCTGAATAAAAGCGTCGTGGGCTTGGAAACGAACAGGGACGGGGATCTCAAATGAACAGACTGACGAAATGCGCCTTGCTGGCAGGCGTGGCCTGGAGCGTGGCCGCGACCGCGACGATGGCCCAGGATGCGGGCTCGCCCGTGGTGACGGCTCAGGAAGAAACCAGCATCGACGAGATCGTCGTCACCGCCCGTCGCCGCGACGAGGCGCTGAAGGACGTGCCGGTCGCGGTCTCCGCACTGGGGGCCGAGCGCCTTGAGGAAACCGGGGCGATCGACATCACCGCCCTGCAACAGCAGACGCCCAACGCCACGGTGCAGATCGCGCGGGGGTCGAACTCGACCCTGATCAGCTTCATCCGCGGCGTCGGCCAGCAGGACCCGCTCTGGGGCTTCGAGCCGGGCGTCGGCCTTTATGTCGACGACGTCTATATCGCCCGGCCCCAGGGCGCGGTGCTGGACATCTTCGATATCGAGCGGATCGAGGTGCTGCGCGGGCCGCAGGGCACGCTCTACGGCCGCAACACCGTCGGCGGGGCGATCAAATACGTCACCGCCCGGATGGACCCCACTGAAGCCGAGCTGACCCTGAAGGGGGCCTATGGCAGCTACAACCAGATCGATCTGCTGGCCTCCGGCAGCGTGCCGATCACCGACACCCTGCGGATCGGCGCGGCGATCGCCAGCTATGACCGCGAGGGCTATGGCGAGAACCTGAACACCGGGGCCGAACACTACAACAAGGACATCCTGGCCGGGCGGCTGAGCGTCGAATACCAGCCCGCCGAGAACGTCTTCTTCCGCCTGTCCGCCGACCGGGTCGAGGACGATTCCAATCCCCGTCATGGCCACCGCGAGGTCGCGGGCACCGGTGCCGACGCCGGGGTGCCGGGCAGCGTCTACGACACCCGCGCCGGGGTGGGCGACCGCAACTCGGTCGTCAACGAAGGCGTCTCCCTGACCGCCCAGGTCGATCTGAACGACGTCTGGACAGTCAAGTCGATCACCGCCTATCGCGAGGGCGACACGGACACCGTCATCGACTTCGACAACACGCCGCGCCCCACCCTGGACGTGCCCGCCATCTATGCGGACCACCAGTTCACCCAGGAGTTCCAGGCCCTGTTCCAGTACGACCGGATCCAGGGCGTGATCGGTCTGTTCTATCTGGACGGAACGGCCGCAGGGGCGTTCGACACAATCGCCGGCAATCTGGGCCTCACGATCGGCACGGCGGGCTTCGTCGAGACCGAGAGCGTGTCGCTGTTCACCGACGTCAACCTGGACCTGACGGACCGACTGCATCTGTCGCTGGGCGGCCGCTACACCAGCGACACCAAGAAGGGCGACGTGTTCCGCGCCAACTATCTGGGCGCGACCCGCAGCCCGCTGCTGGGCGGGACGCCGCGGGCCACCCTGGGTGCGGCGCGGACCGATTATACGGCGTCCAAGGACTTCAACGACTTCTCGCCCAAGGTGGCCCTGTCCTACGACTTCAGCGACGCGGTCACCGGCTATGCCTCGTGGTCGAGCGGGTTCAAGTCCGGCGGTTTCGACATGCGCGGCGACGCGATCTCCACGCCGCAGACCGTCAACGGCTACAATCCCGAGACCGTCGATTCCTACGAGATCGGCCTGAAGGGGTCGGCCTTCGACCGCCGCCTGAGCTTCTCGTCGGCCGTCTTCTACAACGAGTACCAGGACCAGCAGGTCACGACCCAGGTCCCGGTCGTGGTCGGTGGCGTGACGACCGGCATCGCCAGCTTCGTCGATAACGTCGGCTCCTCCACCATCTACGGCGCGGAGTTCGAGGGTGCGCTGAGCCTGACCGACAGCCTGATGGCGAATTTCGCCGTCGGCTATCTGAAGGCCGAGTTCGACGAGTTCAACCGCTTCAACCTGACCACCCGCCAGTTCGAGAACATCGCCGATCTCGTGGTGCTGCAGAATGCGCCCGAGTTCACCGGCTATTTCGGCCTGACCTGGCGCGGCGAACTGGCCGGAGGCGACCTGGCGATCACGCCGTCGGTCAGCTACCGCGACGACTACAGCCTGTTCGAGTTCCCCAACCCGTTCCTGGATCAGGAGGCCTATACGCTGGTCGACCTGTCCGCCGTCTGGACCGACCCCAGCGATCGCTACACCATCGGTCTGTACGGGCGGAACCTGACGGACGAGGAATACCGCGTCGGCGGCTATACCTTCCCCGGCGCGGCCTTCAACGACAGCCAGATCGGCTATTACGGCCCGCCGCGGACCTTCACCGCCTCGTTGCAGGTGAAGTTCTGATCGGGCGATCGGCCTGAAACGATGATCGGGCGGCGGCTCCAGACGGGAGTCGCCGCCCTTTTCGTTTGCAGCCACCGCTGGGGTCGCTACCGTCGCTGCAAAGATAAAAAACGACCGGGAATGAGGACGACACCATGAGCATCAGTTCGGTCGAACGGGGCATCGGCCCCGCCGCCAATCCGGGCTACCGCGCCTATGTGCTGGGGCTGTTGATGGTGGTCTACACCTTCAACTTCATCGACCGGCAGATCCTCGCCATCCTGGCCCCCTACATCAAGGCCGAGATGGGGTTTACCGACAGCCAGATGGGCCTGTTGGGCGGACCCGCCTTCGCCATCGTCTATTCGACCCTGGCCCTGCCGATCGCCTGGCTGGCCGATCGCAAGAGCCGGACGATGATCGTGGCGACGTCGCTGGGCGTCTGGAGCGCTTTCACGGCCCTGTGCGGGTTCGCGGGCGGGTTCTGGACCCTGTTCCTGTCGCGGATGGGCGTCGGCGTCGGCGAGGCAGGCGGGGTGGCGCCGTCGTATTCGCTGGTGTCGGACTACTTCCCCAAGTCGCAGCGGGCGCGGGCGCTGGCGGTCTATTCGTTCGGCGTGCCGATCGGGACGGCCCTGGGCTATCTGTTCGGCGGCATTCTGGCGGCGCTGATCGACTGGCGGATGGCCTTCATCGTCGTGGGTCTGGCGGGCATCGTGCTGGCCCCCTTGCTGAAATTCACGGTCAAGGATCCGGTACGGGGCGGGTTCGATCGGGCCGAACCGGTGGAGGGCGCGGGCGCGATCGTCACGCCGCACGTCGAGACGAAAGCCGCCTCGTTCGGGGAGGTCTGGGCCATCCTGCTGAAGAAACCCAGCTTCTGGTTCCTGGCCTTCGGGGCGGCCTGTTCGTCGGTCTATGGCTATGGCGCGGCCTTCTGGCTGCCCAGTTTCTTCCAGCGGTCGATGGGGATGGAGGGGGTCGAGCGGGCCGTCTATATCGCCGGGATCGCCTTCATCGGCGGCACGGCGGGCATCTGGCTGGGCGGCTGGCTGGCCGACAAACTGGGCAAGGGCGTCAAGAAGGCGGCCTATCCGATGGTCCCGGCGATCGGCTTCATCATCGCCGTGCCGATGTTCTGGCTGGCCATGAACGTCGACAACAAATGGCTGGCTTTCTGCCTCTTCCTGATCCCGCAGGCGCTGTCGCTGGCCTGGCTCGGCCCGGTGGTGACGGCGGTACAGCATCTGGTGCCGCCGCACATGCGATCGACGGCCTCGGCCAGCTTCCTGCTGATCAACAACCTGGTGGGGATCGGGTTGGGCATCTATCTGCTGGGGGCCGTGTCGGACTATCTGACGCCCCGGTTCGGCGAGGAGGCCCTGCGGTATTCGCTGTATGTGGGCCAGTGGTTCTATGCCCTGGCGGCCATCCTGCTGCTGATCTCGGCGCGCAGCCTGAAGCGGGACTGGGTGGACTGAGAGGCCCCGACCCGTCAGAGCCCGTTTCGGAAACGCTCTCCGAGAACCAGGGCGAACGGCAAATCCTTGATGGATCGACTGGGGTGAAGAGGTTCATCACGGAGAGCACAAAGGAGACACAAAGGACACGGAGGGAGCGCTTGCGCCGTGTCTCCAGTCCTCCCCTTCACCAGCGTCGAAAACAGAATGGCGGCAAAGCCGCCCGTCCGTCCGGTGCACTGTGGGACGTCGGGTCAGCCATCGCGGCAACCGCTCGGTCCCGTTGTGCTCTCCGTGATGAACCGGGTACGATTCCCAACAGGCGCTCAGTCCCGCGCTGCCACCATCATATAGTTGATCGCCGCGTCCGAGCTCTCGCTCCATCGGTCGGTCAGGGGATTGTAGGTCACGCCGTATGGTCCGGTCACGGTCACCGGCTCGGCGGCCAGCATCTGGCGGATCTCGTCGGGCTTGAGAAACTGACGCCAGTCGTGGGTGCCCGCCGGAACCCAGCGCAGGATGTATTCCGCCGCGACCTTGCCCAGCGCCAGCGACCTTAGTGTCCGGTTCAGGGTCGCGACGATCATCAACCCGCCCGGCGCGACCAGCCGCGAGCAGGACCGGATGAAGGCCTCCGGGTCGGCGACGTGTTCGATCACCTCCATCGTCAGCACGACGTCGAAGGGGCCCGCCCCCTCGGCCTCCAGTTGCTCGACCGTCGCGGCGCGATAGGCGATGTCGAGGCCCTGCGGCTCCGCATGGGCGCGGGCGGTGCCGATGTTTTCCGACGAGGCGTCGATGGCGGTGACGGCGAAGCCCATCCGCCGCATCGGCTCGGCCACCAGCCCACCCCCACAACCGATGTCGAGCAGGGTCAGGCTGTCGAACGGACTGCGTGATTTCACATCGCGTGCGAACCGCATCGCCGCCTGGTCGCGGATGAAGCTCAGACGGCTGGGATTGAATTTGTGCAGCGGCGCGAACGGGCCACGCACGTCCCACCACTGTGCTGCCTGGGCCGAGAAGCGGGCCACGTCGGCGGGGTCGATGCTGGACCCTTGAGCTTCGGGGGCTGCATAATCGGAAAAACCCCTCTCCGATTGGGGTTTGCGCGCGCGGTCGGGGTCGTTAGAAGCGGCCATGGACGCGAGGGATGAACGCCCGCGCCCCTTCATGCAAGACGGAGACGGCTCGCCACGATGACGCGGCCCCACTCAGATCGACTGGTGATGAAATTCGGCGGCACCTCCATGGGGGACCTCGAACGCATCCGCCGTGCCGCCCGGATCGTCGCCGCAGAGGCCCGGTCGGGCAAGCGGATCGCCGTGGTGGTCTCGGCCATGGCGGGCAAGACCAATGAACTGGTCGCCTGGACCGACGGCGCAGGCCCGGCGACGGGCGGGGCCGCGATGTCCGACGACGAATACGACGTCGTCGTCGCCTCGGGCGAACAGGTGACGGCGGGGCTGCTGGCGCTGACGCTGCGGAACATGGGGTTCGACGCCCGATCCTGGATGGGCTGGCAGATTCCGATCCTGACCGACGACGCCCACGGCCGCGCGCGGATCGAGGACGTGCCCGGCGACGTGCTGGGGGCCGCCGTCGACGGTGGCGAGATCGCCATCGTGCCGGGCTTCCAGGGGGTCACGCGCGGGGGGCGGATCACGACCCTGGGGCGGGGCGGGTCCGATACTTCGGCGGTGGCGGTGGCGGCGGCGCTGGAATGCCCGTGCGACATCTATACCGACGTGGACGGCGTCTACACCACCGACCCCCGGATCGTGCCCAAGGCGCGGCGTCTGGAGAAGGTCTCCTACGAGGAGATGCTGGAGATGGCGTCGCTCGGGGCCAAGGTGCTGCAGACCCGCTCGGTCGAACTGGCCATGGCCAAACAGGTGCCGGTGCGGGTGCTGTCGAGTTTCATCGAACCGGACGCGGATGGCGTCCTGCCGGAATCCTCCGGCACATTGATCTGCGACGAGGATGAGATCGTGGAAAAACGTATCGTATCGGGCGTCACCATGAGCCGCGACGAGGCCCGCATCACCCTGCTGGGTCTGCAGGACCGGGTCGACGCCCCCGCCGACGTCTTCACCCGCCTGGCCGAGGCCGGCGTGAACGTGGACATGATCGTCCAGTCCCAGGCCCGCAACGTCGGCACCGTCAACCTGACCTTCACCACGGGCCGGCGCGATGCGGAACGCGCCCAGGCCCTGATGACCGAAGCGCAAGGCCAGGTCGGGTTCGAGGAGATCCGTGTCGATCAGGACGTGGCCAAGATTTCCGTCGTCGGCGTCGGCATGCGCAGTCACGCGGGCGTCGCCCAGACCATGTTCCGGGCGCTGGCCGACAAGGGCATCAAATTCCAGGCCATCTCGACCTCGGAGATCAAGATCAGCGTCCTGATCGAGGACGCCTATGCCGAACTGGCCGTGCGGGCCCTGCATTCGGCATACGGGCTGGAAACGGTATAGGATAATGCGGGGCGTCCAGAAGACGCCCTGAACTGGAGGCTTCATGCCGATTGGCGGCGGATTGACGACGAGGGGGCCGCGCAACCTCCTGCGCCAGATCCGCGAGGCCATGGCCGGAGCGGCACCGGCCCAGGCGCGTCTGGATCAGGTCGTCCGCATCATCGCCCAGTCGATGGTCGCCGAGGTCTGTTCCATCTATCTGCGGCGCGGCTCGGGCGAGCTGGAGCTGTTCGCCACCGAGGGCCTGAACCGCGACGCCGTCCACAATACGCGGCTGAAGGCGGGCGAGGGCCTGGTCGGCGAGGTGGCCCGGATGGCCCAGCCGATCAGTCTATCGGACGCCCCGAACCATCCCAGCTTCTCCTACCGTCCGGAAACGGGCGAAGACCCCTATCACGCCTTCCTGGGTGCCCCCCTGCTGCGCGGCGGGCGGGCGATCGGGGTGCTGGTCGTCCAGAACCGGGCCGAGCGGCGCTACGACCCCGACGAGGTCGAGGACATCCAGACCATCGCCATGGTGCTGGCCGAGACCGTGGCCAATGGCGAACTGCTGGCGCTGGAGGAACTGCGCGACGTCGAGGTCGCCCCGCATCGCCCTGAACGCCACCGGGGCCAGAAATTCGCCGAAGGCCTGGCGTTCGGCCACGTCATCCTGCACGAGGCCCCGCTGGCCCCCGAACGGCTGCTGGCGGACAATGCCCAGGTCGAAGAAATCCGGCTGCGCGAGGCGCTGATCGCGCTGAAATCGGGCATCGATTCCCTGCTGGACGGCAGCCAGGGCACGATGTCGGGCGTCCCGCACGAGGTGCTGGAAACCTATCGGATGTTCGCCGACGACCGGGGCTGGAACCGGTCGCTGGAGGAGGCGGTGCGGTCCGGCCTGACCGCCGAGGCGGCCGTGGATCGCGTTCGCAACGAACACCGTGCCCGCTTCGCCAAGGCCCGCGATCCGTACATCAAGGAACGGCTGCACGATTTCGAGGACCTGGCCAACCGGCTGCTGCGGGTGCTGTCGGGCGAGAACGCTGCGCGCGATCTGCCCGACGACGCCATCCTGGTGGCCCGGAACCTGGGGCCCGCAGACCTGCTGGAATATCCCCGGCACAAGCTGAAGGGCCTGCTGCTGGAAGAAGGCTCGGCCGCCAGCCACGCGGCGATCGTGGCCCGGGCGCTGCAGATCCCGTGCGTCGGGCGTCTGATGGGTCTGCGCGATCGGCTCAGCGAGGGCGATCTGGTCATCGTCGACGGCGAGACGGGCGAGGCGCATCTGCGGCCCCGGCCCGACATGCTGGAATCGGTCCAGTCGCGCATGGCCCTGCGCGACCAGCGTCAGGCCGAGTTCGCCAAGCTGCGCGACGTGCCCGCCGTCACCGCCGACGGAACCCGAATCTCGCTTCTGACCAATGCCGGTCTGGCGGTCGATCTGGAGAATCTGGATGCGACGGGGGCCGAGGGGATCGGCCTGTTCCGCACCGAGTTCCAGTTCATGGTGTCGGAGGAACTGCCCCGGCTCGATACCCAGACGGCGCTGTACAAGCTGGTGCTGGATGCGGCGGGCGACCGCCCTGTCACCTTCCGCACCCTGGATATCGGCGGCGACAAGGTCCTGCCCTATCTGGAGACCGAGCGGGAGGAGAACCCGGCGCTGGGGCGTCGCGCGATCCGGCTGGGGCTCGACCGTCCGGCCCTGCTGCGGCTGCAGCTGCGCGCGCTCCTGGCCGCCGGAGCCAATCGCGAGCTGCGGGTCATGTTCCCGATGATCGCCACGGTGGACGAGTTCAGGGCCGCTCGCGAGCTGATGGACGTCGAATGCGAATGGGCGCGTCGGCGGGGACGGCCCCTGCCGGCCCTGCTGCGCGTCGGGGCGATGATCGAATGCCCGAGCCTGCTCTGGCATCTGGATGCCCTGCTGCCCCTGACCGATTTCGTCTCGGTCGGGTCCAACGACCTGTTCCAGTATATGTACGCCGCCGACCGGACCAATCCGCTGGTCTCGGACCGCTACGATCCCCTGTCGCCACCCGCCCTGCGCGCGTTGCAGACCATCCAGAAGGCCTGCGCCGAGACGGGTACGCCCGTGTCGGTCTGTGGCGAACTGGCCGGGCGTCCGCTGGAGGCCTTCGCCCTGCTGACGCTCGGCTTCACCCGGCTGTCCGCGCCCGCCGGTGGCGTCGGCCCGGTCAAGCGGATGATCCTGTCGGCGGACCTGACGGCGGCGAAACGCGGCATGGCCAATCTTCTGGGCTCGTCCGCTGGCTCGATCCGCAACGAGATCGAAAGCCTGGCGCGCAAGCTGAACGTGGCAATCTGAGGCCAGACGGCCCGCCGCCGTTGAACCGGGACGCGACGCAGGCTATCCACGGACAGCTTTCCTTTGGTCTCGCGTCATGACGTTCAACCCCGGTCAGGCGACCGGCGCGCCTCCGCCGGACAGCGATCCCGTGACGGTCTTCGAGACGGCGGAAACGCTCGGCGACGGCTTTCGCGAACTGCGTCAGAGCCAGGGCCGGTCGATCGCCGAACTGTCCGCCGTCACCCGCATCCATCCCAAACATCTGAAGGCGCTGGAGGAGAACGACTTCGCCCTGCTCCCCTCCCGGGTCTTCGCCATCGGCTATGCGCGCGGCTATGCCCTGGCCCTGGGGCTGGACGATCAGACCGCCGTCGAGCGGTTCAAGCGCGACAGCCCGGACGGAACCGTGCCCTTGCAGGCCCCCACCGGCATCGCCTTCGAGGACGTGCGCCGCCATTCGCCGCTGCTTGGGGCCATCGTCGGGGTGATCGTCGTGGCGGTGATCGGCTGGAATGTGTTTCAGCGCGTCAGCCTGGCCCGCGCGCCTCAGCCCGTGACCATCGAGGCCGTGCCCGAGACCTGGGCTTCCACCGATCCCGCCGCGACTGACGCCGTGGTCATCCTGGGCGCACCCCAGCCGCCGCCGCCCGACCAGACGACACCCGGCCTCTACATCACGCCCGGCCTGGAAGCCGAGCTGACCGGCGTCGATCCCGCCGACCCCGCCGCGATCGCCGCCGCCATCGCCGCCGCGCCGCCGGTTCAGGCCGCCTTCAATCCGCGCGGGCCGGTCTATGGGGCCTCGGCCACCAGCTCGCAGGTCATTCTTCAGGCGAAGAAACCCGCCAGCCTGGTCGTGACCCAGACCGGGGGCCGCGTGCTGTTTGCCCGGCAACTGGCGATCGGCGAGGCGTGGCGTGCGCCCGTCGGCGTGGCGGCGACGGTGGACGTATCGGATCCCACGGCGTTCGACGTCTATCTGAACGGCGAGCATGGCGGGGCCCTGACTGGCACCATCACGCCCCTGACGCAACTCAGCGCGCGCGCCGAGGCCTTGGCCCGCCAGAGCGCCGCCGCCACAGAGGCCGAGCGCCAGGCGACACTGCGCGAACAGGCGGTCGCTGCGGCCGCCGCGCCGCCGGTCCCGCCCGCCCTTTGACGCACGCGATCGGAGCGTCATGGTCTTGTCGGATGCACAGGCCTATATTGATCCCCGCATGAGCGACCATTCGCATATCCGTCCCTGGCGCCACATCGAGCGCCGCGTCAGCCGCAAGATCCGCGTCGGCTCAGTCGAAGTCGGCGGCGACGCGCCGATCTCCGTCCAGTCGATGACCAACACCCCGACGACGGACGCAGCAGCCACCATCGACCAGATCCGTCAGCTGGAAGAGGCCGGGGCCGACATCGTCCGCGTCTCCTGCCCCGACCCGGAATCAACCGCCGCCTTCCGCACCATCGTGCGCGAGGCCAGGGTGCCCTTGGTGGCCGACATCCATTTTCACTACAAGCGCGGCATCGAAGCCGCCGAGGCCGGGGCCGCCTGTCTGCGGATCAATCCCGGCAATATCGGCAATGCGTCACGCGTCCGCGACGTGATCCAGGCCGCCAAGGACCACGGCTGCTCCATGCGGATCGGCGTCAACGCCGGGTCGCTGGAAAAGGAACTGCTGGAGAAATACGGCGAGCCCTGTCCCGAGGCCATGGTCGAGAGCGCGCTGAGCCACGCCCGCATCCTGCAGGACCACGACTTCCACGAGTTCAAGATCTCGGTGAAGGCGTCCGACCCCTTCCTGACCGTCGCCGCCTATCAGCAACTGGCAGAAGCGATCGACTGTCCTCTGCATCTGGGCGTCACCGAGGCGGGGCCGTTGCGCAGCGGCACGATCAAGTCGGCCATCGGCATGGGCAATATGTTGTGGGCGGGCATCGGCGACACCATCCGGGTCTCGCTCGCCGCCGATCCCGTCGAGGAGATCAAGGTCGGGTTCGACATCCTGAAATCGCTCGGCCTGCGCCACCGTGGCGTCAACATCATCGCCTGCCCGTCCTGCGCCCGTCAGGGGTTCAATGTGATCGAGACGGTCGGCATCCTGGAAGAGAAGCTGGCCCATATCTCGACCCCGATGTCGCTGTCGATCATCGGCTGCGTCGTCAACGGCCCGGGCGAGGCGCTGTACACCGACGTCGGCTTCACCGGCGGCGGGGCGGGGTCTGGCATGGTCTATCTGAACGGCAAGATCGCCCACAAACTGGCGAACACCGCCCTGGTCGAGGAGATCGTCGAACGGGTGGAGGCCAAGGCCGCGGAACTGAACGCCGCGCGGGACGCACAGGTTCAGGCGGCGGAGTAGCCGCGCCGCCACGGTCGTCAGGAATGGCCATGCCGTTCACAACGTTGGACTGACACCTCTGTCGAACGCCGCTATGACGGGAAACGGACGCCATGTGGGCGCTCGCTTTCAGACGGGATTTTCGATGTCGCTTCGTCACCTCTGCCTCGCCGCCGCTGCCGCGATGGCCGTTTCCGCCTGCGCCACGTCGGAGGACGTCGTGCCGATTCCCTACACCGCCTCCAGCGCCGCCCGTGTTGCGGGGGCCGAATCGATCACTGTCAGCGTCGCCTCGACCGACGCCCGCACCGAGAACCGCGCCCGGATCGGGGCTCAGGTCAACGGCTACGGCATGGAGATGGCCGCGATCCGCTCCGAGACCGAAGTCACCCAGATCGTGCAGGACGCCATCGCCGCCGAACTGGCCCAGAGGGGCTATTCGGTCGGTACGACAGGCGCGAGGGTCAATGCCTCGGTCGAGACCTTCTACAACAAATTCACCACCGGCCTGCTGGCGGGCAAATCGACCGCCGACGTCGCCCTGACCGTGACGGTCACCGGTCGCTCGGGCACAGAGGTCTATAGCCGCCGGGTCGCCGGTCAGGCCGAGCGCACCGTCCAAATCGCCAATGGCGGCAATGCCGCCCGGACGCTGTCCGAAGCCCTGAACACCGCCCTGACCGAGCTGATGGCCGATCCGGCCTTCACCGCCGCCCTGGCGCGCTGAGGACATCGGGCCCCGGATCGCTCCGGGGCCCGTTCGCCATCAGTTCGAGGCCTGGGGGAAGGCTCGCTTGCAAAGCTCGTCGCCGAAGGCCCGGCTCATCTGCTCTTCCGCCTGGGCCATGTTGATCGCAGCAAACAGCCCGCCGCCGCCGCTGGAACGCGAGATTTCATAGTCGCCGACGGTCTCGCCCGTCGCGGGATCGATCAGGACTGCCGTACCCCGGATGACGTTGGAATCGCCGACCAGATAGGCCATCGCCGGATTGGCCCCCTTCATTTCCGCCAACCGAACCTCCAGCCGCAGCGGCTGGCTGCCCGTCGCGCATTTGGCCATCTGTTCGGTGACCAGCCGATCGAAGATGCCCGCGAACTCCGGCGAGACGGTTGTCGGTGCGGACGACAGGACGACGTCGCCGATGGAGGCGGTGCGGGCTCGCTCGGCTGACAGGGCCTTGATGGTATCGCCTCCGCTGGAGGTAACGCAGCCCGAAAGCGCGCAGGCGGCCAGGACCGCGATGCCGATATGTCGTTTCATGTGTGGATACTCCCCATGCGCGCGATACTGGCGCGGCACCACAATACCCGCCCGAAAATGACCGGCAACGATATCGCTTGACCGGCAGGCCTGACGGCCGTGCGCCGATGCTCTAGAGACACAGGATCGTCGGAGCCCTCGCATGAAACTCTACATCACCGTCCCCTCGCCCTATGCCCGCAAATGCCGGATCGTCGCCCGTGAGAAGGGCTTGTCCGACCGGATCGAGGAAATCGTCGTCGATCCCTATGCCAATGCGCCGGAACTGCTGGCCACCAACCCTATCGTTCAGGTCCCGACCCTGATCGCCACCGACGGCCTGCCGGTCAACGACAGTCCGGTGATCTGCGACTGGCTGGATGCCCATGGGACAGGTCCGCGCCTGACGCCGGTGGAGGGGCCGGATCGGTGGCGGGTCAAGCGGGTCGAGACCCTGGGCAATGCGGCGCTGGAGATGGGGGTCAAGCGGGTGCTGGAACTGCGGCGCCCCGAGAGCGAGCGCTCACCGTCCTGGCTGGCCCGCTGGACCGACCACATCCACCGCGCCCTGGACGCATTGGAGGCGGCGGAGATCGATCGGGCGCAGATCGACATGGGGTCGATCACGGCGGCGGTTGCCGTGTCCTGGATTGGTTTCCGCCACCCGGACATCGACTGGAAGACGGCTCGGCCACGGCTGGTCGCGCTTCAGGAGGCCATGGAGCAGCGACCCAGTTTCGTCGATACCAGACCGGACTGAACTCAGCCGATCACCCCCGCCAGTTGCAGCCCCTGGAACCCCGCCAGGATCAGCAGCAGCCCGCCGACCCCATAGGTCAGGGCCCGGCGCGGCACCTTCTTGGTGATCAGCCCGGCGAAGGGCGCGGCGATCAGGCCCCCGACGACCAGTCCGGCCACCGCCGTGAAATGGTTCTGGATCGCGTCGGCATCTTCCCAGTGCCCGGTCACCAGCGCCCAGACGAAGGTCGCCGATATGGCCACCGTGACCAGGAACTCGGCCGCATTGGCCGTGCCGATGGCGCGACGCGGCTCGGCTCCGGAGCCGACCAGGGTCGACGAGACGGTGGGGCCCCAGCCGCCGCCGCCGATCGCGTCGAAGAAGCCGCCCACCACGCCCAGCGGCGCGACGATCCAGGCCGGGCGGATGCGTCGGGGCTCCACGTCATGGCCGGCCCGCCACAGGATATAGACCCCCATGATGGCGAGATAGGCGATGATGAAGGGCTTGATGACACTGCCGTCGATGCCCGCCAGCACATAGGCCCCCAGGGCCCCGCCGATCACGCCCGCGATGGCCAGGGGGATGAACAGCCGCCATTCCACGTTCTTGTGCCAGATGTGCGATCCGGCCGAGGCGGCGGTGGTGAAGACCTCGGCCCCGTGCACACTGGCCGAGGCCGTCGCGGGCGGAACCCCGAACGCCAGCAGTACCGACGACGAGATGACGCCGTAAGCCATGCCGAGGGCCCCATCGACCGACTGCGCGACCACGCCGACCAGCAGGAACAGCAGAAAGGTTTCCATCGAGCCCCCATCAGAAAAACGATCCTTAGCCCGGCGTCCGGCTAAGGCGCAGCGCAAATAACTGCCGAAGGGCTTTAGCGTTGCTATGAGGCGGACGTCGCCTCGCACGTCGCACGCTGGACGGCGTCGAGGACATCCGCCGTTCCATAGGGTTTGATGACGATGCGCCGGGCGAAGTCGGCATGTCGCGCGGCGGCGCTGACGTCACCGGACAGGAAGATGCTGGGCACCCCCCAGCGGTCCCGCAAGGCCAGGGCCAGATCGGCCCCGGTGCCTTCACCGGACAGATTGATGTCGAGCAAGGCGAGATCGATCGGGTGCAGGGCCGCTGAGACTTCGGCCGCCTCGGCATTGTGGAAGGGACCGATCACCCGGTGCCCGGCGAGGACCAGGGCCTCAGTCAGGTCCATCGCCATCTCGGGATCGTCCTCGACGACCATCAGCGTCAGGCCCCTGTCAAAAACGATCTTGCCTCCTTGGGCATGGGTTGTCGGCGCCTGTCGCACCAGCACGGCCCGAAGATCGCGCCAGATCGCATGGGGCGACTGATCGGTGTCGAGATCGAAGATCCCTGCCATGGCCACCAGCTCGCTCAGGCCTTCCGGCGCCAACGCGGCATCGGCAGTGCCCAACAGGTCGTCGTAAAGCGCGCAAAGCCGCGCCACGCTCTCGTCGTAGGGTGTCCGGTCGTCGATTTCTGTGTTCGAGGTCGCGTCGTACATGGTGCCCTCCTGTTCAACGTCCCCTTCAACCTAGCCATCGTGTCCCGATCGGAAAGCCGCCTGACGACCTTGTGACCGACCGATCACGGGGACCGGCGCGTCCGTGATCCCGCAGGCTCCTCGCATCGACACGGGCCGGGTCAGGGCGTAAGGCTCCCCGCCTTCGGAATTGTCCCGTTCTCAGAGGTTACCCGCCCTTGCGACTGCCCCAGGCCCGGCTCGATCAGGTACTCGACCGCTTCCACCAGGTGGAGGCGCGGATGGGTGCGGCCACCGACGGTCAGGAGATCGTGCGCCTGTCCAAGGAACACGCGGAGATGAAGCCGGTCGCCGATGCGGTGATGGCCCTCGCGAAGGCGCGCGCCGAGATCGACGACCTGCAGTCGATGACCGCCGACCCGGAGATGGCGGGGATGGTCGCCGACGAGCTGGACACGCTGAACGCCCGTTTGCCGGACATGGAGCGGGACGTCGCCCTTTTGCTGGCCCCGCGCGATGCGGACGAGAATGCCTCGGCGGTGCTGGAAGTCCGCGCCGGGACGGGTGGCGACGAGGCGGCGCTGTTCGCGGGCGACCTGTTCCGGATGTATTCGCGCTATGCCGGGGCGCAGGGCTGGCGGGTCGAGCTGGATTCGGCGACCGAGGGCGATGCCGGCGGCTACAAGGAGATCATCGCCACCGTCACCGGGGACGGCGTCTTCGGCCGTCTGAAGTTCGAGAGCGGCGTCCACCGCGTCCAGCGGGTGCCGACGACCGAGGCCGGAGGCCGCATCCATACCTCCGCCGCCACCGTCGCCGTCCTGCCCGAGGTCGAGGACGTCGAGATCGAGATCCACGACAAGGACATCCGCATCGATACCTTCCGTGCCTCCGGATCGGGCGGCCAACACGTCAACAAGACGGATTCGGCGGTGCGGATCACCCACTTCCCCTCCGGCATCGTCGTGACGTCGTCCGAGAAGTCCCAGCACGTCAACCGTGACAAGGCGATGCGGAACCTGCGGGTGCGCCTGTACGACCAGCAGCGTCAGATGAAGGACAATGCCCGCTCCGATGCGCGCAAATCCCAGGTCGGCTCCGGCGATCGGTCCGAGCGCATCCGCACCTATAATTTTCCGCAGGGCCGGGTGACCGATCACCGGATCGGCCTGACCCTGCACAGCCTGCCGCAGTTTCTGGAGGGCGACATCGATCCGATGCTGAATGCCCTGATATCCGAGGATCAGGCCGCGCGCCTTGCCGACCTGGAAGCGGAGTTCACCTGATGGCGGGTCTGAAGGACAAGCGCGGCTTCATCGACAAGGACCGGCTGGACCTGTCGGAACGCCAGGCGGTCGAATACTGGATGAAACGCTGGGGCGTGACGCGCGACCAGATCACCGCGGCCCACAGGAAGGCGGGCCGGATGGTCAAAGACATCGCCGCCGAACTGGGCAAGAAGCGCTAGTTCCCGATCCGGCCGGAGGGCTGGCCGGTGATCTTGCAGACGTTGTCGTTCTGCGGCCGCCCGCTCATCGTAACGGTCGGGGTCAGGATGCCCCCGCGATCACGACAATCTGCCGTCAGCTGGTCGAACTCACGGGTGTAGCGGTCGCCGGTTCCCGTCGTAGTACAGGCAGTGAGGCCCAGAAGGGCGGACATCAGGATCAGATGACGCATGGCATGTCTCCTCTGAGAACCAGAATGCGCCCGAATGACGGATGTTGCCAGAGGGGCGCGACGCAACGCTCGCTTGCCGCCGGTCCGACACCCGCGTAATCGGCAAGGTGATGTTCGGCCTCGCCAATCCCGACCGCTTCATGCGCTTCACCCGGCCCGTCACGCCCGTGGCCTGGGCGGTCGCGGGCCTGCTGATGGCGGTCGGCGTCTGGCTGAGTTTCACCGCGCCCGGCGACTATCAGCAGGGCGACACGGTGCGGATCATGTTCGTCCATGTGCCCGCCGCTTCCCTGGGCCTCATGATCTATGGGGCGCTGGGGGTCTCCAGCTTCTTTGCCCTGGTGTTCCGTCATCCGCTGGCCGATGCGGCGGCGCGGGCGGCGGCCCTTCCCGGTGCGGCCTATACGGCCCTGGCCCTGATCACCGGATCGCTGTGGGGCCAGCCGATGTGGGGGACGTGGTGGGTCTGGGACGCGCGGCTGACCAGTGTGCTGGTGCTGTTCCTGTTCTACCTCGGCTACATGGCGTTGCGGTCGTCGATCGACGACGAGGCCAAGGCGGCGCGGGCTGCGGCCGTGCTCGGGCTGGTCGGGCTGATCAACCTGCCGATCGTCAAGTTTTCGGTCGACTGGTGGAACACCCTGCATCAGCCCGCATCCCTGATCCGGTCGGGCGGGACGTCGCTGGACCCGGTGTTTCTGTGGCCGCTGCTGACGATGATGGCGGCATTCGCGGCTCTGTTCCTCGCCGTCTGGCTGAGCGCCATCCGGACCGAGATCGTGCGTCGGCGCGTCATGTCCTTGCGGGCCCGCGCGGCCCAGAACGCGTGAGGGGCTGATGCTGGACCTGGACATGAGCCCCTATGCCGCGTTCGTCTGGCCCGCGTGGGCGATCACGGCGGTGGTGCTGGCCGGACTGGTCGTGCGCGCCGTCACAGCATCACGACGTTGGCAGTCCGAGCTGAAACGGCTGGACGCCGAGGCCAGGGCGGATCGGCCTCAAGTCGCGCAAGGCGCGATAGGCCCGGAAAGCAGGCCTCAAGCAGCGCAAGGCGCGATAGGCCCAGACAACGGGCCTCAAGCAGCGCAAAGCGCGATAGGCCAACAAGAATGAACCGCTGGTTCGCGGTGGTGCCGCTGGTCGTGCTGGTCGCGCTGGCGGCCCTGTTCGTCGGCTGGTCGCTGAAGCGCGATCCGGCCTTCAAGCCCGATGCCATGATCGGTCAACCCGTGCCCGCGACGGTGCTGCCCGTGCTGAGCGAAGCGGTGGCCGGTCCGGTGACCGGGGACCTGCGGACCGTCGCGGCGGAACGGCCCGTGATCGTCAACATCTTCGCCAGCTGGTGCGCGCCCTGCCGGATCGAACATCCCCGGCTGATGGCCTTGCAGGCCCAAGGGGTCACGGTCATCGGCATCGCCTACAAGGACGAGCCGGAGGCGACCCAGGCGTTTCTGGACGAACTCGGCGATCCGTTCGAGACGGTGCTGGTCGATCGCGAAGGTCGGGCGGGGCTGGATCTGGGCGTGTCGGGGGTGCCGGAGACCTTCGTCGTCGATGCCTCGGGGATCGTCGTGGCCAAACAGTCCGGGCCGCTGATCACAGATGCCGATGTCGAACGGCTGACGCAGGCGATGGGCGGGACCGCATCCCGTTAACCCTTTCTCGACCGGTTTCGTTAACCTTGTTTCCATGAGCACGATCCGGCCCGACCTTCCCGCCCTGCCGAGCGTCCGTCCCGAAGCCGGGGCGGCGCAGGACGTTAGGGCCGCCTTCTTCCGGGCCGCGCTGGATCAGGCGCGCGCCGTGGTCCCGGCAGCGGCCCCGGTACCCGCTCGGCTGGCCGAGACCCCGAGCCGGGCATCCGCCAGCACCGAAGCCCCGACGCGGACGATGCGACCGGGCAGTCTGCTGGATATCCGCGTCTAGCCACCCGCCGACCGAAGCGTGTCGCCGTCCGCGGCTCACACCGCTTGACTGTTCCAGCGTTACAGCATAGTGGAACGACGCGATGATCGACACCCTGTCCCGAAACCCGGCCATGGAGGCCGCTGCACGCGAGGCGTTGCTGGACGCGATGCTGACGCTGGAGACGCGGGCCGAACTGGACGCGTTCCTGGCCGACCTGTGTACCCCGGCCGAGCTGCGGGCCTTCACCGAGCGCTGGGCGGTGGCGCGGTTGCTGGACCAGGGTGGCAAATCCTATCGCGAGATCGCCGCCGAGGCCCACGCCAGCCCGACCACGGTCGTGCGGGTCGCGCGTTTCCTGAAAGAAATGCCGCACCAAGGCTATCGCCTGGTGCTGGATCGCCAGAACTCCGGCAAAAAAACGAAAGCCTGAAATCACAATGAGTACCGTTCAGGGGCGGCTTCGCATCGCCGTCCAGAAATCCGGCCGTCTGGCCGACCGCAGTCTCGACCTCGTTCGGGATGCCGGCCTGCGCGTCATCAAGGGCAACAACGACCTGCTGTACCGGGTCGAGAACTATCCGATCGACCTGCTGCGGGTGCGCGACGACGACATTCCGACCTTCGTGGCCGACGGGGTCTGCGATCTGGGCATCGTCGGAGAGAATGTCCTGGAGGAGGGCAAGAACGGCGGGGCGGATGCCGAGGTGGTGATGCCGCTGGGGTTCGGGCGCTGCACGCTGAAACTGGCCGTGCCGCCGACGCTGGACTATGCCGGGCCGGGGTCGCTGGACGGCAAGCGGATCGCGACCTCCTATCCGAAGATCCTGCGGCGGTATCTGGATGCGCAGGGCGTCCGGGCCGACATCGTCGTGATGCGCGGGGCGGTCGAGGTGGCCCCACGGCTGAAACTGGCGTCCGCGATCTGCGATCTGGTGTCGACCGGCGCCACGCTGGAGGCCAACGGGCTGGACGCCAAGGAGACGGTGTTCGAGAGCCAGGCGGTGCTGATCCGCTCGCCGTCCGGGCCCGAGCCGGAACTGGCGCATCTGCTGGAATCCATCGTCGAGCGGATGAGCGGCGTTGTGTCCTCGCAAGGCGCCAAATACGTGATGCTGAACGCGCCGCGCGCCGCGCTGGACGAGATCACGGCCATCCTGCCGGGGGCGGGCGCACCGACCGTCATGCCGTTGATGGGGCGCGACGACGCGGTGGCGGTGCACGCCGTGTGTCAGGAAGCCGTGTTCTGGGAGACGCTGGAGAAGCTGAAGGCAGCCGGGGCCTCGGCCATTCTGGTGCTGCCGATCGAGAAGATGATGTGATGAAACGGTTCGACTGGTCCTTGCTGGATGCCGCCGGGAAGCGCGCGGCCCTGGCCCGCCCGACCCGGCGCAGCGAGCGCGCGGTCACCGATGTGGTGCGCCAGATTTTCGACGACGTGCAGACACGCGGCGGGGCGGCGGTGACCGAATGGTCGATCAAGCTGGACGGGGCGGCCCCGCGTCGGCTGGCGATCACGCCCGAGTTGGTCGCGGCGGCACGGGATAAGCTGGCCCCGGCGGACACGCGGGCGATCCGGATCGCGGCGGAGAATGTGCGCGTCTTCCATCAGGCGACCATCCCGCCGGATACGGCCCTGATCGAGACGACGCCCGGCGTGACCTCGAAACTGGTCTGGCGACCGATCGGGTCGGCGGGTCTGTATGTGCCGGGTGGGTCGGCCCCACTGTTTTCGTCGCTGTTGATGCTGGCCATTCCGGCAGGTGTGGCCGGGGTGGAGACGCGTGTGGCGGTGACGCCGCCGTCCAGGACGGGCGAGCCGCATCCGGCGATGATCCTGGCCGCCGCCGAGGCGGGGCTGGACGCGCTGTGGCTGCTGGGCGGAGCGCAGGCGATCGCGGCGATGACGTTCGGCGTGACTCTGGACGACGGCGAGATCCCCGCTTGCGACAAGCTGTTCGGGCCGGGCAATGCCTATGTCGCCGAGGCCAAACGGTATGCGTCCTCCCTGCCGGGCGGGCCGTCGCAGGACATGCCGGCGGGACCATCGGAACTGCTGGTCATCGCCGACCGCGACGCCGATTTCGAGATCGCTGCCGCCGACCTGTTGAGCCAGGCCGAGCACGACGCCGACGCGCAGGTCATCCTGGTGTCTGATAGCGGGACAGCGATCACCGAAATTCTGTCCGAGGTCGAGCGCCAGTTGGAGACCCTGCCCCGCGCCGACATCGCGCGGGCATCGCTGGCCGAGGCGCGGGTGATACGTGTGCGGAATATGCAGGAAGCCTGCGAGGTCTCGAACCTGTACGGCCCCGAACACCTGGCGATCCAGACTGAGGACGCGGCCGATCTGGTCGCCTCGATCCGGGCGGCGGGGGCGGTCTTCGTCGGACGCTACGCCGCTGAAACGCTCGGCGACTATGCGGCGGGACCCAGCCACGTCCTGCCGACCGACGGCGGCGCGCGGACGCTGGGCGGGATCACGACGGCCAGCTTCATGACCTCGATGTCGGTGCAGACGGTGTCGGACAAGGGCGCAGCCGCATTGGCCCCGGTTGCCGCGCGGCTGGCGCGGATGGAGGGGCTGGAGGCCCATGCGCGGGCGGCGGATCTGCGAGGTGGGGCGTGATGGCAGACGCAATGATCCTTCTCCCCTTGTGGGAGAAGGTGGGCGGCGAAGCCGCTTGGATGAGGGGAATGGTTCAGCATTTCCCGATGTTCCGAGCAGCGAGGCCTGATCTGGCATACCCCTCATCCGTCACGCTTCGCGTGCCACCTTCTCCCACAAGGGGAGAAGGAAGGAGTCTAGCATGACCCTACCCGCCCCCTATCCGCCGCTGGTGTCCGGTGGCGAAGGCCTGGACAGGTATCCGTCCGACCCGGCGGCCTTGGCAGCACGGATGGCGGCCATTTATGGCGTGGCATCGGAGTCGGTGCTGCCGATGCGCGGTCTGACGCATGGGCTGGAACTGGTCTGGCGGCTAGCGGCCCGCGACCGGCTATCTGTCCAGGCCCCGGACGCAGAGCCGTATCTGAGACTGGACGCGATCTATGGGCGCACCGGCGAGCGTGCCGAGCCGCTGGCCGTGGTTATCCGCGCCCTGGGCTCGCCCGAGGCGGTGGCCGAGATGGCCGGGCGGGTGGCTCCGGCCCTGCTGGTCGTCGACGAAGGCCTGATCGAGTTCGCCGAGACGACGTCGGCGGCCACTGTCATCGGCGACCACGCCAATCTGGTCGTACTGCGCAGCCTGTCGCTCGCCTATGGCCTGGCCGGAGCGCGGGTCGGGGCGGCGATCGCACAGGCATCTACGCTCGCACGGCTGACCTCGGTGCTGGAGCCCTATGCCATCCCCGAACCCGTCCTGCGGCTGGCGCAACAGGCGCTGGACCCCTCCCGCATGATCGAGACCGCCGAGCGGATCGCCACGGTGAAGACCGAGCGCGCGCGACTGGTTCGCGAACTGGGCCGAGTCATGCAGATCGAGGCGGGCGTCGGGCCAATCCTGATGGCCAAACCATCGGACATCGCGGCGGCGCGCACGGCGCTGGCGACCTATGGCGTGGCGTCGGACGTATCGGGCGACCGGCTGCGGCTGCCTGTATCCATCAAGGCCGAGGTCAACGACCGGATGCTGGTCGCCCTGGGAGCCTCTGGGGCGCGTATCAAGGCCCACCGCACCGGCCAGGCCGTGCGCGACACCAAGGAGACCCGCATCGTCTGCGCCGTCGATCTGGACGCGACCGGGCCGATCCGGATCGAGACCGGCGTCGGCTTCTTCGACCACATGCTGGAACAGGTGGCGGCGCACGGCGGGTTTTCCCTGCGCCTGCAATGCGAGGGCGACCTGCACACCGACCCCCACCACACGATCGAGGACTCGGCCATCGCCCTGGGTCAGGCCCTGAAACAAGCGCTGGGCGAGCGGCGCGGCATCGGGCGATACGGCTTCGTCCTGGCCATGGACGAGGCCCAGGCCAATGTCGCCATCGACCTGTCGGGACGACCCTATCCGGTGTTCGAGGGGACGTTCGACACCCCCTTCATCGGCGAATACCGCACCGACCTGACGGCCCACGTCTTCCGGTCATTGGCCGAACATCTGGGGGCCGCGATCCATATCTCGGTGACCGGGGCAGACGATCACCACAAGACCGAGGCCGTCTACAAGGGCTTCGGTCGGGCGCTGCGTCAGGCCATTCGGGTCGAGGGTGACGCGGTACCGAGCACGAAGGGGGTGCTGTGACCGTCGCCATCGTTCATCTCGGCGCGGGCAACACCGCCTCGGTCCAGTTCGCCCTGGAACGGCTGGGTGCGGAGGTCGTGGTGACCTCGGACGCCGCCGTGATCGCCGACGCCGAGCGGATCGTCCTGCCGGGCGTCGGGGCGGCGGGCTATGCCATGGCGCGGATTACCGAGCTGGGTCTGACCGAGGTCATCAAGCGCTTCGAACGGCCCTTGATCGGACTCTGTCTGGGTCAACAGCTGCTGTTCGAGACCAGTGAGGAGAACGGCGGGGCGACGATGCTGGGGTTCATCCCCGGCGAGGTGAAGCGGCTCGACGTCCGACCCGACCTGCCCGTGCCGCACATGGGCTGGACCCGGTTGGACAAGCTGAAGGACGACCCGATCCTGGAAGGCGTGACGGAAGGGTCCTACGCCTACTTCGTGCACAGCTTCGTCTGTCCGGACACGGACGCCACCATCGCCTGCGCAGACTATGGCACCGAGGTTCCGGCCATGGTCCGGACCGGCAACCGCTGGGGCTGTCAGTTCCACCCCGAGCGTTCGGCCGAGGCCGGGGCGCGTATTCTGCAAAACTTCCTGAGACTGCCCGCATGATCCTGTACCCCGCCATCGACCTGCGAGCCGGAATCTGCGTGCGACTGATGCATGGCCGGTTCGATCAGGTTACGGAGTATGATACCGACCCATCCGCGCGGCTGGCGGCCTTCGCCGATGCGGGGGCACAGTGGGTGCACATCGTCGATCTGGACGGTGCCGAGGCGGGGCGAGCCGCCCAGCATGATCTGATCGGCGAACTGGCGCGCGGGTCGACCGTCCGTATCCAGAGCGGTGGCGGCGTAGCTCGGACCGAGGATGTCGAAGCGCTGCTCGAGGCGGGCGTGTCGCGCGTCGTGGTCGGCAGCCTGGCCGTCAAGGCCCCCGCCGAGGTGGGGGCCTGGCTGGAAGCCTTCGGACCCGAGGCCCTGACCCTGGCCTTCGACGTGCGGATCGAACAGGGCGTGCCGGTGCCATCGCTGAAGGGCTGGACCGAAAGCGCAGGCATCGATCTGTGGGCGGCGCTGGACCGCTATCCCGAGGGGACGCTGCGGCATGTGCTAATCACCGACGTGGGTCGCGACGGCGCTCTGACGGGGCCGAACCTTGATCTGCTGGCCGAGGTCAAGCGGCGGCGTCCGGATCTGCATCTCCAGGCCTCCGGGGGTGTGTCGTCGCTGGACGATCTGGTGGCGCTGAAGACCATGGGGGCAGACGGGGCGATCGTCGGGCGGGCACTGTACGAAGGCCGGTTCACCCTGGAACAGGCGCTCGCCGCATGACGGCGCGACGGATCATCCCCTGTCTCGATGTCAAGGACGGGCGGGTCGTCAAAGGCGTGAAGTTCGAGGGCCACACCGACATGGGCGATGCCGCCGAACTGGCCGCGCGGTACCGCGACGAGGGGGCCGACGAGCTGGTCTTCTATGATATCACCGCCTCGCCGGAAGGGCGGACGCTGGACTATGGCTGGGTGCGGTCGATCGCGCGGCTGCTGGACATCCCGTTCTGCGTCGCGGGGGGGATCCGCAGCGTGGACCAGGCGGCGGCCTGTCTCGACAACGGGGCGGACAAGGTTTCGATCAACTCGCCGGCGCTGGAACGGCCCGAACTGATCACCGAGATGGCCGACCGGCTGGGCAGCCAGTGCGTCGTCGTCGGCGTCGATTCCCGGAGCGAGGACGGGGAGTATGTCGTGCACAAATACACCGGCGATCCGGACGCCCGGCGTCTGGCGGGGCGTCGGACCATGGACTGGCTCGTCGAGGCTCAGGACCGCGGGGCCGGGGAGATCGTGTTGAACTGCATCGACCAGGACGGCGTGCGCGAGGGCTATGACATCGCCCAGCTGGCCCAGGCGCGGGCGCGGCTGATGATCCCGCTGATCGCGTCCGGGGGCGCGGGATCGACATCGCATTTCCTGGAGGCCTTCGAAGGGGCCAATGTGTCCGGGGCCCTGGCGGCCAGCGTGTTCCACACCGGCGCGATCGCCATTCCGGACCTGAAGGCCTGGCTTGCGGCGGCGGGCGTGGAGGTGAGAGCGTGACGATGACGATCAACCCGGACGCCCTGGACTTCGCAAAAGGCGACGGCCTGATCCCCGCGATCGTGCAGGACGCCGACACGCTGCAGGTGCTGACCCTAGCCTACATGGACCGGGCGGCGCTGGACGAGACGATCGCGTCGGGCGAGGCGACCTTCTTCTCGCGCTCGCGCGGCGGGCGGTGGCGGAAGGGCGAGACCTCGGGCAACCGGTTGATCGTCGTGTCGATCACGCCGGACTGCGATCGTGATGCCCTGGTGCTGGCCGTGCGCCCGATGGGTCCGGCCTGCCATCTGGGGACGACCAGCTGTTTCGGGACGGAGACCGCGCCGGGCGTCGGGCGGATCGCGGCGCTGGAGCGGACCATCGCCGAACGGGCCGTCGCCGATCCCGACAGCAGCTGGACCGCGAAACTTCTGGCGCAGGGTCCCAAGCGGGCGGCGCAAAAGGTCGGGGAGGAGGGCGTCGAGACCGCCCTGGCCGGGGCCGCCGGGCCGGAGGAGGAGGTGGCGTCGGAGGCGGCGGACCTCGTCTATCACTTGCTGGTCCTGCTGCGTTCGCGTCACATGGTGTTTCAGGACGTGCTGGACGTGTTGGCCAAGCGGGCGCAACCGGCCAAAGACACACCCTGATCAGGGGCTTTCGGGCCACAGAAGGATTTGGGAGCGGACATGACGGCTCTGGTGCTGTTCGGCGGTGGCGGCGATCTGGCCATGCGGATGCTCCTGCCGTCGCTCTATTTCCTGGATCATGACGGACTGCTGCCCGAGGGGTTGAAGATCATCGGAGCCGCGCGCTCGGAGGAAACCTCCGCCGAATATATCGCCAAGGTCCGCCAGTCGGTCGAGGCCAAGGCCCGCGCAGACGACGCCTGGGACGAGGCGGTCTGGGCGCGTATGGAGGCGCGGCTCGACTATCTGGCCGTCGACGCGACGAGTGCGGAAAGCCTGAAACCCCTGCGCGACAAGGTCGGTCAGGGATCGGTGACCTCCTTCCTGGCGGTGTCGCCGTCGCTCTATGCCCGGATCGTCACGGCGATGCGGGCGGCGGGTCTGGCCGAACCTGAAGACCGGGTCGTGCTGGAAAAGCCGGTCGGGCGCGACCTGCAGACCTTCAAGGAGATCGACGACGCCGTCGCCGACGCCTTCTCCGAGGATCAGGTGTTCCGGATAGACCACTATCTGGGCAAGGAGACGGTGCAGAACCTGCTGGCCCTGCGGTTCGGCAACACCGTGTTCGAGCCGCTGTGGAACAGCCAGAACATCGACCACGTCCAGATCACGATCGGCGAGACCGTGGGGGTCGGCGACCGCTGGCCCTATTACGACGAATACGGAGCATTGCGCGACATGCTACAGAACCACATGCTGCAACTGCTGTGTC
This sequence comes from Rhizobium sp. Q54, assembly GCA_943369795.1. Taxonomy (GTDB): domain Bacteria; phylum Pseudomonadota; class Alphaproteobacteria; order Caulobacterales; family Caulobacteraceae; genus Brevundimonas. Next base: position 4,975 of record CALROO020000018.1, on the reverse strand, counting down.
TGGTTGCGATGGAGCCGCCGTCGGATCTCGATGCGGATTCAGTGCGCAACGAAAAGGTCAAGGTGCTGCGATCGCTGCGGGCCATCACGCATGAGGAGGCCGAGCGGGTCACGGTGCGGGGCCAGTACGCGGCCGGCACCTCGGGCGGCAAGCCGGTCGCCAGCTATGACGAGGAGCGGGGTCTGGATTCCGACACCGAGACCTTCGTCGCCATCCGCGCCGACATCGACAACTGGCGCTGGGCCGGCGTGCCCTTCTTCATGCGGACCGGCAAGCGGCTGCCGGAGAAGCGGACCGAGATCGTGATCCAGTTCAAGCCGGTCCCGCATTCGATCTTCGGCCACGACGACCGGGGTGATGTCCAGGCCAACCGGATGATCATCGAGCTTCAGCCCGAGGAGGACATCTCCCTGTCGGTCATGAACAAGCGCCCCGGCCTGGATCAGCGGATGAAACTTCAGCCGATCAAGATGTCGCTGTCCTGGGGGGTCGGTGGAAGCGACGCCAAACCGCCGCGTCGCCGCATCGCTTATGAACGGCTGCTGCTGGACGCGATGGCGGGGGATTCGACCCTGTTCGTGCGCCGCGACGAGGCGGAAAAGGCCTGGGAATGGGTCGATCAGGTGTCCCAGGCCTGGGCTGATGCTGGGACGAAACCGCATGATTATGAGGCCGGGACCTGGGGGCCAGACGCGGCGGACATGCTGCTGGCCCGGACCGGACGGGACTGGAACACGACGGATGCGTAGTCCGAATTCAGACCCCTCTCCCAGCGGGAGAGGGCTTGAGCGTCCGAGAGCGAAGCGATCGGAAACGCGAAAGGGTGAGGGGCTCGGCTTTTCAATCGGCGTGAGCCGTGTTGCTTTCGGTGCGACGGCTTGCGCCGACGGACAGACCCGACCCTCATCCGTCCGCTACGCGGCCACCTTCTCCCAAAGGGAGAAGGACTCGCATAGGGCAGTTGCAACATGACTCCAGCCATCGAAGCCTTCCGCACTATCGATGATTGGGCGACCGAGTGCCGTATCCGCATCGAGACATCCTTGCGCGATGCCATGAAGCAAAATGGGTGGGCGCGCTTCGCCGGTTCCGGAGGATCGACGCCGACCCCGATCTACGAGCGTTTGGCAAAAGCCGATCTCGACTGGCAGCATGTCTTCGTCACCCTGGTCGATGAACGGTATGTTCCTGAAAGTTCACCGGAATCGAACGCCGCGCTCCTGAAATCGACCTTACTGTGTGGCCCCGCCAAACAGGCGGTGTTTCTGCCCTTGTATCGTCCTTCCGTCACGGTTGATCGATCCGCTGCCTTGGCGGCTCACGAGCTGCGTGAGGAGATGCCGCATTTTGACGCCGTCCTTCTCGGCATGGGTGAGGATGGCCACATCTGTTCGATGTTCCCGAACAGTCCGACCCTAAAGACCCTGCTGACCCCGACGCTGAAACCGACCGTCCTCGGTGTGCCGCCCGGTCGCGACGGGGCGGCCCCGACGATCGAGCGATTGAGCGTCAACCTGCCCTATCTGATTAAGGCGGGCCGGGTGATCTTGGCGCTCAAGGGAGCCGCCAAGCGCGAGGTCTACGAACGCGAGGCCGAGGGCGATCCGAAGGTCCAGCCGATCGCCGCCCTGCTGGCCCACGACGTCCCGCTCGAAGTCGTCTGGACGGAGGCCCCCTGATGCCCACGCTCAATCCCACCGTCGCCGCCGTCACGGCCCGGATCGTCGCGCGCAGCCAGGCGACCCGCACCGACTATCTGCGCCGCATGGACGCCGCGCGTGACAAGGGCGTGGCGCGCGCCAAACTGTCCTGCGCCAACTGGGCCCATGCGTTCGCGGGCCAGACCATCGCCGACAAACTGACCATGATGGGCGGCACCGTGCCCAATGTCGGCATCGTCACCGCCTACAACGATATGCTCTCGGCGCATCAGCCGTTCGAGCGCTTCCCCGAAATCCTCCGCGAGGCGGCCCGCGGCCTGGGCGCGACGGCCCAGGTCGCGGGCGGCACCCCGGCCATGTGCGACGGCGTCACGCAAGGGCGCCCCGGCATGGAGTTGTCGCTGTTCAGCCGCGACGTCATCGCCATGTCCACCGGCGTGGCCCTGACCCACGACGCCTTCGACGCGGCCATCTGTCTGGGCGTCTGCGACAAGATCGTGCCGGGGTTGTTCATGGGGTCGCTGGCCTTCGGGCACCTGCCGGTCGTGTTCGCGCCCGCCGGGCCTATGCCGTCGGGCATTCCGAATGCGGAGAAGGCTCGCGTCCGCGCCGAGTACGCGCAGGGTAAGGTCGATCGCCAGACGCTGCTGGAGAGCGAGGTGGGCTCCTACCATTCGCCCGGCACCTGCACTTTCTATGGCACGGCCAACTCCAACCAAATGATGATGGAGCTGGGGGGTCTGCATATGCCGTCCACGGCCTTCGTCCATCCGGAGACGGGTCTGCGCGATGCCTTGACGGCGGCAGCGGGACGGCGGGCAGTGGAGCTGGCCGTCTCGGGCGAGAGCCGTATGGCCGAGGTGATCGATGAGAAGTCGATCGTCAACATGATCGTCGCCCTGCTAGCCACCGGCGGATCGACCAACCACGCCATCCATCTGGTCGCCATGGCGCGGGCGGCCGGGGTGCTGATCGACTGGACCGACATGGACGAGCTGAGCGCCGGCACCCCCCTGCTGGCGCGGGTCTATCCGAACGGCTCGGCGGACGTGAATGCGTTCCAGGCGGCGGGCGGCGTCGCCTTCGTGGCCCGGGAGCTAGCGATGGCCGGGAACATCCATTCGGACGTCACCACCATCATGGGGAAAGGCATCGACGCCTATTTCCAGGAGCCGTCGATGGTCGATGGCCAGCTGGTCTGGCGTGACGGCGTGGCGAACAGTCTGGATACGGACATCCTGCGCCCCGCCTCCGATCCCTTCCAGAAGGATGGCGGGCTGCGGCTGGTCAAGGGCAACCTGGGCCGGGCCGTGATCAAGGTCTCCGCCGTCAAACCCGAGCACCGGATCGTTGAGGCCCCCTGCGCCGTTTTCGAGACACAGGAAGACGTGCAGGCCGCCTTCAAGGCCGGGCATCTCGATCGCGATGTGATCATCGTGCTGCGGTTCCAGGGACCAAAGGCCAATGGCATGCCCGAACTGCATTCGCTTTCGCCCCTGATGTCGGTGCTGCTGGATCGCGGGTTCAAGGTCGCGCTGGTCACCGACGGGCGGATGTCGGGCGCGTCGGGAAAGACCGCCTGTGCGATCCATGTGTCCCCTGAGGCGCTGGACGGCGGGCCGCTGGCCTATGTGCAGGAGGGCGACGTCGTTCGGCTGAACGCCGACACCGGCACCCTGGAGGCGGTGATCGATGGGTCGCTGGAGAGCCGCGACCGCGTGCGCCGGTCGCCCGCCCACGCTGCCACCGATTCCTGGGGCTATGGCCGCGAACTGTTTTCCGCGTTCCGAAGAGTGGTCACCTCCGCAGAAGAGGGTGCCACCGTCTGTTTCTCCGGGGAGGAGACCTGATGACCGACAAGACCCTGCTGGTCGGCGACGTCGGCGGCACCAATGCCCGTTTCGCCATCGCCCACATGAAGGACGGCGTTCCGTGGCTGGATCACCACGAGAGCTTTCCGGCGTCGCAGTATCCGACCTTTCTGGAAGGCGTCGCGGCCTTCATCGACGGCTGCGAGGTCAAGCCGACCGGTGGGGTGATCGCGGTGGCTGGGCCGGTCGAGGACGGGGCGATCGACCTGACCAATTCGCCGTGGGCCGTGTCGGAGAGCGAACTGGCGACCCTGGGTCTGAACCCCGTTCGACTGATCAACGATTTCGAGGCCCTGGCCTGGGGCGCGTCGGTGGTGCCGGCGGACAGTCTGGAACCGCTCGGCGGTCCGGCCGAGGGCGATCCGCATGCGACGATCGCGGTGCTGGGACCGGGCACGGGGTTCGGCGTCTCGGCCTTGGTCCGCGATGCGCGCGGCGGCGAAATGGCGATGCCGTCGGAAGGCGGTCATGCCTGTTTTCCGCCCGGCGATCCGGTCGAGGACGAGATCCTGCGCATCCTACGCCGACGCTATGACCGGGTCTCGATCGAACGGCTGATCTGCGGGCCGGGCCTGTTGAACATGCACCGCGCCCTGGCCGAGATCGAGGGGCGCGAGACCCATATCGACGATCCCGCCGAGATCACGACCACCGCCTTGGCCGATCCGGACAGCCCCTGCGGCCATACGCTGGCGCGGTTCTGCGCGGTGCTGGGCGCCGTGGCCGGGGATATCGCCCTGACAACCGGGGCGCGGGGCGGGGTCTATATCGCCGGCGGCATCGCGCCGCGCATTCTGCCTTTCCTGAAGGCCAGTCCTTTCCGTCAGCGGTTCGAGCGCAAGGGCCGGTTCAAGGACTATATGACCGACATCCCGACTTGGGTGATCACCCACAAACACGCCGCCCTGCTGGGTGCGGCCAAGGTCGCCTTCGCCAATGCGGCATAACGGCGTTCGGATTATTCATCACGCGGATGTGAACCGTCCGTGATCGGTGGCGTTACGGAACTTCCAATCAAGGAAGGGGACTATCCCAATGCGTAAATTCATCGTTGCCGCCGCCGCTACCTTCGCCCTGACGGGCCTCGCCGCCTGCGGCGAAAGTGCCGCCGACAAGCAAGCCGAGGTCCAGGCCGACGCTCTGGAAGCCCAGGCCGCTGCCGCGCCGACCGAAGCCGCCGAAACGGCTCTGAACGCCGAGGCCGACCGTATCGAACAGGAAGCCGGCAACGCCGACGGTGGCATGACCACCGCCAACACGCCCGACACCTCGCCGAGCACCAGCCCGGCCAACCCCGCCAACTAAGCGGCTTCACCGAACCCCGGATGCGTTGACGCGTGCCCGGGGTTTTCAATGCCAAGATTTTTAGGACCCTAATCATGCGTAAACTGATGATCGCCGCCGTCGCTACCTTCGCCCTGGCTGGCGTCGCCGCCTGCGAAA
>CALROO020000017.1:0-77063 GCA_943369795.1 Rhizobium sp. Q54 | reverse complement strand
CCCAGGACCTGATCGCCGCCGGCTTCCTGAATGACGATCAGGGCTTCGTGGCCTTCGCCAACTCGAACGGCAATTTCGGTTACCAGCGGACGACGGGCCTAAACTACACCTGCACGGTCCGCACCGCGGACGGAAGCGGGTCCGGCTGGGTCGGACGCAGCCTTCAGGACGTCAGCGACTTTAATGCCGCCGGCGACGTCGATATCGCCATGCGCAAGGCCGCTGCCTCGAAAGAGGCCCAGGCGCTGGAACCCGGCAAATACACGGTCATCCTGGAACCAGCGGCCGCCGCAGGCCTGATCTCGTTCATGGGCAATTTCTTCGGGGCCCGTCAGGCCGACGAGGGTCGCAGCTTCCTGTCCAAGGCGGGAGGCGGCAACAAGATCGGCGACCAGGTCTATGATCCGCGCGTCAACCTGTTCACGGATCCGTGGGATCCCGATGTGCCGGTTCTGCCGTGGGATGGCGATGGCCTGCCGCGAGAGCGTGTCGCCCTGGTCGAGAACGGCAAGATCGCGAACCTGAACTATTCGCGTTACTGGGCCCAGAAGGAGGGCAAGACCGCCACGGGCAACCCCGGCAATCTGATCATGTCCGGCGGCACCAAATCGACCTCCGATCTGGTCCGCGAGACCGAGCGCGGCATCCTGGTGACCCGGACATGGTACATCCGCATGGTCGACCCCCAGACCGTCCTGTTGACCGGTCTGACGCGCGACGGCACCTTCTACATCGAGAACGGGCAGCTGAAGTATCCGCTGAAGAATTTCCGCTTCAACGAATCGCCGGTGATCATGCTGAACAATATCGACGAGCTGGGCCGACCGGTCCGGGTCGGCGACGGCATGATGATGATGATTCCGCCCATGCGGCTGCGCGACTTCACCTTCACGTCCCTGTCGGACGCAGTCTGATCGCAGGGCGCGTGTCACAGGTTGGATTGACACGCGCCGACTGCCTTCGGCTGCTGACGGGCGGTGCGGCCGGGCTGCTGTCCGGTGGCGTCGCGTCGCAGGCGCTGGCCAGGCCCACCTATGATTTCTGGTTCACGCGGTTGCGCTATGATTCCGGCGACTGGGACGTGGATCAGCGGATGCCGGCCAACATCCTGACGTCGCTGGTCGACTACACCAATTTGCGCGTGGACCCGGAGGAGCGGGTCGTCCGCCTGTCCGACCCGGCCATGCTGACAGCTCCGTTCTGCTATCTGGCCGGGCACAAGCTGGTGGAGTTCAGCCGGGCGGAGGCGGCCAATTTCGAACGCTATGTCCGGAACGGCGGGTTCGTCTTCGTCGACGACTGCAACCACGACATCGACGGCCTGTTCGCGACCTCTTTCGAGCGGCAGATGAGCGCCATTTTCGGGGCGACAGCGCTGAAGAAACTGCTCAACACCCACCCGATCTATCGCAGTTTCTTCGCCTTCGACGGCCCACCGGCAACCAGTTTCGAGCTCAACGGCTGGGGCGACGATCTGGTCCACGACTATCTGAAGGGCATCGAGATCGAGGGTCGGCTGGGCGTGCTCTACAGCAACAAGGACTACGGCTGCGAATGGGATTATGACTGGCGCAACAAGCGCTTCCTGGCCGAGGACAACACGAAATTCGCGGTCAACATCATCCTCTACGCCCTGACCGCCTGATCGCCGGAAGCCCCATGACCGCCACGCCCACCGAAGCCGACATCGCCGCCCGACTGGAACAACTCGGCCGACTGCGCAGCGCGATCGGACGGGCGATCGTCGGCCAGGACGCCGTGGTCGAACAGTTGCTGATCGGGCTGCTGGCCGGTGGCCATTGTCTGATCGAGGGGGTTCCGGGGCTGGGCAAGACCCTGCTGGTCCGCACCCTGGGACAGGCCCTGTCGCTCGACTTCCGCCGCGTCCAGTTCACGCCGGACCTGATGCCCTCAGACATCCTGGGCACCGAGGTGCTGGAGGAGGATCACGGCACCGGCCATCGCCATTTCCGGTTCCAGCCGGGGCCGGTCTTCACCAACCTGTTCCTCGCCGACGAGCTGAACCGCACCCCGCCCAAGACGCAGGCCGCCCTGCTGGAAGCCATGCAGGAACACACCGTCAGCTATGCCGGCGTCACCCACCATCTCGCCGAGCCCTTCTTCGTCCTGGCGACCCAGAACCCGCTGGAGCAGGCCGGAACCTACCCCCTGCCCGAGGCTCAGCTGGACCGGTTCCTGCTGAACATCCGCGTCGGCTATCCGACGGCGGCCGAGGAGCGCGAGATCCTGGTCCAGACCACCGGCGGTGCGGGCGCGGGCGTGCCCCAGGTCATGACCGGCCCGGACATCGTGGCCCTACAGGCCTGGGTGCGCGAGGTTCATGTCGGCGACGGCCTGCTGACCTGGATCACCGCCCTGGTCCGCTCCAGCCGCCCTGGTCCGGACGCACCGCAGGCCGTCCGGGACTATGTTCGCTGGGGCGCCGGGCCGCGGGCGGGACAGGCGCTGGTCCTCGCCGCCAAGGCGCGCGCCCTTCTGCACGGGCGACTGGCGGCGACGCGCGACGACGTCGCCGCCCTGGCCGCGCCGGTCATGCGACATCGTTTGCTGCTGTCCTTCGCTGCGGAGGCGGAGCGCAAGACCACCGACGACGTCGTCGCGGCCCTGCTCGCGGCCCTCCCTGCCCCCGGACCCGACTGAGCCCGGCCATGTCGCCGCTCGACCTTCCTCCGGACCTGCGCAGCCGACTGCGCCGCCTGTCGATCGTACCGCGTCGCCCGGCCGCCCTGGCCAGCGCAGGCATGCACGACAGCCGCAACCGGGGCGGCGGGCTCGAGTTCGCCCAGTACCGGGCCTATGAACGCGGCGACGACCTGCGCCAGATCGACTGGAAACTGTACGCCCGGTCCGACCGCTTCTTCGTCCGCGATGCCGAGCGTGAGAGCCCGATCGCGGTCTGGATCTTGTTAGACGCCAGCGCGTCGATGGCCCAGGCCGACCTTGCCACCCCAAGGTGGTCGCGGTTCGATGCCGCCCGCCGAGTCGCGGCCAGCCTGATCGAGGTCGCGCTGAATCAGGGCGACCGGTTCGGCATCATCGTCGAGACGGCAGAGGGTCCGATGATCCTGTCGCCGCACGCCGGTTCCCGTTACCGCGACCGGCTGCTGCTGGCCCTGGCGTCGCTCAAGGCCGCCGGCCTCGCCCAGTGGCAGCGCGACATCGGCATCTATGGCGAACAGATCGGCACGCGCGACCTGGTCGTCATCATAACCGACGCCTTCGATGAAGACTGCATCGCCGCTGCGGAACGCTTGGCGGCGTCGGGACGCGACGTCTCGGTGATCCAGGTCCTGACCGCCGACGAACGCGATTTTCCCTTCGATCGCGGCTACCGCTTTCACGATCCGGAAACCGGAGCGGAGGTGATCGGCGACGGCCCGGCCCTGCGAAAGGACTTCATCGCCCGCTTCGCCGAGGCGCGCGCTGCCCTGGTCAGTCGCCTGACCGCACGCGGCATTCGCCACGTCGCCCATTTCGTCGACGAAGGCGCGGACCAGCCGATCCGGAACCTGTTCCGCGAGACGGCTTCGCGATGAGCCCTGCCCTGCTCTTGCCCGCCGCCCTGGCTGCGCTGGCCGCCCTGCTGATTCCGCTGATCATTCATATCGCGCGCAGGACCGAAAGCCGGACGGTGGATTTCGCCGCCCTGAGATGGCTGGAGGCCAGGCCAAAACCCCGTCAGCGGCCCCGCATCGACGAGCGTTGGCTGCTGGCGCTCAGGCTTCTGCTGCTAGCGGCGATCGTCCTGTGGCTGGCGCGGCCGGTCCTTTGGGGCGTCGAGGATGACCGCCGGGTCATCGCCGTCACGCCCGGCGTCCCTGCCGCGACCATCGCCTCCATCGCCGGCGACGGGGACCGCCTGGTCTGGCTGGCCCCCGGCTTTCCCGCCATGGGCGGATCGCCGCCCCGCACGCCCGCGAACCCCGTCAGCCTGATCCGGCAGCTCGATGCCGAACTGCCCGCGTCCACTCCGGTGACCCTCCTGGTCCCCGCGCTGCTCGACGGAGCGGACGCCCAGCGTCCCGTCCTGTCCCGCCGCGTCACTTGGCGGGTCGCCGAACTCGCCCCCGCAGAGCCCAGGCAGGCCCGAACGCTCCCACCGGCCCTGACCGTCCGCCACGCGCCCGCCGCCACCGACCAGGTCCGCTATTTCCGTGCCGCTGCCATTGCCTGGGCCGATCCGGGCGCAGCGCCCCGGTTCCAGGCCACGCCGGTCGATACCCCCATCGACCGGGACACGGCCATCCTCATCTGGCTGGCCCCCGGCCCCCTGCCCGATCGGATCGTCGACTGGATCGAGGGCGGCGGCACGGCGCTGCTGTCCGTCGATGCCAGGCTGCCGGTCGAGGGCAGTCCGTCCGTCGTCTGGCGCGACCCCATCGGCCAGCCGCTCGCCTTGGCCGAGCGGTCCGGTCAGGGTCGCGTTATCCGCCTGACCCGACCGCTGGACCCGTTGGCCCTGCCTGCGCTGCTGGAACCCGACTTCCCCGACGCGCTGCTGGCGATCCTGGCCCCGCCCCCGGTCCCGGCACGGGTCGCGGCGGTCGATCATGCGCCCCTGACAGGAGCCGCGCCCTACGACCTGCCGCCGCTCGACCTGCGCCCCTGGCTGGCCCTGCTGATCGCGCTGATTTTCGCGGCGGAGCGATGGATGGCGACGCGGCGTGCGCGGGCGGTCGCGCCGTGACGGCCCCCCTCCTACTGCTGGCCCGCCAGACGGTGGCCAGACGACGCGCGGCATGGGACGCTCTGGCCATAGGCCTGCCGGTCGTTCTGCTCGCGGCCACGCTCGGCTGGCGGCTCCTCGGCCCGATCGGACTTGTCGCAGGCGCGGTTCTGGGTGTGGTCGGGCTCGCCGCCTTCGCGCTTCATCGCATCCGGCCGTTCGATCGCGGCTGGCTGATCCGACAGCTCGACGCCCGCCTGCCCCAGTTCGAGGACAGCAGCGCGCTGTTGTTCCATGACGGCGTCCCCGCAGGCGGCCTCGTCGCCCTCCAGAGAGACCGGCTTCTGGCGCGCGTGACGCAGGCTGCCGACGTCGACCTGTCGCCCGACTGGTCGCGACGCTCGATTGCCCTGGCCTGGGCGAGCTGTGCGGCGGTGATCCTGGCCATCCTCGCCTGGCCCGATGCGGCACAGATTGCCCGGACTACCCCCGCCGACCCGACGGCCACGACTGTCGTTGGCCCGCCCCGGATCGCGACGACCCGGCTCCGCATTTCGCCACCCGCCTATACTGGCCTGCCCGTCCGCGAACAGACCGCCCTCGACGCCCGCGTGCCCCAAGGCTCTCGCATCGAATGGACCATCGGCTTCGACCCCCGCCCCGCCTCCGCCGCGCTGACCTTTCCGGACAGCGTGCCGGTCGCCCTGACCCGCGAGGCCTCCGGCTGGACCGCAGCCCGGATGTTGGACGCCCCCGCCCTCTACCGGATCGAGGCTCCCGGTCTGGTGCGCCAGCGCCTGAGCCGGATCGACGTCGTCGCCGACGCACCCCCCGAAGTTCGCACCGAGGACACCGAAAGCCAGTTGCTGATGGTGCGACCCGGCCAGACCGGATGGACCCCGGTGTTCGAGGCGACCGATGACTATGGTGTCCTGGCCTCCGCCACCCTGCGCATCACCGTCACCCAGGGCGACGGCGAGAACATCACCTTCACCCAGCGCGCCACGACCCTGACCGGTAGCGGCCCCGCCCGCGCCCGACGGTTCGCCGCGACGCTCGACCTGCGGCGCGAAGGCATGGCCCCGGGGAGCGACCTGATCGTCCAGCTGGTCGTCAGCGACAACTGCGCACCCGATCCTCAGGTCGTGGAGGGCCCCAGCATCATTCTGCGCTGGCCGTCGGACCTTGCCCTTTCCGACGGCCTGGACGGCATGGCCCAGCCCGTCATGCCCGCCTATTTCCGCAGCCAGCGGCAGATCATCATCGATGCCGAAGCCCTGGTCGCTCAGCGCCGTCGCACGGCACCCGATCAGTTCGTGGACCGCTCCAACGCCATCGGCAGCGATCAGGCCCAGCTCCGCCTTCGCTACGGCCAGTTCATGGGCGAGGAAGCGGAGGGCGGCGGCGGGGGCCTTGCCCTGCCCACCAACGACGCGCCCACGCGCCCCGCCCTGCCAACCAACGACGCCCCCCCTGCCCGCCGTCCGGCTCCGGTCGATGACCACGCCGGCCACGGCCATGCGGAGGGCGAACACCCCGTCGAGGCCGGATCGCCCGAAGCCGTTCTGGCCCAATACGGCCACGCCCATGACACGGGCGAGTCGTCCACCCTGTTCGACACCGGCACGCGCTCGACCCTGGCCCAGGCCCTGGACGCCATGTGGGGCTCGGAGCGCGCCCTGCGCCAGGGCCAGCCGGAACAGGCCCTGCCGTTCGCCTATCGGGCGCTGGAACTGCTGAAGGAAGCGCAGCAGGCGACGCGCATCTTCCTGCCCCGCACCGGGTCCAACCTGCCGCCGGTGGACCTGTCGCGCCGCCTCAGCGGAGACCGGGACGGCATCGTCGCCGACGCCCTGGCCCGATCCACGCCCCCGCCGGTGGACGCCGTCCCGGTCCAGGCCTGGCGAGCCCTGGAAGAACGCCCGAACACGGGTCGCGCCGCGCCCCTCGCCCTCGGCGCACTGGAACGTTGGGTGCGCGACAATCGCGGTCGTCTGTCCGATCCGCTGGCCCTGACGGCGGCGATCGATACGGTGCGCAACGAGCCGAACTGTCTCGCCTGCCGCCGCCGCCTGCGCGCCCTGCTGTGGTCCGCGCTGGAACGGCCGTCGGCCACGGTCCGCCGTCGCGAGGCTCCGGGTGAACGCGGCAGCCGCTATCTGGACGCCCTCAGATGATCGGCTTCGATCCGCGCGCCTGGATCCTGGCCGTCATCGGCCTTGCCGTCGGTCTGGGCGTGGTCCGTCTGCTGCTGTGGCAGAAGGCTGCGCCGGTCGGGGCGCGATCGTCCCGGCCCCGGATGGCGCTTCTGCTCGGTCTCCAGCCGGCGATCGGCTTGCTTCTTTATCTGACGCTTTTTCCGCCCAGCGGTACGGTGCCAACCGGGGTCCTGGTCGTCGCTACTGCGGGCACGCGCCTGCCCGTCGCCCGCGCGCCCGAGGACATCCTGGTCGCCCTGCCCGAGGCCGGAGCGGTTCCAGGCGCCATCCGCGTGCCCGATCTGGCCACGGCCCTCCGCCGGTTTCCCGGTGCGCAGGTTCGCGTGGTCGGCCAGGGGCTGGTGCCGCGGGATCAGACGGCCTCGCCCCACTCCCTGGCCTTCGATCCGCCGCCGTCGCCGCGTGGTCTGATCGACCTCGCCCTGCCGGAACCGGTCGCCCCCGGCGCGGCCTTTTCGGTGGGCGGACAGTTGGGGACACTGCCTCTGGGGGTGATCGAGCTGGTCGATCCCGCCGACGTCGTCGTCGATCGGGCGCGCCTGACGGCGGGCCAACGCTTCGTCGTCGAAGCCGGTGCCCGCACGCCGGGCCTCGCCCTGTTCGGCCTTCGTCTGCGCGATCCCGCGGGCAAGGTGATCGAGGAGGTCGCCGTGCCCGTCCAGACCCGCGCCCAGGCCCAGCCCCGCGTCCGCGTCCTGGCCGGAGCCCCAGGACCCGAGACCAAATATCTGCGCCGCTGGGCCTCAGATGCGGGCATCGACCTCGGGATCGACATCGATGTCGGCGCGGGCGTCCAGCTGGGTGACGGCCCCATCCCCCTGACCCGCGCGGCGCTCGGCGAGGTCGATCTGGTCGTGATCGACGATCGTCGCTGGGAGACCCTTGGCGCAGGCGGGCAGGCGGCGCTGACGTCGGCCGTTTCCGACGGACTGGGCCTTCTGCTGCGGCCCACCGGCCCCCTGTCCGCCACGACCCGCCGCGACTGGGCGGGGCTAGGCCTGCCCCTGACCGGCTCGGACGACAGCGTCCCGGCTCGACTGGACCCGCCCGTATCGGTCGAGACAGAGGCGGACCCCTCCCAGGAACGGCCGCGCCAACCGCCGCCGGAACTGGCCAGACGCGGTCTGGTCGATCCGGGCACGGGGGCCGTCTCGTTGCTGCGCGATGCCGACGGTGTCGCCCTGGCCAGCTGGCGCCTGCGTGGGCGGGGACGGGTCGGCGTCTGGACGGTGACCGACAGCTACGCCCTGTTGCTGACCGGTCAGGGTGATCGCTACGCCGACCTGTGGAGTGACCTCTTCTCCGTCATCGCCCGGGCTGGCGACGACAGCGCGGTTGCCATTGACGGCCCCGCCTTGACCGGACGCCGGACACGCGTCTGTCGGATCGAAGGAGACGCCGTCGTCTTCGCCCCTGACGGCTCTCGTCGCAGCCTGCCCCTGGACCCCCTGACGGGCGCACACGCCTGCGGTGCCTACTGGCCCACCCAGGCAGGCTGGCACCTCGTGCGCGATCGGCAGGGGCGCGAAACGATTTTCCATGTCCAACCGGCTGCTGGAGCGCCGTCTCTGACAAGGTGGGCGGACCGACAGGCCACGCTGGCCCTCGTCACGCCGGCATCGGTCGCCGCAGGTGATGCCGCACAGGTCGGCACCCCCGGTTCATCGTGGCCGTGGGCCGGAGGCTTGGTTGGGCTGCTTGGATTGCTGTGGTGGACTGAGCGCAGGCGACCGCGCCGGACGGATGGGCTGGACCAGACCAAAGAGGCGCTTTGAGCCACGCATTTCTAAGCGGTAAGAAGGGGCGCGGGAGACGTACGCGCGTCAGACCGATATCATGGGCATGGCCCAGTCATGCCGTGTGATCGACGCTCGGGACGACGACCGCAGGGGTCGTCGTCCCGTCGGATCGGGGCCAATCATCCACCTCCCACTGCCGCAACGGCTGGGATGGGGGCGTTCCAGACCTGATCAGAAGTCGAACTTCACCGACATGGCCACGGTCCGGCCCAGGATGGAGCGACCGGCGACCAGGCCGCTGGCCGGGATCGTCGCCTGGGTGACGCTCATCAGACCCATTTCGTCGAAGACGTTGTTGCCGGTGACCATGACCTGCACCCGTTCGACCGGCCGGAACTGAACGAAGGCGTTGACCGTCGTATAGCCGGGCAGCTCGAGCTGGTTGGTGTCTTGGGTGAAGCTGTCGGTGATGCCGTAGATGTCCAGCCCGACCGCATAACGATCCGTCGTGAATTTGGGCGTGACCTGGAAGATCAACTTGGGCTGGAGCCGGGGGATATTGCCGCTCAGGGCGGGACGGAAGACGTCCTCGACGATCTCCGCCTCGGTATAGGTGCCGCCCGCGCTCAGGCTGAACGGGCCTCTGCGGATCGAGCCCTCGACTTCCACGCCATAGGCGCGATAGTCCCGGACGATACGCTCGACCTGGGGCGCGCCGTTGGCGGCGGTGTTGATCTGCTGGTTGCGCTCGGTGGTGTCGGCCAGGAACGCCGTGGCGTTCAGGGTCATGTCCGCCTGACGATATTTCAGCCCCAGCTCTGCCTGTTTGACCGGGTCGAAGGCGTTGTCCGGATCGATCAGATCGCCCGTCGGGTCCAGCAGGCCCGCGTACAGGATGCGGTCGGCGCTGGCCCGGCTGCCGCGGCTGTAGCGGACGAAGGCTGCGAACGGCTCGGCGATGCGCCAGTTCACGCCCGCCGAATAGCTGAGGTAGTCGTAGCTGTAGTCGACCGGTGCCGGATTGGTTGGAATGAAGCCCGCCCGCGATTCCGAAGGCGAGATCACGCCGTCGCCGTTGACGTCGAACGGCCGGATGCTGGTGCGCCCGCCGCCCAGTTCGCCGCTTCGCTGCGTGCCCTCGACGCTGCCGTTGTCCCAGCGCAGGCTGCCGCCGATCGCGATCGGACCCTTGTGGTAATTGATCGAGGCATAGGGGGCGGTGATCGTGTAGTCGACGTCGGTCGAACGACGGAAGCCGGTGCTGATCGGGATGGCACTGAAGGAAAAGATGCCGTTCTGGGTCTGGGGGATGCCCGTCGCCGTGGTGATGTTCACCAGCTGGGTCTCGCCGCCACCTCGCACGTCCGAGATGACGGAGTTCAGGATCTGGCTGACATCTAGCGTCTGCCGAGCGTTATAGAGACCCGCCGTCGTCGTCAGGCGACCGCCGTTGATGTCGAACACGCGGCTGGCGCGGATGTCGTTGGTGAGGTTGTCCAGACCCTCGGCCTCGATCTGCGCGATCAGGGCGGCGGTCAGCAGCCCGTTGCCGTTCAGGGTCGAGGGGCTGGTGATCGCCTGTCCGGCCAGGGGACCGGTGGCATAGCTGAGCCGCGCGCCCGGACCACCCAGCGACTGGGCCAGGGCCGCAGCCGGGGCGACGGTCGCGACCAGATGCTCGAAATCCGTCAGGGAGATATCGGCGTAGCGGAAACGCTCGGTGATCGTCCACCCGGCGACGTCGAACTGCGATTCCAGACCGATCGATTTCACCGTCGAATGGCGACCTTCGCGCAGATCGGCGATGGCCCGGTTGTTGTTTCGGTCCAGCGTCGGGATCTGGGTGAACGACGGCGACAGCAGGGTGTCGCTGCGCGCGTCGAAATTCGGCACGTTCTCATAGGTCGGATCGCTGTCGGAACCCGAGATGCGCAGCGGAACCACCGAATAGGTCGGGGTGCGGTCGTCCAGGAATTTGGCGTGCAGGCGGACGTAGCCATTGCTGAACGTCTTGGTCAGGTTGGCCCGGAACTGGCCGCCGACCATGCCGTCATAGCCGATCTCGCGCGGGCCTTCGCCTTCGCGATAGAAGCCGCCGACGTGGAACCGCAGGGTATCGTTGATCGGTCCGCCGTAGTTGAAGTCGACGCGGCTCTCGTCATAATCCAGCCCGGTCGTGACCTGGGCCGACCCACCGGCGACGTCACCGGTCCGGGAGATCAGGTTGATGATCCCGCCCGGCGAGTTGGACGCGAAGGTCGAGGCCGAGCCGCCGCGGATCGACTCGATCTGGGCCAGGCTGAAGTCGGCGCGCACGAACAGGTCGGGCGACTGATAGCTGATGTCGCCGAACTCCAGGACCGGCAGGCCGTCTTCCTGGAACTGCAGGAATTTCGAGCCCGTCGCCGCCAGGGGCAGGCCGCGAATGGTGTAGTTGTTGTTGCCGTCCAGCCCGTTGGCTTGAACGCGAAGGCCCGGAATGGTGCGCAGCACTTCGGGCAGCGAACGCGCGCCGCTGGTTTCGATGTCGATCGCGCGGATCGCGCTGGTCGAGGTGGCGCTGTCCAGGCGATCGCGGCCCTTGGCCACGCCGGTCGAGAACACTTCAGTTGCCGCCGGAGCCGTCGTCTGGGCGGGCCTCTGCGTCGGTGCCTGTTGGGCCAGGGCGGCGGGTGCGAGAGCCATCGACGAGACGGCCGAAAGCAGAAGGATGTTGTAGCGCATGATTGTCCATGAAGGCGACAGGATGATGAGCCTGTTCTACGGACAACTGTCTAGGAGGGTCTAAACCGGCAGATAGGTGCAAATACTTATGGCTTGTTACACTATTGGCAATCGGTTTTACCTGAAATCTAAAGCGATAACATCGTCATTCGATATGCGCCTGTGCTTCAGGTCAGGCGACCCTTTGAGCGACCGCCGCCAGCCCCTGCAGGATGGTCGTCGAGGTCGTGGTTTCCTTGCAGCCGTCGGCCAGGATCAGGCGCATGGCCTGGACGTGGACCGCGATGGAAGGCCAGTCCCAGGTATTCGCCGTCTGCATCCGATCCGCGATGTCGCACAGGCTGAACGCGGCCTTGTAAAGCGGACCCGTCTCGAAGAAGCCCGCCATGTCCAGAAGCTCCGCTGCCACCCGATAGATGTCGCCCGTATCCGTGGGGCTTCGCTCCGCGACAGCCTTTTCCAGCCACGCAAGGCGTTCCGCCAGGGTGGCCATGCCAGCTTCGCGATGGCCTTCCAGACCCTGATCGGCGAGCTTCAGAGCCTCGGCAACCGTCCGCCCCCCGGGCTTGGCCATCTTGCGCGACAGGCTGGTACTGATTTTCCGGCACGTCGGCACCTGGCTCATAGGGCCACCCTTCTCGGCTTCATCAGATCATCGATAGCGGACTGGTCCATATTGGCTTCCTTGGCCTCTCCGACATGGGTCGACAGGTCGCCTTCGCGCCGACCATTAGTGCCTAGGGGGGGGCCCAGATTGCGGACGCGCCGATCCGGCCCGACGTAGTTTTCGGACTGGACGAAGTCGCGTTCGTCCTTGGCCAGCCAGCGAATGCGTTGCAGGAGGACGGCGGGGGTCAGCGGCTTGGTGACGACGAAGCTCGCACCGCAATCCCGGCTCTTCATCACCTTGGACGAGGCCGCGTGGCCGGTCAGCATGATGACCGGGGTGGCGCACATCGGCGACGGCGTCTCGCGCCTCAGCCATTTCACGAAGTCGTAGCCGTCCATGTCGGGCATGGCGCAATCGACCAGGATCAGATCGACACGCCGATGCTTGATCAGGTGCGTCGCCTCCATGGCCGAGGAACAACGGATCTGCTCGCGTACGCCAAAGCCCTGAACGACCGAGCTCAGGATATCCAGCGCCTGAGGATTGTCGTCGATCAGCAGCACGGTGATGTGCTCCAGATTGACGCGATCTGTGGGTCTGGACGGGGCGGCCATGGCTCAGTCGAACATCATCAGGTCGCCCGCATCGGCGCGGGCGGTGGTGTCGGCGACGGACAGGCGCAGGGCGCGGCTCAACCGCTCGGCCAGGGCAGACAGGGGGATGGCATCCAGGGCGCCGCGCAGAGGCTCCTCGCGCGACAGGGTGTCGGCCAGGTCGGACAGAGCCCGGCACCGCTGGGTCATCTCGTCGATAGCCTGGGCCTGACGCATGGCCTGGGGACGCGTTTCGTCGTCGGCATCGCGCACTGTGTTGGCCACCAGACCCGCCAGGGTCTCGATCCCGTCCGCCAAGGTGTCGAACTCCTCGGACAGGGCACCTAGCAGCAGCAAGGCCTGGTCGGGACGCATCATCAGAACAGCTCCAGCGCGCCGGCATCGACCTCGACGCGGGGACGCGGCGCGGGCATGGCGACCGGGATCTGCGTATCGGTCACGGCCCGTTGCAGCGCCCGACCGGTCGAGGGCCAGTACTGGACGCGACGGCCGCCTGAGCCGCGCAGACTGCCGCCTACGACCGGGATGCCCTCATCGCGCATGAATTTCTCGGCGAAGTCAGCATTGGAGGCCCCCACGTCGCGCAGGGCATTGAACATCCGTCCGCCCCCGAACAGCTTGGCCTCCAGGGTCTCCCGGCGAGCACCCATCTTCAGGATATCGTTAATCAAAAGCTCCATCGCATAGGCCCCGTAGCGACGGCCCGCGTCGGTTCCCGCCCCCGCCCCCTCGGGCAGCAGGAAATGGTTCATGCCGCCGATTCCGGTCCGCGAGTCGCGCAGGCACAAGGCGACGCAGCTGCCCAGGATGGTCGTCAGCATGACGTCGGGATCGGCGGTGACGTGATGCTCGCCCTGGCCGACGTGGACCTTCTTGCCCGCATGATGTTCGATGGGGTGATCGCTCATGTCAGGGGGCCGAAGACGCCTTCCAGCTTCTCTTTCAGCTGGGCGACAGTGAAGGGCTTGACCAGATAGTTGTTGACCCCGAACTGCACCGCCCGCGCCACCAGCTCGCGATCGGCCCGGCCGGTCAGCATGATGAAGGCGGTGCCCGCCGTCGGCGGGTGGGCGCGGACCGCTCGCAGCAGCCCCAGCCCGTCCAGGTTCGGCATGTTGAAGTCCGAGATGATCAGATGGACCGGGCTGGTGATCGCTTCGCGCAGGCCGATCTCTCCGTCGGCGGCCTCGCGGAACTCGCGGCAGCCGATGGCCTGCAGACTGGTGCGGATCAGGGCGCGCATCGAGGCCTGATCGTCGACGATGAGGGTGTGGATGGCGGAGGCGGCAGGCATCGGGACGGTCCTCAGGCAGCGTTTACAGATGTGCGCGGCTGGGCGGCGCACAGATCGAGAATGGCGTTTGACAGGCGCGACAGCGGCAACTGCCGCTCCACCGCGCCGATCTCGAAGGCGACCTTGGGCATGCCGTAGACGACGCAGGACGCTTCATCCTGGCCCAGGGTGCGGGCCCCGGCCTGGCGCATGGCCAATAGGCCCGACGCTCCGTCACGGCCCATGCCGGTCAGGATGACCCCGGTCATCGGCCTCTTCAGCCGCGCCACCGATCCAAACAGCACATCGACCGAGGGCCGGTGCCCACTGACGGTCTCGCTGCGGATCAGGCGGCATCGTGGCGTGACGCCCGACACCTCCAGATGCGTCTCGCCGCCGGGGGCCAGATAGATGTGACCGGGCATCAGGGGCGCGCCATCGACGGCCTCGGTCACCGTCGCACCGGACGCGCGGTCCAGGCGCGCCGCGAAACTGCCGGTGAAGGTGGCCGGCATATGCTGGGTCACCACGGTCGCCGGGCAGGTCGAGGGAAAGGCCGACAGGATGGTCAGCAGCGCCTCGACGCCCCCCGTCGACGATCCGATCGCCAGCACATGGCCCTCGGCGGCACGATAGTCGGCAGGCGCGACCTTGGCCGGGGTCGAGGGCTGGCGCGCGCGGACGGTGGACCCGGCGGCGGCCTTCACCTTCATGGTCAGTTCGGCGAAGGCTTCTGCGGCAGTGATGTTGGCCGACGGTTTACCCACCGCCTCGACTGCGCCCATCTCCAGCGCCGCCAGGGTCACGTCTGCCCCGGCTTGGGTCAGGGTCGAGACCATGACCACCGGCATGGGCCGCAGCCGCATGATTTTTTCCAGGAACTCCAGCCCGTTCATGTTGGGCATCTCGATGTCCAGCGTCAGGACGTCGGGATTCAGCCGCTTTATCGCCTCGCGCGCCTCCAGCGGATCGGCGGCGGTGCCGACCACCTCGATCTCGGGATCGCGATTGAGGGCGGCGGTGATCAGCCCCCGCATGGTAGCCGAGTCATCGACGACGAGCACGGTGATGGTCATGCGGCCCCCAGACGATAGGTGGTCAGGCCGCTGGTGGTCAGTTGGGCCGAGGCCGGGCCGCTGACGCGTTCGGAATGGCCGATATAAAGGGTCGCGCCCGGCTTCATCATCGGCGTGAACCGGCTCCAGACCCGCTCTTGGGTCGGGTCGTCGAAATAGATCACGACGTTGCGGCAGAAGATGACGTCGAACTTGCCCTTCATCGGCCAGTTGCCGATCAGGTTCAGCTCGCGAAAGGCGACCAGATCGCGCAGCGGCTGGCTGGCGCTCAGCATACCGCCCCCCGCCTTCTCGAAAAACTTGGACTTCAGCGCGGGCGGCGCGGGCTCCAGCGCCTCTTCCGAATAGACGCCCTCGATCCCGGCGGCGACCATGTTGGGGTCGATGTCGCTGGCCAGGATGCGGACATCCAGGTCGTTGGCCTCGGGCAGCACCTGAAGCACCGTCATGGCCATCGAGTATGGCTCCTGCCCGTTCGAACAGGCGGCGGACCACAGGCGGACGCTCTCGCCCCGCCGCGCCCTTTTCGCCAGTTCCGGCATCACCTGATCGCGCAGGTGGTCGAAATGGTGCGGCTCGCGATAGAACCGCGTCACATTGGTGGTCAGGGCCGCCATCATCGCCTGACGCTCGTCCACGCCTTCCGACGTCTCGATCAGGGCGCAGTATTCGCGAAAACTCCGCAGACCCAGGTTCCGCAGCCGTTTGGCCAGCCGTGAATAGACCAAGGCGGCCTTGCCCTCGTTCAGAGCGATGCCCGAATGGCTGTGCAGGATGCGTGCGATCTCGCGGAAATCCTCGGCCGTGAAGACGAACTCGCCCTCGACCATGGTGGCTTTGGCGGCGGCACTCATGCGGCTTGCGCCTCCACGTCGGGGATAATCCAGCCCAGTTCGACCAGGCTGATCATCCGGCCATCCAGGGCGAACAGGCCCTTGACGAAGGCCTTGACCTCGTCGCTGGCCATGTCGGGCGTGGCTTGCAGGGTCGCGCTGTCCATCTGCACGATATCGGACACGGCATCGACCAGCAGCCCGACCATCCGGCCTCCGACATGGGCGACCATGATGACGTGACGGGCCGTCGGCTCGGTCGTCGGCAGGCCGAACCGTGCCGCCAGATCGACGATCGGAAGCACCGCTCCGCGCAAGTTGATCACGCCCTTCATATAGTGGGGCGAGCGCGGCAGCGGGGTCGCGGGCGTCCAGCCACGAATTTCGCGCACCGACATGATGTCGACGCAGAATTCCTGGTCGCCGATGCGGAAGGCGATCAGTTCGCGGGCGGTGGCGGATGACAGGATTTCACTCATGATCAGCTCGCCATCTTGAGGTCAGCACGCGCAGGCTTGCGCCGGGCGTTGGCGACGATGGAATCGACGTCCAGGATCAGGGCCACCCGACCGTCGCCCAGGATGGTGGCGGCGGCGACGCCCGCGACCTGCTGGTAGTTGGTCTCCAGGCTCTTGATCACGACCTGGCGCTGACCCTGGATGGCGTCGAACAGCAGGGCGGCGCGGAACCCGGCCTCAGTCTCGATGATCACTGCTACGCCGGATGCGGGCGGCACCGGATCGGCGCGGAAGCCCATGACCTGAGCCACGTCGATCAGCGGCACGAACTTGTCCCGGAACGTGATCACCGCATCGTGGCCGCCGACGTAATGGACGTCCTCGGCCCGCGGCGTCAGGCTCTCGACGATGGCCGTCAGGGGCGCGACCAGGGTCTGTTCGGCGGCGCTGACCACCATCCCGTCCATGACCGCCAGGGTCAGGGGCAGGCTGAGGGTGAAGACCGATCCCTTGCCGGGATTTGAGGCGATGGTGATCCGTCCTCCCAGGGCCTGGATCGAGCGGCGCACGACATCCATCCCCACGCCCCGGCCCGAGATGTCCGAAACCGTCTCGGCCGTCGAGAAGCCGGGCAGGAAGATCAGGTTGTCCGTTTCTTCGTCCGTCAGGCTGGCGTCCTCGGCGATCAGGCCCTTGGATACGGCGATGCCGCGCACGCGTTCGCGGTTGATGCCGCGCCCGTCGTCGCTGATCTCGATCACGATCCGGCCCGAGCGGTGCAGGGCCGCAAGACGCACGGTACCCTCGACGGGCTTGCCCGCTGCAGCGCGATCGTCGGGGCCTTCCAGCCCGTGGTCGATGGCGTTGCGCAACATGTGGGTGATGGGCTCGGCCAGGCGTTCGACCACGGTCTTGTCGACCTCCGTGTCCTCCCCGGCGGTGACCAGACGGACGCGCTTGCCGGTCATCTCGGCGACCTCGCGAACCAGGCGCGGCATGCGCTGGAACACCGACTTCACCGGCTGGGCGCGGATGGCCATGACGCTGTCCTGGATCTCGCGCGTCAGAAGCTCCAGATCCTCCAGCCCGACCGAGATGCCCGACGAGCGCGCGAGACCGCTCTCGACCACGCGCTGGGCAAGCATGGCCTGCTGGATCACCAGTTCGCCGACGACGTTGATCAGGCGATCGACCCGGTCCAAGTCGACGCGGATCGTCGGTGCAGCGGCGGCAGCGGTTGTGGACGGCGCTGCCGCAGGTGCCGCAGCCGCAGGCGTGGCCGACGGCGCGGGCCGCGGCGCAACGGGGGCGGTCCCTTCGGGCGGCGATGCCACCGCCATCGACACGATGGGCTCCAGCACCATCGGCGCGGCGACCTCGGCCTGGGCCTTGGCCAGCAGGGCGGCGATATCGAAAGTCGGCGCCGTTTCGGCCGTAGCAGCCACATCGGCCAGGGAAGTGAAGGTGGTCTCACAGTCGCTACCGACGAAATCGAAGACGTCGCGCACGTCGCTTTCGGACGCCCCGACGATATCGACCGTCCAGCTCAGATAGCCCTCTTCCGCCGACATCTCGTCGAGGCCTGGCAGTTCCGACGCATCCAGCGTGACCGTCGCCTGGCCCAGACGACACAGTTCGCGCAGCATCAACGCCGCTTCGTTGGCATTGGCATACATCCGGCCCTTGGGCCGGAACACGACCCGCCAACCATGCGCCACGGCAGGCGGCGGCAGGGTGTCCAGGGCCTTCAGATCGAAGGCGACCGGGCGGAAGCCGAACTCGTCGGCCTCGGGCAGATTCGGCATGGTCGGCACGGGCTCGAAGACCGCGATCGGCTCGGGTTCGACGAGGGGTGCCGCCGGAGCGGATGCGGCGACCGGTGCCACGAACACCTCGCCCCGGGTCAGGGCTTCCAGCTCGGCCACCAGGCCGGCGGACCGCGCCTCATCGACCGGATCGGCCTGGCCGCGCGCTGCCGCGATATGGTCGGACAGCACGTCGGACGCCCGCAGCAATACCTTGACCATGGTGTCGTCGCAGGGTTTGCGACCGGCCCGGACCTCGTCCAGCAGGGTCTCGAACACATGGGCGAAGCGGACCAGGTCCTCCAGACCAAAGGCCCCTGCCCCGCCCTTGACCGAATGCACGGCGCGGAACACGGCGTTGACGGTCTCCAGGTCGGTGTCGCCGGCCTCGATCGCCAGCAGACCCGCTTCCAGGTCGCCCAGAAGCTCGTCGCACTCCTGGAAGAAGACGACCTTGATGGCTTCGAACGGATCGACGGCGTCACTCATGGGATCAGGCCGCCACGCGCCGGACGGCTTCGACCAGCTTGGCCGGATCGAAGGGTTTGACGATCCAGCCGGTTGCCCCCGCGTCGCGGGCGCGCTGCTTCTTGGCCGGGTCGCTCTCGGTCGACAGGACCAAGACCGGGATCGACCGGTTGGCCGGGTCCGCCCGCATGCCCTCGATGAAGCCGAACCCGTCCAGGCGCGGCATGTTGATGTCGGTGATGACGACGTCGGCCCCTTCGGCGTTGAGGGTCTCCAGCCCGTCCACGCCATCCACGGCCTGGATGACGCGGTATCCCGCCTCGGCGAGGGCCATCATCAACATATCGCGCATGGTGCGCGAATCGTCGATCGTCAGAACGGTCTTGGTCACGCGGCCTCTCCTTGCTGATGCGCCAGATCGGCGGCACCGAATGCATTCCATTGGTTCGCGAAGTCGTCGGACACCGCATCGATCATCAGGCTGTGGCCGTCGCTGGCCCAGGTTTTCTGCGCGGCGATCAGCACCTGCAGGCACAGACCGCCCAGCCGCTCGACCGCCGACCCGTCGACGATCACCGACTGACCGCGAAGGGCAAGGAGCTGGGCCCGCAGCGGCTCTGCCGCCTGGATATCGAGCACGGCGGGTAGTTTCAGTGCAGCAGACATCAGAACTCCTCCCATCCGTCGGTCGAGGCGACGGGTTCGTATTTCAGGGCCGCGCCACCGCGACCGACGGTCTTCATGGCGGTGACGGTCCGCGACGGTGCGGGCGCGACGGGACGGGCGACCGGGCGGGGAGCCGGGCGCGCCGTCGAACGGTGATCCTGGGCCGCGCCCGCGATGCGGAAGCGCGAGACGGAGCCGGCCAGCACCTCGGCCTCCTGCGACAGAGAATGCGAGGCCGCGGTCGATTGCTCGACCATGGCCGCGTTCTGCTGGGTCACCTGATCCATCTGGTTCACGGCGGTGTTGACCTGGGCCAGGCCCGTGGCCTGTTCGTGGGCAGAGGCCGCGATCTCGGACACCAAACCGTCGATCTCCGCGACCCGTCCGACGATTCGCTGCAATGCGTCACCGGTCTGGCCGACCAGGGTCACGCCGCTGTTGACCTGGGCCGACGAGGCCGAGATCAGCACCTTGATCTCCTTTGCCGCCTCGGCCGATCGCTGGGCCAATGCACGGACCTCCTGGGCCACGACGGCAAAGCCGCGACCGGCATCTCCCGCACGCGCCGCCTCGACGCCCGCGTTCAGGGCCAGAAGATTGGTCTGGAAGGCGATCTCGTCGATGACCCCGATGATCTGGCTGATTTCTGTCGCCGACTTCTCGATCGCGCCCATGGCCTCGACGGCCTGGCTGACGATCCGCCCGCTGGTCTCGGCGTCGCCCTTGGCGGCCTGGACGGTTTCGGATGCCTGTTTCGCGCCGGAAGCCGTGCGGTTCACCGTGGCGGTGATCTGGTCCAGGGCGGCGGCGGTCTGTTCCAGGCTGGCGGCCTGTTGTTCGGTGCGGCGCGACAGGTCGTCGGCGGCATGGCTGATCTCGCCCGAGCCCGACCGGATCGCCGAGACATTGGACACGACGGCGGCCATCGCCTCGTGCAGCTGGCTGATCGCCGCGTTGAAATCGGACTTCAGCTTGGCATAGTCGCCGGGGAAATTCTGCGTCAGCTCATAGGTCAGGTCGCCCCTTGTCAGGTGATCCAGCCCCTCGGCCAAAGCACTGACAACGACCGCCTGTTCGCGGGCCGATGCCTCGGTGACCGTCAGGTTGGAGGCCCGCTCGGCCTCGGCCGCGGCACGATCAGCGGCGGCACGGGCCTCCGATGCCTGTTTCTCGATGGCAGCATCGCGGAAGGCGATGATGGCGACGCCCATCTGACCGAACTCGTCCTTGCGCAGCGCACTGGGCACTTCGACGTCCGTTTCTCCGCCCATCACGCGCTGCATGTGGCGGATCATGTCCTTGACCGGCCCGACGATGGCACCCGTCACGAACCAGCCTGCCCCCAAGGCGATGAGTAGTGCCGAAACAGAGCCGATGATCAGGGCCAACATCGCAGTCGCGGCCGCCTTGGCCTGAGCTGCCTGTCCCGCTTCCAGCTTGGCCACGGCATCGGCCTTGAGCGCCTCGATTGCGGCCTCGACCGGTTCGATGAATCCATCCGCCGAGCCGTCGCGCCCGACCATGGCCACGGCCTGGGCCCGCGTGGTGGGATCGGCCGCCAGACGACGCGCGACCTCGACCACATTGCTGTGCCAGGCGTCGCCCGTCGTCTCGACGGTATCGGCCATGGCGATGACCTCGGGCGTCGCGCCCTGTCTCAGCTCGTCCAGCCCGGCCTTGAAATCGGCCCGGTGCTTGTCCAACCGTTCGATGTAATAGGGATCGTTCGACAGCAGGAAGCCGCGCAGGCTGTTCTCCTGACGCGCCAGCTTGAATTCGACCACCCCGGCGGTCCGCTCGGCCGCACTGGCCGCGCTGCGGGCCTCGCCGGCACGCGTCACGGCCTGCAGGTTGAAAAACACCGTCGCCCCCATGGCCGCGATCGCCAGAAGCACGGCGGCGAAGGCGGATCCGAGTTTCTGGCTGACCGGAAGATTGCTGAAGGACACAGGTTTCACTTTCAAGCGAGGGCGGGAGGCAGGCGAGGCGAATCAGAAGGCGTAGGAAAGCGATCCGACGAAGCGGCTGTCGTAGGCGTCACTGATCTGGGGGCTGTCGGTGTCGTAGAACCGCAGGTCCAGCGACAGGTCGTCGGTCAGCTTGCGCCGGGCCCCGACGTTCCAGGCGACATATTCGGCCCCGCCGTCGGCGTTGCGATCACCGATCGCCGCGCTGATCCGGGTCTTGGCATCCAGCGACACCGTGCCCTGCAGTTCGTTCCACCACGCCCCCTCGGTCGCACCGAAGCCATCCGGAGTATAGTTGAGCCGCAAACGGGCGGTCACCGGCCCGAATTTGCGCGTGGCATCGACCTGATACTCGAACGAATTGCCCTGATAGTCGGTCCGGCTGCCGTACAGGTCGCGGTTGATGATCGAGATGTCCAGGCTGACCGACCCGACCTTGGGCCGGTATCCGATGGCGCTGACGATCTCCAGATCGGCACCTTGCGGCAACTCGGCACTGGCAACGAAGACGCTGGCATAGACGTCGCTGGCCTTGGCCTCGATCGAACCGAACGGGCTGATCTCGCGATTGCTCTTGCCCAGCCCCTTGCCGACGAACTCGCTGGCGACGCCGATCTGGCCCGACAGATCGAGGTCGCCGACCGACTGAGCGGCCGCCGGGCTGGCGGACAGGGTAAGCACCGCCGCCAGGGCGGAGCATGATTGGACGAGGGTCGGCATTTTGCGCGGCATGGATCTCTCTGGATGACGAGGCTCCAGAGTCAGCCGAACGCTAATATTATTCCTGAATTCCCGATTAGGTAGGATTACCTATGGGGTTTGCCGGGGTTTGGTGCGGAACGGGTCGAAACAGCATAAGACGGACCGGGTTTGAGCCGCCGCGCCGCGATTCTGCCACCCGGCGATCCGCGCCGGCAGGACGAGAGCTTAACGATGCAGCCGCCGCCTCCCGAGCTCACAAACCACCCGCTGATCCCTCGTCTGGCCAGACGGCGCGGCCTGGTCGCCTATGTCATCGCGGCGGTTCTGGCCGCAGTGTCGCTGCTGCCCCGCGCCTGGATCGGGATCGACAGCCACCTGTTCTATCTGCTGCCCATCATCGCCGTGGTGATCTGCGCGATGATGACGGGGCGCAGGCCCACGCTTCTCGCGCTCGCCCTCACGGTCTGCGTCAACATCTGGGCTGGGCTGATCGCCGAGGACCTGGTCGCGCTCGGCATGGCGATCCTGTTCGGCATCATCGCTTGGTTGCTGGCCGAGGTTTTCTGGGAACTGCGGGCCTTCCGTCGCCGGGCCGACGACCTGTCGCTGCATCTGGACCGGCGTCAGATCATGCTGGACACCATCCTGGCCTCGGTACCCGTCCTGACGGTCGACCGCTCCGGCGACATCCAGATGCTGACCCAGCCCGCCTGTCTGTTGTTCGGCACGACGGAGGCCAGCGTCGGCAAGCCGGTCTCCGTCTTCATCGAAGCCTTCGATGTGGCCGAGATTGCGGCCCTCCCCCCCAAGCTGTCACTGGACCACGTGTGGACGGGCATTCGCGAGGACAGCCAGAGGTTTCCCCTGAGCATCCAGACCGGAATGATCCCCGAGAAACCCTGTGGCGACCATCTGATACTGTGTCTCACCGACTTGAGCCTGGCCCATGCCGCCGACGCGCATGCGCGTGACCTTCACGCCCAGCTCAACCGGGTCTGGCGGCTGAACTCTTTGGGGGAGATGGCCGCCTCCCTTGCTCACGAGCTGAACCAGCCGCTCAGCGCGGCCACGACCTATCTGCACGCCAGTCAGACCGATGTTGCACGCGTTGGTCTGATGGGTGAGAGCGCGGCTCGGACGATCGAACTGGCCAAGGCCCAGTTGCTTCGCGCCGGCCAGATCATTCGGCGGATGCGCGAATTGCTGGCGCACGAGAGCCGCAGCCTGGGCGTCGAGCGCGTCGGGGCCATGGTCGCCGATCTGGCCGGGGTCTTTTCGATGATCGAACGGGCGGGCGGCGTAGAGATCGATATCCAGATCGACGACCTCAACGACCGCGTGCGCGCCGACCGCATCCAGTTCCAGCAGGCCATGGTCAATCTGGTTCGAAACGGCGTCGAGGCCTTGGCCGGAACGCCCGAACCGCGCCTGAGAATCGTCGGGCGGGCGGTCAGCGATGCTGAATTCGTCATCGTGGTCGAGGATAACGGCTGCGGCATCTCGGCCGAGAAGATGGACACCATCTTCCGCCCGCTGATGACCACAAAGGCCGGTGGCATGGGACTGGGATTGTCCGTCACTCGAACTATCGTCGAGAGCCATGGAGGTGTGCTAAAGGTTGAGACGAGCGAGCTCGGAGGGGCCGCCTTTTCGTTCAGCCTGATACGTGAGCAGGAAATGGAGCCTGCATGACGGTGCATTCGGTCTTCATCGTCGACGACGACGATGCGGTCAGAGATTCTCTGCTGACCCTGTTGCGCGTGCAGGGCATTCGCGCGCGCGGCTTTGCCAGCGGCAAGGAGTTCTTCGCCAACCTGCCGGACGAGGCCTCGGCCTGCGTCGTCACCGACGTGCGGATGCCGGAAATGGACGGGACCGAGGTCGTCCGGCGTCTGGCCGAAACCAAGGGGCACGCCTGGCCTGTCATCGTCATCACCGGTCATGCCGACGTGCCCATGGTTATCCAGATGATGAAGTCGGGCGTCGTCGACTTCATCGAGAAACCTTTCGACCCCAGCCGCCTGATCGAAGCCGTTCAGGGCTGCATTGGCCACCTCTCCGAACTGATGCAGGCCCAGGAAGCGCGCCAGACCACCCAGGCAAAGGTCGATCAGTTGACACCGCGCGAGGCCCAGGTCTTCCACGGATTGATCGAGGGCCGCTCCAACAAGGAGATCGCGCAGGAGCTCGACATCAGTCCACGCACGGTCGAGATCTTCAGAGCCAAGGTGATGGACAAGATGCAGGCCTCGACCCTGTCGGCCCTCGTACGGATGGGGCTGACCCTCGCCCCTCCGTCAGCCTGAGGTCTTTTGCGCGGTCAGCCGTTCGAACATGGCCAGGGTCTCAGCGCTGACGTGGTGTTCGATTCCTTCGGAATCCGCCTCGGCGATCCGTTCGCTGATGCCCATGGCCAGCAGGAACTCCAGCACGATCCGGTGCCGTTCGCGCGACGCCGTAGCCATCGTCTCGCCTGCGACCGTCAGGAAGATCGAGCGGTAGGGTCGGCTCTCGACCAGCCCTTCGCGCGCCAGCCGCTGCACCACCTTGGCGGCCGTGGCATGGGTGACGCCCAGGTTCTCGGCCAGGTCGGTCAACCGCGCCTCGCCCGTCTCGACGATCAGGTCACCGATCAGCTCGACATAGTCCTCAGCCATCTCGGTCGAATGGGCGTCGCGCATGCGCTGGAATGCGGCTGCGCGGCGGGCGGCGCCGCTGGCCTCATGCGGAGGGGGAGCTTCAGTCAAGGACGGGGATTCCGTTTGCGATTCACTCTCGATCCATAGAGCGAAACCCGGACCGGAGCCAGATCAGGTCGCTTCCGGATCACCATCCCTGAAACGCCATTTCATCGCCAGCACCGCCGAGGCCATGACCAGGGCGAAGCCGTTGGCGATCAGAATCGGCC
The DNA here is from genome assembly GCA_943369795.1 of Rhizobium sp. Q54. GTDB lineage: Bacteria > Pseudomonadota > Alphaproteobacteria > Caulobacterales > Caulobacteraceae > Brevundimonas. The sequence continues at coordinate 52,314 of CALROO020000017.1, read as the reverse complement.
AGGCCTTGGTCAGCCAACCGTAGGCGACCCACAGGATGAAACAGGCCACCGTCAGCGAATAGGTCTTCAGGCTGACCGACGAGGCGTCGCGTTCCTTCCAGATCTTCATCACCTGTGGCGCGAAACTGGCGATCGAACACAGGGCAGCCCCGGTGCCCACGATATTGGCGATCAGGCTCACGAAGCCTTCGAACCTGGCTTCGCGCGGGGCCTGGCTGCCGGTTTGGCATCGGCCGTTGCCACGAGGTCGGCCACGCGGGTCGCGGGCTTGCCCCGGATCGGCCGAGCGGGCTTGCCGGCGTGGACCTCGAAGCCGCGTTTTTCGACCTCGGCCAGAATGGTGTCGAGTTCGCGTTCGGTCAGGTGTTCGATGCCGATGAACCGCGCATCGGCCCTGCGAACGGCGAAGATCAGCTCGTCCAGCTTGGCCTGCATCGCCGCCCCGTCGCGGTTCTGGGTGTTCTGGATGAGGAACACCATCAGGAAGGTGATTATGGTCGTGCCGGTGTTGATGACCAGTTGCCAGGTTTCGCTGAATTTGAAGACCGGCCCGCTGACCCCCCAGATCACCACCACCAGCAGACAGCCGATGAACGTCCACGGCTTGCCCGCCACCTTGGCCGTCAGGGTCGCGAACCGGACGAACAGCTTTTCCATCCGCCGCTAACGTCCCGCTAGCGTGAAGGTTCGACCTGCTCCTGGGGCGATGCCGCCGTCAGCACCGGTGGCACCCGCGCCATGGTCTTCTGTTCGAAGGCATAGCCGAGCGACAGAATGGCCGCATCGTCCCACTGCCCGCCGATGAAGCTGATCCCGACCGGCATGCCCCGGTCCATCCCCATCGGCACGGTCAGGTGCGGATAGCCCGCCACGGCTGCCAGGGTCGATGAAGACCCTTCCGCCTCGTCATCATCTTCGCGGTCGTTGGTCCAGGCGCGGGAGGTGGTGGGCGCGATCAGGGCAACCACGGTGTTCTCACGCATCATCTTGTCGATACCCTCCGGCCCCGCGAGGCGGAACGAGGTCTCGCGCGCGGCGATGTATTCCGGATCGTCGAGCCCCTTCTTCGCCTCGGCCAGAAGGAACAGCTCCTGTCCGAACAGTTCGGTCTCGCGCGGCTCGCTCTCGTTGAAGGCGATGACGTCGGCCAGGGTCCGCGTCGGTACCTGTGCCGGGTCCGTCGTCGCCAGGTAGGCGTTCAGATCGGCCTTCAGCTCATACATCAGGACGTTGAAGCTGTTCTGGCCGATGGCGCGCAGGTCCGGAGCCTCGGTGATCTCGACCAGCACCGCCCCGGCGTCGCGCAGGGCCTGAAGCGAGGTCTCGAACGCCGCCTGGGTGTCCGCCGAATAGTTCTCGATCAGGAACCGCATCACCCCGATCCGCGCGCCGGTGAGCGACCCGGCATCCAGCGCCGCGCGATAATCGACCTTTCTCGCGTCGGCCTCGAGTGTCGCCGCGTCCATTGGATCCGAACCCGCGATGGCGGTCAGGACGATGGCGGCGTCCTCGACCGTGCGGGCCATCGGACCGGCCGTGTCCTGGGAATGGCTGATCGGAACGACGTGGGTGCGCGACACCAGACCGACGGTGGGCTTGAATCCGACCACGCCGTTGACCGAGGCCGGACAGACGATGGAGCCGTTGGTCTCGGTCCCGATCGCCACCGGCACCAGCCCGATCGCCACCGCCACCGCGCTGCCCGACGACGAGCCGCAAGGCGTGCGTTCGGGATCATAGGGATTGCGGGTCTGGCCCCCGACCGCGCTCCAGCCGCTGATCGAGTTGGACGAGCGGATGTTGGCCCATTCCGACAGATTGGTCTTGCCCAGGATGACGGCACCCGCGTCACGGAGGCGCGTCACCAGCGGCGCGTCACGGCCCGGCGCATTGTTCGCCAGCGCCAGCGACCCAGCGGTCGTCGGCATGTCGCGGGTCTCGATATTGTCCTTCAGCAGGATGGGCAGACCGCGCAGGGGGCCGGAGGGGATGGCGATATCTTCGCCTGCGACGACATCGGGGTGGACCGCGATTACCGATTTGAGTGGCGGTTCGGTGGATGTGTCCGCGCCGAGAATCAGTCCGATCGATCCGTCGATCGCGGCGCGTGCCGGGAACTGGCCATCCACGATCGCGGCGGCGCTGGGCGGCTGGAACACCCGCCCGCCATCCTCGCCCGGCAGGGTCCAGCTGCCGTCGTCGTTCGGGATGGCGGTACAGGCCGACAGGACCAAGCCTGCCAAGGCGAAGGCGATCAGCCCTTTGCCACTCACTTTCCGCTCATCCCGGCGAAGGCCGGGACCCAGCGCTTTGGGCCAACGATCGGTGAAGTTCAGCATCGGATCTGATCCAGCGCATTGCGCGGCGAAAGAACTGGGTCCTGGCTTTCGCCGGGATGAGCGGCGTTATTGCGTCTGCGACCCCGCCCCGATGGTCCGGTCGAAAAACTCCAGATAGGTCCGCCACTGCTGCAACTGACGCTCGTTGCCCCGCACGCCGTGCCGCTGGCCCGGATACAGCATCAGGTCGAAGGGGATGCTCTTGGCCTGCATCGCGTCGATCACCCGCGTGGCGTTCTCGAAGATCACGTTGTCGTCGGCCATCCCGTGCATCAGCAGCATCCGCCCGGTCAAGTTCTCCAGCCGAGGTACGACGTCGGAGGCGGCGTAACCCTCGACATTGTCCTGCGGCGTCGACATGTAGCGTTCGGTGTAATGGGTGTCGTACAGGCTCCATTCCGTCGGCGGAGCCCCTACAGCCGCAGCCGCCAGACCCATCCGGGGCTCGGTCAGGGCCATGGCGCTCATGAACCCGCCATAGCTCCAGCCCATCATGGCGATCCGGTCGTCGTCCACGAACGGCAATGAGCGCAGATAGTTCGCCGCCAGCACCTGATCGGCGATCTCGGGCTGGCCCATCTTGCGATACAGCGCCGTCTTGAACGCCACCGACCGGTCGCCCTCGCCCCGGTTGTCCAGGCGGAAGACGATGTATCCGGCCTCGGTCAGAAGCTGCGTCGTCGCCCCCTGCCAGCCCTTGCGGACCCCGCCGCCCGACGGCCCGCCATAGACCTGCATCACCACCGGATAGGTCCTGGACGGATCGAACCCGACCGGCTTGGTCATCTGCCAGACCAGGGTCTCTCCGTCGCTTTCCAGCGTACCGAACTCGGGCACCTGTCTGCGCGACGCATAGGGATAGAACGGATGATCGGCATCCAGCCGGTTTTCCTCGATCCAGCGCACGAAGGTCCCGTCCGCCCGGTACAAGGCCGACTGCGGTGGCGTGGTCAGATCGGTATAGTTGCCGACGAAGGCCGTGCCGGTCCGGTTCATCGACGCACCCCACCATCCGCCTTCGGGCGTGATCGGCTCGGGCGTCATGTTGCGCGACAGGCTGGTCCGGAACAGCTGCTGTTCGATCGGGTTCTCGCGTCCGTCCTTCATCGAGGCGCTGAAGAAGACGTCCCCCGTCTCCTCGTTGACGCCGTTCAGTCCCTTTACGGGAAACTGTCCGCGCGTGATCGCCCGCAGCCGCTTGCCGTCACGGTCGTACAGATACAGGTGCCGCCAGCCGGTCTCTTCCGACGACCAGATGAACCGGCCGTCCTTCAGCGCCTTGAAGTCATTGGTCAGCTCGACCCAGGCGTCCGCACGCTGAGTGACGATCACCTTGGACGCTCCCGTCGCCGGATCGACGCTCAGCAGATCGACCCGCTTCTGGTCCCGCGACTGCCGCTGGACATAGAGCGTCTGACCATCCGCCGACCAGTTGACCCGCGCCAGATAGATGTCCGGATTGTCGCCCAGATCGACCTTGACCAGGCCGCCCGTCTGCATGTCCCGAACATGCAGCTCAACCAGGGCGTTGGGCCGCCCGGCCCGGGGATAGCGTTGCTCCACCACCGCCGCCCCGCCGCCGGAGATATCCAGCCGCGGCACGATATCGACCGTCGATTCGTCGGTCCTTTGCAGGGCGATGTGTTTCTCGGTCGGGCTCCACCAATAGCCGGTGTCGCGGTTCATCTCCTCCTGGGCGATGAATTCGGCGGTGGCCCAGGTGATCAGCCCATCGCCGTCCGTGGTGACCGGCGTCTCGGCATTGCTGGCCAGATCGAGGACGACCAGATCCTGATCCCGCACGAACGACACGAAATTGCCCAGCGGCGAGACCTTGGCATCGATCTCGTCCGCCTCTGTCTCGGTCAGCCGCCTGGCCGAACCATCGGCCCGCGTAGCCAGGAAGATGTCGCCTTCCAGCGGTGCCAGGATGTATCGCCCCTGCTCGTCCCACGAATACTCGACCACGCCGCGCTGCGAGATCCGCTGCCGCTCGCGCCGCGCCTTCTCGGCCTCCGACAGTTCGCCCGCGTCCGGCACCAGGGCCCGCGCGTCAATCAGCTTGTAGGGCTCACCCTCCCCCGTCGGTGCGGCCCACAGGTCCAGCACGTCGACGTCGTCCTCGCGCGACCGCAGGAAGGCCACCAGTTCCCCGTCCGGCGACAGGCTGACGCCTCGCGCCACCGGCCCGGCCAGCGACGGATTGGCGAACACCCGCTCGGGCGTCAGGATGGCGGGATCGGGAGCACTCTGGGCGAAGGCCGAACCGGCCACGGTCAGGAGCGTGGAAGCAAGAAGGACTGTGCGCATGGCGGTGACGCTAGCGGAGGTTTCGCCCGCCGTCACTGTCCTGTCGGCTAGAACCGCGCAACTCGCGCAGTTCGCCGCACCACTTCCAGTGATTCATTGGCTTTGCGAGAATTTCGAAGCCATTTCATCACCGGTGTTCCAAACGGGTTTAGACTGAAGGTATGACCTTTTACCGCTGCGCGCCCGATGCGACCGACGACCTTGAAAGCGGACGATCCGAACGATCCGAACGATCCGGACGGTGTTTTCTTGAGCCGTCCGTTTTGCCCCTGTTTTCCAGATCAAAGCCAATCCGCCCTCAGCACCGCTATCGCTTCTGGCCAGACAATGTCGCACCTTGGCGCGCCTTCCTCGTCTTTTGCCATGCCCTCTGACCGCCTAAAGTAGCCTCATGACCGACGCCCTCCTCTCGCCGGCCCCTGCAAAGGCCAGCCCGTTCCACGATCTGAAGGTGCTGTGGGTCCGCCACTGGACCGACCAGCTGTTCAGCTTCGCGATCGAACGGCCCGAGGATTTCCGCTTCCGGTCGGGCGAGTTCGTGATGATCGGTCTGCCGGGCGAGGACGGTGCCAAGCCGGTCCTGCGCGCCTATTCCGTCGCCAGCCCCAACTGGGCCGAGGAGCTGGAGTTCTTCTCGATAAAGGTGCCCGACGGCCCCCTGACCTCTCGGCTACAGAAGATTGTGGCGGGCGACAGCGTCCTGATGGGCAAGAAGCCGACCGGCACCCTGGTGCTGGACGCCTTGACCGGCGGCGAGCGGCTGTGGCTGATCGGGACCGGTACGGGGCTGGCCCCCTGGCTCAGCGTCGCGCGCGACCCCGACACCTATGCCCGGTTCGGTCAGGTCATGGTCTGCCACACGGTGCGAAACGTCGCCGACCTGGCCTACCGCGACTTCTTCGAGACCGGCATCCACGACGACCCCCTGGTCGGCGACGAGGCGAAGGCCCAGCTCCGCTACTATCCGACCGTGACCCGCGAGGATTTCCACACGCCGGGTCGGATCACCGATCGCATCGTGTCCGGCGCGATCTTCGCCGACCTGGACCTCGCCCCCGGCTTCACGCCCGAACGGGACCGGGTCATGCTGTGCGGCTCCATGGCGATGATCAAACAGACCGCCGAACTGCTGGACGGCTTTGGCCTGAAGGAGGGATCGAACGCCGAGCCCGGCGACTACGTCCTGGAACGCGCCTTCGTGGGCTAGGCGTCGGCCCCCAGGGCCTGGGCCGCGATCACGGCCTGGGTCCGGTTCTGGACGCCCAGCTTGCGGAACACGCCCGTCAGATGGGCCTTGATGGTGGCCTCGGTAACGCCGAGGTCGTAGGCGATCTGCTTGTTCAGCCTCCCCTGCTGCAGCCCGACCAGGATCTTGAGCTGCGAAGGCGTCAGGCTGGCGATCCGGTGTTCCATCAGCGGCTGGTGGTCGTCCTCGCCGATTTCGGGGGCCCAGACGTCGCCTTCCAGGATGGCGGTCAGGGCCTCGACCATGACCGGCAGAGTCGCGGACTTGGGGATAAAGCCCGAGGCCCCGAACGCCAGCGCACGACGGATAGTGCTTGCGTCTTCGCTGGCCGAGACCACCACCACCGGTACCGCCGGATGTTCGCCCCGCACCGCCACCAGACCGACAAACCCGTCGCAGTCCGACATCTTCAGGTCCAGCAGCAACAGGTCGATCGACCCCCGCCCCAGCGCCTCCCGCGCCCCGGCCAGGCTGGAACATTCCTCGATCGTCGCGTCCGGCGCGGCGCGCGAAAGGGCCGACCCCAAGGCGGCGCGGAACAACGGATGATCGTCGGCGACGACGATTCGGTGGGTCAAACGCTCACTCCCCGGCATGGTCGCGTGGGCCGCGACACGGTCGTTGCGTCATTCTGGCACCCTGCGACTTTGGTCGAAACTAGACCAATCGCTAATGGCCCCCAAGCGTCCTGTCCCGAAAGTGGGGCCGGGAGGTTCGCGACAGACGGACCCGGGAGGACATCATGATCAAACACACCCTTTTCGGCGGCGTCGCGACCATCGCCCTGCTGACGGCACCCTGTCTCGCCCTGGCCCAGACCCAGGATCCAGCGGCGCTGGAAGCCCGCATCGCCCAGCTGGAAGCAACCCTCAACGCCCTGAAGGCAGAGGTCGAGGCCTCCCGCACAGCCCAGGCCACGGTTCAGCAGGACATCATCCGCCTGGACCAGCGCGCGGTAGCCAGCCCGGCCGCCCCCGCCGCCACGGTCGCGCCCTCGGCCTCCGCCGCCACCGACGGTTTCCGGATCGGTGCCAACACCATCAAATTCGGGGGCTTCGTCAAGGCCGACTACAGCCTGAGCCAGTATTCCGGCGGCGACCCGGCCTTGGGTGACTTCCAGCGCGAATTCTATCTGCCCGGCACCGTTCCCATCGGCGGGGCTGAAGAGGGCGAGGCGACCGACTTCAATGCCCGCCAGACCCGGTTCTGGATCACGACCGACGGCCTGATCGGCGGTCGCAAAGTTGGCACCCGGATCGAGATGGATTTCCAGGTCCTGCCCGGCACCGGCGACCAGCGTACGACCAGCCCGGCCAACCCCGCTCTGCGTCGCGCCTTCGTCACGATCGACAACTGGCTGTTCGGCCAGGAGTGGACGAACTTCCAGAGCCTGGCCGTCCTCCCCGAGACCGCCGACTATGTTGGCCCGACCGAAGGCACCGTCTTCAACCGTCAGGTCCAGGTCCGCTATACCCGGGGGGCGTTCTCGCTGTCGGTGGAAAACCCCGAGACCACCGTCACCGCCTTCAACACCGCCACCCGCATCATCGCCGACGACAGCACCGTCCCGGACATCACCGCCCGCTACGTTCTGACCCGGCCCTGGGGCGAGGCCTCGATCGCCGGTATCGTCCGGCAACTGGCTTATGAGACGACGGGCGCTGGCGCGATCGACGACACCACCGTCGGATATGGTCTGTCCGCCGCCGCCAAGATCAAGATCGGGGCCAAGGACGACCTGCGGCTCATGCTGTCCGGTGGCGAAGGCATCGGCCGCTATGTCGGGCTGAACTTCACCAATGACGCGGTGCTGGATGCCTCGGGCCAGCTGGAGGCCATTCCGCTGGTCGCCGGGTTTGCCGCCTATCGGCATTTCTGGGCACCCCAGTGGCGTTCGAACCTGATCTATGCCTTCCAGGACGTGGACGTGGATCGCAGCCTGCTGGCCCTGACCAACAACAAGTCGGCCTACTCCATCCGGGGCAATCTGATCTATTCTCCGGTTCCGGCGTTCGATCTGGGCGCGGAGCTCAGCCTGGGCGAGCGTGAACTGGAGAACGGTCTGTCGGGCGACGTGACCCGGCTGACGGTCTTCGCCAAATACGGTTTCTGAGACTTTCCAAGGTGCCTGAATGAGCGATCCGACCGTCTATCCCGTTTCCGACGACTGGGCCGCCAGGGCCCATATGGATCGTAAGACCTATGAGGCGGCCCGGATCGCAGCGCGCGAGACCCCGGACCGCTTCTGGGGCGACCTGTCCAATCGCCTGGACTGGATGACCGCCCCGACGACGATCAAGAACGTGTCGTTCGACAAGGCCGACTTCCGGATCAAATGGTTCGAGGACGGTATTTTGAACGTCGCCTGGAACTGTATCGACCGGCATCTGGCCGAGCGGGGGCACCAGTGCGCCATCATCTGGGAAGGCGACGATCCCAACGGCTCCGGCGGGCTGACTTATGCGGAGCTGCACCGCGAGGTGTGCCGCATGGCCAATGTGCTGAAAGAGCTGGGCGTCGTGAAGGGCGACCGGGTCACGATCTATCTGCCGATGATCCCGGCGGCGGCCGTCGCCATGCTGGCCTGCGCCCGCATCGGCGCGGTGCATTCGGTGGTGTTCGGCGGCTTCTCGCCCGACAGCCTGTGCGGCCGGATCGAGGATTGCGGCTCCAAGGTCGTGATCACCGCCGACGAGGGCCTGCGCGGTGGCAAGCGGGTGCCGCTCAAGGCCAATGTCGATGCGGCGCTGGAGAAGGTCTCGGTCGAGAAGGTGCTGGTGATCTCCCACACCAACGCCGACATCCCGATGATCGAGGGCCGGGACGTCCGCTACGGCGAGGCCAAGCACGGTGTCAGCGACGACTGTCCCTGCGAGCCGATGAACGCCGAGGACCCGCTGTTCATCCTCTACACCTCCGGCTCGACCGGAAAGCCCAAGGGCGTTCTGCACACCACCGGCGGCTATCTGTTCTGGGCGTCCTGGACCCACGAGCTGGTTTTCGACTATCGCCCCGGCGAGGTCTTCTGGTGCACCGCAGACGTCGGCTGGGTCACGGGTCACAGCTACTGCGTCTATGGCCCGTTAGCCAACGGTGCGACCACCCTGATGTTCGAGGGCGTGCCCAACTATCCGGACAACCGCCGCTTCTGGCAGGTGATCGACAAGCACCAGGTCGAGATCTTCTACACTGCCCCCACGGCCCTGCGTGCCCTGATGCGCGACGGCGACGAACCGGTGAAAGCCACCTCGCGCGCGTCGCTCCGCCTGCTAGGCACGGTCGGCGAGCCGATCAACCCCGAGGCCTGGCGCTGGTATCACGGGGTCGTCGGTGACGGCCGCCTGCCCATCGTCGACACCTGGTGGCAGACCGAGACGGGCGGAATCCTGGTCTCCCCACTGCCCGGCGCGACCGACTTGAAGCCCGGCTCGGCGACCAAGCCCCTGCCGGGCGTGGAGCTGGAACTGGTCGATGCGGAGGGGCTCGTTCTCGACGGCGCGGTCAGCGGCAATCTGGTCATCACCGACTCATGGCCAGGCCAGATGCGCACGGTCTGGGGCGATCATCAGCGGTTCTTCGACACCTATTTCGCGGCCTATCCCGGTAAGTATTTCACCGGCGACGGCTGCCGCCGCGACGAGGACGGCTATTACTGGATCACCGGCCGGGTCGACGACGTCATCAACGTCTCGGGCCACCGCATGGGCACCGCCGAGGTCGAGAGCGCCCTGGTGCTGCACGACGACGTCGCCGAGGCCGCCGTGGTCGGTTTCCCCCACGATATCAAGGGCCAGGGCATCTATGCCTATGTCACCCTGAACGCCGGAGTGGAGCCGTCGGATGATCTGAAAAGGGCCCTGGTGACCCATGTCAGGAAGGAAATCGGCCCCATCGCCGCGCCGGACGCCATCCAGTGGGCACCTGGGTTGCCGAAGACGCGGTCGGGCAAGATCATGCGGCGCATCCTTCGCAAGATCGCCGAGAACGACGTCGGTTCGCTGGGGGATACGTCCACCCTGGCCGATCCGTCGGTGGTCGACGATCTCGTCAAGAACCGCGCCACTGCCTGACCCTCTCCCGTCGGGAGAGGGCAGAGGTCCTGCCTACCGCTCCAGCCGGAACTCCACGGGCTCGCCCGCTTGGGCCGAGGACGTCAGCCATAGCCGGAAAAGCCCCGGCTCGACCGTCGACCGGCCCTGCTGGTTCATGAACTCGAGTTGCTTCCGCGTCAGGACGAACCGCACCGTCTTCGTCTCGCCCGCCGCCAGCGTCACCTTCTGCCAGTCCCTCAGACGCCGCACCGGCTGGGTCAGACTGGCGACCCGGTCGTGGATATAGAGCTGGACCGTCTCCTCGACCGGCATCGACCCGGCATTGGTCACGGCGACCGAGGCCTCGATCCGCCCAGTGCCGCCCATAGTCGCCGAAGACAGCTGCACCGCCCCGTAGCGGACCTCGCCATAGGTCAGCCCATGGCCGAACGGATACAGGGCCGTGTTGGTGGTCTCGCGATAGCGGGCCACATATTCCTGCGTCGCCAGACTGTTGTCCGCCGGACGCCCCGTGGTCTTGTGGTCGTAGGAGAACGGTTGCTGGCCCGAGCGATGCGGGAAACTAACGGGCAGGCGACCCGACGGCGAGACCTTGCCGAACACCACATCGGCGACACTGTGGCCCATCTGGCTGCCCAGGAACCAGGTCACGACGATCGCGCCCGCGTTCTTGACAGCGCCGGACAGCTCCAGTGCCCGACCATTGCGCAACAGGACGACCACCGGCTTTCCTGTCGCCGCCACGGCCTCGGCCAGGGCGCGTTGAGGCGCCGGGATGTCGATCTCGGTCCGCGACTGGGCCTCGCCCGACATCCGGCTGCTTTCGCCGAGCGCCAGAACCACGACATCGGAGCCCCGCGCCGCTGCCACCGCCGCGGCGATCCCGCCGTCCAGCGCCACTTCCACGTCCGAACCCTGCACCACGGTCAGGGCGGAGGCATCGCTCATCGCGGCCTTGAAACCGGCCTCCAGCGACACCCGCTTCGTCTCGTCCCCCCAGATGGTCCAGGGGCCGAAGATGTCCAGGTCCGCCGCGAACGGCCCGATCAGGGCGATCTTCTGGCCCGACGTCTTCAGCGGCAAGAGACCGCCTTCGTTCTTGAGCAGGACAATCGATTTGACCCCGGCTTCCCGCGCCAGATCGTGGTGTTCCTTGGCATTGACCACGGCCCGCTCCCGCACCGGATCACACCCGCGATAGGGCTCGTCGAACAGCCCCAGCATGGCCTTGGTCAGCAATACACGCCGCACCGCCTGATCGACCCGCGCCATCGGCACATCGCCCTTGGCCACCAGATCGGGGATGTGTTTGAGGTACAGCCCCGACACCATCGACATATCGACCCCGGCCAGCAGGGCGATCCGCGCCGCGTCGCGCCCGTCCTCGGCAAAGCCGTGGGCGATCAGTTCCTGTTCGGACGTGTAATCCGACACCACGAAGCCGGTGAAGCCCCACTCGTCGCGGAGGATCTCGGTCAGCATCCGGTGGTTGCCGCTGGTCGGCACGCCGTTCAGGTCGTTGAACCCGCTCATCACCGACAGGGCACCGGCCTCGAACGCGGCCTTGAACGGCGGCAGGAAGGTGCCTCGCAGCGTCGCCTCGCTCATGTCGGTGGTGTTGTAGTCCATGCCCCCGATCGCAGCAGAATAGGCCACGAAATGCTTGGGTGTGGCCAGAAGCGCGTCACGGTCTGCCAACCCCTTGTCGCCCTGGAAACCGCGCACCCGCGCCGCCGCCAGCCGCTCGTTCAGCAGCACGTCCTCGCCCCCCCCCTCGACCACCCGGCCCCATCGCTGGTCCCGCGCGACATCGACCATGGGAGCGAAGGTCTGGTGGATGCCGGACGCCGCCCCCTCGATCGCCGCGACCCGGGCGGTGCGCATGGCCAGGTCCGCATCGAACGCCGCCGCCTCGCCCAGGGGCACCGGAAAAACCGTGAACAGGCCATGGATGATGTCCGCCGCGAACAGCAGCGGGATCTTCAGGCGGCTTTCCTCCATGGCGATGGTCTGGATTCGCCGCCCGGCCTCGGCCCCGACGCCGTTGAACAGGTTGCCGACCGTGCCGTCGCGGATCATGTCGTTGATGCGCGCGGGATCGCCCTGGCCGTCCAGCGGATTGACGTTCTGGGGCCGGAACCGGAACGGGTCGCCCAGGATGTTCAACTGACCCGCCTTTTCGACGATCGTCATCTGGGCGATCAGAGCCTCGACCCGTTCGACGTCCTGGGCGCGCACGTTGCCGGGGACGGAGAACAGCCCCGCGCCAAACGCCGCCAGACCGGCGGCGGCACTCAGCACGCCACGGCGGCTCGGGCCGAAACCGGCCTGGTCAGGAATGTCATTCATCGTCACGCTCTCGAAAAATCAGGGCGGCCATCGACACGCCGCCGGAATGTAACCGTTTACTTAGCGGCTCTCGGTCACGGTGTCAGGTCACCGATTATTTCGCCGAACTAAGCCCCTGATAAGTCAATGATAACGATTGCATGGCTAGCGTTGTCGAATGAGTGTCGATGATTTCCAGGTTAGTTTTGAAGCAGCACGTATCGAGGCCCTGAGAAAGCTCAGGATCATGGACACAGCGCCTCAGCCGGAACTTGATCGTCTCGTCGCACTGGCGGCGGACCTCATGTCGGCCCCTGTCGCGGCAATCTCGTTGCTGGACGATCGCCGCGCGTTTACGAAGGCGGGATTCGGGGTCGATCCCTGTTCGACCCCTCGCGAAAACGCCTTCTGCCATCACGCCCTGGCGCTTGGCCCGCACGCCGTGCTGGTGATCGAGAATGCGGAATTGGACGATCGCCTTCGCGACAATCCGATGGTCGTCGGCGAGCCGCATTTCCGCTTCTACATGGGTGCGCTGCTGACCGATGCGGCCGGGCATAATCTGGGAACCCTGTGCGTGCTGGACCACGCGCCTCGTCCCAGTCCCGACGTGCGCGACATCGCCCGCCTGCAGTCGCTGGCGCAGCTGGTCGTTCGCGAGATGGAGCGGAGCCAGCAGGATCGTCTGCACATCGAGCAGGCTCGTTTGCTGGCCATGGCCGAGCTCATGTCCGGGGTCGGGCACTGGTCCTACGACATCACGACCGGTGCGGTGCGCTGGTCCGATGAAGTCTATGCCATCCATGGACTGGATCGCGCGACGTTCGACCCGATGGTGGATGACGCCGTGTCCTTCTATCACCCCGAGGACCGGCCGGTGCTCCAAGCGCAGCTGGCACGATCGATCGAGACGGGCGAAGGCTATGAGTTTCAGCTCCGGATCAACCGTACCGACGGTGCCCTGCGCCACGTGACGGCCAAGGCGACCTGCGAGCGCGATACAGCCGGCAAGGTGATCTCGATGTTCGGTGTCTTTCAGGATGTGACCGATCAGGTATCCGCCCTGGCCGATATTCATCGACGGAAGGCTCGCTACAAGGTGCTGACCGAAACCATGTCCGATGTGGTGGTCCGGGTTCGGCTCGACGGAAGCAGTCCTTACATATCACCACGGATTTACGATCTGCTGGGCTATCATCCCGCCGAGATGGAGGGACATCCCTCCCATCATTTCGTCGCCGACATCGACAAGCCGCAGATGCTGGCGGTCTACCAGGCCATGGCCCAGGGACGGGAGGACGCCACGATCCGCCATCGGGTGGTTCACAAGGACGGTCATTTAATCTGGGTCGAGACCCGGTTTCGGCTCGTCCGCGACCTGGACGGAAAGCCGGTCGATATGGTCGCGGTGATCCGCGATATCTCCGAACAGAAGACGCTGGAAGAGGAACTGACGGTCGCGCGAGAGGCGGCCGAGGCCGCTGCTGCCGTGAAGTCAGAATTCCTGGCCAATATGAGCCATGAGCTGCGCACGCCCCTGACCAGCATCATCGGCTTCACAGGACTGGCCAGCGCCCAGCCTGACTTGCCGCCGATGGCGCGCGATTTCATCGACCGGGTCGAGAACGCGAGCCGGGCTCTTCTTTGCACCGTTAACGACATTCTGGATTTTTCCAAGCTGGAGGCTGGTCAGGTCGCGATCCGGACCGAACCCAGCGACGTTGCCGGCCTTTGCCGAGCCACGCTTGATCTGTTCACCCCACAGGCCGGGTCCAAGGACTTGGCCCTGACGCTGGACATCGCCGCCACCGCCGAGGGACGCTTCCAGATCGATCCCGACCGCGTCCGGCAAATCCTGCTGAACCTGGTCGGCAATGGCGTGAAATTCACCAGCCGGGGATCGGTGACCCTGTCCGTCCGTCACGATCCGGTCCTCGAGCGTCTCGCGATTTCGGTCGGGGATACCGGAGACGGCATCGCCGAGGACAAGGTCCAGCGGCTGTTCCAGCGGTTCTCCCAGATCGACGGGTCCATGACCCGCAACCACGGCGGCACCGGCCTGGGACTGGCCATCTGCAAGGGTCTTGTTGAGGCCATGGGCGGCGAGATCGGCGTGGACTCGACGCCAGGTCAGGGCAGCCGATTCTGGTTCACGATCCCGGCGCCTCGCATGGCCGCGATGACCGAAGCCCCGGCCACCGCCTCGGATCAGATCTCCTTTGGCGGCATCCGCGTGCTGGTCGCCGACGACCATCCGTCGAACCGCGAGCTGGCCCGGCTGTTCCTGTCCGGCGTTGGGGCGGAGATCACCGAGGCCGTGGATGGAGAAGCCGCCTGCGCCAGTGCCACCGAATGGCCTTACGACGTGATCCTGATGGACCTGCGGATGCCGCGCCTGAACGGGCTGGAAGCGCTGCGTCGGATCCGCAGCCGCGCCGGACCCAATGATGCGACGCCCGTTCTGGCCTTCACCGCCGACGCCAGTCACGACGAGAATGTCCGCCTGCTGGCCATGGGTTTCGACGGCGTCGTGGCCAAGCCGGTCGATGCCGCCGACCTGATCGCCGCCGTGGCCCGCGCCACCGACTTCGCCGCCGACCTGCCGGGAGGGCTGCGCGATGTCAGCTAGCCCGCCCAAGATCCTGATCGCGGAAGACGACGCCGGCGTCCGCGATCTGGTCCGGACGCGTCTGCGCATCGCCGGCTATGACGCCCATATCGCGCGCAACGGTCTGGAAGCGGTCGAGCGGGCCCTGGCCCTCCGTCCCGACGCTATGGTGCTGGACATCAATATGCCGGGCCTGGACGGATTCGGCGTCCTGTCGGCCATTCAGGATCAGGCCCCGGACCTGAACCTGCCGACCCTGGTTCTGACGGCCCGGCACAGTTCCGACGATGTCCGGATGGCCATCGCCCTGGGTGCGCGCGACTATCTGACCAAGCCCTTCACCGAGGCGCAGCTTCTGGCCCGGGTCGCTCGCCTGATGCGCGGCCGCAGGCTGCTGTTCCCGACGCTGCCCGAACCGGGTGCCCAGGACGTCCTAGAGCTCTGAACCCAGGTCAGGGCCGGATGAAATGCGGGACGAAGCGCGAGGTATTCTTGGTGATCCGCGAGGTTTCCTCGCGCAAGGAGATGCCCGCCGGTTCGTTGCCCACCACCCACGACCCGACGATCACATACTGGTCCTCGAACCGTGGCGGCGCGTGCAGGGCCTGCAGAATCGCAGACCCGTCATAGCCCTGGTCCTGCCCCTCCTCGCGGGTCCCCCCCTCGACGAGGCTGATGTTGGCCCCTTCGCGTGAGAACAGCGGCTTTCGCACATAGGCATCGCCCAGTTTCGCCGCCGCCGGATCGCCCTCGAAATAGGCTTCCAGTAGGTTGGGATGGCCCGCGTGCCGTTCCCACAGCAGAGGCAGGATGCCCTTGTTGGACAGGATCGCCTTCCAGGCCGGCTCCAGCACCGTGATCTCGGCGTTCGGCAGAGGCTCGGCATAGTCATCGCGCAGCATCTGCTCCCACGGATAGAGTTTGAACATGGCCTGGATCAGCCAGTTCTCGTCGTCCACAAAACGACCGTCGGCGTTCAGCCCGATCTGGTCGATGGCGATGAATTTGGGATCCAGCCCGGCCTGCTTTGCCAGTTCCTCCAGGAACAATACCGTCTGCCGGTCCTCTACGAAGGTGGCGTCCGAGCTGAAATGCACGAAGCCGCCGTCCGGAAAGATCGCCCGGAACCGGTCGATCAGCTTCTCTTGCAGGCTGTTGAACTGATCCGCCTCCTTGGGCAGCGTCCCGTCCGCGATCCGGTCCTCCAGCCACAGCCACTGGAACACCGCCGTCTCGAAGATGCTGGTCGGGGTGTCGGCATTGTATTCGTAGAGCTTGGCGTGGCTTTCGCCATCATAGGCGAAGTCGAACCGGCCATAGAGGGACGGATCGTTCCGCTTCCAGCTGTCGGCGACATAGTCCCGCATCGGCTCGGGGATTTCGAGCAGCCCCATCAGTCGCTCGGACTGCACCGCCTCGTCCACCAGATCGAGGCACATCTGATGCAGTTCCTCCGTCGGGGCCTCGATGCCCTGCTCGATCTGGTCGAGGCTGAAGGCATAGGCCGCGCTTTCGTCCCAGTAGCGTTCGCCACTCTCGTGCGACCAAGTGAAGCCGACGGCATCGGCGCGCGCCTGCCAGTCCGGGCGGGGGTCGAGGGGGATGCGTTGCATGGAAAGCTCCTAAATCCTCCCCCGCGAGCGTAGCGACACGGGGGAGGGGGACCGCGGAGGCCGCTTGGCCGACGGGGTGGAGGGGGCGGAGGCGAGCACCGAGTCTTGGGTTGCCCCTTCACCACGCTGCGAGCGGTCCCCCTCCCCCGCTCAAGTGCGGGTGAGGATTAAGCCGGGTCCTTGTCCTCGACCGGGGTGGACTGGCCGATCCGAGGTGTCACCACCTCGACCTTCTGGGCCGTCAGTCGGGCCAGGACGTCATTGGCCGACGAGTGCCCCGGCAGAATGCCCGCCTCCTTCAGCTTGGCGTCCAGATCGGCCCCGGTGCGCTTGTCCTCAAGCTCCTGACCGGCGCGCAGGCGCTCCTCGTTGACCGCCTGGCGCTGCTTGATGCGTTGCAGGCTGTCCGCCGCCGACCCGATCCGCGACTGGGCCCCCGCCGACTGCAGGGCCACCGAGGTCTGGGCCTTCTGGACGGAGTCGTTGACCTTCACGATGTCGATCTCGCGCCGCAGCGTCTCGATCTTCTGGTCGGTCGAGGCGATGGCCGTGCGCAACCGCGCCTCGGCCGCCTTCATGTTCTCGATGAGGGGTCCGCGCGTGCCCAGTTCGCTCTCGATCTCGGCGATCCTCCCGGCGACTTCCAGCGCCAGATCGTTCTGACCGCGCTCCAGAGCCGTGCGCGCCGAGTTCTCGTATTTGACGATCTGGTCCTGGAACGACTTGACCTCGTTCTCGGCCATCCGCCGACGGGCCACCAGACCGGCCAGGTCGTCGCGGGCCTTGCCCTGGTTGTTGTCGGCGTCGCGGATTTCCTGATCCAGAATCTTCAGGGCATTGGCATCGACCACCGACTGGCCCGCCTCATGGGCGGTGCCGCGGAACAGGGCCGACAGTTTGCTGAGCATGGACATCGGTATCTCTCCCTAATCAGGCGGCTTCGGTGCCGAAGGTTTCGCGCAGTTCCGTGGCGTCGATCGCGTTCTCGGCCAGGGTCCGCAGCTCGATCAATATCGTCTGCAGCGTCGTCTTGCACGACAGTTCGCCCATCAGCTCATAGATCTCCTGATTGTCGACCGCCGTGATGGCGAAGTTCGAAAGCGGGATGATCCGCTGGGCCTTCAGCAGGAACTCGTTGAACGCGGCGGCGTCCTTCTGTTCCGCGACGGGCCACAGCAGGACCGAACAGACGATCTGCGATCCCCCGACCGACAAATAGATCGGCAGGTCGCCATACTCGTGCATGGTGGCCAGCAGGACGGGCTCGGCCCCCTCCAGCACGCGCAGGGTCATCTCGCCTTCGCGCACCAGGTCCGACGCCTCCAGCGCGGTCTTGATGGCCGGTACGGTCCAGGACGTTTCGATCACGGCATCCATCGGGTGGTTTTCTCCAGAATGGTAAACGGGATTGCGGCGCGGACGCCGGACGATCTCAGGTCCGCGTGTCGAGTCCGTGACGATGGCGTGGACCGCCGCCCTCACATCGTCTCTGGCGGGTTCGGGCACCCAGAACTCAAGCTTCACCATGCCCGCCTCGCGACGGGCCTTTCGCCAAGCTCTGATCCGATCGTTGGTGCTCGGCAAGGGGTTTCCGACAATGTGACGAATGTTTCATGTAACGCGTAACAGGAACGATTGACATCCGCTAGGGGTCTGCGAAGACTTCACGCATTCCGGGCATGGGGCCCGGCCCGGTTAAGACCCTATATGCTCCTGCCGCGATTGAAACTGGCGCGCATCTTCGACCGGGCCTTCCACGCCATGGCCGATCTGCACTGGACGCTGCTGTTCGCCCTGATCGTCTTCCATGCCCTGTCGACCTGGGGACTGCTGACGCTGGCCGGCGAGGAGAAGCTGCGCGGGGCCGCCACCTTCTTCTACTGGTATGCCACCACCGCCTATACCGTCGGCTATGGCGATCTCAGCCCGCAGACCGACGCCGGTCGCCTGATCACGGCGCTGTGGGTCTTTCCGGGGGCCATCGCCGCCTTCACCACCATCGTCGCCAAGGTCCTGGCCGCCATCGGCGAGGTCTGGCGCGTCCGCCGCTCAGGCAAGGGAGACTATTCCAGAATGACCGCCTCCATCGTCCTGATCGGCTATCACCCGGCCCGCACGCCCAAGATGATCGACGAACTGTGCGCCGACCTGTCTCCAGACCAGACCCTGGTGCTGCTGACGCGCCAGACCCTGACCGACCTCGATGCCCGCATCCGCTACGTCCAGTCCGAGAGCCTGACTTCGACCGCCGCCCTGACCCGCGCGGGCGTACCGGACGCCAGCCGCGTGCTGGTCTTCACCAACGCCGATTCCGACACCCTGTCGGCGACCCTGGCGGCCTGCGCCCTGGCCCCCGCCTCGGCCCATATCGTCTGCTATTTCGAGGACGAGGATCACGCCCGGCTGATCGACCAGCACTGCCCCGAGGTCGAGGTCGTCCTGTCCGCCGGACCCGAACTGGTCGCCCGCGCCTGCAAGGATCCCGGGGCCAGCCAGGTCATCAGCGCCCTGACCAGCCATCTGGATGAGGGTGCGACCCTGTTCAGCCTGGCCTGGCCGGATCGAGCAGCCCGTCCGTTCGGCGATCTGGCCCGCGCCCTGCTGGATCGAGGCGCGACGCTTCTGGCCATCCAGACGGGGCGCGACACCACGCCCACCTTCAATCCTGCACCCGACCACGCCGTCGGCCCGGGCGACCGGCTGTTCTATGTCGCGTCGAACAGGGTCGATGCATCGGCCCTGGCGGGGTAAGACGGTCCCATGTTCAAGCGTCTGTTCGGTTCCGGCGAGAAAGCCCCGCCCCCGGTCACCCTGGCGGAGGTGCGCAACATCACGGTGGGACGCACGGTCTCGCTCGACCCGCTGGCCTGGAACCGGCTGGGCGACGAGACGAAATTCAGCCTAGACCGCGACGCGCTGGAGATCACGGCCCAAGGCGTGATCGAGATGGACGGCCAGTTCGTCCACCGCTTCTATACCGACGACCATGTGATGCTTCAGGCTATGAGCGACGATCCGGAAGGACGTGCGGCCTATGACTTCACCCTGTTCACGCCCTGGTCCTCAGCCTATCCGCCGACCGAGCGCGAGCAGCGGATGTGGAAGGACCGGTTGTCCGAGCCCGTGTTCGACGGGGCGGCGGAGGACCTGCCCGCCTATCCACGGTTCTGGTTCGCCGACAGCGACCTGCGCCAGCCGCCGGTGTCGTTGTGGGAATCGATCTACGACGACCGCACGGCGACCGCGCCCTATTCCAAGATTTTCCAGATCTGCATGCTCTACGCGCGCGATCTGGCCGGCGGGCGCGAGCTGATGATGGCGCTGGAGATGCAGCCGGAGGACGGCCAGGGCCAGCGCGGCGAGGTCACCCACGAGATCATGATCGGCATCCCACTCGAAGTCGGGGAGTTCCGCGCGTGACCCATTTCATTCTTCGCCGATCACCGGCGACCAAGGGGAGCTAAAATCCATGGACTGGTTCGCATTCCAGACGGGGGCTACGGCCTTCATCATCGCCTTCGCGGCGGCCTCAGCCTTCTTCGTGGCGTTCAAATTCCTGTACCAGCTGGTCACGCCCTATCATGAGAGCACCCTGATCCGGCAAGGCAACACCGCCGCCGCCGTTGCCCTGGGCGGGGCGCTGATCGGCTATGTCCTGCCGCTGGCCTCGGCCCTGTCGCACACGGTCAGCCTGCCCGAGTTCGCCGCCTGGGCCACCCTGGCCGGCATCATTCAGATCGTGTCCTTCATCATCGTCAGCCGCCTCGTCTACAAGGCGCTGGCCGCCCGGATCGAGGCCGGAGAGATGGCCGCCGCCCTCTATATGGCCTCCATCTCCATCGGCGTCGGCCTGCTCAACGCCGCCTGCATGACCGCGTGAGGGACCCCATGTCAGACCCCACCCTTTCCGACCTGCATCGCAAGACGTCCGACCCCCTGCCCCAGGAAACCGGGATGAAGCGCATGAAGCGGTCGAAATCGCTTCACGTCACCAGTCTGATGGCCACGGTCGGCTTCACCATGGCCGCTTGCGGCTCGCCCCAGCGCGCCCTGCCCGAGCCCGACCCGGCCCCGGCCTACACGTCCCTGGCCGAATGCAAGGCCGCCAACGATGTCGAGGACACCGAATGCGACGCGGCCTATGCCGCCGCCGATGAACAGGCCAAGGAATCCGCCCCCCGCTACGCCACCCAGTCCGAATGCGAGGGCCAGTGGGGACCGGACCAGTGCCGTCCGCTGAACAACAGTGGCGGCGGGTCCTTCTTCGGCCCGCTGGCGACCGGCTTCATCATCGGCCAGTTGCTGGACGGCGGACGCGGCTATCGCGGCGGCGGGGCCCTGTACCGCGACCGCGACGGCCAGTTCTCGAACGGCTACGGCGGCGGATACATCAGCCGCGACTACCGCACGGGCCGCAGCGTGGCGAACCGCAACGACGTCGATGTCGCCCGCCAGGCCCCGCAACGCGTCCAGAGCCGCACGGCCACCGTCTCGCGCGGCGGCTTCGGCGGAGGGGGACGTGGCTACGGCGGCTGATCCCGACGACCGGACAGCAAGAAGGGCGGGCCTCACAGCCCGCCCTTCTCATTTCAGCGGCGCGGCTCAGTGTGGCGCGGGGGCCGCCACCACATCGGCCTCTGAGACCTTGACCCGGCTGGCGGCGATGGCAAACACCGTCAGCAGCAGATAGCCGGCCAGGGGCACGAAGAAGACCGGGTTGAAGGTCGCCGACGCGTCGGCCACCTGCCCTCCGATCCACGGCAGGACGGCGCCGCCCACGATGGCCGTGCACAACAGGCCCGAGGTCGCCGAGGCCGGGGCCGAGGACCGCTCCAGCGTCAGGCTGAAGATCGTCGGGAACATGATCGAGTTGAAGAAGCCAACCCCGATCGCCGCATAGGCCGCGGTCGTCCCGGACGTCTGGGTCACCACGGCGCAAAGGATCGCCGCCACCGTCGTGCAGACCGCCAACAGGATACCGGCAGGAACGCGTGTCATCAGACCCGATCCGATCAACCGCCCGACCATGGCCCCGCCCCAGTACAGGCTGACCATCCGCCCGGCGTCTTCCAGCGGGATGTCCAGGATGTTCGGGCTGTGCAGGAAGTTGGTCATAAAGATGCCGATTGTCACTTCCGATCCGACGTAGAGAAAGATCGCCAGGGCACCGAACATCGCCCATTTGGAACGGAAGGCCTTCAGCGGCGAGGCGCTTTCGACGTTCGATCCGGCAGCAGCCACGTCGATCTTCTTTCTCGCCGTGAAGATGAACAGGGCCATCAGGACAAAGAACCCGGCCATGGCCAGGAAGGAGAAATCGATCGCGCGCAGGGATTCGGCCCGCGTCGCCTCGGTCACGATGGCACCGGCTGCGAACACGCCACCCGTCAGCAGGATGGTCGATCCCAGGAACGGCCCGATCGTGGCCCCCAGGGAGTTGAAGAACTGGGAGAAATTCAGCCGCGCGTGCGAGCTCTTCTTGGATCCCAGGGCCGCCACCAACGGATTGGCCGCGACCTGCAACAGGGTCACGCCCGAGGCGATGACGAACAGGGCGATCAGCACGCCGGGATACCAGTCCACGATCGTCGCCACCGGCACGATCAGGCATCCGGCCACGATCGTCGCCAGGGCCGCGATCACCGCCCGGCTATAACCCAGCTTGCCCAGAACGCCCGCCGCCGGGACCGACATCACCGCATACGCGATGAACCAGGCCGAGGCCGCCAGCGCCGCCTCCGTATTGGTCAGGTCGAACACGCGCCGCGTCGCCGCCATCAGCGGATCGATCAGCGACGTCGCGAACCCCCACGCGAAGAACAGGGTGGTGACGTAGGCGAAGGCGAGCCCGGTCCCCTTGGCGTGTGTCGTTTCGGTATGGCTCATGCGTTCGTTCCTCGCACCGCGTCTTCGATCGCGCGGCGTCCCTGTCGTCTTGGTTTCACGCTGTCGCGGGCCGGGTCCAGCCGAATGTGCGCGCTCGTAACCAAAAGTTTCCAAAAAAGAGGCCGCGAGGGCGATACCCGCGCGGCCTTCAGGCTCAGGAAGACGGAAGATGCCGGGGTCGCCCACGATCCGTGCGCGACCCCGGGTCTCATCAGAAGCGGTAGTTGATCCCGGCCAGGAAGGTCCGGCCGTACTGCTGGAAGTCGATGGTCCGGCGCTCGTCGCCATTCTCGAAGGTCTTGAACGGCTCGTCGGTCAGGTTGTTGACCTGGAACAGCACCGAGGCACCTTCCAGAGGCCCTGACTGGAACTCGTAGCCGATCTGGGCATCGACGATGTTTTCGGCGGCGACGCTGCGCAGCGTGCGGCCATTGCCGAAGCCAGCCACCTCGCCCAGGAACTCCGAGCGATAGCGATTCGACACCCGCGCCTGGAAGCCGTTGCGCTCATAGTAGACCGTCAGGTTTCCGACCGTTTCCGACAGTCCGGGCACAGCGGTCGGAGCCTGGGTCGGATCGGGTTGAATCTCGCTTTCCGTCTGCGAGACACTGAACTGGGCACCGAAACCCTCCAGCATCGGGTGGACGACCTCGAATGGCAGGGACAGGGCGAACTCGATCCCGCGGATGTAACCGCCCTCGCCATTGTCAGGCGCACCGACGATGCCTTGGTTGATGACCGGCGTCACACCACCCGTGGGGTAGCCGGTGAAGTCGAAGATTTGGTTCCGGTTATAAACGTAGGTTTCCAGCTCTTTGTGGAAGGCCGCCAGCGAGACATAGCCTCGACGATTGGCAAAATACTTCTCGTAGGAGATGTCGAATACGTCGGCGATGTAGGGTTTCAGTTCGGGGTTCCCGCCACCGCCGCCCCAAGGCGATCCTTGATCCGGACGAGCATCCGCATTGTTGAGAGACTCGTTGAACGAGAAGTTCCGGGACGCTCGCATGTCATCCATCCGAGGCCGGGCCAGGGTTCGGGCCACCGCGAAGCGCAGGAATTGATCCTCGCCCACCTCCAGGATGAAGTTCGAGCTGGGCAGGATTTCGATGTACTGCGCGCCGCCCGAAACGGCCAGGGATTCTGCCACGCCGTCGGAAATCTGACGGGCAGAGAAGCCGCTCGAGCTCTGGTCCGTATCCACGATCTGGATGCCGACGTTTCCGCTCAGTGGCAGGCCGAACAGGTTGTGATCGATGTTGGCGCGGATGTAGGCGGTGTTGACCTTTTCGGTCACGACCCAGTTGCCGGCCTGAACGTCGGCATTCGGGTTGCGCACCAGCGCGTAGAAGCCAGAGTTGACCAAACCGAGGGCATCGTAGCTGATGACCGCCGGAATGCCGAGGTATCCCAGCTCGGTCGGCTCTAGCAGGAACTCGGTTGGAATGGGCGTCTCGTTGCCCGCCGCGCCAAGATAGAACTGGTCGTTGACGAAGCTCTTCTCGCGCTCCGAGATGTTCACACCGAAATCGATGGAGCTGAACGGACTCTGGTGCAGCTCGCGGCGACCGCTCAGCCGGATGGCTTTGATCTCGTCCTCGATGCTGGGCGTGTTCAGATACCCGTCCTGGCCATCGGGCAGTACATCTCCACCCCAACCCTGCGGGCTGGTCAGACGGATGAGGTTAGGATTGGCATAATCGAGCTGACTGGTGAACGTCGCAACACCGTCGTCGTCGATGACGAAGCCGAGCGAATCGAGTGCACCGTTGATGTTGCGCCCCGTGCCTGAATAGGTCTCCAGCACCACATCGTTACGCTCGACATGCGAGTAGTTCAGGTCCAGCGCGAACGACCAGTCATCGTTTGCCTGAAACTGTGTGTTCCAGCCTAACGAGGTAATCTCGCTTTCGCGGGTATTGATGTCATTACGTATTACACCCTTCACGTTGTCGAAGGTGCCAGCGACGACCAGCCCGTCTTCGACCGTATAACCGGGACGCAAAACCGGTCCTGGTCGGCAGCCTGCGGTCTGTGTGTTGTTGCTTATTTGACAGCCGCCGAGAACTGTGTCCGAACGACCCGGATTTTCAGCCAAGCCACCCCAGAACAGCGGGAACTCGATCCCACGCAGAACCTGAGTGTTCTCGAACTTCGAATAGAAGGCGTCGACCGTGGATGAGAAGCGATCGTTCGGCTTCCATTCGACGACGCCCATGAAGCCATCGCGCTCCAACTCGCTGGACATGACGTATGGCTTCACCCCGCCGATCACGAGATCATTCGAGGCCCCGACCGTGGGATAGCCCCAGCTATTGTAGCGCTCGGACTGATATGGGCTCTCGATATGGGCGTAGCCCAGCGCGATGCCGATCGTGTCGTTGGCGAACTGATCGATGAAGGAGATCGAATAGCGGTTGCCCGTATCCCCCGTGCCCGAGTTCAGCGCACCGATATCATTCTGCTCATAGCGATAGTTCAGCGCGATCGCCTGGCGACCATAGGCCAGCGGGCGGATGGTCTGCAGATCGACGGTGCCGCCCAGGCCCTGGCCGATCAGCTGGGCGTCGGGGGTCTTGTAGACCGTCACGCCGCTCAGCAGTTCCGACGGATACTGGTCGAACTCGACCCCGCGGTTGTCACCGGTCGTGACCTGCTCGCGCCCGTTCAGAAGCGCGGTGGTGAAGTCGGGGCCAAGGCCGCGGATAGAGATCGCCTGCGAGCGTCCGTCCAGGCGCTGTGACGTCAGACCCGGCAGGCGGGCCAGCGATTCGGCGATCGAGACGTCGGGCAGCTTGCCGATGTCCTCGGCAGTGATGACCTCGACGATCGATGTGTTCCGGGCCTTGGCGGCGATGGAGGAGGCGATCGAGGCCCGGATACCGGTGACGACGATCTCGTCGACCTCGGTGACCTCTTCGTCCTGCGGGGCCGGGGTCGTCTGGGCCTGGGCCATCGTTCCGAACGCCAGCAGGGCCACGACGGTCATCGCGCCGCCAGCCATCAGACGCGCACGCGTGGTGAAGCCGTTCCTCATGTCTCTCTCCCTCAGGCTGCCCGCGTTTCTGACGAAGCGGTCCGATGCCTTGCGCAAAAATATGCAAAGAATGACCCGTCTTGCAAGCCCGTAATGTGAAGGCCGTATGTTTGCCGTGTTTCCGATCCGTGAAAACACTGGCGAAACCGCTCACATTGCGCTGCAACACGGCGTCCGAACAAAAGAATCGCGGGTTCGAGTTGCCCGGTTGACACGCTGCGGCCATTTTGCAAAATCTTGCAAAGAGACCTTCAGGACGCGCCGTTCATGAAGGCCAGCCCCATCAAGAGGGCACGAACAGAGGAATCGCCGTGGGACCGATCAGGCCAGCCACCCGACCGCACCGATGGATGCTCGGCATCTGCGCCACCGCCTGCCTGCTGGCCGGGGGGCCGTCGCTGGCCCAGACCCCGACGCTGGATCAGGTCCGCGCCCGCCTGCCCCAGGACGAGATCATCTATTTCATGCTCCCGGACCGGTTCGCGAACGGCGACCCGTCCAACGATAGCGGTGGCATCGCGGGCGGGCGGCTGGATCACGGATTCGATCCGACGCACCAAGGCTTCTATCACGGCGGCGATCTGGCCGGGGTGATGCAGCGGCTGGACTACATCCAGGGTCTGGGCGTGACGGCGATCTGGTTAGCCCCCATCTTCAAGAACAAGCCCGTGCAGGGCGAGCCGGGCCGCGAATACGCCGGCAATCACGGCTACTGGATCACCGACTTCACCGCCGTCGACCCGCATTTTGGAGACGAGGCGGCTATGAGGGCCCTCGTCGAGGCCGCCCACGCGCGTGGCATGAAGGTCTATCTGGACATCGTCACCAACCACACCGCCGACGTGATCCAGTACCGGGAATGCCCGGCCAACGATTGCGCCTATCGCAGCCGCGCCGACTATCCGTTCACCCGTCGCGGCGGCATTAATGGCGCGCCGATCAACGAGGGTTTCCTGAACGACGGGACCGCCGACGACTTCGCCCGGCTCTCGCGCCCCGACTATGCCTATACGCCCTACGTCCCAGCCGGTGAGGAGACGGTCAAGGTCCCGGCCTGGCTGAACGACCCGATCTACTATCACAACCGGGGCGACTCGACCTTTCGGGGCGAGAGTTCGCTGGACGGGGATTTCGCCGGGCTCGACGGGCTGATGACCGAGCATCCCCAGGTCGTGGCCGGCATGATCGAGATCTTCGGCGACTGGATCGACAGATACGGCATCGACGGCTTCCGCATCGACACCGCGCGCCATGTGAACCCCGAGTTCTGGCAGGCCTTCGTCCCGGCCATGCTGGCGCGGGCCGAGGCGCGTGGCATCCCCAACTTCCACATCTTCGGCGAGGTCTACGATCACGATCCCGCCGTGCTCTCGCGCTTCACCCGCGTCGACGGCTTCCCGGCCGTGCTGGACTTCGCCTTCCAGAGCGTCGTCACCGATGTCGTGGGGCGCGGCAAGCCGACCGAGATGCTGGCCAAACTCTATGACGCCGACGTCAACTATGAGGGTGGGGCCGAGACGGCGATGCAGTTGCCGACCTTCCTGGGCAACCACGACATGGGTCGGATCGGCAATTTCATCCAGGTCGCCAACCCCGACATCTCGGATGCTGAACTGCTGGCCCGCACGACCCTGGCCCATGCCGTGATGATGTTCACGCGCGGCGTGCCGACCCTCTATTATGGCGACGAACAGGGCTTCGCCGGAGACGGCGGCTATGGCGGCGCGCGCCAGGACATGTTCGCGACCCAGGTCGCCGACTACGCCGACGATCGCATCGTCGGCGGTCGCCGCGACCCGTTCGACACCGAGGCGCCGCTGTACAAGGCGATTTCGGAGATGGCCGCGCTGCGTGCCCAGCATCCGACCCTGCGGCGCGGCCGCCAGCTGGTCCGGCTCGCGGGCGACGGGCCCGGCCTGTTCGCCGTGTCGCGCTTCGACGAACAGGGTGACGGCGAGACCCTGATCGTGTTCAACACCAGCACCACACCGATCAGCGCTCAGGTCGAGGTGGAACCGACCTCCGCCGACTGGAGCGCCGTGCGCGGGGCCTGCGCACCCGCCGCCTCGGCACCCGCCAGTCTGGCTGTGACCGTGCCGGCGCTGGGCTACATGATCTGCCGTTCGGAAGGTGCGCGTTGAACATTCAGGTCATGACATCCCGCGTCATCGACGCCGCCGCCCACACCGAATGGTGGCGGGGCGCGGTGCTGTATCAGGTCTATCCGCGCAGCTTCGCCGACTCGAACGACGACGGCATCGGCGACCTGCCTGGCATCACCGCCCATCTGGATCATATCGCCTCGCTTGGCGTCGACGGCATCTGGCTGTCGCCTTTCTTCACCTCGCCGATGAAGGACTTCGGCTATGACGTCTCGGACTATTGCGACGTCGATCCGATCTTCGGGACCCTGGCCGATTTCGACGCCCTGATCGCGCGGGCCCACGCGCTGGGCCTGAAGGTCATCATCGACCAGGTCTATTCCCACACCTCCGACGAACACGTCTGGTTCAGGGACAGCCGCTCCAGCCGCGCCAACCCCAAGGCCGACTGGTACGTCTGGGCCGACGCCAAGTCCGACGGCTCGCCGCCCTCCAACTGGCAGTCGGTGTTCGGCGGCCCCGCCTGGACCTGGGACGCGCGCCGGCATCAGTATTACATGCACAATTTCCTCAAGGAGCAGCCGCAGCTGAACGTCCGCAATCCGGAGGTGCAGTCGGCCCTGATGGACGCGATGCGGTTCTGGCTGGACCGGGGCGTGGACGGCTTCCGACTGGATGCGCTGAATTTCGCGATGCACGATCCGAAGCTGACCGACAATCCGCCCCTGTCGGACAACGGTCGCCGCACCCGGCCCTTCGATTTTCAGGACAAGGTCCACAACCAGTCCCAGCCCGAGATCCCCGCCTTCCTGACCCGCCTGCGCCATCTGGCCGACGACTACGGCCGCGCCACCGGTCGCGACCGTTTCCTGGTCGCCGAGGTCGGCGGCGACCGCGCCAACGAAGAGATGAAACAGTATACGGCCGGGTCCGACCGACTGCATTCAGCCTATGGTTTTCTGTATCTTTATGCCGATGCGCTGAGCGCCGAACTGGTCGATCGTGGCCCGGCGATGTGGCCAGGCGTCGAGGGCGAAGGCTGGCCCAGCTGGACCTTCTCCAACCACGACGCGCCCCGCGCCATCAGCCGCTGGGCCGAGGGCCGCGACGAAAAGGCCTTCGCCGAACTGGCCATGCTTCTGCTGATGACCCTGCGCGGCAACGTCTTTGTCTATCAGGGTGAGGAACTGGGCCTGCCCCAGGCCCATGTGCCGTTCGAGCGGCTGGTCGATCCCGAGGCCATAGCCAACTGGCCCGAGACCCTGGGCCGCGACGGCGCCCGCACCCCGATCCCATGGAAGCATGATGCGGTCCAGGCTGGCTTTTCGACCGTCGAGCCCTGGCTGCCCGTCGATCCGCGCCACACGGCTCTGGCGGTCGATGCTCAGGAGCGCGATCCCGGATCGACCCTGCACCTGAGCCGCCGCCTGATCGGCCTGCGCCGGTCCCACCCGATCCTGCGCACGGGCTCCATGACGATGGTGACGGCGAAGGACGGCCTGCTGGTTTTCCGCCGCCGCGAAGGGGCAGAGACCCTGCTGTGCGTCTTCAACCTGGGCCACGAAGCGATCGACTGGCCGATGCCGGTCGGCTGGACCGTGGTCGAGGCCGTCAATGCGCCCGATCTGGCGTCCGGCTCCCTGCCCACGCTGGCGGGACTGCTGTTGGCTCAAGTCGGCTGATGGCTTCAGCCGCCGCACGTCTCCCGCACGATCAAATCCGTCGGAATCCGTTCCGAACGGCCCGCCCGGTCGCCGGAACTGTCGAGCAACTTGGACACCATCAGACGCCCGGCCTTGGCCGTGTCCTGGGCGATGGTCGACAGGGCCGGGCGGCTGTAGCGACTGAACGGCACATTGTCGAAACCGATGACGGACACGTCGCCGGGTACCGACTTCCCCGAATGCAGCAAGGCCCTCACGGCCCCGAGCGCGATCAGGTCGGACGCGCAGACGATACCGTCGAAGTCCAGCCCGCGCCGGATCAGACTGTCAACGGATGCCTCGGCCGACTCGACCTCGAAATGCGCCGGCACGATCAGGTCCGGATCAACCCCCAGCCCCGCGCTGACCAGGGCCTCCGCATAACCCCGCTGCCGCTGCATCGCTTCCGGCGGATCGAGGTCGCCCAGGAACACGATCCTCTGCCGTCCCAGCCGCGCCAGATGCAGGGTCGCCCGACGCCCGCCGGTGATGTTGTCGGACCCGACCGAGCAATAGTTCTGATCCGCCATCTCTGCGCCCCAGACCACGAACCGCCCGTCCGTCTCGGCCATGCGGTTGAAGGCGGAATGCAGGGTGCTCTGACCCAGAAAGATCACCCCGTCCGCGCGGCTGGTCGTCATGGCCGCCGACAGATCCTCGAACGAGCCCGGCGCGACATGGCTCATCACCAGATCGCAGCCCCGCTCGCGCGCCGCCTCGCCGACGCCCGCCAGCAGTTCCAGAAAGAACGGATCGCTCAGTCGCCCTTCCCGCCCCTGCGGTCGCGGCGTGACGACGGCGATCGTGCCCTGGGCCCCGATCGGACCGGCGGGCATATAGCGGCGGAACGGATAGTCGTGCTCGCGCGCCAGCTTCCAGATCGCCTGTTTGGTCCGGTCGTTGACGGCCGGACTGTCGTTCAGCGCCCGCGAGGCGGTCGAGATCGACACCCCCGCCATCCGTGCCAGATCTTCCAGACGGGTCGCGCGCTTGGTCACCGGGTCGCCATTGAAAATTTTGCTGCAAAACACGTCATCTCGCCATCTGCGCCGGTTCGCGCAAGCTTGGCAAGAGGCCCGGCCTCGAAGCTGTAAGGAGCGTTCGTCGATGCGTATTTCCCTTTTGGTGCTGGCCCTGGTGGCCCTCTGCACGTCCGCCTTCGCCCAGGCCCCGGCGGCTCCCGCCAGTTTCCGCGTGTCCTCGCCCGAGGGCGTGCTGAGCGTCGACGTCACCACAGACAACGACGGTCGTCCCACCTATGCCGTCACCCGTCTCGGCCGCCCCGTCGTCGCCCCCTCGCGGCTCGGCTTCATCCTGACCGACGCCGCCAAGCTGGAGCGCGGCCTGGTCCCGACCGCCGCCGCCCCGACGGCCTTCGACGAAACTTGGGAACAGCCATGGGGCGAGCGCCGCGAAATCGGCAATCGCTACAACGAACTGCGCGTCACCTTCACCGAACGTGCCGAGCCGTCGCGCCGCTTCGACGTTGTCTTCCGCCTGTATGACGACGGCCTCGGCTTCCGCTACGAATTCCCGCAGCAGGAGACCCTGACCACGCTCAAGATCGGCTCCGAACTGACCGAGTTCAATATCGTCGATCCCGGCGAGGCCTGGTGGATCCCGGCCTGGGAATGGAACCGCGAGGA
Source organism: Rhizobium sp. Q54 (assembly GCA_943369795.1). Classification (GTDB taxonomy): domain Bacteria; phylum Pseudomonadota; class Alphaproteobacteria; order Caulobacterales; family Caulobacteraceae; genus Brevundimonas. The sequence goes on along the minus strand of CALROO020000017.1, from coordinate 21,444 downwards.
ATACCTCTACCACCGCACCCCGACCGCGGCGGTCGGCACGGCCCAGACGCCGATGACCGTGCGCACCGACAACGGCCTGCATGTCTCGATCCATGAGGCGGCCCTGATCGACTATGCCGGCATGAACCTGCGCCGGGCCGAGAACCAGCGGTTCGTCGCCGACCTGACGCCCGGTTTCACCAATGCGGCGGTCGAACGCGAAGCCCCGTTCAACACCCCTTGGCGCACGCTGCAAATCACCGACACGGCGGGCGAACTGGTCGAATCAAGCCTGATCCTGAACCTGAACGAGCCCAACAAGCTGGGCGATGTTTCATGGTTCAAGCCGATGAAATACGTCGGCGTCTGGTGGGAAATGCACCTGGACCAGAAGACCTGGAACAGCGGCCCCAAACACGGCGCGACGACCGAGAACGCTATCAAACACATCGATTTCGCCGCCGCCAATGGCTTCGGCGGCGTGCTGGTCGAGGGCTGGAACGTCGGCTGGGACGGCCAGTGGTTCGGCACCGGCTGGGACTATGATTTCTCCAAGGCCTATCCCGACTACGACCTTCAGCGCGTGACCGACTACGCCCGCGAAAAGGGCGTGATGATCATCGGCCACAACGAGACCGGCGGAAACGCCTACCACTACGAACAGCAGATCGGCGACGCCTTCGCCCTGTATGAGCGCTTGGGCATCGGGGCCATCAAGACGGGCTATGTCGCCGATGCCGGCGGGGCGCGCGTTACCGGCCCGGACGGCCAGCCGACCCTGGCCTGGCACGAGAGCCAGGCGATCAGCCGCCACGAACTGGCCGTCGTCACCACCGCCGCCCGGCACCGCATCGCCGTTAATGCCCACGAGCCGATGAAGGACACGGGCCTGCGCCGCACCTACCCGAACATGATCAGTCGCGAGGGCGCGCGCGGCATGGAGTTCAGCGCCTGGGGCCAGCCGGGCAATCCGCCGGAGCACGAGGTCAACCTGATCTTCACCCGCCTGCTGGCGGGGCCGATGGACTATACGCCGGGCATCTTCGGCATGGAGACGCGGGCACCCGACGGCATCGCCACCACCTGGGCCAAGCAACTGGCCCTTTATGTGACGATCTACAGCCCGATCCAGATGGCGGCGGACCTGCTGGAAAACTACGAGGCCAATCCGGCGCCGTTCCAGTTCATCAAGGACGTCGCCGTCGACTGGGACGAGACCCGCGTCCTGAACGGCGAGGTCGGCGACTTCGTCACCATCGTGCGCAAGGAACGCGGCACCCGCGAATGGTTCCTGGGTTCGATCACAGACGAGAACCCGCGCGTGCTGGAGGCCCCGCTGACCTTCCTTGAGCCCGGCGTCCGCTACCGCGCCGAGGTCTACCGCGACGGCCCCGCCGCCGACTGGAAGGGCAACCGCACCGACATCGTCATCGAGCAACAGACGGTGACCGCTGCGGATACGCTGACGCTGCGTCTGGCACCGGGCGGCGGGCAGGCGATCCGCTTCGTGCCCCTGGGACGGGGACGGTGAGGCTCGCAAACGCTTCCCTCTCCCTTGATGGGTCGAGGAAGGATCGCATGCGATCCGACGAGGGGCTTGAGCGCCCGAGAGCGATAGCGAGCGGTCTTGCGCGAAAGGGTGAGGGTGGCACCGCTGGGAACAGCGTCCTCGACCTCTTGCCGCTGAGGCCGAGCGCCAAACGTCAATCGCTTCACCCCTCACCCTTTCGCGCGCAGGCCGATCGCTATCGCTCTCGGGCGCTCAAGCCCTCTCCCACAAGGGGAGAGGGAGCATGACGACCATCCCCTTCACCACCCGCCCCCGCCTCACCCGCCTCGCCATCTGGAACATGTGCGTCGGCTTCTTCGGCATCCAGATCGGCTTCGGCCTGCAGAACGCAAACACCAGCCGCATCTTCCAGACGCTAGGGGCCGAGGTCGACAGCCTGGCCATCCTCTGGATCGCGGCCCCCCTGACAGGCCTGATCGTCCAGCCGATCATCGGCTATTTCAGCGACAAGACCTGGACCCCTCTGGGCCGACGCCGGCCCTATTTCTTGTTCGGGGCGATCGCCACGACCATCGCCTTGGTCTTCATGCCCAACGCCCCCGTCCTCTGGATGGCGGCGGCGACGCTGTGGATCATGGACGCGGCGATTAATGTCACCATGGAGCCGTTCCGCGCCTTCGTCGGCGACAACCTGCCGGAAGAACAGCGCGCCACCGGCTATGCGATGCAGAGCTTCTTCATCGGCACAGGCGCGGTGTTCGCCTCCTGCCTGCCGTGGCTGCTGTCCAACGTTCTGAATGTCGCCTCGACCGCGCCGGAAGGGATCGTCCCCGACAGCGTGCGGATCAGCTTCTACGTCGGGGCCGCCGCCATGCTGATCGCCGTACTCTGGACCGTCTTCTCGACGAAGGAATACAGCCCCGAACAGATCGACGCCTTCGAGGCCCATCGCGCGACGGCCGACACCGCGCCCGACACCCTGCGCCCCGCCCAGGCCTATATGACCGGCGGCCTGGTCTGGCTGGCCGTCGGAGCCCTGGCCTTCCTCGGCGTCTGGCTGCTGCGCGATCAGGCCGCGTCCCTGGGCACCGAAACCACGGACTGGCGCAAGGCCGTTGGCAAGGAACTCTACGTCCTGGCCGGGTTCGTGGCCGCTTTCGGCGGGCTGCAACTCGCCGTCGGAGCCTTCCGCCGCGCCCGTGCATCGAATGGCCTGACCGAAATCCTCGACGACATGTTCGGCATGCCCGAGACCATGCGCGGCCTGGCGGTGGTCCAGTTTTTCAGCTGGTTCGCCCTGTTCGCCATGTGGATCTACACCACCGCCGCCGTCACCGCCGTCCACTTCGGCTCCAACGACACAACCTCGGTGGCCTATAATCAGGGGGCGGACTGGGTCGGCGTCCTGTTCGGCATCTACAACGGCGTCGCGGCCCTGGTCGCCTTCGCCCTGCCGGTGCTGGCCCGCCGCATCGGCAAGCGCGGGGCCCATGCGGTCGCCCTCGCCATGGGGGGCCTCGGCCTGATCGGCATCTTCCTGATCCGCGACCCGCAGATGCTGTGGCTGCCGATGATCGGGGTGGGCATCGCCTGGGCCTCGATCGTGTCGATGCCCTCCGCCATCCTGTCCAGCGCCGTGCCGGGGCGCAAGATGGGCGTCTATATGGGGGTGTTCAACATCTTCATCGTGGTGCCGCAACTGGTCGCCGCGACCCTCCTGGGCCTGATGCTGAACGCCCTGTTCCAGTCCCAGGCCATTTGGGCGCTGGTCGTCGGAGGGATCAGCTTCTTCATCGCCGCCGCCTTTTCCCTGAGGGTCAGGGAGGTGAAACCATGAACCGCCGCGCCCTGCTCGCCGCCCTCGGCGTCAGTCCGCTGACCGGTCCCGCCCTCGCCCAGACCACCCCCGCCCCCGTGCCCGCCTCCGGTCGCCTGATCGAGATGCCCGACGTCGTCTCCGCCCACGTTGGCCCGCGCAACGTCACCGTCTGGCTCCCGCCCGGTTACGACGAGAGCACCGACCGCCACCCCGTCCTCTACATGCACGACGGCCAGAACCTGTTCGATCCGGCCAGGGCCAATTTCGGCGAATGGGGCGTCGACGAACACCTGACCCGGCTGATCGCCAACGGCCAGGTCCGCGCCCCCATCGTCGTCGGCGTCTGGAACACACCCCTACGGCTGCGCGAATACGTCCCCGCCGACCTGATCACCGCCCTGCCCGCCGACATCCGCGAGACGCTGCTGACGATGTACGGCGGGGCGCCCCTGTCCGACGGCTATCTGCGGTTCCTGGTCGACGAGCTGAAACCCGCGATCGACCGCGACTTCAGAACCCTGCCCGGGCGCGCCGACACGATGATCTCCGGCTCCAGCATGGGCGGCCTGATCTCGCTCTACGCCATGATGAAACACCCGCAGGTGTTCGGGGCCGCCGCCTGCCTGTCCACCCACTGGCCCCTGCGCCTCGAACGGCTCGACGAAGCCGCCCTGGCCCAATGGCGCGAGACTGTGGTCCAGACCTGGACCCGCGTCATCTCCGACGGCCTGCCCGACCCGGCCGCCCACCGACTGTATTTCGATCGCGGCGACGAGACGCTGGATCAGTTCTACGCCTTCTTCCAGTCGCGCATCGACGACACGGTCCGCAGCCGCGGCTGGGGCCCCGACCGGTTCCAGACGCTGGTCTTCCCCGGTGACGAACACAACGAGAAGAGCTGGAACAGCCGCCTCGACGTCCCCCTGACCTTCCTCCTGTCCCCGACCCGAGTATCCGCATGACCAAGCTGACCGCTGCCCTCCTGTCCGCCGCCTCGGCGCTCGCGCTGACCGCCTGCGCCACCACCGCCGAGGTCGCGGCCCCTGCTCCCACCGCTGCCCCGGTTGTCCAGGCCACCGCCCCCGGCGCGCCCGGCGACCCGCCGACCTGGGTCAGCGCGATCAAGACCGGCGCCGGGGCATCCTACGAGGCCTATGTGAACGGCCAGTACGGCCCCGGAGGCCCGACCGGAGAGGTGTCGAAAGTCTGGTTCTCGATCGCCGACGGCGTCCTGACCGAGACCATGTATGGCCTGATCCACGAGGCCCAGATCAAGCAGATGCGTTTCGCGGTCACTACCTCGTCCGGCGTCGCCGTCGAGGGCGACGACACGACGGCCCGCACCGAATATCTGCACACCGACGCCCAGAGTCGGCCCCTGTCGCCGGCGTACAAGGTCACGACCACTGACAAACAGGGCCGCTTCGAGATCGAGAAGCGAATCTACACCGATCCCGACTCCCAAAGCCTGATCGTCCGCACAACGATCCGAGCGTTGACCGAGCCGGTCACCCCATACCTCCTGCTTGAGCCGCATATGGCCAACACCGGTGTTGGAGACCGAGGTCAGGCCACGCCGTACGGGCTGAGCGCGCGGGAGGGAGACGTCGCCTTGGCCCTATTGCCAAGCCAGCCCTTCGAACAGGCAAGCGCCGGGTTCGTCGGCACATCCGACGGTCTGACCGACCTGGCCGACGGCCGTCTTGACCAGACCTATCAAGTCACCGGCACCGAACCCGGCAACATCATGCTAACCGGTGCCCTCCCGACGATCGCCGCTGGGCAGTCGCTCAGCCGCGACTTCGTGATTGGATTTAGCGAGCATCCTGCCGCAGCCGCCGCCTATGCCGGTGAGACCATGGTCGATCTCGACGGAGCGCTAAGACGCTTCAATGGCGAAGGCTCCGCCATCGGCTGGGAAGACTACATCGCCTCCCTGACCGAACTCCCCCGCATCGCCCAACAATCCACCGACGGCGGCAAGCTGGCCTATGCCTCGGCCCTGATGCTGAAGGTGCAGGAGGACCGCACCCACGCCGGGGCCCTGATCGCGTCCCTGTCCAACCCCTGGGGCGACACGGTGGACGCGACCAAACCCTCGACCGGCTACAAGGCCGTCTGGCCGCGCGATTTCTATCAGGTCGCCATGGCCATGGCGGCGCTGGGCGACCGAGAGACCCCGCTGGCCGCCTTCCGCTACCTGCCCCAGGTCCAGGTCGATGCCGAGACGCCCGGCAATACCGGGGCCACCGGCTGGTTCCTGCAGAAGACCGAGGTCGACGGCACCCTGGAATGGGTCGGGGTCCAGCTGGACCAGACCGCCATGCCGATCATGCTGGGCTGGCGTCTGGCCGAAATGGGCTGGCTCCCGCAATCCGAACTGACCGCTCTCTATCCCACCATGATCAAACCCGCCGCCGACTTTCTGGTGGACGGTGGCAAGATCGGCCTGCTCTGGAACGACGTCACGGTCACACCACCCTTCACCCAGCAGGAACGCTGGGAGGAACAGCCCGGCCATTCCCCATCGACCACCGCCGCCGTCATCGCCGGCCTGACCACCGCCGCCGCGATCGCCCGCGCATCCGGTGATGCCGCCGGGGCAGATCGTTATCAGGCCGCCGCCGACGACTATGCCTCAAAGGTCGAGGCCCGGATGTTCACCACGGCGGGCGAGTTCGGCGATAGCCGCTACTTCCTGCGCCTGTCGGCCGACGAGAACCCCAACGACAAACGCTCCCTCGGCGACAACAATGGCCAGCCCGGTCAGCCCGAAGACCGGATCATCGACGGCGGCTTCCTGGAACTGGTCCGCTATGGCGTCCGCGCCGCAGATGACGAACACATCCTGGCGACCCTGCCCGAATATGACGATCAGGCGCGCGAGGACCGCTACCGGGTCCGCTACGACTTCGGCCCGGCCGACGACACCACGCCCGGCTGGCGGCGCTACGGCAACGACGGCTATGGCGAGAACACCGAAACCGGCGGCAACTACGGCGTCGGCGGCATGACGCCGGGCCAGCGCGGCCGGGTCTGGCCGATCTTCACCGGCGAACGCGGTCACTACGAGATCGCCCGCGCCGTTCAGGCCGGGGCCGACGATGCCGCCTTCGCCCGCATCCGCCAGACCTATGTCCGGGGCATGGAGCGGTTCGCCAACGACGGGCTGTTGCTGCCCGAACAGGTCTGGGACGGCGTCGGCAACCCCACGCCGCGCGCCTACAGCCCCGGCCACGGCACCGACTCGGCCACTCCTCTGGCCTGGACGCACGCGGAATACATCAAGCTGCTGCGGTCCCTCGCCGATCGGGCGGTGTGGGACCGCTATGCCCCCGTCGCTGATCGCTACGCCCGCGACGAACGCTGACGCGACACCGGCAGGGGTTGGCGGCGGCGATGCCAGCCGCTAACCCCACGCCCATGCACAAGCCCGCTATCGTCGCCGTCGATACCCGTGTCGATCCGTCCGACTGCCAGTCGATGGCCGAGGTCCGTCAGGGCGTCGATGCCCTGGACCGCGCCCTGGTCGCCCTGATCGCCGAGCGGCAGCGGTATATGGAGGCCGCCGCTCGCATCAAGCCGGACCGCGACGCCGTCCACGACGACGCCCGGATCGAGGACGTGGTCACCAAGGTCCTCGCGGCGGCGCAGTCGCACCACCTGTCGCCCGACATCGCCGAGCCCGTCTGGCGCACCCTGATCGACCGCTGCATCGCCCACGAGTTCGGCGTCTACGACCGGACGAGATCCTAACGCCTGAGCCCCCGCAGCATTAGTTCATGCCGCCAGGCCGCGACGTCGGCCAGGGCCTGGTCCAGCGCAAACCGCACCCGGTCGAGCACCACTGAAGCCACCGCCTGATCCGCTACCTCGGCGTCCTCGCAGACCTCGGCCAAAGCGTGCGCCCCGATCCCCAGCGCCGCGCCGCGGATGGTGTGGACCGCGTCGCGCCAGCCTTCGACCTTAGGCTCCAGCATGGCCGACCACATGGCCGCCTGTTCGACGAACAGCCCCAGCACTTCTTCGGACACGGCGTCATCGCCGCCGGTCATCCGCTCCAGCACACCGAAATCCACCGCCCCGGACAGGCCATGGCGGGCCATCAGGCGGCGGTTTCCTCGCCCTTGGCGATGCGGGTGTTGCGGCGCGCGAACAGCAGATAGATCACCAGCCCCGCGCCGTTCCAGATGAAGAAATTGACCTGGGTCGAGACCGGCAGGCTGACGAACAGATAGATGCAGCCCAGGATCGCCCCGGCCCCTACCAGCGGCCACGCCGGAGCCTTGAACATCCGCTGACGCTCCGGCTGCTGGACCCGCAGCACGATCAGCGACGCCCCTACGGCCACGAACGCCGCCAGCGTCCCGGCATTGGCCAGGGCTGCCAGTTCGCCCAGGCTGAACAGCCCCGCCACCACCGCCATCAGTACCGCCGTCAGGCCGGTCATCAGCACCGGCGATCCCCGCTTTTCCGACACCTTGGCCAGGCCGCGCGGCAGCATGCCGTCGCGCGCCATGACGAAGAAGATCCGGCTCTGCCCATACATGAAGGCCAGCAGCACCGTCGGCAGGGCCACGATCGCCGCGCCCGCGATGATCGTCGCCGCCGTCTCCGACCCCAGGGTCCGGGCGATGAAGGCCAGGGGCTCGGGCGATCCGGCGAACTGCCCAAACGGCATGGAGCCGACCGCCGCCGCCGCCACGACCATATAGATGATGATGCAGACCACCATCGAGCCGACGATGCCGATGGTCAGGTCGCGCTTGGGATTCTTGGTTTCCTCCGCCGCCGTCGAGACGGCATCGAAGCCGTAGAAGGCGAAGAAGATGATCGCCGCCGCCGCCATGACCCCGACCTCGGTGCCCGCCGCGTCGATGGTCTTGCCGAAGCCGAACGGCATGAAGGGCTGCAGGTTCGCCGGATCGAAATGCGGCGCCGCGATCGCCACGAAGGCCACCAAGGCCAGCACCTTGATGACCACCAGCACCGCATTGACCGTGGCGCTCTCGCGGGTGCCCAGCATCAGCATGCCCGCGACGACGCCGACGATGCCGACGGCCGGCAGGTTGACGATCCCGGGCGTGTCGGTTCCGAACGGCCCGCTGGTCAGGGCAGCAGGCAGGGCCCAGCCGATACTCTCCATAAAGCCGTTGAAATACCCGGCCCAGCCCACGGCCACCGCCGACACCACCAGCGAATACTCCAGGATCAAGCTCCACCCGATCACCCAGGCCAGCATCTCGCCCAGCGCCGCATAGCTGTAGGTATAGGCCGAGCCCGAGGCCGGGATCATGGTCGCCAGCTCGGCATAGGCCAGGGCCGCGAACACGCAGACCAGCCCCGCCACCAGGAACGCCAGCATCACCGCCGGCCCGGCCTTGGCCGCCCCGACGCCGATCAGCGTATAGATCCCGGTGCCGACGATGGCCCCGACGCCCAAGGCGATCAGGTGCGGCCAGCTCATGGTGGCTTTAAGCCGCGATCCGCCCTCGAACGACGTGATGGCCTCGATCGAGCGCCGCCGGTTCCAGAATGCCATCTGCGATGATCCCCTCGCGTCCCGCATCGGCACGCCTGATTCCGCCGAGAGCTTAGCGCGCGGATGTCGCATTCCGGAAGCACCGGCTTGCATCACCGTGTCGGAGACCGTATGTCACCGTTCCCTCGACGACTGGCACGGTTCATGCAACCTTGGGAGCGTCGCGAAGCAAGACGATCGGTCGGGCGATTAGCTCAGTTGGTAGAGCAGCTGACTCTTAATCAGCGGGTCGTTGGTTCGAACCCAACATCGCCCACCATCGTCTTCTCGCCTCTACCGTTCGCGAAACCCGTACCGACGACGAAATATCCCTAACCCGCCGTTAGGGACGAAGCTCTATGGACGGATCGGCAAACCCTGTCATTCTTGGGGTCTGCCGCGTTGGGGGACGCCATGTCCAAGGCTAGTTTTCGTCTAGCGTTTCGCGTTCTCGCCGTGGCGGCGGCGCTGGCCGGCGCCGCCTGCGGCAGCGGCGACGGTGCCATCTTCGGCGGCGGTGGCGACGTCCAGGGCACGACACCCCTGCTCGACCCGCTGTCATCGAAACAGAACGCCTACCGCTTCCTGACCCAGGCCAGTTTCGGCCCGACGGATGCGGAGGTCACCTCGGTCAATACGCTGGGCTATCGTGGCTGGATCGACCAGCAGATCGTCACCGCGTCACCGTCGCACCTGACCTATGTCGATAACCGGCTGGCCCAGATCCGGCTGACCAACCCGACGGCGACGCTCAGCTCGACCCAGTTCTACGAGAGCTTCTGGCTCTATGCCGCCACCAGCCCGGCTCAGCTGCGCGAGCGGATGAAGCTGGCCCTGTCGGAGATCTTCGTCATCTCCATGGTCGATCCCAACGTCGATCCGCGCGGAGCCGCCGCCTATTACGACATGCTGGGGGCCAATGCCTTCGGCAACTACCGGACGCTCCTGGACCAGGTGTCGCTGCATCCGATGATGGGGGTCTATCTGACCCACGTCGCCAACCAGAAGGAAGACCCCGCCACCGGCCGGAACCCGGACGAGAACTATGCGCGCGAGGTGATGCAGTTGATGTCCATCGGCGTGGAGCAGCTGAACCCCGACGGAACGGTGCGGCGCGACGCTAACGGCGCGGCCATCCCGACCTATACGTCCGCCGACATCTCCAACCTTGCGAAGGTTCTGACCGGCTTCAGCTGGTATCATCCGACCCCGACCAACAATACCTTCTTTGGTCGGAGCCGCGATCCGAACGCTTCGGTGCGGTCGATGATCCCCTATGCCAACTACCATTCGACCAGCGCAAAGACCTTCCTCGGTACCACGATCCCGGCTGGGTCGACCGATGCCCGGGTCGAGCTGAACCAGGCGCTGGACGTCCTGTTCAACCACCCCAATGTCGGGCCGTTCATGGCGAAGCGACTGATCCAGCGGCTGGTGACCTCGAACCCCAGCCCGGCCTATGTCGGTCGCGTCGCCGCCGTCTTCGCCAACAATGGTCAGGGGGTGCGGGGCGACATGGCGGCAGTCACTCGCGCCATCCTGCTGGACCCCGAGGCCCGCGAGGGGGCCAGCCCCAGCAATCCCGGCTTCGGCAAGGTGCGCGAGCCGATGATCCGGCTGGCCAACTGGATGCGGGCCTTCGGCGCGACCTCGGTCAGCGGCAACTATCTGGTCGGCTCGACCAGTGCCAATACCTCGCTGGGCCAGTCGCCTCTGACCTCGCCGTCGGTCTTCAACTTCTATCGCCCCGGATATGTGCCGCCCAACACCCGACTGGGCAGCGCCAACCTGACCGCGCCGGAATTCCAGATCGTCGATGAGGTGACCGTCGCCGGCTATGCCAACACCATGCAGAACGTCATCGGCAACGGTATCGGCACGGGTACGGACGTGCGCTCTGCCTATGCCCAGGAAATCGCCCTGGCCCACGACTCGGCCGCCCTGACCGAGCGGGTCAACCGGCTTCTGATGTACGGCCAGATGTCGGGACGGCTGAGGGCCGACATTATCGCCAGCGTCAACAGCGTGACCATTCCCGGCGGCACGGCGACCCCGGCCCAGATCAATACCGCCCGGCTGAACCGGGTGCGGCTGGCCGTCTATCTGACGATGGTCTCGCCCGACTATCTGGTTCAGCGGTGAGGACGACCCCATGACCGGACCCATCCATCGCCGCCGCCTTCTGACCCTGGGCGGAGGCCTGACCATGCTGGGGGCCGCCGCGCCCTTTGCCGCCCAGCTGGCCGCCGCCGGGTCCGCGGCCAGCCAGAGCGCGCCCGATTATCGGGCTCTGGTCTGCATCTTCATGTTCGGCGGCAACGACGGCCACAACACGGTGCTGGCCACCGACGCCGACTCCTGGGGCCGATATCAGTCGGCCCGCAACACCGGGGCCGCGCCCATCGCCCTGATGCCGCCCGGCACCGCGCCGGTCGCGGTCGGTGCGACCTCCTCGTTCACGGGCCGCGTCGCCACCGCCGGGTCGCCCGAGCATCTGGGCGGCGTCCTGCCTATCGTCCCGCGCACGCCCCAGCCGATCCCGGCGGGCACCAACGCCTCGGTCCGGACCTTCGGCCTGCATCCGTCGCTCGGCCCGCTCAAGACCCTGTTCGACGCCGGGCGACTGGGCGTGGTGGCCAATGTCGGAACCCTGGTGATGCCGATCACCAAGGCGCAGTACCAGGGCCGCACCGTCGCCTATCCGACCAACCTGTTCTCCCACAACGACCAGCAATCGACCTGGCAGGCCGGAGCGTCCGAAGGCGCTCGTGTGGGCTGGGGCGGGCGGCTGGGCGACATGATCACCGGCATGAACGGGACGAACACCCTGTTCACCGCCATATCGACGGCGGGCAATGCCGTCTTCCTGTCGGGCCAGAACGTCATCCAGTACCAGATGACGACCAACAGCCAGCCTGCCGTGGTCGTCAACGGAGCCACGGCCACCACCCTGTTCGGCTCGCGCGTCGCGCCCTCGCGGGTCAGCGGCCTGATCCAGGATCAGTCGTCCGACAGCCTGTTCGCCGCCGACTACGCAACCGTCACCAATCGCTCGGTCGCCGCCGCCACCAGCCTGAACAGCCTCTTCGGAACGGCGGCCGCGACCGCGATCCCGGCCCCGGCCCCGTTCGTGAACCCGGTCAACGGCGCGACCGAGGGCAATGGCCTGGCTAACCAGCTGGCCACCGTCGCCCGGATGATCGCCGTGTCCAGTTCGCTGGGGCTGAAGCGTCAGGTCTTTTTCGTCAGCATCGGCGGCTGGGACAGCCACGACTTCCAGAACACCAGCCAGGCCGCCAACCTGGCGCGGGTCGCCCATGCGATGAGCTATTTCGACGGCGTCATGGGCAATGTCGGCGGGCTGGACATGCGCCGCAACGTGACGGCCTTCACGGCCTCGGACTTCTCGCGAACCTTCACCACCAACGGCGACGGCACCGATCACGCCTGGGGCGGCCACCATTTCGTCATGGGCGGCTCGGTCCGGGGCGGCGACATCTATGGCCAGTATCCGACCTTGGGCGTCGATCTGGGCACCTTCCGCAATCCGGACATGGCCGGCGGCTCGCTGGTGCCGACCACCTCGGTCGATCAATATGCGGGGACGATGGGCAAGTGGCTGGGGGTGGACGACGGCGGGCTGAATGCCATCTTCCCGAACCTTCGCAACTTCCCCACTCGCGACCTGGGCTTCATGGCCTAGCCGACGGGCGCCACCGGGGCTGGAGGCGCGACCGGAGCGACAGGCGCAGGCGGCGCTTCCGCCCCGTCCTCGCTCATATAGACCACCCGGCAATCCCCCTCGACGGTCGTATAGCGATCGTTCGAGGCGTCCACGAACGAGATCCGTCCGCCCTCGTCGTACTCGACCTTGCCGGTCGAACGGCCGCGAAAGTTCTCGGTGCCATAGGTCCAGCAGGTGATGTCCGCCGGCCGGTCGCCCCAGGTCGCGGCCCGGCTGGCCCGCTTGCTGTCGGTACAGGCGGCGCTGCCCAAGGCCATGCCCGCCACCGCCATGATTGCAACGATCCGTTTCATGCCGCGAACCTCCCGCCGCGCGCCGCATAGGCCTGGGTGCCCCGCGTCACCACCCGGTCATAAGGCAGCACCGCCTCGATCGCGATGTCGTCGGCCCCCTTCAGCCGCTCATAGATGGGCCCGAAATCCTCCAGCGTGGCGTCGTTCAGCGCCTCGATCGACGGGATCACGAAATAGACCTGCTGGAAGTCGTCGATCCGGTAGTCGGTCCGCATGATCCGCTCCAGATCGAAGGCGATCCGGTTGGGCGACGGATCCTCGACCGCGAACACGCTCTCGGTCGCCGACGACACGATCCCGGCCCCATAGATGCGCAATCCGTCACCCTGATCCATCAGCCCGAATTCGACGGTGTACCAGTACAGCCGCGCCAAATTCTTCAGCATGCCCAGGCTCTGCGCCCTCTGACCGCCCTTGCCATAGGCCTGCATATAGTCGGCGAAATCGGGGTCGGTCAGCATCGGCACATGGCCGAACACGTCGTGGAAGATGTCCGGTTCCTGCAAATAGTCCAGCTGATCAGGTTTCCGGATGAACTGTCCTGACGGGAACCGCCGATTGGCCAGGTGATCGAAGAAGACGTCGTCCGGCACCAGCCCCGGCACGCACACCACCGTCCATCCCGTCAGGGCCATCAGCTTGGCGTTCATCAGGGCGAAGTCGGGAATGCCGCCAGTGTCCAGCCGCAGCGCCTCAAGCCCCTTCATGAAGGCATCCGACGCCCGCCCCGGCAGGATCTGCATCTGCCGCGCATACAGGGTATCCCAGGTGTCGTGCTCGACCTCGGTATAGGCCCGCCAGTTCTGGCTGATGGTCCAGTCGGCGGCGGCCCCGGGCGGCGGGGTCTGATGGACGTGTTCGAAATCGGCCATGGGATACTCCTCGTCAGCCCAGTCTATCGACCGGCTCAGACCATGGCCATGCCGCCATTCACATGCAGGGTCTGGCCCGTGACATAGGCGGCCTCGTCCGACGACAGATAGACGGCCGCCGCCGCGATCTCATCCCCGGTCCCCAGCCGCCCGGCCGGGATTCGCCCCAGGATGCCGTCGCGCTGCTGGTCGTTCAGGACATCGGTCATGGGCGAGGCGATGAAGCCCGGCGCGATGCAGTTCACCGTGATCCCGCGCGACCCGACCTCTTGGGCCAGGGATTTGGAAAAGCCGATCATCCCCGCCTTGGACGCCGCATAGTTGGTCTGGCCCGGATTGCCGGTCACACCGACGACCGAGGTGATGCCGATGATCCGCCCGGTCCGGCGCTTCATCATCCCCTTCATGGCTGCGCGGGTCAGGCGAAAATAGCCCTCCAGATTGACCTTCAGGACGCTCTCGAAATCCTCGTCCTTCATCCGCATCAGCAGACCGTCCTTGGTGATCCCGGCATTGGCCACCAAGATATCCAGACCGGCCCCGGCGGCCTCTTCCGCCCGCCCGACCAGCCCGTCCACGCTCTCCGCATCCGACAGATTCGCCGCCGCCACGAAAGCCCGCTCGCCCAACTCGGTCGCCAGTTCCTGCAACACCGCCTCACGCGTTCCCGACAGCACGACAGAAGCACCCTGCGCATGCAGCGCCCGCGCGATCGCCCCGCCGATCCCGCCGGTCGCACCGGTCACCAGCGCGGTCTTGCCTGTCAGGTCGAACATGAGGGTCTCCGGTTTCGTGCAGAATGTTGATCCAGCGTCCTACCCTCCCCCGCTCGACATCGCCAGTTTTCTCGACCACCGTGAGCCATCGCGCAGGAGGCTTCATGACCCCAACTCAGACCCTGACCCGCCCCACACGTCGCGGTCTCATCCTGACCGGTGCATGCCTCACCGTCGCCGGTTGCGCGCCGACGCGTCTGCTGATGGTCGATGGTCGCGAGGCCGCGCGGCGCTACCCGGCGACACAGGCCGTACTCGACGGCTGGATCGCGGCGGGCAAGGTGCCGGGGGCCACCGTCGGCCTGCGCCAGTCAGACGGGATGATCGCCTATCTCCAGGCCGGTCGCCTCGACCACGACCCCGCTGCCCGCACGGTCGATCGCGACAGCCTGTTCCGCATCTATTCGATGACCAAGCCGATTACCGGAGCCGCCGCCGCCCTGCTGATCGAGGACGGCCGGCTGACGCTGGACACGCCGGTCGCCGATTTCGTGCCCGAACTCGCCAGGGTCCAGGTCGCCGTCACCCCGATGCGCAATCTGGACGCCCGGGCCCCGACGACCGTCATGACGGTGCGCCATCTGCTGACCCATACGGCGGGCTTCATCTATCATTTCTACGGCGACCTGCCGATCGCCGCCGCCTATCGCCGCGCGGGCATCTTCCCCGTCACCGGCTTCAATCTCAGCACCGATCCGCTGGACGGCCCCCAGGTCCGTGATCTGGACGAGATGGCGCGGCGGCTAGGCGAGATCCCTCTGCTGGCCGATCCTGGAACCGCCTACAACTACTCGCTAAGTCTGGACGTCCTGGGGCTGGTGATCCAGCGCGCGTCGGGCATGGCCTTCCCCGACTTCGTCCAGCGCCGTCTGTTCGATCCCATCGGCATGGACGACACCATCTGGCATCTGCGCCCCGGCGACAGCGCGCGCTTCTCGGCCCTGTACGACTATGCGGACGGCGGTCGCATCGCCCGCGACGATCCCCGCAACAGCGACTATGCCAAACCGGTCACTCTGTTCGCGGGTGGCGCGGGGCTGATCTCATCGACCCGCGACTATCTCGCCTTTCTGACGACGATCCTGGACGGAGGCCGCGCGGGTCGGGTTCGGGTCATGCGCCCGGAAACCGCGAAGCTGATCCGCACCGACATCCTACCCGCAGCGGTGCCCGAGGAGGACGGCCAGGGCTACGGCTTCGGCGGCTACGTCAACCGCACGACCGGCGAGTTCGGCTGGAGCGGCGCGGCCGGCACCCAGGCCTGGCTCGACCCGACGGCCGGCACGGCGGTCACCGTCATGCTCCAGCGCTTCAACCAGTCGATCGACGTCGGCGGCGACATTCGCCGGGCCCTCGCGGCCGACGCGGGTGGCTAAAGCATCTCCACGAACACTGTCGAGGCCGAGTGCCATCGTCTCTTGACCGGTCGGTTTACGCACTCGTATGTCGGATGCGAAGCGATTTGCTCCAGCCCGGAAGTGCTAATCATGACAATCGTCTGCAACCTGGAAACGACGCCGCGACACCTCTCGAGCCTCGTGCGCAGAACCTACCGGCGCGATCTCGCAATCCTCCCCTGCTACGAACTGGAGGTCGATGGAAAAACCATTCGGTATTCCGCTGGCGACGGGTCGCCGCAACTTCTCGGGCGAGCCAAGACGCTTTTCGCAAAAGAGCCGACGACCATCCCCTATCTGGAAACGTTCGGTAAAGACGACCTGATGCTGGACATCGGTGCCAACGTCGGCATGTACACAACCTACGCTGCGGTGATGACCGGATGCCGCGTTGTGGCGATCGAACCCGAGTCGCTGAACTATGCCGAACTCAACAAGAATATCTATCTGAACGAACTGAATGACCGGGTTATTGCCTATTGCGCAGCCGCGAGCGATCGGTTCGAGGTCGACAAGTTGCTTCTTGGTGGGTTTACCGTGGGGCACTCGCATCACGATTTCGCCGAAAGCTCTTGGCTTGGAGACATGAAATGGAGCGACGTCACCATTGATCGCCAACAGCGCGTGCGCCAGGGGTCGATTGCCGTCGCGATCGACGATCTGGTGTCTTCCGGTGCCATGGACCTGCCGCAGCATATCAAGATCGACGTGGACGGCTGGGAGAACAAGGTCGTTGCTGGGGCAAAGAAGACCTTGGCAGACCCCGCGCTGAAGACGGTGCTGATCGAACTGGATCACCGGTTTCCGGCAACCAACGACATCATTGATTTTATGGAATCGCTCGGCTGGCGCTACTCCATGGATCAGCTGATCACAAACCATTCGATGATTATGAGCCCGGACCGCGTGCGCGAGCTTCGTAAGATCGGTAAGGACGGTTTCAATTATATCTTCTACCGCGATGACGCCTATGCCGATCTGTTCAGGGACTTTCTGGCCCGTTACACGCCACCCTACGACCGAACGACCAAGAAGCTGGCGATTCAGCCTGAAATGATCGACGCTTGACTCGATCGGTCGTCAGGCTGCGGTCGCCAGGCCTTTGTCGTCGAAGCGGCGCAGCCTTCCGGTGCGGGTGTCGCCGAAGACGTGGGCCCAGTCGTCCTTGAGGCTGGCGGCCGACCCGATTTCACTGGGTGTATAATAGTTGACGACCGCGGTTTCCGATCCGATCGGCACCTTCATGGCCTCGGCATAGGCCTTTCGCACCTTCTGCGCGAAGGTTGGGCCGAGTTCGGGATTGCTGCTGTGCGGAATCTTCACATAAACCGACAGCACCCTGTATCCCGACATCACCTGATGGCTGACTGAGCGCCCGTCGACGACCCAGACGTCGCCGGGGTCGAAATAGATCTGGTGACGCGGCGACAATCGTTCTGTGGCCCGATGATGCCATCCACCATAGGCGCTGGTGATGGCACGCTTGAGGATCAGCTCGCTGGGGGCATCGCCGTCCACATACTGGAGCAGACGTTGGCCGCCTCTCTGAAGCAGCGTCGACATCTGATAGCTGGTCGCCCAGATTCGCGGATAGGCGTCGAGATTGATATAAAATCTGAAGGCTTCGTGATCGTCCGACCCAGCGTCCAGATCGTTATGAAGATTTTCCATCCGGGTTTCAGAAAACCGCGCGACCAAAACAATGTCGCTGAGATTGAGATGGCCCAAGACGCGGTCGACGACGCCGTTGGCAATGCCGTCGATAATCTGAAGTTGTTCCACGAATTTGGTGAACCTGCCGACGTCGCCCAGGAACGTCTCGCTCAAAACGGACCTGTAAATCGGGTCTGTAGGCTCTGCTTTCAGTAGGGTCCTGAACTGGAACTTTTTCATGCCCCAGGTCTGCGGAAACTTAACGGTTTCAAGAAAATCAAAGTCAAGAGCCGATATATTCAAGCCATGGACAACGCTTACTTTTTCGGAAAGGAAATCCTGCAGGATAAGATTGTTCTCTCTCGGCGCAGCAACGATATCGCGCCAGTTACGCTCGACAAAATAGTCATCCAGACGGGGATCCTTGAACAAATCGACCATAGATCAAACTCTCCTGTCGATTGTCTGCTGCCCGGACAGCGTCTGCATTGCGCGAGCGACAATCTCGCGTTGGGTTATGCCATCGTTCGAGCGAAGGCCTCAAGCTCTTCCGGCGTGTTCAAAGCCACGCTCTCGGCGTCCGGTGCGATCCGTTTGGCCATGCCGGTCAGGACCTTGCCCGAGCCGATCTCCGCGAACCGCGTTACGCCGCCATCACCAGCCATCCATTCCATGCTCTCGCGCCAGCGCACCCGGCCCGTGACCTGTTCGACCAGCAGCCGCCGCAGAACCTCCGGATCCCGCTCGGCCCGCGCCGTGACATTGGCCACCACCGGCACCCCCGGGGCCACGATCGTCGCGACCGCCAGGGCCGTGGCCATCTCGTCCGCCGCCGCCTGCATCAGCGGACAGTGGAACGGGGCCGAAACGTTCAGCGGGATCGCCCGCGCGCCCAGTTCCTTGGCCTTCTCGATCGCACGATCCACCGCCGCCTTCTCGCCCGAGATGACGATGTTGCCCGCATTGTTGTCGTTGGCCACGACGCAGACGCCGACCTCCGAGCCCGCCTTCGCCGCCGCCTCGGCCAGGGCCAGGTCGGTTTTGGGTCCGATCAGCGACGCCATCGCCCCCTTGCCCACCGGCACCGCACGCTGCATCGCCTGACCGCGCAGCTTGAGCAGCCTTGCCGTGTCGGACAGGCTGATCGCCCCCGCAGCGCACAGGGCCGAATATTCGCCCAGGGAATGGCCCGCGACGAAGCCGGCCGACGACACATCGAACCCGAACTCGACCTTCAGCACCCGCATCGCCGCCATCGATACGGCCATCAGGGCGGGTTGGGCATTCTCGGTCAGGGTCAGCTGATCCTCGGGCCCCTCGCGCATCAACCCGGACAGGTTCTGCCCCAGCGCCTGATCGACTTCGGCGAACACATCGCGGGCCGAGGCGAACGCGTCCGCCAGGGCCGCGCCCATGCCGACCGCCTGGCTGCCCTGGCCGGGAAACAGAAGTGCGAGCGTCATGGGTGGCCTCGATCGTTGCGACAGATTTGTCGCGGAGGGTTAGGCCATGCGACCGCCGGGCTCAAGCGTTGCGAAAACGCCGTGTTCGAGCCGCCGATCCGACACATTTCGCCTCAACCGTCGGTTTTCTAACGACGTTCGGGGGACGGCATGATCTTGGGACAGGGTGGCGCTCTGGCGTCGATGGTCGGCGTCGCGGCAATACTGACATCCGCCGCTCCGGCCCTGGCCCAGACGGCCGCGCCCGTCTCAGGCCCCGCTGCCACCGCCGTCGCCGACCCCAACATCACCCCCTACCCGGCCAGTTTCTTCACCGAATTCCGGTCGATCACCGCGCTCGACATGATCGGTCGCATTCCGGGCTTCCAGTTCGACGGCGGCATATCCGGTCGCGGCTTCGCCGGTACGGTCGGGAACATCCTGATCGACGGCGAGCGACCGCCGGTCCGCAGCGATTCGCTTCAATCGATCCTGTCGCGTATCCCCGCCTCCCAGGTTCTTCGGATCGACATCGTGCGCGCGGGCGCGGGCGGCATCGACATGGCAGGCAAGGCGGTCGTCGCCAATGTCATCCGAACCCCGGATGGTGGGATCACCGGATCGGTCGGCGGCACGCTTCAGGCCAACACCAACGGCCGGCTCAGCCCCAATTTCAACGTCCAGGCCCAGCGTCAGGCCAATGGCCGGTCGATCGAGGGCGCGTTCAGCGCCTTCGGCGGCTCCGGCGACGATGACGGTCTGCGCGAACGCCGCGCGCCCGACGGCCGCCTGCTGCTTCTGGGCCGCAGCGACGGCGTCTTTGACTACAGCGGGGCCGAGGCCACCAGTGTCTACGAAGGGCCCTTGGCCGGTGGTCGCATCCGCCTGAACGGCTTGTTCGAGTACAATTACAGCGGCTACGAGGGTACCGAACTCCTGCTCTTCCCGACCGGCCAGGAGCGAAATCTCAGCGACTACGACCAGTCCAAGGGCGAGGTTGGGGCCCGCTGGACCCGTAACCTGCCGCGCGGCATGACGCTGGAGCTCCTGGGGTCGCACCAGCTGATCTGGACCGACAGTCTGGGCGAATATGACACGCCCGACTTTACCTCCCAGTCGATCAACGACGAGACCAGCGGCGAAAGCATCGGTTCTGGCTCGGTCAAATTCGCCTCCCTGACCACGCCCTGGGGCGGGATCGATTTCGAGACCGGCAGCGAGGTGGCCTTCAATTTCGTCGAAAGCGCCACGGCGTTTCGCTTCAACGATTCGGCCCTACTCTTGCCGGGCGACGACACCCGGGTCGAGGAACTGCGCAGCGAGAGCTTCGTCTCCGGCGTCTGGGCACCCCGCGAAAATCTCAGCATCACGGGTGCCTTGCGTTACGAGCGATCGCGCATCACCGCCACGGGGTCGGGCGGCGACGCCGAGACCGATCTCAGCTTCCTGAAGCCCCATCTCAACGTCTCGTGGACGCCGCGACCCAATCATTCCCTGGCCTTCCGGCTGGAGCGCAACGTCGAACAGCTGTCTTTCGGCGCCTTCCGGGCCTCGGCCGCCTTCTCGACCGGCATCTTCGGGCGCGGCAATCCCGACATCCGTCCGGCCCAGCTCTGGATCGGCTCCCTGCGCTACGAGCGGGTGTTCGACCGCCAGGGCTCGTTCGTCGCGGAACTGACCCAGGAGGAGATCGACGACGCTCTGGGCCAGGTCGTGGTGATCGAGACCCCGCCCGGCGACACCCAGCCGAGGGCCTTCAACGTGACACGCAACATCGGCACGGCGCGCCGCGACACCGCCCGCGTCACCGGACGTCTGCCGCTGGACAAATACGGCATGACCGGGGGCGTTGTCTCGGCCTTGCTGCAGCTCCGCAAGTCGGAGACCGAAGACCCGGTCACCTTGCTGGAACGCCGTCTCTCGGGCGAACAGCCGACCAGCTGGAGCCTCGGCCTGAGCCAGAACCTCGTCAGACAGAAGATCAGCTGGAGCGTCAGCGCCTCCAGCGGTCAGGACACTCGGTCGTTCGCCCCCAGCACCGTGTCCAGCTTCTCCACCGACCCCAGCCTCAACGGCAACATCAGCTGGCGTCCGGATTCGAAACTGAGTCTGAGCGCGGGCGTCAATCTGGCCAGTGGCAACGAGAGCCGCTTCACCCTGTTCGGCGGCCCGCGCGATCGCTTCAGCCCGGTCTATGAGGAACGCTCGTCCGGCCAGGGTACGCTGAGCGCCTATCTGAGCGCACGCCGCAGCTTCTGAAACGGCTCGCGACTGCCCGCTCTGAAGCATGGCCCAACCTTGATTTCCGGCCCCGCATCGGCTAGAACACAACATGAACATGGAATTCCCGCCTAACGCGAAATTCCAGACGATCCAGACGATCCAGACTCTGTTTTTTCCCGTCCCACCCTCTCTCCTTGCCCCCGCCCCCCTTTTC